>CAYMFM010000004.1:130403-137745 GCA_964389685.1 uncultured Rikenellaceae bacterium
AGGGCAATGTATCCTTCCGTTAATGGTGTGCCATCGGGTACCGGGTAATCTTCTGGCTTATTCCCTCCTCCAATCTGGGGCTTGGAATAGGTCATTACCGTATCTCCGTTCACCACATGATGAATGATCTCATCTCCTTTAACCACCAGTTCAAATGTGATCCACTCTTCTCCGTGGTAGGTTTTTGAATGTGAAGAGGTGCAATGGTCAGTTATGAGCCTTCCATCCATCACCACGTTTGTGCCCGGTGTACATACATTCCCCGTTGTTCTTTCACCTTCACCAGTGCCACCCAGGAGCTGGGCTTCAACCGAGACAGGAAAATCCTGATGCAATCCCATACTTTCTGCAGACTGCGAATGAAACATTACCCCGTTGTTTTTGTATGCCCATTCCGGACCACCCTGAACCTGCTCTCCCACAAACCGGTATTCAACCCTTAATTTGTAATGGGAAAACTTCTGGTTGAAGAAAATGTGACCGAATTCACCATCGAACGTTTCATATTCATCGTACCGGATCTTCAGCAAGCCATCTTCCACACGGAAGGTGTTTTTGAAATTGTCATTCAGTTCATAGCCGGAAATTTTTATATTCCACCCGGTCAGGTCTGTACCGTTGAACAACTGAATCCATTCAGAATCACTTGTTTTTTGCTGTTTGGGTTGGCAGGAAACCAGAGCCAGCATCAGGATTAACAGGTTGGAGGTTCTCATTATATATCGATTCTTTAAGAGAGTTACAAACAATTTATTTTTATCTGATAGGTTCAAATGTAATGCAATCTATCCCGGCCATATTTCCGGGCTTTGCTTTTGGATCTTTACCGGTAACCGTCACGGTCAGGATGTTTTCACCGGCATGAATTTTATGTATTCCAAAACTGAACGGAACCGTTTTTACTCCATCCGGGGAATACCCGTTAAATGATTTTTGCAGTGCTGTGCCATTGATTTTGAAGCGGATTATTCCATAGTCAACAGCTTGTGTCAGGATGCCGGAAATAGCAAATACTCCTTCTTCTTCAGACAGAAACCGGATTTTCAATTGATCACCGGTTTCAGCATTACGCCACCAGAGTTGTGAATTGCCACTCCATCCAACCTGTAATCCCGATTGGACACCTGCGGTCCCGTTACCAGCATCCAGCACTTCCATCCATTCACCCTCAAGCAATCCATTCTCATCTACAACCGGCGGATAAATGTCGGTTCGTTTCATTGCAACCGGCTTTTTTACCATTTCCGGATCCGGTTTAACATTACTGGTGAATCCTGGTTTTGCATACCAGAATGCGGTCATGGCATAGTTTATCGTTGTCTGTGCCCAGTGCCACAGTTCAATATCGGATTGAATGGAGGTGGAAAAGGGCATTGCATCCAGGGACCTGTAGCGCATGTTTACGGTCATACCCGGATTAAAATTACCGGCACCGGTAGGTTGAGCAATAAAGGGATGGCTAAAAATTTCCGGGCGGCACCAGGCATAGCCGTAATAATCTTCAGTCCCGGTTCCGATACAGGAGGGAAAATCTTCACCATCGACGAATATCTTCTCATCACCTTCGCCCCACCAGGCATCAGCGGTATTGAAGACGGTCAATGCATCGCCAACGTAAACCCCCTCTCCTTCAAGAGTTACGTAGTTCACGTCGAAATGCCAGTCGTGATCTTTATCTGACCGTGGTTTTGCGCTGTAGATTTGATAATATTCATGCCAGGAGGTGCCGAAATACATGCTCTCTTTTTTCCAGGTATAATCATTCACACCGATCTCTGCTTCGACATCCACTGGATCATTACCAAAATTAATGATCCTTACGGTGCTGTTTTCCCTGTAGGGCATAACCCACAGGCTTTTCATGATGCACTCTTCGGTTACCTGTGTATACCAGGTATTTGACGGATGAACTTGATAACCTGTTCCGAAAAATTCTCCAACGGGAACCCAGACAGTATTGTTGCCGTCAAACGAAATGGAGAGTACGGTTGATCTGAGAGCCTGGTTGAGGTTTTCCGAGTTAAGTTTAATCGCGATGTCAACAATTGCCTGTGATTTTTCCTTTAGCAACAGGTTCAGTGTATCTCCCGGATTGAGCTGTTGATTGACATTATACTCGTTTGCTTCGGGAACCTGGAGTCCGGATTCCATCAGGGTTGCATTGGTTTTATCTATTTTTTTTCTGGCTTCTGCAAGTACTTGTTTCGTAACACTTTCAACAACGGTACCCGGTTCATAGGTCCGGTAATTGATGTTGTAATAGACACTGGGTCTGCGCCGGTTCTCCTTAATGATGATCGAATCGCATTCATAGGTAATTTTGCAATGGTCAGCATAGGGAACAGGCAGATAGAGGTTATGCCCCCGTCTCTGATAATCGGTCAGTGGAGATACGGATGAACTGAGCGGTTCACCGGCAAGCAATCCACCACTTAAGATTTTCAGTACATTGTCTTCGATAACGGGGTCAGGAAGGTTGTCGATGTATATCCTGAGTGTTCCTTCTGAGGCGCCCGCTCCGGCAAATGTCATCCAGTACCTCACGATAGCGCCGGGGCCATAGGTGTCAAAAAGGACAAATTCACGTCTTCCTTCATTCTCCTCCTCCCGGATGAATTGTGTATAATCGCCGTTTGCAAACCAGCCATCCTGGTCTGGAGCGATGCTTCGCCTGTCGTAACTGCTGAATTGCCTGACGCTGTATCCTGGTTCCGGGTAGAGGGTTAATCCCTGGCGGTCTGTCATCTCTTCGAGAAGAGATACGAGGGTTACCTTTTTAGAAGTGCATGAAAAAAGGAATAAAAAAATGCATGGTAGCAGAATGATTAATTGCAGTGTTTTTTTCATAGTAAATAGTATTTATTATATAATTTTCTGGATGATGCTACCCGTCTCTTTCTCTTTCAGGATCAGTTTAACCTGTCCATCGGGCATTTGTTCCTTTTTAATAACGATGTATTTATCATCCATCTCTTCAATCCCTTTTTCCTGCTGGATTTTTTCTTTACCGCGCCAATCTTCCAGGATAAGAGGTTCCCATTTTTTTGATTTTGCCGACCGGTAGCAGGCATCCATAATTGCATTGACCACATAACCATCATAGAAGGTTTCTGTCGGTTCATTTCCACTGTCTATGGAATTGAGCATATCAGCAAACATGTTTGTATACCCGAGTTCATGAACCTCGTCTCCAACCGGGAAAAGCCAGCCTTTATCGGTTTCTGTTTTTTCGGCAACATAACCTCCCTTTCCAGCTGCGGTGAACATTTCGAATCCTGTTCGCAGGAAGTTATTAATCCAGATTGTCCCTTCGGTTCCGGCAATCTCATCCCGGAGATCCATTCCTCCGCGGAACACCCAGCTCACTTCAAATTGTCCGATGGCCCCGTTTTCAAAACGGATCAGCCCGATTCCATGATCTTCTGCTTCGATGGGGTGAACCTGGGTATCAGCCCAGCAAACAACATCAACCGGTTTGATCCCTTTTCCGATAAAGCTTCTGATGATTTCAATGCAGTGGCAACCCATATCCACAATAGCTCCTCCACCCGCAAGTTCCAGGTTCCAGAACCAGTCGCTATGGGGACCACCGTGTGCTTCCCTGGATCGTACCCACAAAATTTTTCCCAGGGCTCCATTCTTAACGGATTCCAGCGATTTCAGTGTCTTTGGCGGATAAACCAGATCTTCCAGGTACCCGTTGAAAAGGCCCGCTTTCTCGACCATATCAAGCATCTCTTTGGCTTCCAAAGCATTTCTTGCCAGTGGTTTGGTGCAGAGTATGTTCTTTCCTGCTTGTACAGCCAGTGCGACCGCCTCTTTATGCAGGTGGTTTGGCAGTCCAATCACCACCGTATCCGTCTCAAAATCATTGATTGCCTCAGCCATATCAGAAGTGGGCCTTGGAATGCCCCACTCGCTGGCAAATTTCTTCGCTTTTTCCAGCGACCTTGAATAGACTGAATAGACATGGTCTTTTCCCCGCTGATTATGCAGGGTCATGGTGTAAAACAGCCCGATTAACCCGGTTCCCAGCATGGTAATTTTGTGTTCCTGTGCCATTTTGCCTATGTTGAATGTTGCGTTGTTAATCTGTTTTTTGATAGTGTATCCTGTCCTTTTGTTTTCAAACCGGCATGCCTGACTTTCATTTTTTAGGATGAATTGAATATTTCGACTCGAATTGATATGTTCCCGATCCAATTTCAAAAATTCCCTGGTTTTTGCTCACTCCGACTTGCTGCACACCTGGTGAATTTACTGCTTCTTCGCCACCTTCAGTTATGGATTCGGGGAAATCCGAAGGAACATAAACGATAGCATGGGTATTTACCGGTACGGTAATATTCAGGATGAACCGATCATTTTCGGACCTCCATTCGGTCCGAATCAATCCGTGGATCGAATGATATTCTCCTTTTGCCCAGGTGAGGCTTCCACCGGGTTCTGGTTTTATGATGAATTTTTTATAACCGGGGTGATTATCGTCCCGGTTGATCCCCAGGATAGTCCGGTACATCCATTCGGCAACGGAACCGAAAGAATAATGGTTGAACGAATTCATTCCAATGTCCTGGAAGCCTCTTCCTTTAACCCAGCCATCCCATCTCTCCCAGATGGTGGTTGCTCCCTGGTCAACCGGGTATAACCAGGATGGTAACTCATGACTCTCCAGTAAATCATAAGCAAGCGGTGTATACCCCCAATCCGTAAGTTCCTTCATCAATAATACTGTTGAGTGGAAACCCGTTGATATTCGCCCATCATAATCCGAGATCCTTCGCAGCATATGATTGACAGCCAATGGTTTCAGGCTGTCAGGAAGCAACTTAAAATTCAGGGCTATGACATACCCTGCCTGCGTATCACCGGTTATTTCCCCATTACCAGACACGAAATTATCATTAAAAACCTGACGTATTGAATCGGCAAGGGCGGAATATTCTTTTGCATCTGAACCGATACCAAGCAGGTTTGCCATCTCAGCCAATATGTTTGTAGAATAAGCAAAATAGGCAGTAGCAAAAACATCTTTTGGCATGGTAGCACCTTCGTCGGGGTAACTATCCGATTCGATCAGGTCTCCGTTTAACCAGTCACCATATTGATTACCCGCATGATTTCTCCATACCAGGTCCGGATTGCTTTTGTGGACAAAATCGATGAATTTTTTTGCCGATTGATACTGCTTCTCCAATACTCTCAGATCACTGTAGTTCTGGTAGACGCTGTAAGGAACCACCAGTCCGGCATCAGCCCATCCCGGTGCATTCAGGTGTGGTCTATCCCAGTTGGGGTGCGGGGCAAAATCTGCAAATTCCCCTTCTTCAGTCTGTGCATCCCGGATATCCCGGATCCATTTTGTGTAAAAGGGAGCCATGTTCATGTTGTATATGGCAGTCTGGGCGAACACCAGGGCGTCGCCCATCCATCCCATTCGTTCATCCCGCTGGGGACAATCGGTCGGGATTCCGTGCTGATTGTCACGTTGCGTCCAGAGAATGTTGTTCCAGAGCTGATTCAGTTCAGGGTTTGAGCATTCAAAATGACCTGTTTGTTCCGGATCTGATGAGATTGCGATACCGGAGAGCATGGAAAGATCAGGCTTTCTGCTCATTCCGGTTATTTCCACAAACTGAAATCCGTGGTAGGTAAACCGGGGTTCCAGAGTATCGTAGGGTTCACCCGAAGTGATGAATATATCTTCCTGTTTTGCTCTGCGCAGGTTTTGGGTATATAGCCCTCCTTCTTCAGTTAGCCTCTCACCGTGCCGCAACATGATCTTCGTTCCTTCCGGTTCATTTGCTACAAGACGACACCAACCTGCGATGTTCTGTCCCATATCGATGATGTAAACACCCGTATCAGGTTCGATAACGGTTACCGGTCTGAGTGTATCAATAACCCGGATGGGTTCATGCATCTGTGCAACCAGCTCAATTCCAGGATCCGGAAAAACATGCACGGCTTTCCATTCCGAGTCATCAAATCCTGTGTTGTCCCATCCCGGAATGTTTCTCCTGGCATCAATGGTTTCTCCAAGGAACATGTCAGCAAAACGGATGGGGCCATCTGCAAATTCTTTCCAGGAACCATCAGATACAACAGTTATTGACTCTCCATTCTCCGTTTGTATAGCTAATTGAAGCAGGAATTTCCTGTCCAGGCTGCCATAGTTTTTACCTCTCCTGGCATCGTCTCCCCATTGTCCGAATGTTCCGATATACCATCCGTCACCCAGAATTGCACCGATGGTGTTTTCTCCCGGTTTCAGCATATCCGTTACATCATATGCCTGGTATTGCACCCTTTTGGTATAGTCTGTCCATTCCGGTGCCAGCACATGATCGCCAACTTTTTCCCCGTTGATATGAAGTTCATACAATCCAAGGGCTGAAACATAAACCATGGCACTTTTTGCGTCGGAATCAATCAGGAATGTTTTTCTAACCATTGGAGATGGGGTCCCGGGAGGAGTACCTCTGCTTGTAAGGATTGTATCAACCGGTCTTGTGGTTTCTGCTTCATCAGATGCAATTCCAATCCATTTTGCCTGCCAGTTGGATTTATCAAGAAGTCCCATTGACCAGGAGGAAGGAGTACTCCAGGGAGAAGGACGATCCGCTTTATCCCAGATCCTCACCTTCCAGTAATAGGTAGTGTTCGATTCGAGTTCTTTCCCGGAGTATTCAACCTGGATGGAACGTTCTGAAATGATTTTTCCTGAATTCCACATATTCCCTTCCTCTTTGCTTAAATTCCCGGGATTTGAAGCAACCAGGATGCGATAAGCAGACTGGGTCTGGTTGCGCTCATCCGATTGCATGATCCAACTGAACCGGGGTTGTTTATCATCGATGCCAACCGGCTCTTTCCGGTATTCACAACGCAGATCCACAATCTGTATATCTGCAGATTTTTTACAGGTGATTGTGAAGATTAGTCCAGTCAAACAGATGGATAACAGGATGAAAACCTTCCTGGATTTGATTATAAATTTCATGTCTGGGATAGAATGGTTAAGATTGTTTAAATCTATTCAATATCCCGGAGAATTGAAACGGTTTGGCTGACTTTTCTTAGGAGTGCGATGGACCGTGCGAATTTCCTCCGGAATCTTAATCAGTAAGTTACATTTATTTGCGAGGGGCTATGCTTACTGACGGTTGGTGCAAAACACGTTCAGATGTGTTTTGCACATTGTTACCACCCGTTTTCTTATTAATCATAATGAAACCTACATTTGGCAATAAGTATTTCGTCTTCTCTTACTTGATAGATCAGCCTATGTTCCCCATCGATTCTTCGAGACCAGTAACCCTTATATTTGTATTTTAAGGGT
>CAYMFM010000005.1:0-5142 GCA_964389685.1 uncultured Rikenellaceae bacterium
TGACTTTTCGTCAGCCATAAATGGCGAAAAATTCAAAGAATTTTTCGGGTTAAATTCATATCTTAACCTGTCAAATAATGGATTGATTTCTTGACATGTACGGTTTTATTCCATAATTTTATTCTTTCCTGAATAGAAATACAACAGGTATTAACTTAACCAATAATCCAAATCATGAACAGAAGAAGATTTCTTGAATATTTTGCCGGTGTTTCAGCCATGTCTGTTGTAACGCTGAACAAGCTGAATGCTGAGATCTATGCCAGCATTGCTAACCTGAATGACAACCTGTTCCAGGAGGGATCTCCCGATGGCAAGTACTGGGAAGCCATCAGCAAACACTTTCTCTTCCAGGATGACCTGATCATGATGAATAACGGGACAATTGGCCCAATGCCTGAACCGGTATTCAATGCGTTGATGAAATATTTTAAGATACAGGCAACCAACCCGTATGATTCTTATCATTTCTTACCGTCGCTCAAGGGTGAGATCAGGAACAAGCTGGCAAGATTCATCGGAGCATCACCGGATGAAGTTGCCATCAACAGGAACACAACGGAAGGTATGAATTTGATTGCCAGCGGATTGGACCTGCAGGAGGGAGACGAGGTATTGATCACATCCCTGGAGCATCCCGGCGGGTATTATCCCTGGAAGATGAAGGAAAAGCGGCATGGAATAAAGGTTATTGAAGTTCCGATCGGAGCCCCGCCAAAAAATGTGAATGAAATCATCGGGGCATTCGAAAGGCAGGTAACAGAAAGGACCAAAGTAATCAGCATCAGTCATACGGTGTACATCACCGGATTAATATTTCCGCTGAAGGAGATAAGTGAGCTTGCACACTCCAGGGGTATCCTGGTAGCTGCTGATGGTGCTCATGCTTTTGGTATGTTAAATATGAACATGCATGATCTGGGCATCGATCTTTGGGCTTCCAGTCCCTACAAATGGGGTGGTGCACCAACAGGATGTGGTGTATTGTATGTAAAAAAAGAGGCACAGGATAAAATCTGGCCTACTATCGCCTCATCCGGATGGGATAATTCAGAATCTGCTTCACGGTTTGAAACGCTCGGGCAGCGAGCTGACCCCTTATTCTTTGCCCTGGACGAAGCCATGAATTTTCAGAACAGTATCGGTCGTGAGCGGATTGAACGAAGAATAAAAACCCTTGCAAAACACCTGAAAGATGGACTGAAGTCCATTCCGAAGGTACAATTACACATATCCATGGATCCATACCTGAGTGGGGGGTTGACTGCTTTTTCCATCGAAGGAGTGGAGCCGGAAACCATCGTGAATTACCTTCGTGAAAAGTATAATATTGTTATCCGGACCATTGGAAGGGACCGCGATGGTACCAGGGGAGTCAGGGTTTCTACCCATATTTACATCAGCACAAATCACGTGGATATGGTGCTGGAAGGGGTGAAATACCTGGCGGGGAAATAGAAAAGTCGTCTGACGGTGTTCGGTCACGATGCCCGCCCTGTGAAATAAGGTTTACCCTGTGCGCTCCGCAAAATAGAATAATCTATTTCACAGGACCCGTATCGGTTAACGGTTGTCGTTTATCGTATGAAAAATTTGGAATATCTAATCGGGAAAACGATTCATGTACCGGTGAGCAGAGGCGCTTCTAATAGCACAAGAAAATAACAAAACCCAAACGCCAGCCTGTCGCATTCAGAAATTCCAGACTACAATATCCAATTACAAAACTTATTCGACGGTAAGACAAGACAGGTCGACCCTGAAAGGGTCCAATTATGAATAGCCCCAGGCCCGCCCTGTGAAATAGTGGCAAAGCCACTAATGCGAAGCATTATTTCACAGGGCAAGCCTGGGGTAAACGTGACCAGTGAAAATCCCGGTCCAACTTCAATCCTTCTTCAAGGAGAAAGCAATTCATGGACCGGCAATTGCCAAATGATATTAAAAACCATAACAAATAACGCAACCGTTTTACGACCCGTTCGTTACAGAATACAGAAAAGTGCGAAGGAAAAAGGGGAGATCATAAGGGGTGAGCTTAAAATATCCCTCATCGATCAGAGTTCAAAACCTGGAATGCAGCATCAATTCCCACCCCATGTGTGAATGCATATCCGCATTTCAGTAATCCTGTTTCGATGGCTCCTACCGTTGCCAGAAGATCTCCCTGTGTAATAGCCCCCATGTGTCCTACGCGAAAGTAGGAATTTTTGATGTCCGGATGCAATCCGCCGGCAAGGATTGCACCTGCCTTATTTATTTGAGACAGCAGTTCTGTTCCTGAAACCCCTTCAGGATATTTTGGTGCGGAGAGGGTATTTGCAGCAACCTTGTCACTACGGGGTATCTGGTCCAGGGCAAGTGCTTTAAAAGCAGCTCTGAAAGCAGAACCTATCGTTGCATGACGCCTGAAACGTGGTTCCATCCCCTCTTCCAGGATCTGACACAGGCTCACATGCAGTGCCGATATCAGGCTCACTGCCGGTGTTCCGAAATAGGAGGGTTTTCTTGCTTCATAGGCTTCCATGATCGGCAACCAGTTATTCCAGTCGGCATAATAATTCCCAACGGGTGTTTTCCGGGACAGGAATGTTTGCATAGCCTGTGGGGAAGCAACAAGAAGTGCCAGCCCGGGAGGTACGCCAATTGCTTTTTGCGAGGCTGTTAACACCACATCAATACCCCACTCCTCCTGCCTTATCTCTTCCCCTGCAACGGAACAGACACCATCCAGGATAGTAAGGATTCCGTATTTGCGGCCCAGTTGACCCATCGGTTCAGGATCGACCTTAACGGCTGTGGATGTGTCTACATGGGTAAATGTCAGCACCTTATATTTTCTCCGCTGAAGTTCATTCTCAATTTCCACAACATCCGGCACTTCACCCGGTTGGGATGACAACAGGGTTACGCTGGCACCGTAGCGCTTTAATAATTCGGCATACCGTTCGCCGAAATAACCGGTTGAGACAACCAAGGCAGCGTCCCCCTCTTCAACCAGATTGGAGGCAGCCATATCCATGGCTAGGGTTCCGGATCCCGACATGATAAAGGGCTGGCCTGTTGGAGCGAGCCATACCTCTTTCATTTTTCCCAGTGCAGATCCGAACAGTTCAATAAAATCGGGTGCAACATGACTGGTCCCGGGCTTCCCCATTGCCAGAATGACATCAGGATCGAATTCGATGGGCCCGGGAATCATCAAAAGTGGGCGATCTTTCATTCATTTAAAATTTTATAATTAAAAAAATCATGTTCGTTTCATATTGGTTTCTTTTAAGAATTGAATTTTAGGATTCCCGCTTCAACCAACAATTCCTTCAGTTCATCCTTACGTTCCTGATCAAGGGGCAATAAAGGTTCTCTTGCCGGTCCGCCATACATTCCGAGCATATCCATTGCCTCTTTCAAAGCCGAAATGCCCCACTTTCTGGTGATGGCACTGTTCAACGGGATCAGTTTGACCTGCAATTGTCTTGCCTGTTCCATTTCTCCCTGAAGAAACATCCTGTAAAGGTCAATACACATCCCGGGCGATACATTAGCCAGTGCAAGAATTCCGCCGGTTGCTCCTACAGTCATAGCCGGAAGAAAAAAACCTGCACCTCCTGCCATGATCCGAAAATCTTCTCCACACATCCTGTGAATATCGCTTAACTTCGTAACATTTCCTCCCGAATCTTTCAGTCCGATGACATTGGGGTGCCGGGATATCTCATGAATGATTTCAGCATCCATATCGATCCCGGTATTTGCCGGCATATTATAAATCATAACCGGTATTGAAGAGGCATCCGCAACCCGTTTAAAGTGATTCACCAGGGCAGCCTGGCTCATGGCATTTTTGTAATACGCCGGATTCAGAACCAGGGCAATATCTGCCCCCGCTTCCGCTGCTTTATTGGTCAGTTCAATGGTTTGTCTTGTCGACTGGCATCCGGTTCCGGCCATGAAGATCTTCTCTTCCGGTATGACTGCCCTTGCCGCTTCCAACACTTGCATCCTCTCTTTCTCAGAAAGCATTACGAGTTCCCCGTTCGATCCAAGCATGAGATAACCGGCAAGCTCAAATGCATTAAGGAAATTTATGTTCTCCCGGATCATTCTCAAATAAAGATCTCCATGTTGATCAAATGGAGTTGGAACAGGGGGGATGATCCCATTTAATGGTAACATGGTTCTATCTGTTTAAAGATAGAGGTAAAGATAGAATAAAATTTTTCAAAGGAATAGATTTGGTGCAACTTGAGTTGCTAAATAATCAATCGGTCAGTTCTCAAAACAGTTGCGATTATTTCGAATCATTAGTAAAAAGAGTAACTTTATCATTTAATTCTTTAAAAAGATGAGATTCAGTGTTAGAAAGTACAAAAGGAAAGAATAACAGAGTAACAACCAAAACCCATACAGATGAAAACAAGAGCTTTTTTTCTGGTCTTACTGTGCCTGATGATTGGTCTGTCGGCTTGCGATTACGGCCTGATAACCGACACAATCTATGGCAACGGACATGTAGTAAGTAAAATACGAAAGGTTCACAGTTTTGACGGCATAAAGGTTAGCAGTGGAATTGATGTTTACATAAAACAGGGGGATGCGGAAAACCTGAAAGTTGAAGCCGATGAGAACCTGCATGAAGTGATCAGGACGGAAGTAAAGAATAACACCCTCTATATTTACACCGATGAGAAAATTCGTCGTGCTAAAGCAAAAAGGGTATATGTTCTCTATAAAAACCTGAACCGTATTAAAATTACCAGTTCGGGCGATCTGGAAGGTGTCAATACCCTGGAGACTGAAAACCTTGATATTTCTCTCAGCAGTGCCGGTGATCTGGACCTTGATATTGAAGCCCGGGAGTTTTATCTTTCGATCAGCAGTTCAGGGGATGCCAGGATCTCAGGAAAAGCAGATTACCTGAAAGCCAGTCTCAGCAGTGCTGGTGATCTCGATGCATACGACCTGAAGGTTAAAAAATGCAGGATTAATGTTTCCAGTGCTGGCAATGCAAAAATCCACGTCACAGAGGAACTGGATGCCACAGCCAGCAGTGCCGGAGACATTTATTATGACGGAGATCCTGAGATCAGAAACCTGAATGCTTCCAGTGCCGGAGGTATTCACAGGCGATAATGTGGCGAG
>CAYMFM010000005.1:5242-104458 GCA_964389685.1 uncultured Rikenellaceae bacterium
CAGAAACCTGAATGCTTCCAGTGCCGGAGGTATTCACAGGCGATAATGTGGCGAGGACTTGATATACAAATATAAATAGACCCTCATGAATGATCAACCGTCAATTGGAATTCTGGGAGGGGGAAGCTGGGCAACAGCAATCATAAAAATATTGATGGAAAACGCGGGTAGAATTAACTGGTATATCCGCAGGCCTGAACGGATTCAATATATCCGCGACTATCAACATAACCCAAATTACCTCAGTTCAGTCGATCTGGACCTGGATAAAATCAAACTTTTTAACGACATTAATGAAACAATCAATGAGTCCGAGATATTGATTTTCGCTATTCCTGCTCCTTTTCTGCAGGATGCGCTTAAGGATCTTTCCGTGGATATTTCAGACAAAGTGGTTGTTTCAGCTATCAAAGGTATTGTACCCGATGGTAACCTGATCATCGGAGAATTCTTTCATCAGAAATACCGGGTCCCGCTTGATTCCATGGTAATCATTTCAGGACCATGCCACGCAGAAGAGGTGGCATTGGAAAGGCTTTCCTACCTGACTTTTGCCAGCATGGATCTAAAGAAAGCCCGGTTGTTATCGGGCTTGTTCGAAACATTTTATATAAAGGCCAAAGTTTCAGATGATATCTATGGAACGGAATATGCTTCTGTCCTGAAAAATATCTTTGCCATTGCTGCCGGAATTTGTCATGGATTGGGGTATGGGGATAACTTTCAGGCCGTTTTGCTATCCAATTCAATCCAGGAAATTAAGCGTTTTCTTGATCGGGTGCATCCCATCACCCGGGATGTAAAAAGTTCTGCTTACCTGGGAGATCTGATCGTTACAGCTTATTCCCAATTCAGCAGAAACAGAACGTTTGGCAACATGATCGGGAAAGGATATTCGGTAAAATCTGCACAGCTGGAAATGAATATGATAGCCGAAGGGTATTTTGCCACAAAATGTATCTATGAGATCAATAAAGAGTATATGGTCACCATGCCCATTACAGAAGCGGTATACAATATCCTCTATGAGGGAATATCTCCGGCCATCGAAATACAATTGTTAACTGAACACTTAGCCTGATGAAGAATATGAAACTAACGCTTGACCATGTCTATCCTTTTCTTGACAAGGAACAGATCCATTCGCTTGAACCGGAAGTTAACGCACAGCTATCGGCTATTCATCAAAAAAGCGGAAAGGGGAATGATTTCCTGGGATGGGTCAATCTTCCGGGCAGGATCTCCGAAGGGGATCTCTCTTCCATACAAACCATAGCGGATGAGTTTGCTGAGAAGGTTGAACTGGTTGTGATCATTGGTATCGGGGGGTCCTATCTGGGTGCAAAATGCGTCATTGAAGCACTATCACACGGCTTTGAAGTGTTCAGAAACAGTCCCGGGCACCCGGTTGTGCTTTTTGCGGGAAACAACATCAGTGAGGATTACCTTGCCGAACTGCTTGAAATCCTGAATAACAGGTCATTTGCAATCGTTGTAATTTCAAAATCGGGGACAACCACAGAACCGGCTATTGCCTTCCGGATAATCCGCGATCACCTCATTGCAAAAGAAGGAAAGAAGGAAGCATCCGATCGAATCATTGCCATAACCGATTCCAGCAAAGGAGCCTTGCGGCAAACAGCAGCACAGGAAGGATATCGATCATTTATTATTCCTGATGATGTGGGTGGCCGGTATTCTGTCCTTACTCCGGTTGGTTTACTTCCCATTGCAATGGCTGGTTTTGATATCACTCAACTGGTGGAAGGAGCACGGATTATGGAACGGATCACTGGGGAAGGAACACCATTCCGGGAGAATCCGGCGGCGCTCTATGCAACCGTAAGAAACCTGTTGTACCGTTCCGGGAAAACCATTGAAATACTGGTGAATTACAATCCCAAACTTCACTATTTTTCAGATTGGTGGAAGCAACTGTTTGGCGAAAGCGAAGGAAAGGAAAACAAGGGAATTTTTCCTGCCAGTGTTGACTTTACAGCTGATCTTCACTCCATGGGCCAATACATCCAGGATGGGATCAGGAATCTGTTTGAGACCACCCTTGCAGTTGAAAATCCAAACTACAGATTGACAATTCCATCCGATCAGAGCAACCTGGATAAACTCAATTATCTATCCGGGAAACGGCTTGATGAAATTAACAAAATGGCTCAATTGGGAACGATCCTTGCGCATGTTGACGGAGGGGTTCCGAATATCTGCATCGAGATACCGGAGATCAACGCATTCTATCTTGGCCAGTTGATTTATTTCTTTGAGAAATCCTGTGCTATCAGCGGTTATGTACTGGGCATCAATCCGTTTGATCAGCCGGGTGTTGAAGCATACAAAAAAAACATGTTCGCTCTCCTGGGTAAACCGGGATTTGAAGAAGAAACCGAAAAGATCCGGAAAAGGCTGCTGGGTTAAATCCGGCAACCGGGTAAATGTTATAACCCCTGCTTTTTCAAAAAGTCATCAATCACATCGTTTAAGTCTGGATTTCCAATTTCCTGCAGGTCATAAAATACCCGGGTTGTGGGTTTCTTTATCTTGATGATCCGGTTGAGGTCGATGGGTGTCCCAATGATAACGGAGTCGCAATCTGTATTGTTGATGGTGGTTTCAAGATCTTTCAGTTGTTGTTCTCCATAACCCATCGCTGGCAACAGGGTTCCTATTGATGGATAGATCCTGAATGTTTCGCTTAGTTTGCCTACAATATACGGCCTGGGATCGACCAGTTCTGATGCACCGAATTTTTTTGCTGCGACTGTTCCGGCTCCAATTTTCATTCCACCGTGTGTCAGTGTCGGACCATCCTCCACCACCAGCACTCTCTTCCCTTTGATGACTGTCGGATCCTGTACTTTAATGGGTGACGCACCATCGATCACAACTGCGTCCGGAGCAATTTGATTAATGCTCTTCCTTACAATCTCCACTCCCTCCGGTGAGGCAGTGTCCATCTTATTGATTATAACCACATCTGCCATCCGTAAGGTAACTTCACCGGGATAGTATTTCAATTCATGGCCCGGGCGATGCGGATCGGCGACAGTAACCATTAAATCGGGATTATAAAACGGAAAATCATTGTTCCCTCCATCCCATAAAATGATATCACATCCTTTCGGATCATTTTCTGCTTGCCGCAAAATCGCTTCATAATCAACACCAGCATAAATAACATTTCCTCTAACAACGTGTGGTTCATACTCTTCCATCTCTTCAACGGTGCAGTCATTTTTTTCGAGATCCGACAGTTCCGCAAACCGCTGCACTTTCTGGGCTATCAGGTTTCCATACGGCATTGGATGTCTGATAGCCACCACCTTCAAACCTTTTTCCATCAATATTTCTATGATCTTTCGTGATGTCTGGCTTTTTCCGCAACCTGTTCTGACAGCTCCGACAGCAATGACTGGTTTGGTGCTTTTAATCATGGTTTCACCGGGACCCAGCAGGATAAAATTCGCTCCTGCAGCATTTACAATGGCACTCACCGACATGACGCGCTCATACGGAAGGTCACTATAGGAAAAAACACAATCAGTCACCTTTTTCTCCCGGATTAAATCCGGCAGTTCCGTTTCAGCAAAAATCGGTATCCCCTCTGGATATAGCTTCCCTGCAAGTTCTGCAGGGTATTTCCGGTCGTCAATATTGGGTATTTGTGCAGCGGTAAACGCTACCACGTTGTACTGTTCATTATCTCTGAAGTAGGTGTTGAAGTTATGAAAATCCCTACCTGCTGCACCAATTATCAATACATTCTTTTTCATTCGTTTAAATTTTAAAAATTAACAGGGCTACAATATGAAGATTAACAAAGGTACACCTTTAGCTGAAAAATAAAACCTGTGTAATGCATCCACTTTCTTTTGATGACTTCTCGGCCCCGCTATTTACAGGAATTCCATCAGGTCTGACCGGACCATATACCAGAATATGTTTAATAATATATTTTAAGGTTTTTTGACGTTTCAGGATATCGATCCCATTTCATACCTTTGGATATGAATTATCTCGCACATGTATATCTCTCCGGTGATTCCAATGAAGTGAAGGTTGGGAATTTCATAGGTGATTATGTGAAAGGGACAAACTATAAGCAGTATACAGAGTTAGTTCAAAAAGGTATTCTGATTCACAGAAACATTGACACCTTCACGGACAGGCACCCTATCATTCGCAGAAGCAAGTCCCAACTCAATCCAAAATATCACAAATATTCTGGGATAATCATCGATATTTTTTATGATCATTTTCTGGCAAAGGAGTGGGAAAACTTTTCACAGGAATCGCTTAAGAAATTTGTCTATTACTTTTATGAGGTCCTGATCTTACATTTTGCAATACTTCCCAGACGGGTGAAACAATTTCTTCCAATTTTTATTCTGAACAATTGGCTCGAATCCTATCTGACCATCGAAGGAATAGGTGTTGTCCTTCACCGAATGACAAAGAGAACATCTCTACCGGATTATACCAAATTTGCCATTGATGAACTCAGTAGTAACTACGAGAAATACAGGGCAGATTTTTATGACTTTTTCCCAAAATTGATACAATTCGTTGAAGAGAAACATCAGATAGAGATTAACCGGCCAAAATGAACACCTGCCAGCCAGAGATCTCTTACCCACTCCACCGCTGAGGACTATTCCTCATGGTGTATGTGCTGGAATGTGATTAGTGAACCCGGGGGTAACTAAATGAGGTATTCCATCCGGCTTGCATCGAACCGCAGGAAAATAAAGAGAAGCAATGTGAACGACCACAGGGATGAGCCTCCATAACTTAAGAACGGAAGTGGAATTCCGATTACGGGTAATAACCCGATGGTCATACCGATATTCACACCAATATGAAAAAAGAGGATTGAAAAAACGGCATATCCATAGATTCGGGAAAACAGGGATTTTTGTCGTTCTGCAAGAATAATTAACCGAATCAGGAGAATTGAAAACAGGAAGATAGTTGTAAAAGTACCGAGGAAGCCCCACTCCTCTCCGACAGTACAAAATATAAAATCTGTGCTCTGTTCAGGCACAAATTTAAATTTTGTTTGTGTCCCGTTCAGGAACCCTTTCCCTGCAAATCCACCAGATCCTATTGCTATCTTTGACTGGTTTACGTTATATCCACTTCCATAGGGGTCCGATTCAATTCCCAGCAAAATGTTAATCCGCTTCTGCTGGTGGGGTTCAAGAACATTATGAAATACATGATCTACCGAGAAGGAGAAAGCGATGGCACCGATAAGGATTAAATAAACAAAAATTCCATTTCTGATCTTTTTTTTATATCCGAAATAGAGGAACACGAGGCCTGCTAAAAGAGTGGAAATAACAATAAGGAAGTACCCGGATATATTCCAGTTAAGCAAGGTTTTAAAACCAAAGGCTGCTACGATCAATGATCCCAGAATGGTGAGTGCTACGAATGTGTATCTGCTTTTTCTTTCAATGATTTGAAGGGCAATTAATGCCAGAAAGATTAGACCGAGAATGATGAATAGCCTGTCGAGTACAAGGGCAAGAATAAACAAAACAACGGACATCAAGGCAATGAACAGTATTGTTCCCGATAATCCTTCCCGGTAAAGAACCAGGATAAACGCAAAGAAGACCAGGGCTGAACCCATGTCCGGCTGAACCAGGATCAGGAATGCAGGAACCAGCACAATCAGTGCCATGGTGCCGATGGTTCTTGGTGAATGGATCTTCCGGTTAGGAGCACTGAGGTATCTTGCCAGTGCCAGTCCGGTACCTACCTTGGCGAATTCGGCTGGTTGAAAACGAAACAACCCCAATTCAATCCAGGATCTTGAGCCGTGTACCTCCCGTCCAAAAATCAATACCAGCAAGAGAAAAAGAATGAAAATCCCATAAATGAGATATGCAAAAAATGAATAAAAGCGGCTATCAATGACCTGCACCAGGAAGGCGATAGCCAGTGCTGCCAAAATCCAGATTAGCTGTTTCCCATATCGCTGGGAAAAATCCAGAATGCCTGCTGATTCTTCGCTATAGACAGATGCATAGATATTCATCCATCCCAGGGTCACCAATACCAGATACAAAAATATTGTAATCCAGTCGATGCTAGTCCATATGTTCACTATCCTTTTCAAGATGTATCAGATCGGTATTCAAAATTCTATCCTCCATCCATGGCCGGGTGATGGTATCGGTTAAATACTTCTCAATCAGCAGGCTGGCAAGGGGGGCAGCATAAGTACTGCCAAAGCCACCATTTTCCACATATACTGCAAGAGCAATCCTTGGATTTTCTTTGGGTGCAAAGGCAACAAAAATGGAGTGGTCTTCACCGTGCGGATTTTCTGCAGTACCTGTTTTACCGCATATGGTGACACCTTGCAGAAAGGCACTTCTTGCAGTGCTTCCTGATCCGGGTTCACCATTTATAGCAAGGTCCATTCCATCAATAATTGGAATGAAATTGATCGAATCAATACCGGTAACATGCTTCTCCCGAAACCGTGGATCGATTGGTTCACCGCTATCAATCCGTTTTAGAACATGCGGAGTATAATAGCAACCACGATTGGCTATTGCTGCGGTCATGTTGGCCATCTGGATGGGTGTGATCCCCAGTTCTCCCTGCCCGATGGCCAGTGAAATCAACATCAGTGAGTGCCATCTACCGGTTCCATATTTCGCATCATACAGCGTATCACTGGGTACCAGGCCTCTCAACTCATTGGCAAAATCTGAATGTAACTTTTCGCCAAATCCAAAGGAGTGCAGGTAATTGGTCCAGGCATTAAAACTTTCCCGTACTGATCCGTATTCAGGATTGTCGAGTATTGTTCTGAAAACATTGCAGAAATAGGCGTTACAGGAATTTTGGACAGCACCGACCAGGTCAAGCGGAGAATCGTGATTATGACAACCGACCGTAAAGTTACCCACATGATATCCAAAATCACAATAGTATTCCATCCAGGGGCGGAGCACCTGCTCCTGCAGTCCGATCATTCCGTTGATCAATTTGAAGGTTGACCCAGGAGGATACTGAGCCATCAATGCCCGGTTAAAGAGGGGTTTCAATGTATCCTGTGAGAGCCGGATGAAATTTTGAGACCGTATCCTGCCAACCATTAGCCACGGATCATAACTTGGTGAAGAGACCAGGCAAAGAATTTCTCCCGTTGAGGGTTCAATCGCAACAATGCTTCCGATCTTGTTTTGCATCAGCAATTCACCATATTTCTGCAGGTAAGAATCGATGGTAATGGTGATGTTTGTCCCAACAACTGCAGCGGTATCATACCTGCCATCCTGGTAAGGGCCCTTTATCCTGTTATGAACATCTACCATATAGATTTCAACTCCTTTTCCCCCTCGTAATACATCTTCATAGGATTGCTCGATTCCGCTTATTCCAATATAATCTCCTAACCGGTAATAGGGTTTCTCCTTCATGATCTTCTCATCCACTTCACCAACATATCCGAGCAGATGTGCGGCAATGTTATCGGAATATTTTCTCAATGTTCTTGCCTGCACGAAAAAGCCCGGAAATTTGTAAAGTTTTTCCTGCAGGTTGGCATAGGTCAGGGAAGAAATTTGTTCCAGGAAAGGGGAGGATGTATATGCTGAATAATCTTTTGCAGACTGAATTCTGGTTCTCACCTCCTCAATGGTCAATCCCAGGACAGAACAAAAGTCAGTTGTATCAAATTCATTAAGCTGAGCCGGGATAACCATCAGATCATAGGCAGCTTCATTGTATACCAGAAGATCTCCACGCCTGTCGTATATCAATCCCCGTGCAGGATATTTCGTGACGTAGCGCAATACGTTACTGCTGGCAGTCAACCCATAGGATTTATCGATGACCTGCAGGGAAAACAACCGGATAACATAGACGGTAAAAACCAGGATCACTGCACCGGCAATCACATACTTTCTTCCTGCATATGGATTCTTCACCTCTTAATGTGATTTTACAAAACAATCATTTTCGAAAAACGATATACTGGCTAAGCACGATGAACAAAATTGAGAATGAGGAACTCAGGATAACACGCAACAGGGTTCTGAAAAATTCAGATAATCTGAATACCTCAAAATAAAAAAGAAACAGGTGATGTGCAAATACAAGTATTATTGCATAATTGAGGAACCAGGTAATTCCGTAATAAAACACCCGGGGATAGGTGCCCGTTTCATATCCATCTCTTGGAGAAATCACCCTCAACACATAAGGGCGTAAAAATGCCATGAACAGGGTTGCAGAAGCATGTAACCCCAGTGTATTTGAAAAAATATCAACCGACAGGCCCAACAGAAAACCGGAGACCAGCAACACCCAGCGTGGCGCCTCAAAGGGGAGGAGAAGAATAAACAGCACATACATGAATGGATTCACAAATCCACTAAACTGGATATTGTTCAACACCAATACCTGAAAAAGTACCAGTATAATAAAGCGCCCTGCGTTACGTGCAATAAGATTAATCATATTCGACCCTGCTTTCTAGTTCTTTCTGTTCCTCTTTCCTGAGGTTACTAACCACACTGACATAGGTAAGGCTCTTAAAATCGGTGAAGAGATGAACTTTTATGACATAAAAATTCGCCCCTTTCACTTCAAAGTCCTTAATGGTCCCGATCAATACGCCTTCAGGATAAATTGTTGAAAATCCACTGGTTATAATAGTATCCCCTATTGAAATATTGACGTGGTGCGGGATTTCATCCAAAATGGCCTCCCGGTAATTAATACCATCCCAGGAGAGGGATCCAAACGCATCATTCTTTTTTACTTTCGCGCTCACGCGCAGGTCGGTGTTCAATAATGAAATTACGGTCGAAAATCGTTTCGATACACCATTTACAACACCCACAATTCCATCGGCAGCCACAACTGCCATTTCCGGCCTGATACCGGCATCGCTGCCTTTATTCAATGTCAGGTAATTGTGTTGTTTATTTACAGAATTATTGACTATCCTGGCATAAGTATAAAAATAGTGTTGCTGATAAACCGAGTCGTATTCGCCATAAAAGAAGATCTCATCGGATCGGTATACCCGCTGTAAAATGTTTTTCAATTTTTCATTTTCTATGGCCAGTTGGCGGTTCATCTGACGCAGGGAGAGGTATTCATTCAACAGGTCAATTTTAGAATAAACAAATCCTGTTATTCGCTGGCTGGAGTTAACAAATTTCGCTTTCTGAAAGGGGTTGTATTGGAATAGAAGCGTTAATGAAAGGGTTTCAAGGATCAGGAATAGTAGAAGGAAATGATATGTAAGAATAAATCGTATTAAACTTCGCATTCTCCCGATGAATTTGCTTAATGTTCCTATTTGGGTTTTACCGCATCAGGAATGAAAACTTATCAACGTTTTTCAAAGCAATCCCTGTACCGCGCGCAACGGCATGCAACGAATCCTCAGCGACAAGGAAAGGAATACCTATTTTATCTGTAAATCGCTTATCCAACCCTCTGAGCAAGGCACCTCCTCCTGCCAGGTAGATTCCCCGGGAAACAATATCCGCATACAACTCGGGGGGGGTTTGCTCCAATACTCCCAGAATTGCCGTCTCGATCTTTGTAATGGATTTATCCAGACAATGAGAGATCTCCTGGTATGAAATGGGAATCTCAATGGGCATGGCAGTCATCAGGTTCGGTCCCCGGATGATGAAATCCGGGGGAGGATTTTCAATATCCGGAAGAGCTGATCCCACATTGATTTTCACGTCTTCGGCTGTTCGATCACCGATTTTGATGTTATGCTGGTGCCTCATATACGCCTGGATATCTGCTGTAAAACCATCGCCTGCAATCCGTATAGACTTGTTGCATACAATACCTCCCAAAGCGATCACCGCAATTTCGGTTGTTCCTCCGCCAATATCAGCCACCATGCTCCCTTCAGGTGCTTCCACATCAATGCCAATCCCAATAGCTGCTGCCATGGGTTCGTAGATCATAAATACATCCCTTCCGCCCGCATGTTCTGATGAATCCCGTACAGCACGCACCTCAACTTCAGTACTTCCTGAGGGGATAGCGATCACCATTTTTAATGAAGGAGAAAAAGCCCTCGGTCTGTGATTGATCATTTTGATCATTCCTCTGATCATTTGTTCAGCGGAATTAAAATCAGCAATTACACCATCCCTGAGGGGTCTTACCGTTATAATGTTCTCGTGTGTTTTGCCATGCATCTGTCTGGCTCTTTCGCCAATAGCAATTAGTTTGCCCGTATTCTTATCTACGGCAACAATGGAAGGCTCATCCACTACGACTTTGTCATTGTGGATAATGACCGTATTCGCCGTTCCGAGGTCTATCGCAATTTCCTGCGTTAAAAAAGAAAACATTCCCATGTTTTAGGCTCTCCTAAATATATCAAACGTTTATCAATGTTTAAAATGCCTTATACCGGTAAATACCATTGACATACCATGTGTATCACAGAAATCGATTGATTCTTTGTCCCTGATTGAACCTCCGGGTTGCACTACAGATACTATTCCGGCTTCATGGGCGATCTCTACACAATCGGGAAAGGGGAAAAAGGCATCAGAAGCCATGACTGCACCCTGCAAATCCATGCCAAAATTACGTGCTTTTTCAATGGCTTGTTTCAAGGCATCAACCCTGGAGGTTTGTCCTACTCCACTGGCCAGCAATTGATGATTTTTCGCAATAACGATGCAATTGGACTTTGTGTGTTTAACCACCTTATTTGCAAAAACCAAATTATTCTTTTCTTCATCCGTCGGATTGATTTTTGTGATCGTCTTTAAATCAGCTTTTGTTTCCATTGCCAGGTCTTTATCCTGATAGAGAACACCGTTCAGCACCGAACGGTAGGAATGCCTGGGAAGGTCAACCGGCTTATGGATTAACAGGATACGGTTCTTTTTCTGTTTCAGGATATCCAGCGCCTCGTCGGAATAATCCGGAGCAATGATCACTTCGAAAAACAGTTTGTTTATCTCCTCTGCCGTCTGCTTATCGACCCTCACATTGGTTGCCAAAACACCTCCAAATGCAGATACGGGATCACCTGCAAGTGCATCGTTCCAGGCAACCATCAGATTTTCCCTTGAGGCAATTCCACAGGCATTGTTGTGCTTTAGAATGGCAAAGGTTGTTTCATCAAATTCAGAAATCAGGTTTACAGCCGCATCAATATCCAGCAAGTTATTATAGGATATTTCCTTCCCATGGATCTGGGTAAAGATCTCATCAAAATTTCCGAAATACGTTCCTTTCTGATGTGGATTTTCACCATATCTCAAGGGCTTTCCCGGTTTAATGCTCTGTTTGAATTGCATAACCTCCTGCTGCCTGTTAAAGTAATTAAAAATTGCGGTATCGTAATGCGAAGAAACAGCGAATGCCTCAGTAGCAAAATGCTTTCTTTCATCCAGTGTGATTTCTCCCCCTCCTGCTGACAACAAATCTAACAATGCATTGTATTGTTCCCGATTTGAGACAATGAGCACATCGTTAAAATTCTTTGCAGCTGCCCGGATAAGCGATATACCTCCAATGTCTATTTTTTCAATGATCTCGTTCTTATTACTTGTGGCAGCGACTGTCTCTTCAAAGGGATAAAGATCCACAATGACAAGGTCGAACTGAGGAATCTCATACTGATCAAGCTGCTCCAGATCCTTCTTGTTTTCCCGTCGTGCCAGAATCCCGCCAAAAATCTTGGGGTGTAATGTTTTCACTCTTCCACCCAGAATGGATGGATAGGTTGTCAGATCCTCAACAGCATGCACCCGAATCCCAAGCCTTTCAATAAAATCTTTCGTCCCACCTGTTGAATAGAGTGAAACGTTTAATTCATTCAGTTTCAGGACTATTTTATCCAGATCATCCTTATGATAAACGGAAACAAGTGCGGAATTTATTCTTTTTAAACCACTCATTCACAACTATTTGTTAAATCTGCACAAAGATATTAAAAACTTATCAAAATAAGTGATTTTATCACATTAAAAGATGTATCCATATAGATTATTTTAAGAGTTCTGAAGGGACTGGACATTCGGAAAAATCATCAAATCATAAACGGATAAATAACAAGTTGGTTATATTTGTAGTCATTATCACCAATAAGAGGATTTGCTGAATGATCTATCTGAAGCTTCTAAAGGAGAGTTTTTTATTTGCTTATAACTCGGTTATTGTAAATAAACTGAGAACCTTTCTTTCCCTGCTGGGCATAACCATTGGGATTTTTGCCATCATTGCCGTATTTACTGTACTGGATTGGATGGAAAAGGCAATCCGGGATAGTATTGCTTCCATGGGAGACAATGTGGTATACGTTATGAAATGGCCCTGGTCATTTGATCCAAACCTTGCCTGGTGGGACATTATCAAATGGCCTGTACCTACAATAAAAGAGTACGAGGCGTTAAAGGAGAGGTCTGTAAAGGCCGAAGCCATGGTGTTCACCATTTTAACAACAGTAACGGTAGAGTATATGAACAACTCGGCAGAAGACATTACTCTCTGGTCGCCGACGCACGACTTCGAAACGGTCCGGTCTTTTGAAATTGAGAAGGGACGGTATTTCTCTCTTTTTGAATCCGCCAGCGGGAAAAACAGGGTTATTATTGGAGCCGACCTTGCTGAAAAACTATTCGAGAACAGGAACCCCATTGGAAAAACAGTTGAGATCCGGGGAAGAAAATTGCTGGTAATCGGAGTATTTAAAAAGGAAGGTGCCGGGGGTATCAGTGATGAAGGGTTGGATGAATCGGTTGTTATTCCGATAAACTTTACGCGTAATATTGTGAATATCAGAAGCGAATCCCTCAATCCATGGATCATTGTCCGGGCAAAAGAGAATGTTTCGGTTGCCGAACTGAAAGATGAACTTACCAGTATTTTAAGGGCACACAGGAGGTTGAAGCCTGCCGCTATCAACAACTTCTCACTCAATCAGGCAAGCCTTCTCCAGCAGGGATTTGACACTGTTTTCGCAGGAATAAATATTGGAGGCTGGATCATCGGAGGCTTTGCCATCCTGGTTGGTGGATTTGGTATAGCCAACATCATGTTTGTTTCTGTTAAGGAACGAACGAATATCATCGGTATTCAAAAGGCACTGGGTGCAAAGAACAGGTTTATACTACAGCAGTTCCTGTATGAGTCCATATTGCTTTCGCTTGTCGGGGGTATTCTGGGACTTCTTATAGTCTTTATTGGGACATTGATCGTCAACGCAAAATGGGACCTGCAGATGCACCTGACCCTGGGAAACATTATACTGGGTTTAAGCATTTCCGGGATTATCGGAATGGTTGCAGGCTACACTCCAGCAAATGCCGCTGCCCGGCTCGATCCGGTTGAAGCGATCGGGACGACCTTTTAACCCTTACAATATGCCAAACAGCAGTTTTCCGAGCATCAGGTAGATAAAAAGCCCGATGATATCATTTATCGTGGTGATGAAGGGACCCGTTGCCAATGCAGGATCAATCTTAAGTTTATTTAAAAGAAGGGGTATGGTTGTTCCAAAAAGGGCTGCAAAGATGACTACAATCAGGAGGGAACTACTGACCGTTACGGTCAGTGCAAAGGAGTCAATAACAAAGAAATTATAGCCAAAGATGAGTGCTGCCAGGATTACGCCATTGGTAAAAGCAACCAGGAATTCCTTGAGTAATTTTTTTGACACACTTTCCAAACCCATTGATTTGCTTGCGATTGCCTGTACTACGATGGCGGAGGACTGGATCCCGACATTACCTCCCATAGCGGCAATAAGTGGGATAAAGAATGCCAGTTTAGGATAATTAACCAGGTCGGGTTCATAATGTCCGATCACCAGTGCACCAAGAATTCCTCCTGCCAGTCCAATCAGCAACCAGGGAAGTCGTGCCCTGGTTAATACACTAATTCTATCCGTTGTTTCAACATCTTCTGTAATACCGGAAGCCATCTGATAATCTTTCTCAGCCTCTTCGCGGATGAAGTCGACCACATCATCAATGGTAATGCGTCCCATAAGGCGACCAATGCTATCAAGAACGGGTAATGCAACCAGGTCATACTTGTCCATGATGTTGGCAACCTCTTCGGCCGGCGTGTCTGTCTTAACCGACATGACATCATAATTCACAATGTCTTTGATAATGGTTGAATTCTGACTCAACAGCATCCGTTTTAAGGAAACGGTACCTTTCAGTTTGTTACCATCATCGACTGCATATACATAATAAACCTCATCCACATTTTCTGCCTGTTTACTCATCTCTTTCAGGCATTTGAGTATATTCCAGTTCTCATTCACGGCAATTAGTTCCTTTGCCATTAACCCTCCAGCTGTATTTTCATCGTAAGAGAGCAGATCAACAATATCTCCAGCCTGTTCAATATCATCGATGTGTTGGAGGACCTCTTCCTGTTTCTCTTCGGAGAGATCAGCCATCACATCGGCTGCATCATCCGAATCCATCTGATCGATGAACTGTTTGGCAATCACTTTTCCGGGCAACGCTTTGAGGTACTTCTCCCGGTCATCTTCATCCAGTTCCGCCAGCACATCGGCTGCTGTTTCTCCCTCCAGCAGGGTAAACAAAAATTTTGCCTCTTCCATGGATAGCTCATTGTATATTTCAGCAATGTCTGCTGCATGGAAGTTTGCCAGCTTGGATTGGACAGTAACTTTATCCTCAGCTAAAATGGCGGTTTTCAGCCCTTCAATAAATTCTCTGGTTATTTCAAACTGAATTGACATGTGTCCTGTTTATTGTGTCCTGTTTTTTAATCTCAATTCAACCATACGGGTCAGTTCTACAAATTCATCCACAGAGAGCTGTTCAGCTCTCCTGCTCATCAGCTGGTGATTCAGGTCCAAATTTAGCAAAATACTTTTTAATGCATTCCGCAGGGTTTTTCGTCTCTGATTAAAACTGGTTTTCACAACGGTAAAAAAAAGCTTTTCGTCACACGCCAGTTTTTTGGTATCATTGCGTTTTAGTCGCACTACGGATGATTTAACCCTGGGTGGTGGTACAAATACCTTTTCGCTAACCGAGAAAAGGATTTCCACATGGAAAAAAGCCTGCAACAAAACACTCATTATGCCATACACTTTCGTCCCGGGACATGACCGGATCCTGTCAGCAACCTCTTTCTGAATCATACAAACCACACGGTCTACATATTCTCTATTCTCCAGGATCTTAAAGAAGATCTGACTGGAAATATTGTAGGGAAAATTGCCAATGATCGTGACCGGAGGGGAGAATCGCTTTTTCAAATCAAGCAGCAAAAAATCTTCCTGAATAATGTTCTTCTCCAATTCAGGAAAATGCTGTTTCAGGTATTCAACCGATTGATGGTCAATCTCAACCAGGTAAAGGTCGATGGTATCCTTCTTAACCAGGAACTGTGTCAGGGCTCCCATACCAGGGCCTATCTCAATCACCGGTCCATAGACTTCAGGACCAAGTTCAGCAACAATTTTCGCCGCGATGTTCCGATCGATCAGGAAGTGCTGTCCCAGGCTTTTCTTTGCTCTGATTTTGGTAGCCATATCTCATTTCGGGAATTACTGACAAACAATAGCTTATGGTTGTTTATCCATATATTACATGACCTGCAATGGAATTCACTGAATAATATGAGCCAGGGTTTCTGTTAGTTTAGCATCAATGTTTTCATTTAGTTCTTCAATATCATTCTGGATTTGATCAATCAGTTGAAGCATTGCCTGCTTACTGTATTTATTTTTCTCATTCAGGTTTTTTAAAAACCCGTTGATTGACTTGATCAGGATCATTCGATCGTGCCACTCGCCAATGTAAAGTGCAGTTTCTTTAAGCGATTCGAAGGCTTCACTTCCAAATTTTCCCCGGCTGACTGAGCAAAGCAAGGAAAGAACAGGTTCCATTGCTTTCAGATTCATGCGTATCCGGTGAACATTATTAGGATGTTGTTTTTTCTGTAACAATTGCTTTATTGATATTGCCTTCATCCGGATATATTGATCCATTTTATCCAATAATTCTGTTTTACCGATTTGCTCACAATAGGCTTTGATCATACCGATGGTATGGTCAAAGGATATTTTATCGAAACTTTCTACCCCTTTTTTCAGGTCTTTGATAGTCTTAACCTGTGATTTTTCGAGGTTTACGCTATACAGCATGAAGGCATCGGGGTGCAGGTCATAGGCTTTCATTAATTCAAGGTTCACCTGTCCCTCCCTCAGTTTACCTGCAGATTTGAAGATCTCCCTCATGGGTTTCAGGTGCGATTCGGCGTCAAAATTCAGTGCGGTGGCACTTTCGATCAACTGGTAGATGGCATTGATTCGTTTGGTATTGACCCTGAGTTGATGGATATCCTGAATATGATAGGTTTTCTTTGCCTTTTCCAGGTAAAATAAAAAAGACCGGATCTTCTCCTCAAACAGTTCAAATAAGAAAGTTCCCTTTTCGGCTTCAGGCATAGCGGTTATTTCTCGGTATTACAATCAAGGCAACAAATCTTCTTCCCAGCTTTCGACCCAGGATGTTGGTTCTTCCTGTAACAGCGAAACGAATGCCTCCAGGGCTTTCCTCGCATCACCCAGTGGATAATGAAATGCATCCCAGTTTTCGCTATCTTCCCCATCATGGTTTGGAATCACGTGTTGGAAGTGATGTGCTTTCTTCAATTCACGGTAGGCACTTGAGGCTCTCCGTTCAATATTTTTCAGGTCTTTCAGACTTATTTCACGCTTCTGTTTCCTTGTTCTTCGCAGTAGTTTCTTTTGCATGATATCGGTAAGGAGATCCGGCAGTGAGATATTCTCTCCGGATGACCGGAGGAATAATATTTCTTCACGCGATAATGGTGACATAAAAACGCTCAATTTCTTCACATCCTGCAGGGCTGAATGGGTCAATAGTGTATGGCCGATAAAAGGATTCCCTTCAAAAAAAACATCTCCCCGTTCAAGTTTCCCGTTTAATTCTTCCAAATCAAGAGCTTGAAGATCCCCCCGGACATCGATAACAACATACCGTTCGTTCGATTTCAGCGACTCAATGAAAGAACGGTTCCGGAAGTGATAGTCAATCCCATCCGCTTCACCGGGCCGGATATCCCGGTCATTGTACAGCACGATAAATTGCAGAGCATTCCTGAGTTCGGGATAGAATTTTTTCAATGCTTTATCTAACGGGCTCTTCCCAACACAGGAAGGGCCGGCAAGAATAATAAGTCGGCTAACACGTTCATTTTTCATTCTGCTTCACCTGAAATTTTCGAAAAGAAATTCCACTGATTACCTACACCATGTTTTCATACAGTGAATTACAGGTCAACCCATTATCAAATTTAATAAAAATCCGGGTTTATTATCATGCATACCAATTATAAGGTTATAACAGGATCAGGCAAATAGACTAAAAGTGATAGAAGGTGAGTTAATTAATTTTTCAAATGTAAAAACAATCCGTTAAATTTACCCGTCTTATTCATTTTGCCATGAGATATCTAATATTCCTGATTGTCATTTTTATGCCTTTCGGATGCCGTGATCAGGAGGCAACAAAAAGCCGGAATCCAACTGAGTTAAACGAAACGGATAAACTCAATTATACTGATCTCCATGGATTAAAACAGGGTCCATGGGAAATCTTTAGTAATGATAAATTGGTTGCCAAAGGTAATTATAAGGACAATAAGGAAGAGGGAATATGGGTATACTGGTATGAAAATGGCAATAAAAAAACAGAAGGAAATTTCGAGAAAGGAGAGAAAATTGGTATGTGGGTTGAATGGTATGATGATGATGTATTGATGTGGAAAGGTACCTGGGAAAATGGAAAAAGAGTTATCCATTACGAGGGAGATAAACCAATTATCCGATTTCTGGATAAGGAAATAAGGGATAATGAACTTGCTGCAGATACCGAATATCTGGTACAAATTAGAATTCCGGGTATACCGGTTCAACATCAATTCATTGAAGCAGTAAATGGAGAAATCCTAAAAACGGAATCACCGGATAAATATATTTTAAAAACCGGTAAGAAAGTCGAACTCACGCTTGTTATTGGCTATTATCCGGATAAAAACCTGCCGGATTATAGAAATTTGATCGAGAAGCATAACTATATAATACACATTTCGGATCCACCTTTATAGGCAGTATTGCCAATTCTTCTGTAAACTTCGATGAAAGCCGTACAAAAGGGAACGATTGATACGTACATCAGAAGGGTGACGTATTTTTTAGGCTTGGTAGCCATTTGTTCCCTGATTCTGGATTATGGATTTTATACTTCGGAAAAGACCAATTTTGTCCTTCTTGTGCTGGATGAAGTTATTGCAGCACTTTTTGTCATATCCATATTGACCCGTTTTTTTCTCAGCAGCCGGAAATTACAATATATTAAGGAATCACCCGTGGAATTTCTCCTTCTGGCCATTTTTATCCTTTCCATTGTGATCGAGGAAATCTTTGCCGTTGAGGAGCCTCATTATCTAATTACCCGTTCCACCTCACATAATTTCATTAAACTCTATTTTGTCCTGATCCAGGTATATATTGTGACAAATGCCATTGTTACGATAACAAAATCGCGAGACAGATGGCTTTATGTATCCCTGAAACCCGCCAGAATTATTGTATTTTCCTATTTCCTGGTGACTTTTTTGGGGTCCTGTCTTTTAAAACTTCCCAGGGCAACATTTGAAGGCATATCATGGATTGATGCTTTTTTTACATCTGTGTCAGCTGTATGTGTAACCGGTTTAACCACGCTGAATGTGGCGGATAAATTTACTGTTGAGGGTCAGGCTATCATCTTATTCCTGATACAGGTTGGCGGTTTGGGTATCATCACAATAACATCAATTATTACACTATTTCTTCATCGGGGATTGCGGCTCAAGGATGAACTGATTGTGCAACAGATCCTTGAGGATAATAATTTAAATTCATTGACATCGATTCTGAAAGCCATTATTTTTATTACGTTACTTTTTGAACTGGTGGGGGCAATTGGTTTGTATCTGGCTTTGGATCCTATGCAATTGTCGGAATTTAACCGCCTGTTTACTGCAGCCTTTCATTCAATAAGCGCTTATTGCAATGCCGGATTCAGTAACCTTCCTGATGGTTTTCAATCTTCAACGATTTCTTCATCCACCCTTATCCTGGTTATTGTGATGATATTGATTATCGCAGGGGGTATAGGTTTCTATACCATAACCGATCTTTTCGGAATGAAAACAAATTTATTAGCCAGAAAAAAAGGGCTTTCACTACAAACTAAAATAATTGTATATTCATCCCTGGGTCTTATTATCGTTGGTGCCATTTTTATCTGGTTATTGGAAATGCCCCAATGGAGCAATCTGCCAGCAAAACAACAAATACTGAACGCGCTTTTTACCAGTGTTACATCCAGAACAGCGGGTTTTTCCATTGTAGATATTCATGCAATGATTATTCCCGCTTTGTTGTTTGTCATCTTTTTAATGTATATCGGAGGTGCTCCCAACTCGACTTCTGGCGGCATAAAAATCACAACTGCTATAACCCTGATGGCAAGTTTCTGGGCATTCGTCAGGGGTAAGGACCGCGTGGAGATTGGCTGGAATACAATCAACATGCTGATCATCAGAAGAGCTTTTATTGTTTTTGTGCTTTCCATCCTCCTACTGTTTATCAGCCTGTTGTTGCTAACTATAACTGAATCATTTTCATTCTTCGATCTGTTTTTTGAAACCGTATCAGCCTTTGGAACGGTAGGACTCTCCAGAGGGATAACCCCTGATTTGTCCTTGTGGGGAAAAATCATTATTATCATCGTGATGTTCCTGGGAAGAATCGGACTGTTTACTGTTGCAATTGCACTAGGAGAAGAGATCAGTCAAGTAAAATATCAATATCCTGAAACAACTTTAATCGTAGGTTAACATCATGGCAACAAAACAAAGATTTATTGTAATAGGATTGGGTGCGTTCGGCCGGGAGATAGCCCAAGTTCTGAAGGACAATGAAGCTGAACTGATCGTAATGGATTCCAATTCAACGGTTGTAAATCAGTTAAAACAGGCTGGATTCGAATTTACCGTCCAGATTGACAATACCGACCCGATTGCAATGGCAAACTTCATTCATCCAGATGACATAGTGATATTATCATTAGGAGAAGCCTTTGAGGCAAACCTTCTGACCATTGAGATTTTAAAGGAATTAGGAGTGAAACGGATCTATGCCAGAGCTACAAAAGATATCCAGGTGAAAATCCTTGAACGTATGAATATTTCTCAAATCCTTTACCCGGAGAAACAGGAAGGGAAAAGATTTGCCCTGCAATTGTTAAATAAGGATGTTAAATTTCTTGATGAACTTGCTTTGGATGTTTTTATCAGTGAAATTGAAATCCCTGAAAAATTTCTCGGTAAAACAATTCCAGACCTGGAAATCAGAACCAGATTTGGTGTAAACATTATTGGCATAAAACATAAAGTGTTATCACAGAATGGAAAACAAATCACCAAAATGGACCCGGTGGGTTTTGAAAAAATAGTATTAACCAAAGATCATTCGCTTGTTGTCATCGGGAAGGAGGAAGATATTAAAAACCTGGCTTCTGAATAGGTATCGGATCAATGGATCTATCAAGGCTGATATTCTGATTTTCTAAAATAAATTCATCAAACCTTCAAATCTTACCACGGTATCGGTTGCAGGTCCTTGGTTTTTAAACAATCTTGTATAGCCTCATAAATCAATGCAACATGGTTTACAGTTTTGATGAACTCATTCCGCGCGAAAATACCGATTGTGTGAAATATGTTTGAAAAACTTGAGTAATTTTGGGGCACAACAATCAGCATAGATGACCACCGTACCTGCCATTAAGCTTATCCTCGAAGATGGCACCGAACTGATGGGAAAATCATTCGGTGCCGAACGATCTGTCTCCGGTGAAGTTGTGTTTAATACCGCCATGACAGGTTATCCCGAGAGTCTTACTGACCCATCCTACAAGGGACAGATCCTGGTTTTGACTTATCCGCTTGTAGGCAATTACGGTGCTCCAAGGGAAGAGTTAGAGAATAACCTGCTAAAATTCTATGAATCAAGCTCCATTCATATTTCCGGCCTGATTGTTTCCGATTACTCATTCGAATACAGTCACTGGAACGCAGAAGACAGCCTTGGAAACTGGTTGATGAAACATTCCGTGCCCGGGATGTTCGGAGTGGATACCCGTGCCTTAACCAAGAAATTGCGGGAGAAAGGGACCATGCTTGGTAAAATCATTTACGGTGGCGAGGATGTTGATCTCTATGACCCCAACAAAGAGAACCTGGTGGCCCGGGTGAGTGTGGCAAAAAAAGAGATCTTTGGAAACGGCAGATACAAAATATTGCTGGTCGATTGTGGTGTAAAATACAACATCATCCGTTCCCTTCTGGCAAGAGACACCACCGTAATACGGATTCCATGGGATTATGATTTTTTGAATGAGCACTATGATGGCCTCTTTATTTCCAACGGGCCCGGAGATCCGAAACAGTGCCAGGTAACCATTGATCACCTCGCCAGGGCTTTTGAAAAAGATATTCCCATATTCGGGATATGTCTTGGTAACCAACTGATGGCTCTTGCATCCGGTGCTGACACCTATAAGCTGAAATACGGACACCGCAGTCATAACCAGCCGGTATTGAAAATGGGGACCAACAGGGCATACATCACATCACAGAATCATGGATTTGCTGTAAACAATGAAACCCTGCCGGAGGAATGGGAACCGCTCTTCATCAACGTCAATGATCAAACCAACGAAGGAATGATCCATAAGCGAAAGCCCTTTTTCTCCACCCAGTTTCACCCGGAAGCAGCAGGCGGACCAACAGATACTGCATTTCTTTTTGACGAATTCATTGAAAAAATAAAAATGACACATGAGTAATCCCCGTTCAACAAAAGAAACCATACCTCCCATCAAAAAGGTGATCATTCTTGGGTCGGGTGCATTAAAGATCGGGGAAGCCGGAGAATTTGATTATTCCGGTTCACAGGCACTGAAAGCACTCAGGGAAGAAGGGGTTCAGACGGTTCTTATCAATCCCAACATTGCTACCGTTCAAACCTCTGAAAAGGTAGCTGACAAGATCTATTTTCTTCCGGTCACACCCTATTTTGTTGAAAAAGTAATCAAGAGAGAAGAACCGGATGGTATCCTTTTATCCTTTGGAGGTCAGACAGCATTGAACTGTGGAATTGATCTTTTCAATTCCGGGGTATTCCGGAAATACAATGTAAAAGTGTTGGGGACACCCATTCAGGCGATCATGGATACCGAGGACAGGGAAAAATTTGTAAACAAGCTATCAGAGATCGGGATAGTTACACCACAAAGCATTGCGGTGCATAATGTTATGGATGCCCTGAAAGCAGCAAGGGTACTTGGATATCCGATCATCATCAGGGCCGCTTTTGCTCTTGGTGGCCAGGGTAGCGGGTTCTGTACCAATGAGAAAGAGCTCAGCACACTGGCCTCGAAGGCATTTTCCTATAGTGACCAGATTCTTGTTGAAGAATCCCTGAAAGGATGGAAGGAAGTTGAATATGAAGTCGTAAGGGATAAATATGACAACTGCATTACCGTGTGTAACATGGAGAATTTTGATCCACTGGGTATCCATACCGGCGAAAGCATTGTTGTCGCCCCATCCCAAACCCTGACAAACTCCGAATACCATAAACTTCGGGAGCTGTCTATCCGGGTTATCCGTCACATCGGGATCATTGGAGAGTGTAACATACAGTATGCCCTGGATCCCTCTTCAGAAGCATACAGGGTTATTGAGGTAAATGCACGATTGTCCCGGTCCAGTGCACTGGCATCAAAAGCCACGGGTTACCCCCTGGCTTTCGTTGCTGCAAAACTGGGGTTGGGATTTGGATTACATGAACTCAAGAATTCCGTAACCAAGACTACCACCGCTTTTTTTGAGCCTGCATTGGACTATATTGTATGCAAGATCCCACGGTGGGACATGAACAAATTCGACGGTGTTTCAAACCTGATCGGAAGCAGCATGAAAAGTGTGGGTGAAGTGATGTCGATCGGCCGTACATTTGAAGAAGCGATTCAAAAAGGATTGCGTATGATCGGCCAGGGAATGCATGGATTTGTTGGCAACCGCAATATCGGTTTTAAAAACCTTGAGAAAGAGCTGGCTGAACCAACCGACATGAGGATATTTGTCATCGCCGAAGCCATGGAAAAGGGATTTGATGTGGACCGGATCCATCACCTCACAAAAATTGACAAATGGTTTCTATACAAACTGAAGAATATCATCAACCTGAAAAATGAACTGGTACAGTATGATGCTCTTTCCAGGATTCCTGAAGAGAAGATCCGGGAGGCAAAGATACAGGGATATTCAGATTTTCAACTCGCCCGGTTTGTTCTCAAATCCGGTGTTAAAGAAATCGATAAAGATTTACTGAAAGTCAGGGAATACCGGAAAAAAAAGGGAATTATTCCTTACGTAAAACAGATCGATACCCTGGCAGCCGAATATCCGGCTTTAACCAATTACCTCTATCTTTCGTACAGTGGATCGGAGCATGATGTTGAATTCAGTAGCGATACGGAATCAGTGATTGTCCTGGGTTCCGGAGCTTACCGCATAGGAAGCAGTGTGGAGTTTGACTGGTGTGGTGTGAATGCCCTGGATACCATAAAGCAGCAAGGATACCAGTCTATCATGATCAACTACAATCCCGAGACTGTTAGTACGGATTATGACATTTGCGACCGCTTGTATTTTGATGAGCTTTCACTGGAACGGGTTCTGGACATTGTCGAGCTTGAAAATCCGAAAGGTGTTATTGTTTCAACCGGCGGACAAATCCCGAATAATCTCGCCATTCGCCTCTATAAGCAGGATGTAAATGTTCTTGGAACCTCACCATTATCGATCGACAATGCAGAAAACCGCCATAAATTTTCGATGATGCTTGACAAGTTGGAAATCGACCAACCACGATGGAAAGAGCTTACCAGCATTGAAGAGATTTATGGCTTTGTTGACAAAATAGGATTCCCGGTACTGGTCAGACCCTCTTATGTATTGTCAGGTGCCGCAATGAATGTGGTTTCCAACAGAGAAGAGCTCTCTCATTTCCTGACGCTTGCCGCCAATGTTTCGAAACAATACCCTGTTGTGGTTTCGGAGTTCATTGAAAATGCAAAGGAGATCGAAATTGATGCCGTGGCCGACAGGGGTGAGATCATCGCCTATGCCATTTCCGAACATGTGGAATTTGCGGGTGTACACTCCGGCGATGCCACGATGGTATTTCCGCCTCAGAAAATATACTTTGAGACGGTCAGGAGAATAAAACGTATTTCGCGGCAGATCGCGAAACAGTTGGATATTACCGGTCCGTTCAACATGCAATTTCTTGCAAAAGATAATGATATTAAAGTAATTGAATGCAATCTGAGAGCGTCCAGAAGCATGCCGTTTGTATCCAAGGTGCTCAAATCCAACCTGATCGAGATGGCAACGAAGGTCATGCTGGGTATTGAAGTGGAGAAACCCAATAAATCGATCTTTGATCTCGATTATATCGGGGTTAAAGCACCGCAATTCTCATTCGCCAGGCTCCAGAAAGCCGATCCTATCCTTGGTGTGGATATGTCATCCACCGGTGAAGTGGGTTGTATCGGGGAGGATTTTTATGAAGGAATTCTTAAATCCATGTTGTCGGTCGGATACACCATCCCCAAAAAGAACATCCTGCTTTCCACCGGACCTGCCCGCTCGAAAGTTGAATTGATCAATAGTGCAAAAGCACTGGAGGAAAAAGGGTATACCTTGTATGCAACGCGCGGAACGCAACAATTTCTTGCAAATAGCGGTATTAAAGCCACGGTCCTGCACTGGCCTGACGAAGATAAACACCCGAATACCCTGGATTTCCTGAAAAAGAAAAAGATCGACCTGGTCATCAATATTCCAAAAAACTTAACAAAGAGTGAGTTGAGTAATGACTATCTGATTCGCAGAACAGCTGTAGACTATAACATTCCCCTGATTACCAATGCACGCCTTGCCAGCGCGTTCATCCTGGCATTCTGCAAATTAGATTTGAAAGATATTGCCATTAAAAGTTGGGATGAATACAAAACCAGCTAAACCGGGATGCTATTATTCTATTTTCTTTCGCTTGCCATAGGGATTGGTTATGTTATCCTGATCATGCTCATTCTTTGGGGGTGGAGAAGGACAAGCGTTGTTAAACGATCCACCTGTCGCGGGCAGACAGTTGTCTCCATTGTTATTGCACTCAGGAATGAGGCGGCAAATATTCCACAGCTTATCAGGATGTTGAAATGCCAGGATTATCCGGGCAACCTGCTGGAAATCCTTTTTGTGGATGATCACTCGACGGATACAACGAAGGAAGCCATTCATTTCTATATGAAGGATGAAACCGGTTATTCAGTCATTCCCAATTCAGGAGTTGGGAAGAAGGATGCCTTGCTGTGTGGATACAAAAGAAGCAGGGGTGATCTTATCATTACCACCGATGCCGATTGCACATTCAGAGAGGAATGGATATCCTCCATCGTTTCTTTCTTTGAAAAGGACAGGCCTGATCTTATCATTGGTCCGGTTATATTGAATGAGGGACAGGGGATCTTTCAGGATCTCCAGGCACTTGAATTTCTGAGTTTAACCGGAACATCGGGGGGATCATCCGGAATTGGCAAACCCGTTCTCTGCAATGGTGCAAACCTGGCTTTCAACAGAAAAACAATCGCTCCGGATTCCGAAACCATGAATCCACGTTTTGCATCGGGGGATGATATATTCTTGCTTCATGGAGTAAAAAAAACGACCGGACTGAAATCCCTGTTTTTAAAATCTCGGGAAGCGGTGGTTACCTCAAAAGGCCAGCCTGATCTGAAATCTTTCTGGAACCAAAGGAAGCGGTGGACATCCAAAAACAGGGGCTATCGTGATTTTGATTCAATCGCCACTGCAATCATCGTCTATTTGATGAATTTGTTATTACTCCTCTCCCTCTTCCTTACTGCTTTCATACCCCAGGGAATCGTTGCTTTTATCGGTCTTTTTACGGTAAAGTCGGCTATAGATCTCCTGTTCATCCATTCTGTTGCCGGTTTTTTTAAGAAGAAACATCTACTGAAATATTTTTTGATTCTCCAGGTGGTTTACTTTTTCTATGTAAGCATCATTCCTGTTGCAGGTACTATTGGGGAGTTTTCCTGGAAAGGCCGCGTGTATAAATAATACGGGATCTTTTTTACGGGACAACCCCAAGTCAAAACGCGCTTTTTCAATTAAATATCTCTCTTCCGAATAAAAATAAAAATGAGGGAGCTGAAAACTGCAATATAGGCCAGAGCCAACAGGATGGTAAGGTAAAACGGCAAAGGATCCGGTGCAATACCGATGGCACTCAGATCAAGGTTGCTATGACCGGAAGCATCCAGCATGGGTTCGTTTGAAGCAATGGTCAGGAACTCGGGTCTTGGAGTAAGATTAGAGATAATTTTTACCGGGAAATAGAGTCTGGCATCCCGGGGGAACATGAGCCGAATGATGGGTTCGATTAAGATAAAATAAAGAAGGTACATGACGATAGACAATGCAGTGTTCCTGAAAAGCACGGCAATCAAAAAACCAATGGTCATGTAACCGATAGCCTGGATAAAATAAACAACCAGCAGGTATGACTTTTCAAAGACCACAGCAACGGAGAGCCCCCTGGTAAAGATCAATCCGAAGATCGTACTGGTCAAGAGGACCAGCAAAACACCATAGAGAGCCACAAGAAGAACAACAAGGCTTTTTCCGATGATCAGATCATTTCGGCTTAAACCGGTGATCACCTGTTGCCTGAACGTTTTATAAGAAAATTCATTTCCGACAAGGAGTATCAGCATGACGGCAAGCAGCAGGTTGAACCAGCTTGCTATCCAGGCAAATGATTCCCAGACATGCGGAAACTGAAACAGGTTTTTCATCGTTAAACCGGGTACCGAGATGTCGATTTGCGAGGAAACAAAGATAACCAAAAGGAAAAGTAAGAAATGGAGGATCAGAATCACCCTGAACGAGGCGTAATTCCATATCTTAATCAGTTCTATTTTAAAAAGTTTCTTCATCTATTGCTCAATAGTTTTAATTGCCACGCACGAAATACTATCGAACCAGTTCAAGGAACTGGGATTCAAGACTCTTTTTCCTCACTTCAAGCCGTGATAGGGTAAACCCGTTTTTAAAAACAAAAGCATTCAGGTCTGCGGGTGTTTTTTCGTCAGCCAGGGTTAAGGTTATTTCCTGCTCATCATATTGGCTTGTTTTTACAAATCCGGCCCTGACCAGTAGCTCATGCAATTCATTCATCCTTTCGGAAGATATAATAATCGTATCATCCTCCACCAACAGTTCATTCACTTTCCCGCTGGCAATCAATTGCCCCCATTTTAAAATCCCAACATGGGAACACACCTTTTCCACCTCATCCAGTATATGGCTGGCAAGGATGATTGTCTTTCCTTTTTCACCTTCCAGTTTTATAATGTTTCTTACTTCGGCTATTCCTTCCGGATCCAGTCCATTTGCCGGTTCATCCAGCACAAGCACTTCAGGATCCCCCAGCAGGACGGATGCCAGAGCAAGCCGCTGTTTCATTCCCAGTGACAGGGTATCAAAACGGGATCCCTTGCGGGATGTCAGACCGGTAATCTCCAGGGCCCTTTCAATATCCTTTTCAGGAACATCCTTAATCAGGCAGTGAATTTTCAGGTTATGATACAGGGAGAGATAAGGGTAAAAATAGGGGATTTCAATTAGCGAACCGACTTTCCTGTTTAACCATTTGCTCGGTTCCTGCTCGAACCATCTGTAGCTGCCTGTTTGAGGTTTTAATATCCCGGCAATTATAGAAAGCGTAGTTGTTTTTCCACTTCCATTGGGACCAAGTATGCCAAACACAGTGCCTTTTTGTACTGTTATTGAAAGGCCCTTAACAGCCTGGATCTTTCCATAACTTTTACTGATGTTACGTATTTCCAGAATGGTCATTGGGGAATGAATGATTTTTCATTGAAGGAGTGAAGATAGTAAAAAAGATGATAAGAGTATATATTGATATTTGGAACTTGTGATTGGAAATTTGGAATTTAGAATCTCTCTTTAATTTCCCATTTCCGAAAAGAATTTGATCCTCATCAGCCGGATATCCTCTTCGGAATATTCATCTTCCCCTAGTTCCTGCAGAGCGGCTTCAATGGATTCCGTTTCGGCATCCTCCCTGAAGTAGTCAAAAATTTCCTCTTGATGATCCTCATCCAGCACTTCATTGATATAGTAGTCCAGGTTTATCTTTGTTCCGGATTGAACAATTGACTCAATCTCTTTGAGGAGGTTATTCATTTCAAGGTTTTTCGCATCGGCAATATCTTCGAGTGATCTTTTTCTGTCGATGCTTTGAATGATATAGACTTTCAGTCCCGATTTATTAATTACCGATTTAACCACCATGTCCTGTGGTCGGAGTATATCCTTCTCCTCGACATATTTTTTTATGATCTCGGCAAATTCCTTTCCATATCGTTGAGCTTTGCCCTGGCCGACACCGGTAACATATTGCATCTCTTCCAGGGTAATCGGATACTGGATTGCCATATCTTCGAGGGAGGGATCCTGAAAAATAACAAACGGGGGTAAATTTTTCTGTTTTGCGATTTTCTTTCTCAGATCTTTCAAAATATTGAACAGTTCCTCATCAACGGTACTTGTCCGTCCGCCGCTCGCGAATGTTTCATCCTCTGACTCATCTTCATAATCATGATCCTTTGTCAGCAAGAATTCATGGGGGTTATTGATAAAGTCTTCACCTTTTTCAGTGATTTTCAGCAGTCCATAATTCTCGATATCTTTTTCAATGAACCGGGCAATCAATGCCTGGCGGATGACGGCGCCCCAAAATTTTTCATCGTGATCACTTCCGGCGCCAAAAATTTCCAGCTGATGATGTTTATATGATTTAATAGCGGAATTGACGGTACCACTTAAGACCTGTGCAACGTGTTCGGATTTGAATTTTTCTTTGACCTGTTTAATGGCCTCAAGCACGTCAAGGATGTATTCCTGACCTTCGAACTGGGTTTTTGGGTGGACACAATTATCGCACGTTTCGCAATTCTCTTCATTGTATACTTCACCAAAATAGTGTAGTAGCTGCCTTCTCCTGCAAACCGATGATTCGGCATAGGAAACCGTTTCCAGGAGCAGTTGTTTTCCTATCTCCTGCTCGGCGATGGGTTTTCCCTGCATGAACTTCTCCAGCTTTTGCACGTCATTATAGCTATAAAAGGTGATGCAGCGACCTTCTCCGCCATCTCTACCTGCTCTTCCGGTCTCCTGATAATAACCTTCCAGGCTTTTTGGCATGTCGTAATGAATAACAAACCGGACATCGGGTTTATCGATTCCCATTCCAAATGCAATGGTAGCCACGATCACATCGATATCCTCCATCAGGAATTTATCCTGCGTTGCCGTGCGTGTAGCGGAATCCATTCCGGCATGGTATGGCAATGCTTTTATACCATTCACTTTCAACACTTCAGCCAGTTGCTCAACCTTTTTCCTGCTCAGGCAATAAATGATACCTGATTTACCGGAATTATTCTTGATAAACTTGATGATCTCCTTGGAAGTGTGTGATTTTGGCCTGACCTCGTAGAAGAGGTTTGGCCGGTTAAAGGAGGACTTAAATACATTCGCTTCCAGCATGCTCAGGTTTTTCTGGATATCATGCTGCACTTTGGGAGTAGCCGTTGCGGTGAGTGCAATCAGCGGGGCGAGACCAATGCGATTAATGATGGGTCTTATCCTGCGGTATTCAGGCCTGAAATCATGTCCCCATTCCGAAATACAGTGGGCTTCATCAATGGCATAAAAAGAGATCCTGACCTGTTTCAGGAAGGTGATATTCTCTTCTTTGGTCAGCGATTCAGGGGCAACATAAAGCAAGCGCGTAATGCCAGCCCGCACATCCTGCTTCACCTCCTGGATGGCTTGTTTTGTTAACGAGGAATTGAGAAAATGTGCAACACCATCCTCAGCACTGAAATTTCTCATCGCATCTACCTGGTTCTTCATTAAAGCGATAAGCGGTGAAATAATAATCGCTGTTCCGGGTTTTATCAGCGCAGGAAGCTGGTAACAAAGCGACTTACCACCTCCGGTCGGCATTAAAACGAAGGTGTCATTTCCAGCCAAAATATTGCGAATGATTATCTCCTGATTTCCTTTGAACGTATCAAAGCCAAAATATCTCTTTAAATAATCATTCAATGATATGTCTGCTCCAATACTCATATTTCCTCACCAGTTTATAAATCATATCACTACAAAAGAATACTGGTTTTGAAATTTTTTTTCGCTTACTCGTTCACGTGAAGGTGTCTTCCTTTTTCTTTTATGTAGATAATAGTTTAAAATAAATACATTTGTATCATAAATATACATTTTTTTTTTGTGAATTAAAATGGTATTGAAAGATAAAAACGAAATGACATTTCTTGAGCATTTGGAAGAGCTCAGGTGGCACATTATCCGATCGGTCGCTGCGATTCTGGTTATTGCCATTACCGCTTTTGTATTTCGCCGGATAATTTTCGATATCATCATTCTCGCGCCGAAGACACCTGATTTCTTTACCAACAGGATGTTTTGCAAATTTGGAACGTTGGTAAATGTTCCGGCACTGTGCATCAATAGAAATGAGTTTGAAATCATCAACATCAACATGGCCGGGCAGTTTACAACCCACATTCTTGTATCGATTATTGCAGGGGTAATCCTCTCTTTTCCCTATATCTTTTTTGAATTCTGGATTTTCTTAAAACCGGCGTTATATCAGAAGGAAAAACGGCATGCAACAGGTGCTGTATTCTATTCTTCCCTGCTTTTTATCCTGGGCATATTATTTGGCTATTACCTCATCACCCCATTATCCGTCCATTTTCTTGGTTCCTATAAAGTAAGTGATCAGGTAGCCAACCAGATAAACCTGATATCCTATATATCTACCATATCATCGGTTACCCTTGCAAGTGGAATTATTTTCGAACTGCCGATCATGGTCTATTTTCTCACCAAGATCGGGTTGCTAACACCACAATTTTTACGAAAATACCGAAGGCATTCTGTCATCGTCATCCTTGCGCTCTCCGCAATCATTACACCCCCGGATATTTTCAGCCAGGTCCTGGTCTGTGTCCCATTGCTTCTTTTGTATGAGATCGGGATCGGTATTTCGAAACGTATAGTGGCTCAAGAAGAAGCAAAACTGGCCGGTTAAGTATGAACAATCAGGTATGCCTTATGAAACACATAAGGAATTTTTTCCCCGGTTCTCCACTCTTTCATCGACTCATTTGTGGCGGTTTACTTGGATTACTGGTTTTCTCTTTCGCGTCAGCACAAACCACAAAAATCAGGGGTAATATTAAAGATGCTGAATCGGGCGAACCGTTGCCCTTTGTGAACATATCGTTTGTCGGCAAACCGATCGGCACCATTTCTGATTTCAATGGAGAGTATTATATTGAAACTCAAAATCCCTCTGATTCCATCACGATATCCTATCTCGGATATAAATCCCAAACTTATCCTGTCAAAAAAGGAATCTTCCAGACCATTGATGCCAACCTGGAGAGGGGCCATATAGAGATCGAAGAGGTCATCGTTCACCGGGGGGAGAATCCGGCACATCTAATCCTCCGTAATGTTCTGCTGAATAAGCAGAGAAACAATCCCCGCAACCTCGATTCCTATTCTTTTGAGACCTATAACAAAATCCAGGTGGACATCAATAATGTTGACGAACAGTTTAAAAATCAGGCTATTCTAAAACCGTTCCGGTTCGCATTTCAGTACATGGATACCTCAGCCATTACAGGAAAACCCTATCTGCCGGTCATGTTAAGTGAAGCAATATCAGATTATTACTACCAGAAATCACCGTTCGAAGAAAAAGAGATTATTAAAGCCAGCAAAGTATCAGGTATTGATAATGAAAGCCTCTCCCAGGTTACCGGAAATATATTTCAGGACCTCAACATTTATGATAATTATCTGAAAGTGATTGATCAGGGATTTGTCAGTCCGATCTCAGATTTTGCCCTGATCTATTACAAGTATTATTTAGTCGACAGTGCATACATCAATGACCGCTGGTGCTATGAACTCAGTTTCCAACCTCGCCGGAAACAGGAACCGACCTTTACGGGAAACTTCTGGATCCACGATACCACTTTCGCTGTAGTTAAGATCCAGTTACGGCTGGCAGATGAGGTCAATGTAAATTTCATCCATGACATTGCAGGAGAAGAGGAGTATCAGATGATCAATGACTCACTCTGGTTTCTGAAACAGCAGAAGCTGTTTGTCGATTTTAACCTTCGGGATCAGGCTTCCGGATTTTTCGGGCGCAAGTTGACCACCTATGGGAAGGTCCGGATCAACGAACCGTTTCCTCCTGAAGCAATAGCAATCAGAGATAAAGTATGGGTTCCACAGAGTGCCCTGAGGGAAAATGAGAGCTTCTGGGAAAAAAACCGGCCGGTATCCCTTACCAGCAAAGAAAGAAATATATATTCCATGGTAGATTCTGTCCAATCCGTACCGGAATATATCCGGCTGGAAAAACTGATTGAAATGTTCGTCACCGGATACTGGGTTCAGGGACTGGTGGAACTGGGTCCCTATTACACCTTTTACAGCTATAATGAAATCGAAGGGAAACGATTTAAATTCGGTGCAAGAACAAGCAACCAGTTCAGCACCAATTTGATGATTGAAGGACATATCGCTTACGGGATCAGAGATGAACGGATGAAATACGGAGGAGAATTCCTCTATCTGTTTAATAAAAATCCCCGCGTTGGTGTGGCCATGCATTATAAACACGATATTGAACAGATTGGAGAGAGTCCCAATGCATTTCTCAATGACAATTTCTTGGCCTCTTATCTGCGGCGCAACCCAAACTATAAATTAACCCTGGTGGATGATTTTACGGCATATTACGAGAAGGAATGGATCCAGGGATTTTCCAACACGGTAACATTCAACCACAAACGGATCTTCGCAACCCGGTATATCCCGTTCATGCTGCCGGAAGATACCGGATACCTGTTTTTACCGAAAATAATAAATACGGAATTATCACTCAATACCCGTTATGCCAAAGGAGAACGATACATCATGGGTGAATTCCTGAGAACCTCCATTGGAACCAGCAATCCCGTCATAAACCTGGATGTCGCTTTGGGTTTGAAAAACGTGCTGAACAGCAAATACAACTATGTTAAGGTGAAGTTTTCCATCTCCCAGAAAGTGCCTCTTCATCCCCTGGGTTATTTCAGGTACAATCTGGAAATGGGGAAAATTTTCGGAACACTGCCCTATCCGTTGCTCCACCTGCATGAAGGAAATGAGACCTATCTGTTTGACAGGTATTCATTCAATATGATGAATTACTATGAATTTGCCAGTGACCAATACATCAGCCTTTTTCTGGAACACCATTTTCAAGGATTATTATTCAATAAGTTACCCCTGTTCAGGAGGCTGAAGTGGAGAGAGGTGGTCAGTGCCAAAGGAGTGATCGGCAGCCTTGATCCCAAGCACGAGATACTGATGCCTTTCCCGGAAGGATTGAACGGTCTGGGGGGGCCTTACCTTGAAACCAGCCTGGGTATTGAAAACATACTGAAATTTTTCCGCATCGATGCAATGTGGCGATATACACACCGGGAAAACCCAGATATTCAGACTTTTGGCATCAGGTGCATATTCCAGTTCATCTTTTAGGCAGATATTGACTCAAAATGACTATTTTCGCAACAAAGATAACATGTTGTGAGGTTATATACTGAAAATCTGGTAAAACGGTACCGCTCCCGCACAGTTGTTGATGATGTATCCATTGATGTGAAACGGGGTGAAATTGTTGGACTCCTGGGGCCCAATGGTGCCGGTAAAACCACCTCCTTTTATATGATCGTAGGGCTTATTGCCCCAAACCAGGGGAAGATCTATATGAATGACGAAGACATTACGGGATTACCGGTATATAAACGGGCACAAAAAGGGATTGGTTATCTGGCACAGGAAGCATCGGTTTTCAGGAAATTGAGTGTTGAGGATAATATCAAGGCCGTTCTGGAAATGTCGAATTTAGCCAAAGATGAACAAAAAGAACGGCTTGAGTCCCTTCTCAGGGAATTCGGACTTGACCGCATCAGAAAGAGCAAGGGATTTCAATTATCGGGAGGCGAACGCAGACGAACAGAAATTGCACGCGCCCTGGCAATTAAGCCAAAATTCATGCTGCTGGATGAGCCATTTGCAGGCATCGATCCGATCGCTGTTGAAGATATTCAGGAGATTGTGAGCCGGCTTAAAGATAAAAACATTGGTATTCTCATTACTGACCATAATGTTCATGAGACCTTATCCATCACCGACAGAGCGTACCTGTTGTTTGAAGGAAGTATCATGAAATCGGGAACATCAAATGAGTTGGCTGATGATGAAAAAGTAAGGCGGTTATATCTCGGTAAAAATTTTGAACTCAGAAATTAATACGTTAACGTGTACCTGGTTCATATTTCAAATTTAATATCTTTGCGGTGAATTCAGGCGGATGTGGCGTAATTGGTAGCCGCGCTAGATTTAGGATCTAGTGCCTTCGGGCGTGGGGGTTCGAGTCCCTTCATCCGCACGATCGTTCCCAAAACCGCTTTAACTTACGATGGTTATATCGGCAGTTCTGGCGGTTTTTACTGTTTTTATTACATTAAGCATATAACAATGAACATTACCAGAGAGAATATTGATCCATTGAATACCACAATTAAAATCGGAATTCAGAAAGAAGATTATGAAACACGGGTTGAAGAGGTCCTGAAGGATTACCGGAAAAAGGCCCGACTGGACGGGTTCAGACCCGGGAAAATACCTTCCGGGCTGATTAAAAAAATGTATGGGAAAACGGTACTGATTGAGGAGGTGAATAAGATCCTTTCCGAATCACTCTCCAGCTACATCACGGAAGAAAACCTATCGATTCTTGGTGAACCCTTGCCCAATGAACAAGAACAACAACCCATCGATTGGGACCACCAGGAGGAGTTCGAATTTGCATTTGATCTGGGCCTTGCCCCTCCCATAGAAATCAACCTGTCGACCCGGGATAAGATCCCCTATTATACCATCTCTATTGATAAAAAAATAAAAGAATCCTATACGGAGGAGTATCTCAGAAAATTGGGGTCATTTAAATCCGTTGAACAGGCTGGTGAAGAGGATCTGCTGAAGGGTAGCATAAACCAACTGGACATAAACGGGGAGATCGTTGAAACGGGAATTTCGGTTGAAGAAACCTCCTTCTCCCTGGGTGCAGTCAAAGATAAAGAAATGGTAAAAAAATGCAAGGGAAAGCAGGTAAATGACACCATAGATTTTGATATCAAAAAAGCGTTTCCAAATGATACTGAGATATCCTCTATACTCAAGATTGATAAAGATCAGGTTTCATCCATCGGACCCAACTTCAGATTCAACATTAAGGAGGTCAGCCGGTTCGAAAAGGCTGAAATGAATCAGGACTTTTACGACAAAGCATTTGGAAAAGGAAATGTTACATCCGAAAAAGAGTTTGACGAAAAGATAGAGGAGGAAATCGCTGCCCAATTAGCCAAGGAGAGTGAGTTCCGGTTTGCAATCGATGTGAAAGAAAAAATGATTAAGAAAGTAAAAATGGACCTGCCTTCGACATTTTTAAAACGGTGGCTGAAAGCTATAAACAAAGACAAGGTTACAGAAGAACAGATCGAGCAGGATTTCGAACACTTTGAAAATGATCTGAAATGGCAATTAATCAAAGACCAGATCATTAAAGACAACGAAATCAAGATTTCCGATGAAGAGATCAGAAACTATGCAAAAGAATATGCAAAAATGCAATTCCAGCAATATGGCATGTCGAATATCCCCGATGAATACGTGACCAACTATGCCAAAGAGATGCTGGGGCGGGAAGAAGATGCAAAGAAGCTATATGGAAGAAAATATGAAGAAAAAGTAATTGAATTCGTCAAAGAGCAGGTAAAACTGGATCAGAAAAAGATCCCTTCGGACGAATTTAATAAACTGTACGACCAAAAGTAATCTTCGTGAATTAACAAACCAGTCATAAATATTTTTATAATTTTGGATTCTAAACAATTAAAAACTCACACTATGGATCAAAAAGATGATTTCAGAAGATATGTCACCGGACATCTCGGGATCAGTAGTTTACGGTTGGATAAATACCGGTCCATTAATAACAATTACATCTCTCCCACCATTATTGAGGAGAGACAACTGAACATTGCATCCATGGATGTTTTCTCACGGCTGATGATGGATCGTATCATCTTCCTGGGACTGCCAATTGATGATTACGTTGCCAACATTATCCAGGCTCAATTACTCTACCTTGAATCCACCGATCCGACCAAAGATATCCAGATCTATTTCAACACACCTGGCGGGTCCGTTCATGCCGGTTTGGGGATTTACGATACGATGCAATACATCAGTTCAGATATAGCAACCATCTGTACCGGAATGGCTGCATCAATGGGTGCTGTTCTGCTCACTGCCGGGAAAAAAGGCAAACGCTCAGCGTTGAAACATTCCCGCCTGATGATACATCAGCCGATGGGTGGAGCACAGGGTCCGGCAGCCGATATTGAAATCACAGCAAGAGAGATCATTAAGCTTCGGACCGAGCTGTATACCATCATTGCAGAACACTCCGGAAATTCCATAAAAAAAGTGGAAAAAGATGCAGACCGGGATTACTGGATGACTGCCACCGAAGCCAAGGAGTATGGAATGATTGATGAAGTGCTTCTGAGAAGCAAGAAAGAGTAGTAAGAGATGACATCTGAAAAACAGCTGATCAACCGGTTGGTTTTTCGCAATGCTTCTCTATTGTAACCACCTTAGGAACAATTTTGTATATTTGTATACGTTAATCAGACGCAAGACAAATCGCATCATTGCTATATCATGGATAAATGTTCATTCTGCGGACGTGAAAAAAAGGATACAAATCTTCTGATTGCCGGGATTTCCGGGCATATCTGTGATCATTGTATCGAACAGGCTTACAACATCATTCAGGAAGAGACCAAGAGCAGGAGTGAATTCGATGTAAACCAGATTCAATTGCTCAAACCCATTGAGATTAAAAATTTTCTGGATGAATATGTTATCGGTCAGGAGCAGGCAAAGAAATACCTTTCCGTAGCCGTTTACAACCATTACAAAAGACTGATGCAGAGTTCCCGGCGCGAGGAGGACGATGTTGAGATCGAAAAATCGAATATTGTCCTTGTGGGCGAAACGGGAACCGGGAAAACACTGCTGGCACGAACCATTGCCAGGATGCTTCATGTTCCTTTCACCATTGTCGATGCTACTGTATTGACTGAAGCCGGGTATGTTGGTGAAGACATCGAAAGCCTTCTAACCCGCCTGTTACAGGCAGCAGATTACGATGTAAAGGCAGCCGAAAAAGGGATTATATTTATCGATGAGATTGATAAAATCGCACGGAAAAGCGATAATCCCTCTATAACCCGGGATGTGTCGGGAGAAGGAGTACAACAGGGCCTTTTAAAACTCCTGGAAGGCTCTATTGTGAATGTTCCACCCCAGGGGGGAAGAAAGCATCCGGAGCAAAAAATGATCCCGGTAAATACCCAGAACATACTCTATATTTGTGGCGGAGCATTCGATGGGATTGAGAAGAAAATCGGTCAGCGACTCAATGCCCAGGTGGTGGGATACAGCGCCAGTAAAAACAGAGATAGCGTGGATAAATCGAACCTGCTCCAGTATATTGCACCACAGGACCTGAAAGCCTTTGGCATGATCCCGGAAATTGTCGGCCGGCTTCCTGTCATCACCTATCTCCAACCCCTCAAGCGGGATGCATTGCGGAATATCCTTACTGAACCAAGGAATGCCATTGTAAAACAATACATGAAGCTCTTCGGAATGGATAACATCGAACTCACCTTCTCCGAGGAGACACTCAATTATATCGTAGACAAAGCCATTGAGTTTAAACTGGGTGCACGGGGATTGCGTTCAATCTGTGAAGCCATTATGATGGATCCAATGTTCGAACTGCCATCCAACAATGAACGAAAGCTTCATATTGACATCAATTATGCCAAACAGAAGCTTGAGAATGTGGACCTGAAGATCCTGAAAGCATCATAAAAAAAGAGGGTGTCTCAAAAGTATAAGAAAAGTGTTCTCGCAAAGACGCAAAGAAAACACCAGGATCGTAAATAACTGTTTATTAATTTATTATTCTCTTTTCTTTGCGGCTACTTTGCGGCTTCGCATGAGAAATTTACTTTTGAGACACCCTCTTTTTTTTTATGCACAATCTGCATCATCGGATCCTGGGTCTGGGATTGTACCGGAGCAGAATGGTTTTTGTCCCCTCTAGATGGATATCATTAATGTAATAATCCACCAGGGTTGCTGTTTTCTGAGAACCTTCCATACGATACCTTCCCGTAATGGTAATCATTATCTTACCCCTCCGGATATTACCGTAAAATCCAACGCAGTCGGTTTCACCATAATCAATGGTGATCACTTTTGGCCAGTGGGTTGTATCCGGATGGTCAACGGTGATCGAGGGACAACTATCAACCACCTCCTCCTGTGATTTTAATTGAGCGTTGTAAAGCTGATCATCTACAATCTGCACGGCATGATCAACAGTCTCCCAGATATCGTTGAAGAGTGCATCTGCCAGGGCATCATCCTCCGCCACTGCAAGGTCTTCTTCGGTTATATTCTCTGCCGATTCATCCTTCTCACACGAATAAAAAAGCACTGAACCAGCCAGCACAAAGGAGAGGATATAAAAAATTCGCTTTGTTTTCATGGGAATAAAATTTGGTTTAACATTGTTCATTTCGGATTTTACCCTTTAGACAATGCTTCCTGTAAAAGGTTTAACGGAGATGAAAAAAGAGGAATGAAGAGTTACCTTTTTCTTTTATATACAGCATAGGTATAGGAGAAATCATTCTTCCCTTCCGGTCCATGTTTTTCGCTCTCTAACATCTCCCACTCATCCAAATAAAGTTCCGGGAAAAAGGTATCGGCATCAAATGTCTTGTGTACCCAGGTAATGTACAGTTTTTCTGCAATGGGCAGAAACTGGTGGTAGACCATCCCGCCACCAATCACAAAACATTCATCATCCGGGCATTTTTCAATGGCTTCATCGATCGAGTAAGCCATGATACATCCCTCTATTTTGTCCCCCGGAATATCCGAAAGTACAACGCTGGTTCGGTCTGGCAAAGGTCGGACAGGCAGGGATTCGAACGTTTTCTTTCCCATGATGAGGCAATGACCGGATGTAATCCGTTTGAATCGCTTAAGGTCTTCCGGGATATGCCATAGCAGCCGGTTATCCTTGCCTATGGCATAATTTTCCGCAATGGCCACAATGATGGAGAAGGTTTTCATGTTGAATAATGAAAAGGTGATTGTTCCGTTCCTGTATTCACACTACAAATAAACTGCATCATTTGATAACATCAAAATTTTAGCCAACTACTGTACCAAAAACCGTCTAAAGCTAAAATGCTGACACGGTTATGCACCCTCGTCCGGTACCCTGATTTGCTGACCGCGTCAGCTTTTGATCTTGTACGGTCTGACGGATTTCTTCCCGTCTGACCGATGGGTCAGTAGTTCCGTAGTACCCTGTGGAACTTTGGAGAATCTGTAACAGGCCCATGTAATATCCACCTTCTAAGAATGCCAGTTCCTTAGGTTGGTCTTGTACGGTCTGACGGGTTTTTTCCCGTCTGACCGATGGGAGGAAACCTAAAACCGGCAGCCAAGTCCCGAATTTCTTAGTAGCTTTGCTTCTTTAGAAATTCGAGGATCCTCGCATTTCTACTATATCGAAATCTTTCCTTTTATGTGCGGATGTGCCTGGTAATTCTCCAGTACAAAATCTTCATACTGAAAATCCAAGATATCCTTCACACCCGGATCCAACCTCATGGTTGGTGGTTCAAACGGTTTCCGTGTGAGCTGCAATTTTACCTGTTCTATATGATTAAGGTAGATGTGGGCATCACCAAACGTATGAATAAATTCTCCGGGCTGGAGGCCGGTTACCTGGGCAATCATCATGGTTAGCAGCGAATAGGATGCTATGTTGAATGGAACGCCAAGGAATATATCAGCACTTCTCTGGTACAACTGGCAGGAGAGTTTTCCTTTGCCAACGTAAAACTGGAAAAGAACATGACAGGGTGGTAATGCCATGTTATCCAGTTCGCCAACATTCCAGGCACTAACGATGTGCCTTCTGGAATCCGGTTCATTCCTGATGGAATGGATAACCCGGCTTATCTGGTCAATTTTTCTTCCGTCCGGCTGAGGCCATGATCTCCATTGATATCCATAGATATGACCCAGATCTCCCGTCTCATCAGCCCACTCATCCCATATGCGTACACCGTGATCATTCAGGTATTTTATGTTGGTATCCCCTTTCAGGAACCATAACAGCTCATAAATGATGGATTTCAGGTGCAGTTTCTTGGTTGTTAAAAGCGGGAAATGCCGATCCAGATCAAACCGCATTTGATAGCCAAAGATACTCAGCGCTCCCGTTCCTGTCCGGTCTTTCTTTTTTATCCCGTTGGTCATCACATTATTCAACAGATCCAGATACTGTTGCATAACTGCATTCAATTAGATTAGAAATCTGAAAAAAGTCAAAGTTAAAACTTCCCGATTAGTTATCGGGGCAGATGGCGGGAAGGTTTTCCAATAGTTATTGACAAATCCATATTTTATAATAAATGCTTGGTCATGTTTATTAATTTGACAACTTATACCTTTAGTAAATAAATCCAATGCCGAAAGAACAACCTTAAATAAATTGATATTTTGGCAGGTATACCTCGGAGATTTAGATACACCTCTCGAATTTCCTTAGCTGCTTCTGGAAATTTCTCCAAACATCCTTAAAACTTTGAAGGTCTTTTATTTGATAACCAAGGTTATCGTTCCATGCCTTTTCGAGAATTTTTTCCTTTTCACTTACCTTTTCCACGAATTCATCGGGATTATGACCTTTGTGTTCAGCTTTTGCCCGAAACTCGGAATAAATATCTTGCAATTCAATCCCCTCAAAATTCGTTACATATTCGAAATCATACACATCCCTTGGGATGGTTCTATCCATTAATGCGGTCATTTTCTCAATGATAATTTCTTCCAAACCATAACATTGAATGATTACTTCCTCCTCGTCATTAAGATCGGAATATTGATTCATCATCAGTAGTTTTTCAACTTCAAACTCAAGCTTCTCCCCCTTAGAAATATCTGTTTTCACGTGATCACCTCTTCCGCCTAACGGACCAACATATTTAATAAAGAATTTAATTCCACCAGATGCATGAACCTCTTTTGAATCTTCTGGTATGGAAAGAGTGATATTAGCCGCTTCTTTAATCTCATTGAATATTGTGTTGAATGCATCGAAGATGTTCTCATCGCTAACTTTGTCCTCCATCTCTGGATTTAGTGTAAAATCCAGATCTTCAGAATAGCGATAGTCTTCAATATGGATCTTCTTGATGCAGGTGCCACCTTTGAATATTAAAGCCTCTTTCAATAGATCATTCTTATAAATCCCCCATATTATCCAGGATATTATGTAATCTTTTTCTACCTGTTGTTGTCTTACTCCCTCGCTATTGGCTTTCCGACTAATTTCTTTTGGTTTGATCATGTGAAGATTGCGTTTTTAATTGAATCAGTATCAATGTTTATTTTCAGACGAAATCGTGAATTCTTCTTACCCTGGTCCGGACCAGTAGTATCAAACAAGGAAAACGAGGACCCTGTTTTCTGGAGCAATCTTTCATGATGTATGGTCCATTCAATATTGATAAGATCACAAACAAACAAGTATCTTTTTATTGCTGCCTGGCTTTCATTTTTATGAAAGTATGATAACAACGTGTCAAAACTGATCTTGCTTCTGGTTTCATATATTGCCTTTCCTATTTCAATCATTCCTCCACATAAATGTGGTTTTGTAACAGCATCAACTATGGTTTTTTCGACATCACTAACCATCACTTTCTCGTGCTGATTGATCCAGGTGTTATTAAACCCAAAGAACCTTGATGTTTTATGTGTTACAAATTGAAATTCTATATTCCTGACTTTTCTTTTGGAAGGAATTACTTGCCGATTGGTTACAATGATTTCTTTTAAGCATGGCTGAGTTATTAATCCATGTATCTGCATTGCAGAATAATATCCAATGTAATACTCTCGACCTTTCATTAAATATTTAGCAACAAGATGCCAATCAGGGATATACGTGTAAGCATCTTCACTTGATGGAACAATATGATATAAATTTCGACTTAATTTTATCAACATCCCCTTCCCTACCATAGCTGAAAGAACTTTGGACAGATAAGTTCTATCAGCATCAGCGTATTCAGAAACCACATCCTGAAAGTTAAAACAGTCCTGGTCATTACCAGAAAATCTTTTAATTATATCCCAACTGTAATCATTTTTCATTATAATGATATTTATTATCTAATTATTGTAGAATAAACAACAATACAAATATAATAAATATCTGATTTTGGATAATAATTATTTACTTATTGTATATTATTAAACAATAATATAATATTTTTTATCCATTTATATATGGAAATAACTATTCATAGTCAACTGGGCCTGTAATAAAAAGCTATTTTGATAATTAACAACATGTCCTGGTGATCCTATTATTCTTTTCACTAAATTTGTTTTGCTTCACTGATTCTATTTTAAAGAGATTCTAGTCAAACAACTAAGCCTTGATTGATTGTTAATATTAACAATCGACAAGTTCGTAACATTTCATTTAAGGGTTTTGGTCATGTTCATTAATTTGTATGTCAAATTAATGAACAGATAATTACATAAATAAAAATCTATGAAAGCATCAATTAGAATATTATTCTTATGCGGAATAATTGTTCTTTCGACATTTAGCTGTAAGAAAGAAAGGGGAAATTTTGAGCCTATTGAGATTAAAAAAATCACTGATTTTGGCTGTGATGACTGTTATTTATTATTAAAGCCGGAATATAGTAATGATACTTATTATGTGATTTATTCCGAAGATGATTTCACAAAATATACAAAATATATACCAGGTGAGAATATACCATCGATTGATTTTGAAAAATACTTTTTAATAATTGGAGCAAAGTGGTTTGGTACTGGGGTGAAAATACTGAAAGAAAAAGCTGAAACAAATAACATTGAAATTGTATACCATGTAACATTCTTAACGGATTTTTCATTAGTAGCATTAGGAATAAGTTATCATGCTTTTATAGAGAAACCAGTTAAGGAAAAAACAGTGCGTGTAGAAATAACTATAAAACCTTAGAGGTGGAATTAACCCGAAAAATTCAAAGAATTTTTCGCCATTTATGGCTGACGAAAAGTCAAATTCAAGTATGTCAACTGTTTCACTCAACAGTTATCTTCAAAACTGATGAAAATTTTATACCCAAACTTGAGGGTATTGAATTTGACTTTTATCAGGGTTAACCCTGACATACATAATTGATAATCAATAGATTACAATTATGTATCGTCATTATTCATGCTGAATGCATGAATAATTCGGGTTAACAATAAATCAACCACTCTGAAAGATAAAACATACACGATCAATGTTTCCGGTTGGAAAGAGGGTATCTACTTTGTGCGTGCAAAAGTAAAAGACAATTTAGTGTCCGGAAAGTTTATGGTAACAAGGTAACACAAAGGTTTTTCAATAGTTATCGACAGATGGTTTCGATCCATGCTGAAATGTCCCCGATAACGTAGCCTGGTATATTGCCGGGTTTTGAATATTCAGCAGGCAAACTTTTGCCTTTTCCTTCCATAAATAAATGGTTCAAGGTTGGATAGGAGATTATTGTCACATTCGTCATTTCGCCTACAGCTTCTTTCCAGATCCCAAAATCGTTTATCGTCACCTGGTAGTCCCTTTCTCCCTGCAGCATAAGAACCGGGATAGTTAATCTTTTTAACGTTTCAACGGGATCGTATTTTACCAGGTCGATCCAGTAGGAAGGGGGTAAATCAAAAAGCAGATCTTCGTTGAGGCTTGTTTCTGTAAACTCCCTTTCCTTGATCTGTCTGACTTTTTCCTGAAGATCCTGTTTTGCTATCCTCGGCGCAACGAAAGCGCCCATCTGATCTTCATTCCTTTCATCTCTCCTGTCTATTATGATCCATCCTTGTGATCACCTTACAATTTACTTTCCTTAATCCTGTAATCCACGTTTCTCTCTTTGAGGTAGGTCAGCATAAACCGGAAATTCTCCTCACTTTCTCCCACATATTCCGGGGGGCAGATTCCTTTCCTCTCAAAGCTCCCTTCCAGCAACAGGTTAGCAACGCCGGTGCAGGTATAACCGGTTGTCCGTGCCATGGAAATGGTATTAGTCTTTCGGTCAAACCGGTCAAACAGTTCATACGTTATTTCTTTACCTGATCCGGTGATGATAACGCGCATGACGGTAAAATCTTCTTCTCCCGGTTTCAGTTTCCACTTTGGAAAGAGCAGCCTTGAGGTAAGTTCGATGGGGCGGATTTTTTTCCCACCCACATCGATCTCTTCATAGGAGAAAAAACCACTTTCACGAAGGACCCTGAGGTATTCGATGCAACCGGGATACCGTAGCGTTTTCTCGATCATGTTTGGTATGTTCATGGTTCGCAGGAGGCTGCGGAGTCCATCAGAATTCCACGCTTCCAGTGTCCCGATTTTTTCAAAGTAAACCAATTCAGGGTCTGAAAGGGCTTGCTTCACTATCAGTCCTCCATTCTCGATGTATCTTGCAGGCCGTATGTACTCTTCAATGACATCAATGGGAGAAAATACTGCCTTGTATTCAAAGGGCCATTCCCGCTCAAACGGTAACCCCCCAACCAGGCATTCATACCGGTCCACATCCATGGTATGGTTGTGGTACCCCAGGATGATATTCCCCATTCCGGGAGCTATACCACAATCGACCACCACCGTAACGTTGTTCTCACGTGCTGCCTCATCCAGGATAAACGGATCCTGGGGGAAAAAGGAGATATCAACCATGTTTTTACCGGCTTGAATAACATGTTTCACCGTATTAAAGCCCATAAACCCAGGTACTGCTCCGATAACCAGGTCAAATCCCTCGACAGCCGCTTTTATTGAATCGCCGGTATGCAGATCCCTGTTAACGGTTTTGATGTTATGTTCTTCGCTCAGCTTATCCAGGGCTTCCTGGTTAATGTCCACTGCTGTAACATCATACTGATTATTCAGGTCAATGGCGATGGCATTTCCGACCAGTCCTGCTCCCAGAACTACAATTTTTTTCTTTTCCATATCGTGTTATTTTGAACTTATCCCAGGATCACACCGATTATGGTGGCAGAAAGCAAGGAAGCCAGGGTCCCTGCCAGGAGGGCTCTCATACCCAGTTGTGATAGCATCACCCGTTTCCCTGGTGCGAGTGATCCAATACCTCCGATCTGGATACCGATGGATGCAAAATTGGCAAATCCACAGAGCATATAGGTTGCCATGATAATCGATTTTTGTGAGACGAAGGCGCCGGCCTCTTTCAATTCCGAAAGGCTTATGTATCCGATAAATTCGGTCATGATGATCTTCTCGCCAAGCATTCTTCCCACCAGTGTAATGTCTTCCCGGGCAACACCCAGTACCCACATCAATGGGGCGAAGGCATACCCCAGCAAAAATTCCAGTGAAAGTTCCTCGTATTGTCCTTTTGTTACCCGCTCAATGATTTCATTCAGGGAAGTAAGGTCTCCGATTTTATCCAAAATATAATTAAACATGGCAATTAAAGCAACGAAAACCAGAAGCATGGCAGCGATATTAACTGCCAGGCGAAGGCCTTGCCCGGTGCCATTTGATATGGCATCCAGCACATTTTTTCCGATCCGGTCTTTTGATACCTCAACTTCCTTTTCGATCTTTTCGGTTTGGGGAAGCAGGATTTTGGAGATTACCACCACACCCGGGGCTGCCATGACAGAGGCAGTCAGCAGGTGCTTGGCGAACAAGACACGCTGGACCGGATCATCACCTCCCAGAAAACTGATGTATGCTGCCAGAACACCACCGGCAAGGGTTGCCATTCCCCCTGACATCACGAGTAACATTTCCGAGCGATTCATCCTCTCCAGGTATTCCTTGATCATCAGTGGGGACTCGGTCTGACCAAGAAAAATATTACCGGCAACGGAAAGGCTTTCAGCTCCGGAAAGCCTAAGCAACCTGGTCATTACCCAGGCCATTCCATACACCACTTTCTGAATGATCCCGTAATAAAACAGGACGCTGGTTAACGCCGAGAAAAAAATGACGGTTGGCAAAATGGTAATGGCAAAGTTGAGGAGTGGTTCTTCAATCTCCCCGGTAGATATGGATTTGAAAAGGAACTTTGATCCCTCCAGGGTAAAGTCAACAATTTTCACGAATACCTTGCCACAGAATTCGAAGAAAGCCTGAATAAACGGGACTTGTAACACTCCAATGGCAAGCAGAATCTGAATCCCTAACCCAATGAACACGACCCGCCAGGAAATGGCTTTCCGGTTTGTGCTGAAGAGCCAGGAAAGAAGGATTAAAACGAGCATACCAATCAGCCCCCTGATCATGGCTATCAGATTAAATCCCTTATTCGCCGACTCATCCGTTATCAGGATGGCTTTGTGTCCGGTGTTCTTTTTTGTATCCTCAATGCCGTTTCCCCCGACAGTGTAAAGCGTATCGCTGCCAGCAATGGAATCATCAACCAGGATCCTGGCATTTCGACTCACGGAAGTGTCTGAAGTATTTTGAGAGAGAAGGGAATCGGGTATGAATAAGATCAATAGTAAAACCAGAAATATGCACCGTTTCATCCAGGGAAGTATTAATCTTTTTTCCTGCGTTTCAACTCATCTCTGATCAGGGAAGCTTTTTCATAATTTTCCTTAGTGATCGCCTCTTCCAGCAACTCTTTGAGCTCCTTTTCGGATTGCCCTTTTAAATCCGGGTCGACAAGTGGATTTTTCCCTGAAGGGGAAGGTTCAAACTTTTCTTCGTCGGCTGAATCATCGTCTGATTCGTTTTCAATATCCAATACAATCCCGGATTGCGCCATGATCTCCTCTGTTGTATAGATCGGGCACTTGAACCGTAAAGCGAGAGCAATGGCATCGGATGTTCTGGCATCAATGGTCACTTCGCGATCCTTGTAAACACAAACCAGTTTTGAATAGAAAACCCCTTCTTCCAGGCGATATATATTCACCTCAATCAGTGATATATCGAATGCGGTGGCAAAACTAAGAAACAGATCGTGGGTTAAGGGACGGGGAGGGTTGAGCCCCTCCAGCTGAATGGCGATGGCTTGCGCCTCAAAACCTCCGATAATAATGGGTATCCTCCGATCACCATTCTCCTCGGTCAATACCAATGCATATGCTCCGGATTGCGTCTGACTGTAAGAAATTCCTAGGACATTCAATTTGATCTTATCCATACTTAAAAAAAATAAAGGAAAGATTCTCCCTTCTTGCTTGGCACCTACAAATATAATGAAATCATCGTTATCTGAATTTTGTATATCCATTTAATTTTATATTTTTGCAGTCCGAAAGTTTTGCACCTGTAAACAGTACCATAATGTATGCAATAGTTGATGTAGCAGGACAGCAGTTTAAGGTAGAGAAAGACCAGAAGATATATGTCCACCGTCTGGAAGGTAAAGAAGGGGATATGGTTGAATTTGACCGTGTGCTGCTGATTGAAGATGGAGATAAAATCCTTATTGGAGAACCCATTATTCAAGGAGCACTTGTTTCAGGAAAAATCATAAGCCACCTTAAGGGAGATAAGGTAAAAGTATTCAAGAAAAAGCGAAGAAAAGGATACCAGGTGCTTACAGGTCACAGACAATACATGAGCCAGATACTCATTGAAGAGATCCTTGAAAAAGGAGGAGTGAAAAAAGAGACCGAAGAAAAGCCGAAGGCTAAACCAAAAGCCGCAGCAAAAAAACAACCTGCTCCGGCTAAGAAAAGCACTGCAAAAACCAGCCCGAAAGCTCAAACAAAAGCGAAAGCTGCAGAAAAAAAACCGGCAACCACAGCTGGAGGAGCCGGTAAGAAAACCGCAACAAAAAAGGCAGCTCCAAAAAAAGGTGGTGATTCAAAAAAGAAGACAGAATAAATCCCTTTTCACAACTAAAAGATTGTAACATGGCACACAAAAAAGGAGCAGGAAGTTCACGGAATGGGAGAGAATCAGAAAGCAAACGGCTTGGCGTAAAGCTCTTTGGAGGGGAGATAGCAAAAGCTGGAAATATCATTGTTCGTCAAAGAGGAACAAAACATTATCCGGGTGAAAATGTCGGAATGGGAAAAGATCATACCCTCTTTGCCCTGACCGACGGGGAAGTTACCTTTAGAAAAAAGAGGAATAATAAATCCTATGTTTCTGTTGTTCCCATTTCCAAATAGAACAATACCATACCAAGACATCACTCCTGTTTTATTTGCTGCAATAATCAGCAATTAATTCAGGAGTTTTTTATTTTTACATAGTGAAGTCCGTACCTGCCGGAAAAGCAATTCCCGGGATATGGATTTTCATCAAGAAATCAGTATTTCCAAACCGAAATAGCTTAAAAATGCTTACCCTAAAACAGATTGAAGAGAATCAGCAGTTCATCATTGATCGCCTTGCCGTGAAAAAATTCGACGCAAAAAAGATCATTGGGGATCTTCTTGCTAAGGATAAACAACGACGTGCCAACCAGCAAATCTTAGAGAGTAAGCAAGCTGAAATAAATACCATATCAAAAGAAATTGGGAAACTGATTGGTGAGGGAAAAACCGGAGAGGCGAATGAAATAAAAGAGAAAACATCACAGATGAAAGATGAGATCAAGTTGCTTCATCAGGAGGTGGCGGTTGCAGAAAAGGAGATCCAGGAGATGCTTTTGCAAATTCCTAACGTTCCTCATCCCCTGGTACCTTCCGGAGAGGGTGAGAAGGACAACCAGGTGGTCAAAAGCGGAGGAGACATTCCCGTTTTGCCGGAGAATGCTTTGCCCCACTGGGATCTGGCAGCAAAATATGATATCATTGACTTCGATCTGGGAAACAAATTAACGGGAGCCGGGTTCCCCGTTTATAAAGGAAAAGGGGCGAAACTTCAGAGAGCACTGATCAACTATTTCCTGGACGAAGCGGAGAAGGCAGGATACACCGAAGTCCTGCCTCCAATCCTTGTCAACGAGGACTCCGGGTTTGGCACCGGACAGCTTCCCGATAAGGAAGGGCAAATGTATCATGTTCCCTCAGAGAACTTTTACCTGATTCCAACTGCTGAAGTCCCTGTAACCAATATATACCGGGATGTAATCCTTACCCCCGAAGATTTTCCGGTTAAAAATTGCGCTTATACTCCCTGTTTCAGAAGGGAAGCCGGTTCATATGGAAAAGATGTGCGCGGATTGAACCGACTGCACCAGTTTGATAAGGTCGAGATTGTTCAAATACAGCATCCGGACCTCTCCTACGATACGCTGGAAGAGATGGTGCAACATGTTGAGGGACTTGTCCAAAGCCTCGGCCTTCCATACCGCATACAAATCCTTTGCGGAGGAGATATATCCTTCACTGCTGCATTAACCTATGACTTTGAAGTATTTGCAGCAGCACAGAAAAAATGGCTTGAAGTAAGCTCGGTATCCAATTTCGAATCCTTTCAGTCCTCCCGAATGAAACTCAGGTTCAAGGAGAAGGGTGAAAAAAAGACGCAACTGGCACATACGTTGAACGGCAGTGCATTAGCCCTACCCAGGATCGTTGCCGCGATTTTGGAGAACAATCAAAGTGAGGAGGGGATCATTATCCCTGACGTATTGGTCCCTTATACCCACTTCAATCTGATCAGGTAACAGAGGATTTCCATATCCTTTTGATATTTCGTAATATTACCGTTCAAACTCAGATCTTTGAAGATGAAGAAGGCTAATTTGATGATCGGCCCATTGTTAATCCTGTTATTTATGCCTGCCTGTAATGAACCTGCTCCTTCTCAGTTGAGCCGCAGGGCTGATAGCCTCTTGCAGGAAGCGGATTCCCTCAACCATAAGATCATTGCAGCTAATCTCGACAGTATACATGATCTGTTTACCAAAATTTCTTCAGAGCATGCATTCCTGTCGGAAAATCTTGATAAATTTCCTGGCATGGATCTCAACAGAGAGCGGTACATGCAGTTAGATAGTGTCACCCTGATAATTGGATTCTGCCTGGATGCCTGTAATCATTTTTATTCTGAGCTTTCGGTTACGGAGAACCAGCTTGAGATGATTATGGAAGAGATTAAAGAAGGTGAAATCCCGGACTCCACGCTCAGCAATAAAATGGAATGGGAATCGGTTTTGCTCGATGATTTGACCGAAAGGGTAATGCTTCGAATGGAATTATTGCAAACCCAGCTAAGTATTTACCGGGATATTCAGCCGGACATTGAGCATTATGTTGAACAACTTAGGATAAAACAACCCGTTGAATAAAGCCCTTCCGCGACCCTTGATGAAGGAATAATGAGTGATCAAAAGAAAGCATATCTCTATGCCGGCTTAGCCATTTTTTTCTGGTCTACTGTCGCTTCTGCATTTAAAATTGCATTACGGCATCTTGATTACCTCCACCTGCTGCTTTTTGCCTCCCTCACCTCAACATTTCTTCTATTCCTGATGCTTCTTGCCCAAAAAAAGATTCACATGGTCCTGAACTCCTCATTATCAGACATCAGCCGGTCCATGCTATTTGGCTTACTGAATCCTTTCCTCTATTACCTGATTCTCTTTAAAGCCTATTCCCTCCTTCCGGCACAAGTAGCACAGCCGTTGAACATGGTCTGGCCAATTGTCCTTGTTTTCCTTTCGGTTCCTCTGTTGAAGCATACGGTGAAAAAAAAGAGTTATCTGGCGCTGATTGTCAGTTTCATCGGTGTCTATTTCATCTCATCGCAGGGAACCTTCTTTCATCCGGGTAAATCGGATACGCTGGGGGTAATCCTGGCACTTGGCAGTTCCATTATCTGGTCCCTGTTTTTTATATACAACGTCAGAGATTCCCGCGAGGAAGTGGTGAAGCTGTTTTTGAATTTCCTGTTTGCCACCCTCTACATTTTCTGTTTCATTTTCCTGTTTTCAGATTTTTCATTGCCCGGGCTCAAGGGATTACTTGCTGCTATCTACGCAGGATGTTTCGAAATGGGCATAACTTTTGTATTGTGGTTAAAAGCGCTCAGGTTGACAAAATCAGCCGATCAAATCAGTAATTTTGTTTACCTGGCTCCATTTTTTTCTCTGATTTTTATTCACATCTTTGTCGGAGAAAACATATACAACACGACAGTAGTTGGTTTAATATTAATTGTTGGAGGAATAATTATCCAAAGAATCCGTTTTCCTGTAAAGCATTAATCAAAGCATATAGAGATGAAAAAAAATAGTATCGTGCGTGGTTTTTTGTTGATTATTATGCTCTCTTGCGCGTTCTTTCTTGCAGGTTGTGAGAAAGATAACGGGGATAACCTGAACAGCGATATTGATGCAAGAAATGAATTATACAATCTGATGAATGAATGGTATTACTGGTATGATGTTATGCCTCAGGTTGATAAAGAGCTTTTTAAAGATCCATACAAACTGTTGGAAGCCATGCGCTACCTGCCGGATGACCATTACAGTTTTGTCGCACCGCGTGAGTACATTGAAAATATGCTGGAAGGAAAATACATCGGATATGGGTTCGCCCACAGGATAGATTCCGAGGGAAACTCCAGGATTCTTTATGTATTTAAGGATTCCCCATTGTATCCCCATGGAATTCGCAGGGGTTATATCATTACCAAAATAAATGGCATTACACTCGATGCAGGCAGCAATCTTTCAGCGCTGCTTGGTGCAAACGAAATAGGGATTACAAACACCATCGAATTCAAAAGCCTTACCGACTCTGTTTTCGAACTTATGGTGGCAAAGAAAGAGATACAGAAAAACTCTGTTATCCATTACGACACCCTTGATGTGAATGGAAAAACCATCGGACATATGGTGTATGATGAGTTCATTCAACCATCCTATGATGAATTTGATGAAACCTTTGCCTGGTTTAAGTCAGCCGGTGTTGAGGAGATGATCGTAGATCTCAGGTATAATCCCGGAGGGCTTACTGATGTATTGACATACCTGGCAAACCTGATCACCGGTCCAGAAACCGACGGGCAACTGTTTCTTTCATATCAGCACAATAATAAAAAAACGAATTATAACGTTAACATTCTCTTTGAACAACAAGCCAGTTCGGTGGATGTCAGCAGGGTGGTTTTTATCACCTCCCCGGGAACAGCCTCCGCCAGTGAAGCACTCATCAATTGCCTTTCTCCTTATATCGACGTAAAAACAGTTGGAGATTCAACCTACGGAAAACCGGTTGGGATGTACGTTTTTACTTATGGTGACTGGGCATTTCTACCCATCGTCTTCAAAATAGTGAATGCGAACGGGATGGGGGATTATTTTTTCGGTATTCCCGCTGACTGTGAATGCCCTGATGATATTACCAGGAGTTTCAATGATCGTGAGGAGGCTTGTTTGAAGGAAGCGCTCTATTATATTGAAAACGGCAGTTTTTCCGGCAGAAAGTATGCAAGAAGGTTCATTCCTGAGAAAAAGCCGGATTATAAGGACTTACTCAGGAAGAAATACCTTCAATAACATCTGTTATCGTTGAACACAGAACGGATCATTTTAGGGATTGATCCGGGTACAACTGTAACCGGATATGGAATTATCAGGACATCTGGAAACAAAGCTGAGCTGATAACCCTGGGGGTAATTGAACTGCAGAAGGTCAACGATCACTATACCAAGCTGAAAATGATTTTTGACCGTGTTATTCAGCTCATTGATGAATACCATCCGGATGAGCTTGCCATTGAGGCACCTTTTTACGGCAAGAATGTTCAGTCCATGCTAAAACTTGGCAGGGCACAGGGAGCTGCTATTGCGGCTGCTTTATCCCGTTCAATTCCCATTTTTGAATATGCACCACGGAAAATCAAGCTGGCCATTACCGGAGTGGGAAGTGCTTCAAAGGAGCAGGTTGCCACGCTACTTCAAAAGATCCTCAATTTTCACGAGGATTCCCGCTTACTCGATGCCACGGATGGCCTGGCTGCTGCAGTCTGTCATTTCTTTCAGAAAACGGTCCCTTCCCGGGAAAAGGGGCATCACTCATGGAAAGAGTATATCCGGAAGAATCCCGGACGGTTAAAGAAGTAACCTGGAAAGCGGTTTTTTTTCTTACGGCAGAAAAATTGTCTTCCTGATCCGTTTATTCAGCAAGCGCATCCCTGATTTTTGCTGCAATTTCCTGAAACTCTTCCTGGCTCAGATTGAGCTTGGGTCTTGAAAAACTGATATCCGCTTCTGAATTTATCGGGATCAGGTGAATATGGGCATGAGGAACCTCCAGACCCAGAACAGCAACACCGATCCTTGCACACGGTATCACCTTTTCGATTGCCCCTGCAATCCTTTTTGAGAATATCGTCATTCCTGCAAGAAGTTCATCATCCAGATCGAACAGATAATCAACCTCGTTTTTAGGAATAACCAGAGTATGACCTTTTGCCAGAGGATGGATATCTAAAAAAGCATAAAACTGCTCATCCTCAGCAATTTTATAGGAGGGTATCTCTCCCTGAACAATGTTAGTAAAGATGCTTGCCATGGCTGGAATAATCGTTTATTTATCTGGAAATACTAATAATTTCAAATGTCATCAATCCGGAAGGAACATTAATCTCCACGATATCTCCAACTTTACGACCGAGCAGTCCTTTGGCGATGGGTGAAGTGACAGCCAGCTTGCCGGCTTTCAGATCGGCTTCCGATTCTGAAACCAGGAGGTATTCCATGACCAGGTTATTCACCAGGTTTTTGATCTTTACCTTATTAAGAATCTGCACTTTCGATGTATCGATCCGCGATTCATCAATAATCCTGGCTTTCGAGATCATCTCCTCAAGTCTGAATATCTTCATTTCAAGCATTCCCTGTGCCTCTTTAGCAGCGTGGTATTCGGCATTTTCAGCAAGGTCTCCTTTTTCCCGTGCGTCAGCAATCAATCGGGAAATGGCCGGACGTTCAACAGAGGTCAGGTAATCGAGCTCCTCTTTCAGTTTATCCAATCCCTCTTCTGTGATGTATGAAATCTCTGGCATAGTAGTCTCTTCTGGTGAAACGATGTAAAAACAAAAAGAATTCCGACAATAGGAACTCTTTCACCCTGCAAAGGTAAAAGAAATAAACAAATAACTAAACCTTAACAGCAGGAAAGTGAGTCAGGCAGGGAATTCCGGATAATCTTGGTCAGAACTCTTTTCTATTAATAATTTCAGAAAGAATAACCGCCTTCTTCAGGTCAAATTCTTTTATGATTTTATCCAGTTCACTCTCTTCCTTGCTGGTGTCATAGGGTTTGGTCAAATCCTCGGATGGTTGATGTTCCTGATCATCTGTTATCATTTCCTCTTTGAATGTAATATCGATTCTTTCGTCGAGGGGAGATCCCTCATCAAAGGCAGAAACGCCCTCTTCAATGATCTTCTCCAGTTCGCTCTGCACCGGTGGTGTCTCGGGTGCAGTGATTGTCATCTGGTCGGACATTTCAGTGTCAGGTTCCCTGCTATCCTGCTCAAATAACTGAAATGGATCAAAACCATCTGTTTCCCCTTTTTGGGGCATTTGGGCTGCAGCTTCCTTTTTCCTTTTCCTCGCCACCGTGCTTATGATTAACACGATAACTACAAGAACGATATAAAATATTGTGCCAATGTTGTCTTCCATATTTACCTTCTCCTTTTTCTAAAAAGCCGTTTAAGAAATGGTTCTTTTTTTCTTTTGTTGTTTTTCTTTGCTTCTCTTGCTGACTGTTTCATTCGATCCTGAACCTCTTTTGTCTGAATTTTATACCGGTGTTTCAACTCTTTTTTGCGCGCTTTTTCATACGCATTATCTTGCTTCTTCTCTACTCTCTCCGTTTTTGTCACAGCTTTTCGGACCTTTCGTGAAGGCCGTTGAGCAGCCAACGCCAAGGGAATAATCAGAACGATCAATAACAACAGAAACCGTTTATGAATGATTTTCATTATTTTTGTTCTTTAATTTTAGAACGCACGATGGCTGTCATTATTACCATATCAAAAATAAGAAATTTTTTTTTAATCCTTCTAATAAGTTCATTGCTGAACGCCTGTGAGGAGGAGAAACAAAAAATCATCCCCCAAACCTATGTGAATTTTTCCCTCCGGTTAGATGACCCGCAGTTCATCGCGTTAAACTCGGTCGGGAATGCCGTGGTTATCACCAGCAGCTACGACGGGAGCAATTCAGCCGGATACAATAACAACGGAATCATTCTTTACCGTGCATCACAAGATGAGTTTTATGCATTCGACCGGACCTGTACCTATGACGTTGAAAAAAGCATTGCAGTAGAGATCGATGAATCAGGGATTATGGCAGTGTGTCCGGAGTGTGGATCAACCTATGTGTTGCCAAATATCGGATTTCCCACGAAAGAGAGTCCTTCGAAATACGCACTTCATCACTACCAGACCAGTTTCGACGGTCTGTATGTGCATGTCTTCAACTAATAACGGTAGTGATCCGGTTTGAACGGTCCGTTTACCGGTACACCGAGATATTCAGCCTGCTCCGGTGTTAGTTGGGTGAGTTTTACTCCGATCTGGTCGAGGTGCAACCGGGCTACTTCTTCATCCAGGTGTTTGGGTAACCGGTAGACATCGATCTCATAATCGTTGTTCCATAAATCAAGCTGAGCCAATGTCTGGTTTGAGAATGAATTACTCATAACAAAAGAGGGATGACCTGTAGCACATCCCAGGTTAACCAGTCGTCCTTCAGCAAGAATAAAGATGGAGTGTCCATCGGGAAACAGGTACTCATCGACCTGTGGTTTAACATTGATCTTCTTTATTCCCGGCAATTCTCCCAGCTTTTCAACCTGTATCTCATGGTCGAAATGACCAATATTGCATACAATGGACTGGTCCTTCATCCTTGCCATATGCTCAGCGGTTATTACATCTTTGTTACCGGTAGCCGTAACAAATATATTTCCCTCATCCAGGGTCTCTTCAAAGGTTTTCACTTCGTATCCTTCCATCGCTGCCTGGAGAGCACAAATGGGATCGATCTCGGTAACAATCACCCGTGCTCCATAGGATCTCATCGACTGGGCAGAACCCTTTCCAACATCACCATAACCACATACCACCGCAACCTTTCCGGCAAGCATCACATCCGTGGCACGTTTAATTCCATCGGCCAAAGATTCCCGGCAACCATACAGGTTGTCAAATTTGGATTTGGTAACTGAATCGTTCACATTGATGGCGGGGGCAAGAAGTTCCCCAACCTCCTTCATTTGATATAACCGGTGAACTCCCGTAGTGGTTTCTTCTGAGATCCCCTTCAGTTCATCTACGGCTCTGTGCCATTTCGTCGGATCATCATCAAGCAGGGTTTTCAACCGCCTGATAACCACAGCCTCCTCTGTGCTGGATGGTTTTCGCTTCAGGAATTCCGGGTCCACTTCCGCTTTATATCCATGATGCAACATGAGTGTGGCATCACCTCCATCATCCACAATCAGGTTTGGTCCTTTGCCTCCCGGGAAAGAAAGAGCCTGAGCAGTGCACCACCAATACTCCTCCAGGGTTTCACCTTTCCAGGCAAATACCGGAATCCCCATTTTGGCAACTGCAGCAGCTGCATGATCCTGGGTTGAAAAAATATTACAGCTTGCCCATCTGACATCAGCACCCAATTCCACAAACGTTTTTATCAATACGGCGGTCTGTATTGTCATATGCAGGGACCCTGTGATCCGGGCACCCTTCAGGGGTTTGGAGGCGGAGTATTTCTGCCGGATAGAGAGTAATCCGGGCATCTCCTTTTCCGCTATCTCAATCTCCTTAAATCCCCAATCAGCAAGGCTGATGTCCTTGATCTTATAAGGTATACTTTCCACTGATGTTGTTTCCATTTTTGTGATTATTTGCCCGACAAAGGTAATAAATATAAGGTAAATATACCCAAACACAAGGTAAAAGGGGAGGGATTGCTACGCACAATCCCAAAACAGATTATCCTTCTGCAGAGAGGATATCCTGGGCTATAGTTTTATCCCTTTTTAATTGCTCAACAAGATGTTCCACGCTGGAAAATTTCACCTCATCCCTGATCCTGCCGACAAAACGGACCTGTACATCCTTTCCATAGATCTGGTGTTGGAAATCAAAAATATGAACTTCAATACTTTTTCCATTCTCTCCATTACTAAGGGTAGGACGTAAACCGATATTTAACATGCCGTTTAAGGTATTGTCACCCAGGTTAACATACACAGCATAAACCCCATCTTTGGGTATCAGTTTATACCGTTCCTTCGGCAAAACATTGGCTGTAGGAAAACCAAGGGACCTGCCAATTTTTTTCCCTCCGATGATGGTTCCGTTAAGGGAATAATGATATCCCAGCAACCGGTTTGCAAGAAGGATATCACCTGAATTCAACGCTTCCCGAATACGGGTTGAACTCACGTTTTGATTACCCACCACCCGGGCGTCAACCTGTTCAACCTCAATCTTGTATTTGCCAGCCAGGGATTTGAGGGTTTCAAAACTCCCCTCGCGGTTTTTTCCGAAATGGTGATTAAAACCGACAATCAGATGCTTTGCCTTCACCTTCCCAACAATGATCTCTTTAATGAACTTTTCGGAAGAATAGTTACTCAATTCCCGGGTAAAGGGAACAATGATAAAATGATCCACTCCCTTTTTATCAAACAACTCTCGTTTCTCCCTCAGGGTGCTTAAATATTTCAAACCTGCTCCTTCCGGAGTTAAAAACAGCCTTGGGTGCGGCCAGAATGTAACCACGACACCTTCGCCTTTCTTTTCCCTTGCCACATCAAGCAACCTGCGAATTATTGCATCATGACCACAATGAACACCATCAAAAACACCAATAGTTACTACTGCATTAGGAATAGTCAGCTTCTCCAGATCTTTATGTATTTCCACGTGTCGTTATTATAAAATAAATGGTGCACAAAATTAGAATAAAGGTTGTCAAAAAAAAATTGATTAAGAAAAACGATACCTTTGTTTTCTGATACCAGACATAATCTCATCGATGAAAACACCTGATCTTGTTAGGAATGACCCGTGGTTAGAACCCTTTACCAACGTGATAAACCGGCGTTATGAGAATGTCCGGGAAAAAGCGGTTGAGCTGCGTGGATCCGGCAGTCTGAAGGAGTTTGCCTCCGGCCATCTCTTTTTTGGGCTTCACAAGGAAGGAAAAGCATGGGTATTCCGGGAGTGGTCCCCGAATGCCAGCAAGATATATCTCATCGGAACCTTCAATCAGTGGGAGGAACATGAAACATTTTCATTAACCTCAATTAAAAACGGGAACTGGGAGATTTCCCTTTCATTGGATCAGGTTCGGCATGGTGATCTGTACCGGTTATCGATTCACTGGGAAGGAGGAAAGGGCGACCGGATCCCCTCCTACGCAACACGTGTGGTTCAGGATCCGGAAACATTGATTTTCAGCGCCCAGGTATGGGATCCCGAGGAACCATTTACCTGGAGAAATCGGGATTTCTCACCCCTCTCCAGGCAACCTATTATCTATGAGGCACATGTTGGAATGGCAACGGAAGAAGAAAGAATTGGCAGTTTTGAAGAATTCCGAACCCGGGTTCTTCCTGACATTGCCAGAGCCGGGTATAACGTGATTCAATTGATGGCAATCCAGGAACACCCGTACTACGGATCCTTCGGATACCATGTTTCCAGCTTTTTCGCTGCATCCTCCAGGTTCGGAACCCCGGATGACCTGAAAAAACTAATCGATGAGACGCATGAACAGGGACTTGCTGTTATCATGGACCTGGTGCATTCACATGCTATAAAGAACGAAAATGAAGGCCTCGGGAAATTCGACGGTTCACCATACCAGTACTTTCATGATGGATACCGCCGGGAGCACGTGGCATGGGATTCCCTCTGTTTTGACTACGGGAAAAACGCTGTATTGCACTTCCTGTTATCAAACTGCCGGTTCTGGCTTGAAGAATACAAATTCGATGGCTTCCGGTTTGACGGGGTAACCAGCATGCTCTACCTGGATCATGGATTATCCCGGGACTTCACATCATACCATGACTATTATGATGGCACCCAGGATGAAGATGCCATTACCTACCTTACTCTTGCAAACCAGCTTATACACGAGGTTAATCCGGGCGCTATCACCCTTGCTGAAGAAATGAGTGGAATGCCAGGCCTGGCTGCACCCTTTGAGGCCGGAGGAATGGATTTTGACTTCCGGCTCGCCATGGGGACCCCCGATTTCTGGATTAAGGTTATTAAAGAGGTCCCTGACGAAAAGTGGAATGTATCGCAAATCTATCATGAACTTTCGGGCCACCGTGCGGATGAAAAAACCATCGGATATGCTGAATCGCACGACCAGGCACTGGTGGGGGATAAAACGATCATCTTTCGCCTGATTGACAAAGAGATGTACTGGCACATGTCAAAAGAGGATCAGAACCTGATCATCGACCGTGGAATGGCACTGCATAAAATGATCAGGCTGGCTACCATTGCTACGGCAGGCGGAGGATACTTAAACTTCATGGGAAATGAATTTGGTCATCCGGAATGGATCGATTTTCCGAGAGAAGGAAACAACTGGTCCTATAAATATGCCAGAAGACAATGGTCCCTGAGGGATAACCAACAGTTGAAATATCACTACCTGTCTGATTTCGACCGGGAAATGATATCACTGGTCAGGGATGAGAAAATCTTTGCCGAGTCATTCCCTTTTAAGGTTTTTGCTCATGAAGAAGACCAGGTCCTCGCCTGCAAACGAAGCGGACTGCTCTTTGTTTTCAACTTCAATCCCCAGCGGTCTTTTACCGATTATGGCATTCCCGTTGATCCCGGCAGCTACCGCATTGTTTTGAACAGTGACGATCCGAAATTCGGAGGCCATGGCCTTGTCGATCAATCCATAACCTATTACCCGGTTAAATCCGGAAAAATTGTCACAACCCAGCCCTACTACCTGAAACTCTATCTTCCCAGCCGTACAGCGCTGGTACTGAAACACACCCAACCGAAATCGGTTAGATAAACAATGGTCAGGCAATGGTTCACCCTGTGAAATCCTGCAAAGCAGGAGCGGCTTCACCGCTATTTCACAGGGTAAATACAATAATAATTCGATTGTAATTTGATAGGAGTTACCCATCCTCCACCTGGTTGCCAGGCGGGATTCTATCCTGACGGGTCAGCCTGTACCTTCTGTTTAATTGTTAAAAAATGCTTGTAAGAAATCATCAAGCCAGTGGTCGTTATCCAGGTCGTATGCCCTGAAAAACACACCGAAATCGAAATAGGTTGAACTGAAACCGCTCGCTTCAATTTGTTCGTGGACAAATTCTGTCCAGGTAAGTCTGCTCTGATCATCACAATAAATAATGGATCCCCATTCCCCGAAAGTGACAGGCCGGTTATTTTCCTCTGCCCACGTTTTAATGAAGTCCATATCATTCATGATGGTGTTTTTTTGATCGGTGGTCCCTGTCCAGGTATTCCCAATCCATTCATCCGCTCCCTCAACCCAGTGAGCTCCCTGGTGTGTAAATTCATACGGCAGATAGTACCTGACACTAACGATGATATTTTTCTCATTATCCGGGATACTAAGTTTTGTGATCGATTGATGATATCCATAGTCCGGCACATCGATGATCAATGTACGCTCTCTGTCAACCGATCGTATAACATCCACAATTTCAGGAATGAGTTGATTCCATTTGTCTGCTGTGAGGTTACTATGCGGTTCATTCAGCGGTTCAAAGATCAGTTTGTCATGGTCAACTGATTTGTAATGTTGAGTTAACTGCTCCCAGATGGCGAAAAACATGACGCGATATAATGCTTCATCAGGAGAATCATACAATTCATTGAAATGATGAATCGTAATAACAGCCATCAATTCTTTTTCCAGACACCAGCCGATTACTTCATCAACACGAGACAGGAAAAGATCATCAATTGCATAGGGATAGGAAGAATTCGTATGGCATGACCAGCATATTGGAATCCTTACCGAGTTGAAGGCAGCCTGTTTTATAGAATCGATAAACCGTTCCTCAATATAAAGCCCCCATTCCCCTTCGTTTGGCGCTTCAAGAGCATTGCCCAGATTTATCCCTGTACCGATATATCCATTTCGGTTTATTGCTTTCAAACTGTCTGGAATTTTTATTTCCTTCTCGTTGCATGAAATGGAAATGAACAATAGGATCGAGAGCAAGTATAATTTCATTTCGTTTCTGATGGTATTTCGTGATTTGTTTTATCAGTATTACTAATTTACTTCTTTTTGCTCGTCCAATTTTTTAACGGTTTCACGAAGAAATTCCTCAAAACCTTTAGCAAATTCTTCCCTCTTCAAAGCAAACTCTACTGTAGTTTTTAAAAAATCCATTTTGTTACCAATATCATAACGTTTGCCTTCAATTAATGTAGAAATAATACCTTCTTCTTTCAATAAAATCTTCAATGCATCAGTAAGCTGAATTTCATTGCCTTTTCCAAGCGGTGTTTTTTCCAATGCTCTGAAAATTGCAGGAGTTAAAATATAACGTCCAGCAATTGCTAAATTGGAAGGAGCTTGTTTACGATCGGGTTTTTCAACAAGCTCATTCAATTGCATAACCTTAGCGCTCAAATTAGTACCACCAATGATACCATATCTTGACGCCCTATCCCAGGGAATCGTTTCCACTGCTATCACAGTTTGTCCATATTGTTCATATGAATCGATCAATTGTTGTGTAACAGGTATAACAGAATCGATAATGGTATCACCCAATAAAACAGCAAAAGGCTCATGTTCACAGTGAAACCTTGCGTGATAAATGGCATCTCCTAATCCATTTAATTCCTTTTGACGAATAAAATGGATATTACCCATGCTTTCAATATGCCTTAACTGTGTATATAAAGCTTCATCCTCCTTTTCCTGAATCCGTGATTCAAGCTCAAAATTTCTATCAAAATGATCTTCAATAGAACGTTTCCCCTTCCCGGAAATTATTAGAATATCTTCAATTCCGGAATCTACGCATTCTTGCACTACATATTGAATTGTTGGGGTATCAATAATGGGCAACATTTCTTTGGGTTGTGCTTTGGTAACAGGAAGGAATCTGGTACCTAAACCAGCTGCCGGAATGACTGCTTTTTTTATCATTGTGACTTACATTATAATTGGTTTAATTACTCTGGCTTTAACCTTTTGCAAATTAACGATTAATCGTCGTAACATTTCATCATCCTCATACATACCAATAATAGCACCACCAGAGCCTGAGAACTTGGCAGAGGCCCCGCAATTTCTTGCTGTCCTTACCAATTCCATATTACTATCGGATATCTTAATAATTTTACAGCGTAAATCAAAATTCTTATCTATTAATTTATTTAATGAATTATAATCTTTTTTAAGAATTACTTCTTTACCATGTTCGGCAACTTCCGCTAATTCGGCTAATGTATCGATTACATAAGAATCTCCCTTCTCATATTTTTCGCGGATATTATTCAATACCATTCCTGAAACTTTACCTAATTCAACTTTATATGCCAGGTATAGTTTGGGTAATAAAGCCGAATCTATATTTTCATATTTCCCAAATCCGTTTTTTTGTAAATATTTTTTGTCAAAATCCATAAAAACACAGCCTTCATAAACCTGAATCACACGATCTTGCAATCCTGCATTTATAAAAAGTTCTTCGGTTTCTGCTCTTAAGATTAAAGTTGGGAGTATGTGTTCTGGAATATCTACTTCGTAAAACTGCATCAAAGCTTTCATTGTTGCAGTTACAATTGCACTTGATCCAGCCAGTCCAACCTGACGAGGTATTGATGAACGGTAACGAATAGTAAAATTTTTATTGCTAAGTCGAATATTATTTGATTCGCAGTATTCTATAAATTTTTTTATAGTAGCTTTTATGAGTCTCGTTCCGCCATAATATCCTGTTAATTTAACAGCATCGACCAGATGGTAAACGTTACTAAAGGTGTTCGTGTCGACATCCATTTCCTCAATTCTCAACTCGGGAGTTTCATAAAGAGAAACTGAAGCACCGAAGTTCCTTACTATAATAGATATTGTCTTCCCGAAATATCCATCAGAAGGATTTCCTAATAAACCTGCACGAGCATACGCCCTGGTTTCAATAATCATAAAAAATCATTCAATATTGTTGGTAATTAGTGTATTAAAGCATCACTCTGTTATTCCTTAAAGTGACCTTATTTAGTGACTTAACCCGAATTATTCATGCATTCAGCATGAATAATGACGATACATAATTGTAATCTATTGATTATCAATTATGTATGTCAGGGTTAACCCTGATAAAAGTCAAATTCAATACCCTCAAGTTTGGGTATAAAATTTTCATCAGTTTTGAAGATAACTGTTGAGTGAAACAGTTGACATACTTGAATTTGACTTTTCGTCAGCCATAAATGGCGAAAAATTCTTTGAATTTTTCGGGTTAATATAGTAAAATTACAATATCCTGATCCAATTATCAAGTTCATGTTATGACATCGATTAACTGGAGACCATGGTCATACGATAGTCAGACCATGGTCAAACAATAGCCATACAATAGTCAAACGATTGTAATTCTCCGGAGTCCTTTGGACGATGGTAATTCGGTAGTAATTCAATTGTAATCTGTCTAAGCAGGTGGATCTTGAAATGGCAACGGGGCGTTCAATGGTGATTCGGTTAACTTCTTTTAGGGTAATTTTACTTATCAATACTCAACGTCATATACCCAAGCTCCTTTCTTACAATACTTTTTACTTTTTACTTTGAACTTTTCCCATGGGGATGCCTACGGCATTACTTTATTCTTGATTTATATCCACCGGACCAGTTTCATATCCTGTCTGTGGGGAAGGAGGTCATGTTTCGGGAATACACGGATCCCGAAGGTAAAACTACCTGGTTTTGTAGGTTTGACACGAACAGAAAACCAGGCTTTACCATCACTGACCTTATCCAGTTTAAACTCCTTTTTCATCACAATTTTTCTGGAGCTCTCTTTTCCGTTTCCGGTAACGATCAGTTCCAGTCCGATACTTGAGGCAGGCAGATCATTGAGCTGCATGATAACCGTGCCCGAGTAATCACTCCCCAGTTGAAAAGCGGATTCAAGAGAGCTTGTGAAGTTCAGTGATTCCACTTGCAGGCTATCCCATTTTCTTTCAATCTCCTGCTTCCATTGTGCCAGCAACCTGGTCTTCTGATACTGTTTAGCAGTCAGGTTCTCCTTTCTTTCAAACAGGCGGTTGTAATATTTTTCCTGGTAATCATTCAGCATTCTTCTCATGGTAAAATCGGGTGCTACCTTAGCCATGGTATTTTTAATAAAACCCACCCACTTTTTGGGAATGCCCTCATTATCCCGGTTATAATACGCCGGAATAATTTCATTTTCAAGGAGGTAATAGATGGTTTCAGCGTCTAATTCATCCTGGAAATCCTGGTTATCATAGGTTCTTTTCTGGGGTAATGCCCAGCCGGCATTTTCTGTATATCCTTCGACCCACCATCCATCGAGAACGCTGAAATGAAGTGTTCCGTTCATTACGGCTTTCTCTCCACTGGTCCCCGATGCTTCCAGTGGTCTGGTGGGAGTATTGAGCCATACATCCACTCCCTGAACCATATATCTAGCCAGATCGAGGTCATAATTCTGAAGGAAAATAACCTTCCCGAGAAATTCAGGTTGTTTCGATATCTTAAATATTTTCTTAATGAGTTCCTGTCCGCCAACATCGTTCGGATGTGCTTTCCCGGCAAACAGGATCTGTACAGGCCTGTCAGGATTGTTAACAATTTTATTCAGCCGATTGAGATCCGTAAAGAGCAGTGATGCCCGCTTGTAGGTTGCAAAACGCCTTGCAAATCCAATGGTTAAGGCATTGGAGTTCAGCTGTTTTGTTATTTCAACAATATCTTTCGGATTTTCGGATCGTCTGATCCAATTGTATCGCAACCGTTCTTTAATTAAGGATATCAGCCTGGCTTTCAGGCTCTGTTTTATGCTCCAAACTTCCTGATCCGGAACATCACGGATCTTCTCCCAGGCTTCTTTCTGTGATTGCTGATCAACCATGGGTTCACCAACAAGTTTACAGAACAGTTCATCCCATTCCGGGGCTATCCATGTCGGATAATGTACTCCGTTTGTTACGTGTCCTATATGCAGTTCTTCCGGCAGGTATCCGGGCCAGAGTTTACAAAGTATTTCCCTGCTCACCACCCCGTGGAGCCTGCTCACACCGTTTATTTCCAGTGAAAGGTTGGCAGCCAGGTAACTCATGTTGAATTTTTCACTCTTATTTTCCGGATTACTCCTGCCAAGTGCCATCAACTCATCCCAGGTAATGTTCAGTCTGCCTGGATAGTGTGAGATGTAGGTCCGCAACAGATCCTCCTCAAATTCATCGTGCCCTGCAGGGACAGGTGTGTGGGTGGTAAAGAGGGTAGATCCCCTGACCAGTTCGAGGGCTTCTGTAAAGGTGAATTTCTCTTCGGCAATAAAAACGCGCAAACGTTCAAGTCCAATAAATGCGGAATGACCCTCATTACTGTGGTAAATATCGGGAACTATTCCAAGGGCTTTAAGTGCCCTGATCCCTCCGATTCCCAAAACCATTTCCTGCTTCAGGCGGTTCTCGCGGCTGCCTCCATAAAGATGATGAGTAACCGACCGGTCCTGCTCCTGGTTAAATTCAAAATCAGTATCGAGCAGGTAGAGCGGAATGGTTCCCACATTTACCTGCCAGATGCGTGCATACAGGGTATGACCGGGAAGTACGATTTGAATGGTTATCCAATTTCCCTCATCATCCTGCACCGGGACTACGGGAAGTTTTGAAAAGCTTTCCGCTTCATATACTGCCTGCTGTTCACCGTTCACTGACAGCAACTGTTTAAAATAGCCATACCGGTATAACAATCCGATACCGATGATGTCCGCTCCCGAATCGCTGGCTTCTTTCAGGTAGTCGCCCGCAAGGATCCCCAATCCTCCCGAGTAGGTTTTCAGGCTGTTGTGTAACCCAAATTCCATACTGAAATAAGCGATCCTGGGTGGCTTTTTATTCTTTGAACTGTCAAGGTATGCTTCAAACCGGTCAAAGACCCGGTCAATTTTTGCCAGGAAATCCTGGTCTTTCTCCAGCACGAGTAATTTCTGGTAATTCACTGTTTCCAGGAACAACACGGGATTCTTACCGGTCTCTTCCCATAATACCTGATCGATGCTGCAAAAAATCTCTTCAACATCACTATTCCATGACCACCAGAGATTTTTCCCAAGCAAGCCAAGTTTTTTAAGTTTTTCCGGAAGTTTTGAATCGACATAGATCTTTCGCCAGACCGGTCCGGGAGCTTCCTGCGGTTTTACCATGGCAGGATAGGGTTGAACCTCCACTTCGATGGATGACATATCCACCCTGCCGAATACTTTCTTAATCGCCAGGTTATAAGCCTGGTAGTAATTGTCTATCAGGTTTTCCCAGAGTGCAATCCTGGATATTTCGAATGCCTTTTTCCTTGCTTCTTCTTCCTCTTTCGTGCCAAACCGTGCAAAGGTTTCGAGCTGTCGGATGATCCCTTCCTTGACCTCCTGATCATTATCATCGTTTCGGTCCACCACCAGGATTCCATTGCCGGGATCATTGAAATGGTCATTCACCCATCGGCCGAATCCTGTCAGTGAAGTAGTAATTGTAGGAATGTGAAAAGCAAGGCTCTCGAGGGGGGTGTATCCCCACGGTTCATAATAGGAGGGAAAGACGGTAACATCCAGGCCGATGAGAAGATCGTAATAGGTAAGGTTGAAGATTCCATCATTACCGTTCAGGTACGAAGGAACAAAAATCACCTTCACCCGGTCATTAACCTTGTTTTCAAGTTCTCCTTCCCGGATCATTTTCAGGGTGGGATCATATTCTGCATGGTGCAATCCATGGGTAAGAAACGGATCTTCCAAACGGGTTGCACCGGATGGATTGGAAAGATTCTGGAGCAGATCGTTTCTGGGCCCATAATGGTGAGCTGGAATGAGGATGAATGCAACGATCTCTCTACCAAGGTCTTCCTTTCTGCTCAGCTCAACAAGTGCATGAATAAAAAGGTCAATTCCTTTATTCTTGAATTCATATCTTCCACTGGTTGCGACCAGCAGTGTATTTTCTGATACTTTCCCTCCGCTCAATGCAGAAACAACATCCAGGAACTTCTGCCTGGCAGCTGCCCTTTTCTGATGAAAGGCATCCCCTTGAGGGATAAACGTGTCCTCAAATCCGTTGGGAGTTACTACATCAACCTCCTTTTCAAAAAACTGGATACACTCCTGGGATGTGATCTCACTGACCGTTGTAAACGCATCGGCAGTTACCGCGGAAATTTTTTCCAGGGAGTGTTTCGAGAGGATATTGAATTCTCGGGCAACCTGAACCGGATTAAATTTTTTCAGGTTTCCATAGAGCGGCCGGTTATTACCTGCCAGTGCTCTTCCCAGAACCGTAGCATGGGTGGTGAATATCGTTGCAACCTGTGGTACGTTCTTATCCAGGTACAATATTCCCGTACCGGTCATCCATTCGTGAAACTGGGCAATGATTTTGTCATCATATTCCAGGTGAAAATTTCGAAAACTTTCAATAATCTTTGCCGCAGCATATCCGAATAATGCGGGTTCAATGTAATCCCATTGACCGGAGATTGAATCCAGTTTAAAGGTCTCCCAGAATGTTTTAAAGATCTCATCTTTCTGGGATATGAATGGAGTAAAATCCACCAGGATAACGATTGGATTTCCCGAAATGTTCCACCTGCCCACTTTCACCCTCAGTCCCTCCTCGTTGGCTTTGGATCTCCAGGAACTGAACAATTCGTGATCTTCTGTAAACTCAGGATTCTCCTTTTCGTCCCTCCAGATATCCGGGCCAATAAGGATATACCGGTCTTTAAATTTTCGGGTTAGTGTAATGACCTTGGTCGATATAACGGTATATATTCCACCTACTTTATTACAAACTTCCCAACTTGTTTCAAACAGGTAATCGGGAGAAACCATCTCTTTGCTCATTACTTCTTCGGGGATTTTGTTTGAGTTGAACCGGGTTTTTTCCTCTGCTTGCTTTTGGTGTCGGATCCTGATGCCGGTTTTCTCTTAGCAGGAGAAGCTTTCCTGCTCTTTGCCGTCCCTGTAGAGGATGGTTTAGGTGATGAAGAACGTTTTACTTTTTCCAGCTCGGTTGCATACGTTTCAAGCTTCTTCTCCTTTTCCGCCAGTTGTTTTTGCAGTTCAGCCACTCGTTTTTCCTCAACCATCCCCGGAACTGCTGCCTGAACACGCAGATGAAAATCGCTCAAAATATTCATGTAATTAATGAATGCATCATAGGGAGAATCGTATGGATTAAAATAGGCATGTACTGCTCCATCGGAAAAGAATTTAGTGCACATATAGTAGAAATGGTCACTTATTTGAAGGTATTCCCAGTCTTTGAGTATTTCCGGGTCATTGCATTGATTCACGACCGGTGAGAGATCATATAGTTTGTTAAACGCCTCTTCCTGCAATTCATTTCCAAGCCAGGCTGTAACATCCCGTTCTTCATCTGCCCATGAAATCGGATGCGGACAATGAACAGCAGCTACCGGCTGGAATTCTTTTATTATTTCCGAGGGAGTACTGAATGTAAATTTTGTCCCGGACAGGACGGTCCCCGGAAGGGCTTTCAGGAAATCAAATATTCCCGTTTCTTCCCACTGATGTTCACCGAATGTTTCATAATCCATAAACAGATTAACGATTTCCTCTTTCTTATTGATGGCATTCAGCCACCTTGTAAATTTTTCTGCGGTTAATGGCCACTCATTCCAATCCTTGTTTGAAAAACGAAAAGCTATATCATCGCTCAATTTGAAATTCCGGAGTAAAACTTTTAATCTCGGGTTGATGGCGTTATAATATAAATAATTGGGGCTTTTCCAGCCAAGAACATGTTTTGCCCCTTCGGTAAGCATCGCCTCGTAACCCATTTCAGCCACCATGGCTCCCATGCTGTCTGAATAGATCAATTCAGTATTTCTGAAAACGCTGGGTTTCTGTCTGAAAAATTTTTCCACTTTCTTACCGTGAGCCTGAACCTGTCTGAAGAACTCATCCCGATCCTTCAGGGCAACCAGGGAATGAGCGTTTGTTTCAGCCAGGAATTCAACCGATCCGGTATCGGCCAGTTGCCGGAAGGACTCAATTACTTCCGGAGCATACAATTCAAACTGATCCAATGCGATACCGGATATGGAAAAGGTTACTTTGAACTTCTCACCATACTTCCTGATCAGCTCCAATAAAACCTGGTTTGCCGTAAGGTAGCATTTCGCAGCCACCTTTCTCATGATCGATTCATTGGAAAAGTCATCATAATAGTAGTGATCATTCCCTATATCAAAAAACCGGTATCTTCGGAACCGGAACGGTTGGTGGATCTGAAAATAGAGGCATATTGTTCTCATTATGATTGCCTTGTTAGTTTAAAAGATTTAGATTAATTTGCTCTCTGAAGCACTGCTTCGTAAACTGCTTTCACTTCAACAGCTGATTTTTCCCATTTTAATTCATCGACCTCCCTTTTGCCATATTTCTTAAACATTTTTGACAGGGCAGGATAATTCAGCAAGCCATAAATAGCATCAGCCATAGCATTGATATCCCAGAAATCTGTTTTGATAGCATGGGTTAATATTTCGGCGACACCTGACTGGTGTGAAATGATCACCGGCACATTAGACTGCATGGCTTCCAGCGGAGAGATCCCAAACGGTTCGGATACGGAAGGCATCATATACACATCACTGATCCGCAGCATATGAAATACATCATCCCCCTTCAGAAATCCGGTGAAATGGAATTTGTCCATTATCCTCAGCTTGGCTGCTCTGGTTATCATTTTATTCATCATATCTCCGCTTCCTGCCATAACAAACCGCACATTATCCATTTTTTGCAACACCTTATAGGCTGCCTCGATAAAATATTCAGGTCCTTTCTGTAGTGTGATCCTTCCGAGAAATGTAACGATCTTTTCATTGAATCCTTTTTTAATCTTCAGGCTCTCTTTCTCTTCTACCGGTTCTACTGCATTATAGACCCTCACTACCTTTTCCGGATTGATGTGGTATTTTTCAATCACCGTATTGCGCGTCAGATTGCTTACAGCGATAATCCGGTCAGCTGCATCCATCCCCCTCTTTTCTATTGCATATACATTCGGGTTAACGTTCCCACCGCTGCGGTCAAAATCCGTTGCATGAACATGGATAACAAGTGGTTTCCCCGAAGTCTCCTTTGCAGCAATCCCTGCGGGATAGGCAAGCCAGTCATGCGCATGAATCAGGTCAAACTCATTTTCAGTAGCAATAACGGACGCTACGACAGCATACTTTGCTATCTCATCCATCAGACCCGCTCCATACTTCCCGGTAAAATCGATTTTCCCTTCCTCGTCCGTCTGGATAAATTTCCTTGACCCGGAAACCTCTTTCTCTTTCAATTGCCAGTACTCTTCAGGATCGACATAAGGAACAATTCCGGATGCCACTTCAAGAAAATCCAGCTTCTTTTTAAATCCTTTTAAATCAATATTCTTCCTGCTAATAGAGACGGTATTTGCACCAATCAATCGCATGGTTTGCTGACCCTCGTCTCCAAAAGATTTGGGTACAACGAAAATTACACTGATATCTTCGATACAGGATAATCCTTTCGTTAAACCATAACTGGCTGTTCCAAGCCCTCCGGAAATGTGTGGAGGGAACTCCCATCCAAACATCAAAACCTTCATATTGAACTCAATTTATAACAACTCTATCTACAAAACAAGTTACTTATTCTCACAGGCTTCCAGTAAATCAAGCGATCGCAGGATCTCAGCAACACTCCATGCCTGTGAAATGGCCCCACGCGGTTCGTGGGGAGGATCTCCATTATAAATTTCTGAGATCGATCCAACTCCATGTTCATTCATTACCTGCTCAAATCCCATCACGATCTTCCTGATGAAACCAATTCCGCTCTTCTTATGTAAGAGGAGATAACCTTCCACAAAATGACCCAGCAACCAGGGCCAGACAGTTCCCTGATGATACGCTTTGTCCCTTTCCTCCTGATCCCCTTTATACTCTCCTTCATACATGGGGTTTTTGGGCGAGAGCGTCCTGAGACCACGTGGGGTTAATAACTCCTTTTCAACAATGGCTAAAACCGATTTTTTCATGCTATCATCCAGGGGACTATAAAAGAGAGATGTGGCAATTACCTGGTTTGGTCTGACAGACCAGTCTTTATCGTCACCATTAACATAATCGGCCAGGTACTGGTGTTTCTCATCCCAGAAATGCGACCGGAAGGAGTTCTTTATTTTCTCAGGAAGGTCACCCCAGGAACGAATGAATTGCTTATCCTTTTGTTCCCCAGCCAGGGCTAAGGTGAAGCAAACGGCATTATACCACAATGCGTTTATTTCAACCGCATACCCTTTTCGCTGAGTAACCGGATTCCCATGTACAACAGCATCCATCCAGGTCAGGGCTTTTCCATCTTCATCGGCAAAGATTAATCCGTTTTCATCCATTCTGATATTGAATGAAGTCCCGTTCCGGTAGGCATCCAGGATTGACTTCATCGCTTTACCATACTTCTTCCATATCTCCGACCCGGAATTTGTATGTTCCACATACTTCTGAAGTGCCCAGAAAAACCAAAGTGGAGCATCGACGGAATTGAATGCGGGAGCTTTATCACCCCCCATATTGGGAAAAAGTCCGTCTTTTAATTTTGTTACCTGAGTATCAACCACCTTGAGAAAGGTATCAAGGTCATTCATGGGCAATGTCAATCCAGGCAGGGAGATGAATGTGTCCCTTCCCCAGGTGCCAAACCATGGGAATCCTGCAATGATCTCGGTCTTCCTCTGTTTATGAACAAAAAACTGCTGTGCCGAATTGATCAGGCAATTCCTGAAGCTATCCCGTGGAACACGGCTGTTTGCTTCGGCTGTAAATTTTCGTTTCAACCCCGCCGGATTTATTTCTTTCAGACTAGCAGAAAAGATAATGCTCTCCCCTCTTTTTATCCTTACCTCAAAATAACCGGGTACAAACAGATCCTCCTTGTAATCATACCCCCTGGCTTTTTCTTCCATGTATTCAATGTTGTAATACCAGTCAGGCCCGGCAATAAAATCAACCGGTTTCGAAAACTGCATGTTCAGATAAGAATATCCGGGATACATTTTTGATTTTATCCCATTGACAACCTTCTTCACCCTGGTATTGGCATCCAGATTGCATTTGCTGAGTGAATGCCTGCAGCGGAACGCTAAAAACGGTTTGAGTCTAAGGATAGTTGGAGAGTGCGCTTCCAGAAGGGTATACTTAAGCAATACCTGTTCCGTTTTTCCCACCAGCACCTTCTCCCTGCTCAGCACCACTCCTCCGACACGAATGATAGTCCTGGGTATTCTTTCCGCTTCAAAATCCCGGATGTACTTGTGCCCCCTTGGTTCGTAATGATCCCCCTGGTATTTATGGATACCAATGTTAAAGGCTTTCTCATGCTGAACGATTGTCTCGTCAAGCGAGGAAAGAAGAACATGCAGCTCCCCGTCCAGATCATCCATGGGACAGACAAGCATCCCATGATATTTTCTTGTATTGCACCCTACAAGTGTTGTACACGAATAGGACCCTGCCCGGTTCGACCTCAGAATCTCCTTGTTTAATGAGTATTCCAGGTTGATGAGCTGCTCCTTATCAAATTTAAGATAACTCATACCAAATCAATTAAAAAATGCCTCCCAAATTCATTTCCACTCCCGTCTGCCTGCTCCAGAAAATAGGTCAAAAAAATAGCCTACAAATATCGAAAATAAAAACTTCCGAATCAATAGAAAAGTGAAAATAAAGCAGTAAGAAAGTATGGGATGAATCATTCAAAAATCCTTATCTTCGCACCGTAAAAATTATTCCCTGCTGAAGCAACCTGATTACCAATGGATAACATTTCGGGGTTTAAAACAAGGGGAAGGTATTTGCATGAAGCAGAATGAACCAAAGAGACAGTTATGAAAAAAATGAAAAGTCTGATCCTGATTGTATTGATCCTTACGGGATGTAACACTCAAAAACGATTTGAACTTCAGGGGACAATAGAGAATGGCCAGGGAATGACCCTCTATCTGGATGAGCTTGAAGCCTCAAAATTAACCACGATTGACTCGCTCATTGTAAGTAATGACGGATCGTTTCAGTTTATACATGAATTGACGAATCCAACATTTTTCCTGCTCCGGGGCAGTCAGGACAATTTTGTTACCCTGTTGATCCAGCCGGGTGAGAAAGTGAGGGTTGATGCCAACATGGATAATCTCGCCGAATCGTATACGATCAAAGGATCTCCCGATTCGAAACTGATACATGAATACAACCAGCACTTGCAACAGAATATTGAGCAACTCCGGCAACTAAACCAGATCTATTACGACAGCCTTCAGAGTCCTAATATCCAGTCGATCATCGCCGATCTCGATGAACGGTCAAACCGGATCCTTGAAGACCAGAAGGAGTATACTATCGAGTATATTACCACCAACAACCATTCATTGGTTAGCCTTCTGGCACTCTATCAACAGATCACACCCAGAAATTATGTGCTTGATCCGATAGAGGACATCGGTTATTTTGAAATGGTTGATTCAATACTGTATGCATTGTATCCCGAATCAGGTCCTGTACAGGCACTTCATGCCCAGGTAATTGAACTGAATCAGCGCATTGAAGCGAGCCGGGAAATGGAGCTTCTTTTTGGGATGGGGGCCGTTCCTCCGGAAATTGCCCTTCCGAATCCCGAGGGGGATACGATCACCCTCTCTTCAACAAGAGGCAATATTGTGCTGCTTGATTTCTGGGCTGCCTGGTGCAACCCCTGCCGGGTGGAGAATCCCAACCTGGTTAAGCATTACAATAAATACCACGCAAAAGGATTTGAGATTTTCCAGGTCTCGCTTGATCGTGACCAGGAAAACTGGCTTGGGGCAATTGAAAGTGACGGATTGGAACAATGGATCCATGTCAGTGACCTGAATTCGATCGTAGCCAACCTGTATCAGGTGCAGCAGATACCTACCAGCTTCCTGCTTGACAGGAAAGGAAAGATCATCGCTCGCGACCTTCGCGGTGAAGACCTGAGGGAAAAGTTATCTGATATTTTCGATTAATTGTTTGTTTACATGAAAAAAGCAGTATTCTTTGTTCCACTGATTTTTCTTTTTGCCTGTTCAGGAAAGAACACCATTCGTATCCATGGCAATTTTACCAAAGCAGAAAACGAAATCGTTTATCTGGATGAGATGAGTATCAATAGTTCCGTCAATCTTGATTCGGTGAACCTAAAAAAGGGAGGGTCGTTTTATTTCAAATTTAAAGCAGATGAACCGAGCTTTTATCAACTGAAAATTACACCAAATAATTTCATTACACTGCTGATAGAACCGGGGGAAAAGGTCCATGTTGAGTCAGACAGAAACTTCCTGCCCAATGGGTATTCGGTTGAGGGATCGGAGGGTTCAGAATTAATCAAACTGCTGGACGACAACCTTTTAATAACTCAAAAAACACTGGATTCAATTGTGCTCGATTATCAATCCAATATGGACAAAGAGGGTTTTGATACACTGGAAGCACAATTGAACGAAAAATATAACACCGTGCTCAGGCAGCAGCGGAGGTTTACCATCGGTTTTATCCTTGAGAACATCACCTCCCTCGCCAGTATCAAAGCGTTATATCAGCAGTATGATTCGGTGACCTATGTTCTTTACGATATGAAAGACCTCCAATACGTGAAGATAGTTGCCGATTCCCTGAAGGTGCACTACCCCGATTCGAAACATACCAGAGCCTTGATTGCGGATCTGGAAAGTGAGATGGCACGATTCAATGCCCAGCGCATCAATGAGTTGATTAGCAGCAGTGAACCCACTGTCATTGATGTCTCACTCCCAACGGTTGAAGGAGATACAATAGCACTCTCTTCCCTCCGTGGTAACTATGTCTTGCTCAGTTTCTGGGCTTCCTGGGATGAAGCAAGCATCAGCGAAAATGCAGAATTAAAAAGAGTATATAACCAGTACCATTCCAGGGGATTTGAGATCTATCAGGTATCGTTCGACAACGATAAAGAAGCCTGGAGGAGAGCCATCCATTTTGATGAGTTACCATGGATCAATGTCAGTGACCTGAACTATCCGAACTCCCCGGTTATTAATCGGCTTAATATTCAGAAACTGCCTGCTAACTTTCTTCTGGATAGGGAAGGAGATATCATAGGAAAAGATTTTACGGGCAGGACACTAAAAATAAAACTGGCACAGTTATTTGATTAACATGCAAGTTATCCGGAAAGGGAAAAAGTCAAATCGCTTAAGCTAATCTTTATTAGATGCAGGAATCCAAAAAAACATACTTTGCTTCCGATGCTCACCTGGGGTACCCGAACCACGACGATAGCCTTGTAAGAGAGAAGCGGCTGGTTAAATGGTTGGATACCGTCCGGTATGATGCATCAGCGATTTATCTGCTTGGAGATATTTTCGACTACTGGTATGAATACAAAAAGGTAGTTCCCCGGGGGTTCACCCGGTTATTGGGAAAGATAGCAGAAATCACCGATTCGGGTATACCTGTTCATTTTTTCACCGGCAACCATGACATCTCCATATACGATTATTTACCAAAGGAAACCGGTGTGATCGTACACTATAAACCGTTACGAACAACCCTGAACGGTTACACATTCTACCTGAGCCACGGTGATGGGCTGGATCCTGAAGATAAAACCTACCTGATATTAAGAAAAATCTATCTTAGCCCTGCCTTTCAATGGTTCTTTTCCAAGCTTCATCCCAATTTCACCATCTGGTTTGCCCACAAATGGTCTCATAGCAGCAGGTCATCCAGGATACTCCCGGAATTCAGGGGAGAAGAGAATGAATCCATGATCCGGTTTGCCAGGGAGCTGTTAACCAGAGAGGAGATTCATTTCTTCATCTTCGGGCACCGCCATATCCCGCTTGATTTTCCAATGAATGAAAAGAGCCGGGTAATCTATCTTGGGGACTGGCTGACGCACTTCACCTATGCTGTTTTTGATGGTAAAGACCTGGAGTTAAAGAAGTTTGAAGGTTAACTAAAGCAAATGAAATGCAACGGTTACGCCAGCCATCACGATTGAAACCATGCTCATCAGTTTGATCAGTATGTTCAGGCTCGGTCCGGATGTATCTTTAAAGGGATCTCCGACAGTATCTCCGATAACAGCCGCTTTGTGAGCATCCGATCCCTTACCACCCAGGTTTCCTTTTTCGATATATTTTTTCGCGTTGTCCCAGGCACCACCCGAATTGGCCATAAATATTGCCAGAACGAAACCGGAACTGAGTCCGCCAATCAGCAGGCCAATGGTTCCTGCCACACCGAAGATCAATCCAACGACGATTGGAACGGCAATAGCCAGCAAGGAAGGAAGTATCATTTCGATTTGAGCGCCTTTCGTTGAAATGGCAACACACCGTGCATAATCGGGCTCCGCTTTCCCTTCCAGGATCCCTTTGATCTCCTTGAATTGTCGTCTTACCTCCTCAACCATTCGTGCCGCAGCTCTCCCGACAGCATTCATGGTTAGTCCGGAAAACATGAAAGCCATCATGGCACCGAGGAAAATACCGATCAATACCCTGGGGTTCATCAGGTGTACCTCGAAAAAATTCATGTATTCACCCAGTGAAATATGGTCCAGTTCTTCAGGAGAAGTAATGCTGGTATGATCGGGGAAAATATATTCGGTCCATCCCGATTTCTCAAACAGGCGTTTGATCCCGATTTTCAACTCTTCAATGTAGGAAGCCAGCAGGGCAAGTGCTGTAAGGGCAGCCGATCCTATGGCAAATCCTTTTCCGGTAGCGGCAGTGGTATTCCCTAGCGAATCAAGGGCATCCGTTCTTTTTCGCACTTCGGGTCCCAGTTCACTCATCTCCGCATTCCCCCCGGCATTATCAGCAATGGGTCCATAGGCATCGGTGGCGAGTGTAATTCCCAGCGTGGAAAGCATGCCAACAGCGGCTATTCCAATACCGTATAATCCCTCACCCATGTTTGAAAAATCGAATCCCGATGAAAAGAGAAAGGCAAGGATAATGCCTGTAGCAATAGCGAGAACAGGAACCACTGTGGAGGTCATTCCAACTCCGATTCCTGAAATGATCACCGTTGCCGGGCCGGTATCGGAGCTTTTAGCAATCTTGCGTGTGGGACTATACTCTTCGGAGGTAAAATATTCAGTTGCTTTCCCGATCACAATACCAACGATCAGCCCCACCACAATAGCACCAAATACACCCACAGAATAGAGATTCAGCCCAAGAAATGAAACCGGTTCACCAATTTTCAACAATTGCAGGATAAGGAACGAAAACACGATAATCAGGATTGAACTGGAATTTACTCCCCTGGCTAATGACTTCAGCAGGTTTTTCTGTGTTGCACCTTCTTTGGTCTTTACCAGGAAGATGCCCAAAATTGACAGAACAATGCCTACGGCAGCGATCAACATGGGAGCCAGTATCGCTTTGAACTGCTCCACTTCATTGCTCATAAAAGCTGCCGAGCCGAGAGCAGCAGTAGCCAAAATGGAGCCACAATAGGATTCATACAGGTCTGCTCCCATACCAGCAACGTCACCAACATTATCACCCACATTGTCTGCAATGGTTGCTGGATTTCTGGGATCATCCTCCGGTATTCCTGCTTCAACTTTCCCAACCAGGTCAGCACCTACATCAGCGGCTTTGGTGAAAATACCACCTCCCACCCTGGCAAACAGAGCCTGTGTTGATGCTCCCATACCAAAGGTAAGCATGGTGGTGGTAATGATCATCATCTTCTGGGTCTGCTCCAGATCAATGAACTGGTTCAGGATGATGAACCAGAGGGAAATATCCAGCAGTCCGAGGCCAACGACAACAAGCCCCATAACTGCTCCACTACGGAACGCAACCCTCAACCCACGATTCAGAGATTCTTTTGCTGCATTAGCCGTACGGGCAGAAGCATAGGTTGCGGTCTTCATCCCGAAAAATCCAGCCAGCCCTGAAAAGAATCCTCCGGTAAGAAAAGCAAACGGAACCCACGTGTTCTGCAGGTTGAAACCGTAGGCAAGAACAGCGAACAGGATGGTTAATACAAGGAAAAAGCTGCCAACCACCTTATACTGTTGCTTCAGATAAGCCATCGCTCCTTTTCGCACATGAGATGCAATCTTTTTCATCAAATCCGTTCCTTCACTCTCTTTCATTACCTGCTTGAAAAAGAACCAGGCAAAAATGAGGGCAAGGATCGAAGCAACAGGGACAATCCAGAATAGGTTACTCAACATAATGATTTCTCCTTTATTTGATTTATGTGATCAGTTGATTTATTTCAATTTACTTTCACGGGATGATAAAATTCTCATTTTTCCCAGGTTCCGTGAATCATCGCCAAAAATAAATATTTTTTGCAAGTGAAAAAAGCTTTTGCCCCAGATGTCGCAAAAATGGGGATCCATGAAATTTTTCTCACGGATTACCGTTTGTTCATCATGGGAAGGTAACAAAAACTCCCCGATTTCGTACACTGCATTACATTTTTACAATTGATGTTTAACTTAAAAAGAAACAAGATGATGATGATGATGAAAAAGAAAAAATGGTTAACGTATATAACCTTGCCAATCCTTATTTTCCCCCTGGTATTCAATAGTTGTGAAAAAGACAATGACCCGGACGCTCCTGATCTCCCCCCCGTATCCACCTTTATCTTGGATCTTTCTGATTTTATCAGTAAAAAAAGCATGGATGCAACGGCGGATACAAAAGGTCTGGTTGCAACCAACTGGGGATGGGCTGCTTCGAATGTCCTGGTTTGGAATGCGGTACTTACCGTAAACCTGATTGTTCCCGTAGCATCATTTTATGAAGCCTTTAACCACGAAGGCATTTATGAAGGAAATAACGAATGGGTATGGTCCTATAACTTCATGGCAGGAGGTGTATCACACAAGGCTGAGCTGCATGGCTTCCTCACTGCGGATGAGGTGTTGTGGGAAATGTATGTATCAAAGGAGGACGTTTTCACTGATTTCCTATGGTATTCCGGCAGCCACGACCTGTTACGGACCGAGGGTCAATGGATACTGAACGGCAGCCCGGATAGCCCGACCGCTTACCTGCAGATCGATTGGACCCGGAGTGAAACGGATGATTCCGCTGATATTAAGTACCAGATCATTACACCCGGAGGGGAAGAATACGGATCCTATATATCCTATGGCCGGACCAACGAAGTACCACTGGATCGTTTTTATGACATCTATATCGCATCCACACAGAACCTGGTTGAAATTGAGTGGAGCAAAACCACCAAAGAAGGACGGGTAAAGGATTATACCCATTACCAGGATGCGCTCTGGCATTGCTGGGATAGCTCGCTCCAGGATGTGGCTTGCGAATAAGACCAACTGATTCGATATTTTCCACTATATTACTCACCGGGTGACTTGCAGTTCACCCGGTGAGTTTTTTTATTCTTGACAAACTAACTATTGATTTAAAAATATTAATGTATAAAAATGAATGTATTCCCTATTCAATTAATTCATGAGTAAATTGTGATTTTACGATCTTTGACACAGCACAGATATACAAGGTTGATGTTTTATGTCCGTTGTGAAAACATGTAAAGCGGCCTCGAAAGAGGTCGTTTTTTCTTTATCCGAAAGACAGCTCAAACCAATTTCTTTGAACACATCAACAACTAAAATCACCTGTCAGAGGTTATTAGTTGACAAGCTTTTACTAAATTACAAAAAATACAGCTCTTTAAGTGTCATATAATATGTTATTTCTATCTGTAACTTATTCCATAATTATAACCCTTCCTATAGTTTTTCCTTTTCCTATTTTTTTCGTACTTTTATTTAGATACCCATTCCGTATTGCTTTCCTTCGGAAAAACGCATTTGTCAAACCTAAAGGGATATGCCATGCAAGAATATTTTTATCTATCCGCCATTCCTGAATCCCTGGTAGCTTCTCATCTTCCACCGGCAGAATTTGGAAACTACCTCGCAGTTGGTACAAAAAAAAGAATACGGGGTCAGGCTATATTTTTCCAGCTGGATCCCGGGAAAATAAACCTGCCCATGGACTATGTCAAAGAGAAACTGGTTCCCTATGAAAATGGAGAGCCTAAACGGTCTGTTTTTCTATCCATATACCGTGTACTTGAAAACGTGCCCCTGGAAGCGCTTCTTAATCTCTACCTGGTCACTGACGATGGTAAGGTTCTGGAACTGAAACCTGTCGAATACGTGGATAAAAAACGGCCACTGGTTCATTTGTACCAGCAATTCAATCCGATAACCACCCGTGTTGCCAGCCGGCTGTCACCACCGGAATTCATAAAATTCCTTACTGATACATCCAAGCCGGTATCGACACCAAAGCTCTTTTTTGCAGAATTAACACTCAGCAAACTGGCATTCGATCCGACATCTCCAATTGAGAATCTTCCCTATCCCAATCCGGATCACCTGCGCGATTGTTTGCTGCGTCTTAAGGAATACCCGGAAAGACCCACAAAGACCGTGTTGCGTTACTACAGGGGGGAGATGTCATACCGTACCATACAGGATGGTTTTTTCATCGGCGACCAGAATAGTTTCCGGTTCTATCCATTCCCCTCCCGGGAAGACCTGGAGGATATTTATTACTCGTGGTGGAGGTCAGCTCTTGTTCAGTGCTTTTGATTTCCCGATCTGACATGAGTTTGCCTTTTCAGTAAAACACCATTAAACCTGAGATCATGAAGAGAATACCCTTCGTCCTGCCTGTTTTCGGATTGATATCTCTGTTCATACAGTTCAGTTGTTCAACCGATAAACACATCGATGAGTTTATCCTTAATAAGGTGGAGTTTTCCAATGTTACTGCAGTGTTCAACCTCTCTCGAACACACATCCTTTTTGGATCACATGCCGACACCTCCGGCAGATCGGCGATCATGGCAGCCCATGGGGATCTGCTGTTCCTGATGGTTGAGGATGAAAGCCTGTTTATGAGGTACGACATGAATTACGGGAATAGCATAGAGATGGCTATTGATGCGGTATGTAAAAAGAGATTTTATGATCAGGATGACCTGGTGGCACTTTATTTAACAGAAGACTCGTTGCTCATGGAATGGCTTGATTCCGTGGATGAACAAACATTCAGTCAACTTCGGACGCTGCAGATTACCCTTCCGATACCGGAAAGATACAGACCCCTGCTTCAGAAAATTGCAGAACAGGGTGCCGGAGCCGGATTGGTGCTTGAGTGTGACAGCAATGTTACGGAAAGTGATATTAAAATGTTGCAATCCCTATCCCCAAAATGGATTTATCTTACAGACTGTCAATTAAATATACAGGATCCGCCCGTTATTTCCCTGTTCCATGAAGTGGAATTGCTTGGTGTGGAAGGAGAAGATATTCAATGGACATTGGCTCCTGATCTTCTTCCCAACCTCGCATCCCTGATCCTGAAAAACTGGAATCCCCTGGAAACCGGCCATTATTCCCTTCCCAATGCTGAATTCCTGCAGTCACTAACACTGGTCGAACCCAACATTACCGATCTATCCTTCCTGGAACAGGCTCCTGAACTGATAAATCTTTATGTTGTCTGCTGCGACACACTGTCAGACATCGGGTATCTCCGCGAAATCTCTTCGCTGAACACTCTGGGTTTTCCCTTTTGCAGCAGGATCACGGATATTCAGGCAATGAATCATTTGCATTCCATGATGTGGGTCTCCTATCCGACGTGTACCAAACCTGAGGAATTTTCTCAAATAAGCACATTCTTTCCTGATCTCCGGGTACTCGAACTGATCGGTTGTGAGAAGATCAGTGACCTTTCAGCCGTCGCAACATTGGATGCATTACAGTGCCTCATTATCGATCTTCCTGATATGGATCTGACACCTCTTTCAACAATGTCCAACCTCAGGTTGCTTGTGATTGAGGAGAACAAATTTGAAGAGTCGGTTGATGAAATCTCCAGGATCAGTGAAGCTCTACCCGGCTTGCAGGTCCTTCCCGGGGGTGGATTGTGCATGGGATCAGGATGGATCCTGCTTTTGTTTCCCATGCTATTTTTCATCTGGCTATTCCATCAACGGAAGAAGTTTCACGAGCTGAAAAACAGGTAGATGGACAGACCTCCCGGTTTCTTTACAAGGACATCGCGATACCAGGATGTTCTTCTTGTACTGGTCGGTCTATTCCTTTTTGCACTTTACGTGCACGAACGATCCTGGTTGGTTGTTATCTCCTTTGCCGGCCTGTTCCTTGCCGCACTCAGTCTCGTAATCTTTTTCAGGGATACAAAACAGGGCACTTTGGTTTTCGGCTCCCTTCGATTCACACCCGGGGCGATCGGTTTTCTGATCACGGGTATCGTGGTGGGAGGAATACTGGGTATATGTTACCGTTATTTCTACTTCCCTACACTCCTTCCCGTTTCCCTTACAACCTTTGCCATCATTTCACCCATAATCGGAATAACAGAAGAGTTGCTCTTTCGCGGCTACCTGCAGGGAAGGATACGCGAACAACACAGGCTGTTGGCTATTGTAATTGCCGCCCTGGGGCACACCACCTATAAATTCATTGTATTGAGATCCCTGCCTGATCCATCCGGGGTTGATTTTCCTTTTCTGATTGCATGGACAATGATCGGAGGATTGATTTTCGGGATCCTAAGGGACCTTTCAGATAGCGTGCTTCCACCTGCCCTTGCTCATGGTTGTTTTGATGTTATTGTTTACGGAGGGTTCGTATCGGCTCCTTTATGGGTGTGGGGGTAGACAAGGAAAAAGTAAAAAATTCAAAGTAAAAAGTAAAAAACATCCCTATCTTAATCAGGAATAATTCGGGCTAAATTTCCAAACATATAAGAGCCATGGCAGCTATTGGTCTGGACCTGGGAGGCACAAAACTATCCGGTGCTGTTTTTGATACCAGTGGAGAGTTATTGACCAGAGAAACAAAACTGCTGGAAAGCAGGAAGGGTAAAGCGGTTGGAAAACTGATCCGTATAATGATCAAGGAGTTATATGATGTCAGCCCGGGAAAAGGATCCTCTATCACAGCTCTGGGTGTGTCGGTCCCGGGGATCAGTCATGTACACGAAGGTACGGTGTGGGCACCAAATATCGGGGGTTGGGAAAACTATCCGCTACACGATGAAATTGCTTCCATGCTGAATAATCCCAAAACCACGATCACCATAGACAGTGATCGGGCTTGCTCTATCCTGGGGGAAGTATGGAAAGGAGCTGCCGTGGGGTGCAAAAATGCCGTTTTTCTTGCTGTGGGAACCGGCATTGGTGCCGGGATATATACCGATGGAAAAGTTATGCGTGGTGAAAAGGATATAGCAGGAGCTATCGGATGGCTGACTCTGAACAAGCCCTATCACCCAAAATACCGACAAATGGGATGTTTCGAATATCATGCTTCCGGAGACGGCCTGGCAAGAATGGCCCTTGAGTACCTGAAGGAAGAGAAGGATTATTCCGGCATCCTGAAGGACAAAAGGCCGGATGAGATCTCGGCTCATCATCTGTTCCTGGCTTACGAACAGGATGATGACCTTGCGAAACGGGTAATGAAACAGGCCATTGAGTTCTGGGGTATGGCAATTGCCAATCTGGTAAGTCTATTTAACCCTGAAAAGATCATCCTTGGAGGAGGTGTTTTCGGTCCCGCTCTTCAATTCAAGCAGCAGATCATTGAAGAGGCAACCAGATGGGCTCAACCCATCAGCATCCAACGGGTAGCCATTGAAGGCTCCGTTCTGCAAAACGATGCACCGTTGTATGGAGCAGCATACCTTGCCCTTAACGATACAATCGTATGAACAAAGATCATGCATACAACCAGAGGCTTGTTTTTACGGCTGCCTGCGTGGGTATGTTGCTGTTTGGCGTATCGCTGATCTCCCTGGGGACCATTCTTCCCGGAATAACGGCTAACTTTGCACTGGATGAAAAGATGACGGGATCGCTGGTTACTCTTCTTCCAATCGGGTTATTGACCGGATCACTGATTTTTGGACCGGTTGTCGATCGGTATGGATACAAATACCTGATGATCATCTGCTCCCTGATGATCCTTCTTGGCCTGGAAGGCATTGCATATGGTAAAAGCATATTTCTAATACGGATTTCTATCTTCTGTATCGGATCCGGTGGAGGAGCACTCAATGGTGCGACCAATGCACTGGTCAACGATATTAGTAGTAAAAACCGGAGTGCAAACCTCAGTTTTCTCGGCGTATTCTTCGGGATCGGTGCCCTGGGTATGCCTGTCCTGATTGGCATCCTTTCCTCTTTTTTTAGCGAAGAAAAGATACTTTCAGTGATCGGTTGGTCTGTTTTTATTCCTGTGTTGTTTTTCCTGTTTATTCGATTCCCCGTACCAAAGCAAATTCTGCAACTACCCATTAAGCAGGGATTAACATTGCTCACAGATTCCATCCTGATTCTGACCGGATTGATCCTGTTCCTGGAAAGTGGGATCGAGGGTATCATTAATAACTGGACAACCACATTTCTTCAGAAGGCTGATAATCTGAGTAACCGGGAAGCGTTGTTCTCACTATCTGCATTTGTTTTCAGTCTAACTGTTTCAAGATTCATTCTCGGGTTTATATTGAAAAGGATCTCCTCCTCTTATATCCTTCTGGCAGGAACTGGTATAACCGCTGCGGGAATCATTCTGCTGTTCTTAACCACAGGTTATCTATGTTCTTTTGTAGCCCTTTTCCTTCTCGGGATGGGCTGTGCGGCGGTATTCCCGGTGGTATTAAGTTATGCAGGAGAATTGTTTTCCTCAATTTCAGGAACAGCTTTTAGTATCGTCATGGTAATTGCAGCGATTGGAAACATTCTGATCAATTATTTAATGGGGTTGATTGCTCATCATTTTGGGATCAGTCAGTATACCACGCTCTTATTTATTTCACTGATCATGATGTTGATCCTAATTCTGATTATATTGAGAAGGGTTCGGAAAAAAATAACGATTTAAAAATTACAGCAATGATATTAGCAAAGCAATGGATTGATAATGCTCGCGTGGTAATGTCTGTAATAGAGCAGACCCAGATGGATCCGATGCGTCGGGCAGCAGAAATAATGGCGGATTCGATTGAAGCAAAACGGTGGGTACATACCTTTGGCTGCGGGCATGCCACACTGCCTGTGGAGGAGATGTATCCAAGGATCGGTGGATTTGTCGGGTTCCATCCCATCATTGAACTCCCACTAACCTTTTTTACACGGATCGTAGGAGAGATGGGCATCCACCAGTTTCTTTTCCTCGAACGTGCGGAGGGTTTTGGGAAGGAGATCATGAAAGGATACACATTCGACAAGCGCGATTGTGTCTGGATCTTCTCCCATTCCGGGATCAATAACGTGAACATCGATATCGCCCTCCAGGCAAAAGAGATCGGGATGAAGGTGATTGTGTACGGATCGGCACAGGCTGCAGAAGGGAAGCAATCGCGCCATTCCTGTGGTAAAACCCTGTTCCAACTGGCGGATGTTGTGGTCGATAGTTGTGTCCCCATCGAAGATGCTTCCGTACCATTGAAAAATCATCAGGATAAGATCGGTCCGGTCTCCACCATAGCCTTTGTCACTACCGTGTGGATGACTATAACCACCGTGGCGGAGATCCTGGTGGAACGAGCTGTGAAGTTGTATATTCATCCATCCCATAATCTGCAGGGCGCGGAAGGGACCATGGATCGCCTTAATGAAGCCCTGAAAGAATACAAAAACAGGGTGGCAGGAGTGTAAGATGTTGATTAATAAAGAGGTGATTCTAACTCGTACCACGAACTTCCACTACACCTTCCAATCCGCAGTCGTAGTACGAGAATTTAAATAAAACTTAATATATTGTACGTTATACATAATGACATAATAAAAATTATAACGCTATGAAAAAAAACATGGGGACCATTGACAGGGTAGCACGGGTTTTAATTGCTATCGTTATAGCCATTTTGTTCTTTACGAAAGTCATTACCGGCACACTGGGCATCGTATTGCTAATTCTCGCAGTGATATTTGTGCTCACCAGTCTGATCAGCTTTTGTCCGCTCTATGTCCCCTTCGGTTTGAATACCTGTAAAAAGGGATCCTCAGAATAGCATGGTTCATGAAAGTTTTACGGACCTGTTCTCTCCGTGAAGGTTCCACTTCCCTGCTCCTGAAATAGTGATGACAGATTCCGATCCGCCGGCTTTGCGGATAGAATGACATCTGCATTATAATAAGATTCCTTTGGCATTAGTAATACCTGAAGTATCCTCCCCCGTTTCCAAACCTGGGATTTACAATGTTGTTATAGATGGAGCCGAAGGTATAGGTAATACTCAGGCTCCCATTGATATTATAGCCGGTAGCCAGTTCCCGCAACCGTAGATAGACCTCCTCAGCGGTGGCTTCTTCTCCTTTTACCAGGGAGAGCTGGTCGCGAAGCCGGGCAACACTGCCGTTTAATTCAATGGATAAGCCTTTTACAATGCGAATCCTGATTGAACCTTCCAGTTCCAGCCTGTTTTTTTCAAAATCGTGAAAATAGTTGGATCCCTGCAGGGATATGTTTATAGAGCCCCATTTTTGCTGCACCTGGAATGCCACCCGTAGTTCCTGCTGAAATAACTTGTCCTCCATCTTATCGAATATTGTCGAGTCGTTGTACTTGGTGTAGTTGTATCCGGCTCCATAAAGGATTCTTAATTGCCTGCGGGTGGATTCCGAATAGGGGAAAATATTATATTCAAGGGATGGGAATAATGTATAATGAAGTTTGGTATTCCGATAGGTCGATGATGATATATCAAACTGAACACCTGTTGACCAGTGTTCTCCGAGGCTTTTCACAATCAGGTTATCCAGCCCCTGGTTCATCCGTTCATAGACTTCTGTCACTTCTTCCGTAGTGCCCAATGAATCGATCTCCTCCTCTTCAACCCGTTTTGTCTTGGTATAACTGTAGTCATAGTCAAATTCCAGTTTCCAATCGGGCGTAATTTTTGATGCAGAAATAGAATTTCGCCAGGAAATCTCCTTTAATGATTCTTCAAGTTCCAGCCGGGGCCTTATTTCCAGTTCAAACACCCAGTAATTCCAGCGGTCAACCACTTCCTCATCAACCGTCTCATCACGGTGCCCGATGATCACCTCTTCATAGAGTGGCGTCGTGGCAACGTACCTCATCAAGCCCATTTTAATAATCTGTGTCCGGCCTTCGCGGATATGATCCTCTGTATCATCGGGCCGTGTAGCATAAACCAGCGTGTCATTCTTACCTTCATATTGACCCTGCCCGAGGAATGTTAAGGTGTATTCCCTGCCTCCACTGCCTGTACTCTGCCTGGTTTCGAGAATATACACCTCTGCTTCTTTTACATCCCTAACATAGTTCACGTAAGGGATTTGCTGGCGGATATAATTCATGTCACAGAACTGACAGTCGATAAAGATTCTTACAGCATTCTGCCGAAGGACATCCTGTCTATTTCCGTTTTCCTGAGCATTCGAAAGGATCAGGGATGAAAAAAAAAATGAAACGAATAGTACACTGGAAATAAAAAATTGTCTCATAATAAATAAATTTCTAATAACATGATTTCGAAAAAATAAGCAACTCAATATAAAGGTTCTAATACAAATTTGTGCAAATGTAGGTGAAAAATCTGAAGGAAATCTGAACATTAACGGTGTGGTTAACCACCAGGGTGGAAGTTGGAGTGATAACTTAAAAGAAGCTTTATTCCTTCGTTTTATAACTGATGGATATACCGGAATAGCTGGAGCGATCGATCGTTGTTTTCATGTTGGGCAGGCTTTCGAGGTAGTCCAGGAATTCAGTGATGCCCCTGCTCCTTCCCTGGCCGGTAACATTATGTGCAGTAAAACATCCACCCACTTCCAATTTGGGCAGAACAGCAATCAGGTAGTTTTTGTACCACCATTTATCAGCATCGGAGAAGACAAAATCAAAGGGCCCTTTCAGTTTCGGAACCAGTTCATGCGCATCCCCCAGCCGGGCATCGATATAATCCGAAAGTCCTGCTTCCCTGAAATTGGCAAGTGCCTGGTTATACCTCGTTTCATCGATCTCAATGGTGATGAGTTTGCCACCGGTCTTACTCAATGCCCATGCTATCCAGATGCCGGAATGGCCGGTAGAGGTCCCGATTTCAAGAGCTTTGGTGTATCCGTTTTTGATGATCAGATCATACAATACTCTGCCATCGGAAGCAGGTACATTCATGTCCCGCCAGTGATATTTACTGCGTTCGAGAAATGCTTCAACCTGTTTATCCAGTTCCGGGTTCTCAAACAGTTCCTGTGCAAAAAGATTCGTGGAAACAGGAATAGACAGTAAAGCAGACAGGATAAAGATGATAGTAAAAATCTTTCTTCTCATTTTAAACAGGTTAAGGTACTATATTAGACCTTTTGTTTTGGCTTTTTATTCCAGGCTGGTAAAAAAATTTCAAGCCTGACAGGTTTCCCCTCCAACAGAATGGATTTGACAAAAACCTGTCAGGTTTTCACCGCTTCAGAAAGGTATCAATTCCCTTTGACATTTCATGAAAGAATAGTAGATTTGATTGAGAGAAAACATTCCTTCCTTAACACCTAAGAACGATCTTATGAAACTCAAAAAATCTGTTTTAAAACCTCATTTGCATTCATTTATTGTGCTGTTATTGATGCTTGGATTTTTCTTTCAGGCTTCTGCTCAGCAGATTACACCAGACATCTACTCCTCATTGACGTACCGGCATATAGGTCCTCCCGGGAATCGTGCCTCTGCAGTTGTTGGCGCACCGGGAGACATGAATGTTTATTATGTTGGAGCAGCATCCGGAGGAATCTGGAAATCAGAAGATGCTGGTTTGAATTGGTACCCGGTATTTGATGATCAACCTGTGCAGTCAATTGGTGCGCTGGCGATTGCTCCATCGAATAAGAATATAGTCTGGGCAGGAACCGGAGAACCTTTTATACGAAGTAATATATCGATTGGGAACGGAGTCTATAAATCGATCGATGCCGGAAGAACATGGCAACATATGGGACTTGATCTTACAGGACGTATTGGGAGGATTGTAATCGACCAACACAACCCGGATATCGTCCTTGTTGGAGCACTGGGTCACTGTTATGGGCCACAAAAGGAACGTGGTGTATATAAAACCACTGATGGAGGAAAAACATGGAAACAGGTCCTTTTTGTTGATGAGAATACAGGATGCTTTGAGATAGCCATGGATCCATCCAATTCCAATATTATGTTTGCAGGAATGTGGCCACTGGTGATCAGGACCTGGGGAAGGGAGAGTGGTGGACCGGGGGGAGGGATATATATGTCACGTGATGGGGGCGATACCTGGAAACACCTCACCGGAAACGGACTTCCGGCCGCACCCATTGGGAAAGTCGGAATTGCAATTTCAGCAAGTAATCCAAAGGTGATCTATACAATTATGGAAACAGGTACGCCGAATCGTGGCGTGCTCTGGCGTTCAAATAATGGTGGTGAGAATTGGAGTCTCGTTAGTAAAGATCGTTTGCTGAATGAACGCTCACATTATGCTTCCAGGATCCTGGTAAATCCTGCCGATGAAAATGAGGTATACTTTGCAGCTAATACGCACAGTATAACATATGATGGTGGTATAACATCGGACAGGTCGGGTTGGAGTGGCGATGCACACGACTTATGGGCTGATCCTATAATCCCTGACCGAATGATGATCAGCGACGATGGCGGTGTAAAAATTACGACTAACCGTGGGAAAACATGGAACCGGATTGTCCTTCCTATTGCACAAATGTATCATGTGGCAGTTGATAATCAGATTCCCTATTATGTCTATGGAGGCAAACAGGATGGTCCTGGTTACAAAGGACCAAGTACTGCCAGCTACCGTGCAAATAGTAATTCATCAGAATGGGAAACTACAGCTGGTGGAGAGTGCGGATTTATTTTACCCGATCCGGTTAACCCCAATATTGTATGGGGAGGTCTTTATAATGGTGGCTTTACCAGGGTCGATTACAATACCGGACATGAACGTACAGTACAGATCTGGCCGGAATCCGCTTATGGCGCTTCAGCAGGAATTTTGAAATACCGTTTTAACTGGACCTTCCCCATCCATATATCCCCACATGATCATAACAAAGTGTATGCCGGAAGTCAACATGTGCATGTAACAACCGACGCAGGAAATAGTTGGGAAGTAATCAGCCCCGATTTGAGCACAAACGATCAAAGTAAAATGGGACCTTCAGGAGGACTGACCAAGGATAACCTGGGTGTGGAATATGGATGTATAATATTTGCCATTGCAGAATCACCGTTGGAAGAAGGTTGTATCTGGGCAGGAACAAATGATGGCCTTCTGCATATTACCAGAGATGGTGGGAAAAATTGGACCGATGTCACTAAGAACATACCCGATCTGCCAGCCTGGGGAACCATCAGCAATGTCGAACCATCAAGGTATGATGCAGGTACAGCCTATATAACTGTCGATTTTCACCAGATGAATAACAGGGATCCCTATGTGTACAAGACATCCAATTATGGTAATTCGTGGAAGTCAATATCCGCTACTATTCCGAAAAGCATGTTTAGTTACTGCCACTGGATTCATGAAGATCCTGCTCGTAAAGGGTTACTTTATCTTGGCACTGAAAATGCAATCTCCGTGTCTTTCAATGATGGAGCTACCTGGTTGCCGCTTCAGAATAATCTACCAAATGCGCCTGTACATCACATGGTGATCCAGGAACATTTTAACGACCTTGTTGTGGGTACGTATGGCCGGGGATTCTGGATTATGGATGATATTACTCCCTTACAACAGCTTACTGATGAGGTGATAAATGCAAATTTTCATTTGTTCAATCCTCGTCCCGCATACCGTCTTCATAGTATAACCCAAGGACCACGCGTTACCTCACAGGCATATATTAATTATTATCTGAAAGGGAAGTCCGATACGCCTATTGAAATAGCCATTACCGATGAAAATGGAAAAACTGTACGAAAATTAAAAGGTAGTGGGAAAAAGGGATTAAACCGTATTGTTTGGGATTTGGCATATGAGCCAGCCAACCAAGCCAAATTAAGAATTAAACCACCCGGAAATCCGACAGTTGTTGAAGAAAAGCGTTTCAGGGAAACATGGGATCGAGAAGGTTGGTATCCTCTTCTAAGTTGGGGAGCATCCGGAGGATTTCGGGGAATAAAAGTAGCCCCTGGAGAATATACTGTGAAAACCACTGTTAACGGGACAGAATATGTTCAAACATTATCTGTATTGAAAGATCCAAAATCTGCCGGGACACAAGAGAATATTGAGGAGCTGGTGGAGATGCAACTGGAGCTGAGGACCAACATAAATTATGTCACGGCAATGGTTAATTCAATGGAGTGGATGCGTGGGCAGCTTGCAGATCTGAAACTTCTATTGAAAGATAACAACATAGCAAAAACTGTTATCCCGGCTATTGAAGAACTTGACATAAAAATAGCAGAAATTGAAGATGAGATTGTGCAACCTTATTCACGGGAAGGAGACTCGAAATCTTTCCGATTCCCAAATCTACTGTATAGTAAATTATCGGTTTTGGCTGGTGATGTTGCAGAGAATATCGATTTTGCACCAAATAAACAACAAAGGGAAGTTCATCAGCTCCTGAAAGACCAGATTACATATTATAATGCTAAATACCAGGGATTGATAGAGAACGATCTTCCGGTCTTTAATAACATGCTGATAGTCAATGATATTTCAGGTATAATATCACCCGAATATTAATCTGAAGAACATTATGCCGGGATATTAACCCGAATTATTCATGCATTCAGGAAAGAGCTTGCGATTCAACAGGTAACATGAAACAAGCCAATATACCTTCCTTGTTTATTATTCCACGCTTTAATTGCTTCGGAGGTTGGAAGTAAAATTACCTTGCAATTGTTCTTTTCAAGGAACTTCCTGGCCTCTTCAGAAAGTATTAAGATTCCATATTGCCCTGTCCCAACAATTATTCCTTCGGAATTTTCTTCATAAACAAATTTCATCTCATCCAGTGAAACTGTATGGGATGTTCCATAAATAGCTTTTGACAGTTTTTTCTTCCGTTTCTCAACGCTCCCGTTTATTCTGATGAGGATGTCATGATTATATGTAGTATCATTGACAGTAATTGAACCAAAGGTTGTATCGTTTATCGTCGGTTTCATAACCTATCAGGATAATATTTACTGGTTCTGTTCAGGTTTTGGTATGGTAAATCCAAATTCACTTCCTTCTCCCAGGAAACTCTTTACAATCATTTTCCCACCATTTTTTTCAACAAATTCCTTACAAAGAATAAGTCCCAGACCCGTTCCTTTTTCTCCGGAAGTCCCCCTGGATTTGAATTTCACATCTATTCGAAAAAGCTTGTTAAGATCCTCTTCTGAAATCCCAACTCCCTGATCATTTACCAAGACAGTGATTGTGTGGTCTTCTTCTTTCATTGATATTTCAACCCTTTTATCCTTTCCGGTAAATTTTATTGCATTATCTACCAAATTACGGACAACAGTACTGATCATTTCTCTGTCGCCAAACACTAGGATATTTTCCGGAATAGTTGCACTTAAATGCACACCCTTCTTTTCCGCAGGAATTTTATGTAAATTATAATTCTCCTGCAGAACATTTGACAGGTTAAACTGAACAGGCTCAAATTGTATCCTGCCTGATTGCGATCTCGACCAGGTAAGCAGGTTCTCCAACAGATTATAAATCTGTTTCACTGATTCCTGAATTTTCTGAATACCTGAAATTTTTTCTGCCTCATCTGAGCTATTATAATTTTGAACTAATAGTTCAGTTATTGAAAGCAGGCTGCTAAATGGATTTTTTAAATCATGGGAAACGATGGAAAAAAACTTATCCTTGGTAGCATTTAAATTCATTAAATTTTTCTCAGATTCGGCCAGTTTTTGATTGGCAATTTGAATATTCTTGTTTTGAATTTTTAGAATTTTATTCGTTCTTGATTTTAACAGCAGTGAATATAAATAGATAAAAAATGCCAGTGCCACAATTATTTCAAGTGCAATGAACCACCATGTTTTCCAAAAAGGTGGTGTGATGATAATTTTTAAACGTGTTTCCGAATCACTCCAAACACCATCAGGATTTTCCGATTTAACGGAGAAATAATAGGTCCCGGGTTTCATATTCGCATAGGAAACATAACTTCGTTCACCTGAATAGATCCATTCATCTTCAATATCATCCATCCGGTAAGCATAGTTCAGGTTTTCTGGTAAAGGATTATTCAGTGCAGCAAATTCAAGAGAAAAAAAACGGTATCGGTATTGCAATACGATTTCCTCTGCATAAGAGATATTGTAAGGGGAAAAGAAATTACCTGCTTCATCCGGAAAAACCAGGTTATCTGTAAATGTCTGGGTTAGTTTTTCGGGAATAAGTACGTTTACTTCTCTACCTAATACTTCAAGTTTAGTGATGACAAGTTGTGATGTGTTTTTTACCGGAAGAATTTTAACCGGATTGATAATATTCAATCCATATACTCCGGCAAAATAAAGTGTGCCACTTTCACCCTTATGGTATGCACCTCCATTGAATTCATTACTTTGGAGACCATCATTCATATCGAAGTTTTTCGTACTATAATCCGTTAAATTGAATCTCGAAATACCAAGATTTGTGCTTAACCAGATATTATTATTTTGATCTGGTAAAATTCCATATATTACCTCATTGGGTAATCCTTCATTTTTCCCAAAACGTGTAAATTCTTCACGATCAGGGTCAAACCTGTTTAACCCATCGTTTGTACCAATCCAAAAAATCCCGGTTGTATCTTCATATATCGAGAATACTACGTTATCCGATAAAGTCAACGGATCTTTGGGATCGGTTAAATAAGATTGAAATGTCCCTTCAGAAGGATCCATTTTATTTAAACCACCACCATAAGTTCCAATCCAAAGAAACCCTTCTTTATCCTCGTAAATGGATGAATAGATGAAATTACTTGACAGGCTTGTTGAATCATCGTCTGAATGCAAAAATCGTTCAAATGTTTGGGTATTTCTGTCATATTTATTCAATCCACCCCTGGTGCCTACCCATAAGTCTCCATTTCGATCCTCCATTATCACACGCACGGAATTGTTGGATAAAGAATTCAGATCGTTTGGATCATTCTGGAAATGTGTGAATTTTCCTGTCTCTTGATTTAAATAGCTTAATCCCCCTCCATCTGTGCCAACCCAGATGGTTTCTTCATTATCTTGAAAAATCTCTCTAACGGATGAATGGGACATGGAGGCTGGATCATTTGGCATATGATCGTAGAATGAAAATGCTCCTGTTTGGGGGGAATATTTATTCAACCCCCTGTTGTTTGTCCCAATCCATACGTTTCCATCTTTGTCCTCAATAACTGACCAGATGAAATTGCTTGAAACGCTGTTTTGATCAAGCGGATCATGTCTGATCAGTTCAAACCTGTGAGATTGTGGATAATATATGCAAACTCCTGCTCCAAATGTACCAAACCAGATTACACCTGAATGGTCCTCAAAAATGCAATTAATTGAGTTCTCAGAGAGACTGGTATGATCAGCCGGACTGTTTATATAACGATAGATATCTCCGGTGGACGGATCAATTCTGAACAGCCCCGATCCAAAAGTTCCATACCATAGAAATCCTTCTATATCTTCAAGTATGGGTTTCCCGGTATTAACAGATAGACTGTGTGTTACATCAACTGCATCTATTACAGATAAGATTTCTTTTGTTTCCCGGTTAAGTTTATACAACCCGCTTTCACTCAGAATCCAGAGGTTGTGATAACTATCCAAGTACAGGTTTTGAACCGGAATTATTGAATTTCCTGGTTTCCCCTTTTCTGTAACCGGATAAGGGGTAACTCTGTCTTCGCTACTCGAATAGTTAAATAATCCCTGGTCAGTCCCTATCCATAAATGATCGTCATCAAATATCAGGGAAACGATTTTTTTATCCTTCAGGGTACTCTCATCTGGAGAAAATAGTGTGAACTCCTCAGTATCAAAGTCATAAAAAAACAGTCCATTATTGGTGCCAAGCCACATGTTATTTTTCTCATCCGGGATGATAAAATTAATTCGGGAAGACAGGATTGTTCGATCACCTTTAAAATTTTCAACTAAAACCAGTTCCGTGGTATTCATGTCAATTCTGTTCAACCCTTTTAGTGTACCTATCCAAAGATATTTTTGATTCGGATCATGGAAAATGGAAGTAATTGTATCATTTGACAAACCATATTTATCATCCCCATTAAATCTGTACTGTGTAAATTTTTCATATTTAGGATCAAACCGCGTTAAACCTCCCCTTGAGCCAAACCAAAGTATACCGGAACCATCCTCATAAATATGCTCAATCCACCTGTATGAAATAGAGTTTGTATCCCTTGGATCGGGTCTGAAGATCCTGAAATTTTTCCCGTCATACCGGTTTAAACCATCTTCGGTGCCAAACCAAATGAATCCTTTGCTGTCCTGAAAAATACAGTAAACTGAACTTAATGAAAGACCATCATTGATTGTCAGTCTTCTAAACCGGATACCCGGCTCATTTTCTTGAAAATCAGAAGAGATTAAAAAGATTGAAAGAATAACTAGTGTTATACTTCTTATCATTGTATGTGTTGGTTATCATTAATAGCATGCATTGATAAAACTTTATAAATGGAAAATTGGTATTCAATTTCCAAAAAATTAACCCGGATTATTCATAAATAATCCTTCCGACGAAGCAATACCACAAATTTGAGTTCATTCCAATCCTCAAATTTGGGTGTTTTCTTGTCGGGGTTTACCTTCGGTGAGCTCACTCGCTCAAGGCGAGTTCGGTTCCCGCATTGCTTCCCTCTACCCATCCCACATTCATGCAATGTACTACGTTTTTGCATGAATAATGCGGGTTAATTCTATCAATTTAGCTTCAGAATGCAGAATGGCTATAAATCCTGAAAATATCAGACTAAGTTAATGAAATTGGTACATCTATTTCTCAGGCTTATTCATACTTTAAGGATTCAGCCGGATTCCGGCGAGCCGCCTTGTAGGTTTGATAAGTCACAACTAACCATGCGACGATTAGTGCCAGGATACTTGCTATAACATATATCCACCAGGATATGGATGTCCGGTAAGCAAAGTTTTCCAGCCATTTCTTCATTGCATACCATGCTGCAGGACACGCCAGGCCACTGGCAATCAGCACCCATATGGTAAAATTTCGGTTTAACAGGGTGACAATTCCCGGCACCGATGCCCCGAAAACCTTTCGGATACCAATTTCTTTCGTCTTCCTGCCGGCTATAAACGACGCCAGCCCAAACAGTCCAAGACAGGCAATGAATATAGCGAGAAAAGAGAAAATAGTGAATAACTTTCTGGTTTGCATTTCGTTGATATAGAGATTATCATAATCATCATCAAGAAATGAATATTCAAACGGCATGTTTTCCGCAAAATTCTTCCAGGTCTTCTCAACAAATTCAATGGTCTCAGATACCTCTTCTGTCGTCAGTCGAGCCGATATATATTGCGGTGTGCGTTGAAAATATCCTCCAATCAGGAAGAGTGCCATGGGACGGATCTCCTGGTGCAACGATTCATAATGATAATCCTTGACTACACCAATCACATGAAAAATCCCTTGGTTAGTAGCCCAGTTATTGATCTTCTTCCCGATCGGGTTTTCCCATCCAAGAAGTCTGGCTGCGCTCTCATTGAGTATGGCAGCACAGGAATCGGAAGGATAATCCCTGGAGAAGAACCGGCCCTGAACCATCTCAAGTTTCAATGTTTTCAGGAAATCATAATCACAGATGCAGGCATTCAGTGTAAAGTTCTCTTCAACCCCTTCAGCACCAAATCCCCAATTGCTGAAGCCTTTTCCAGGAATGGTGTTTGACCCGGCAATATCAGAGATGGTATGGTACGAGAGGAGGGTTTCTTTAAAAACATCAAGATCCTTATCGATCGAACCGGGATTTTTTATAACCAGAACCTGTTCTTTATCAAATCCCAGGTTTTTATTCTGTAACAACCGCATCTGCTTGTAAACGGTTATTGTTCCAACAATTAGAAAGATGGAAATGGTAAACTGGAAAACCACAAGGATCGTTCTGAACCATGATCCTCGCTTGCTTTCATCGATACTGCCCTTCAATACAATCACCGGCTTCAATGAGGAAAGGAAAAATGCAGGGTACGACCCGGAGATGATCCCGATAACCAATCCCAATAGGATCAAAGACGGTATTAAAATCGGGGTCTCAAAAAAACTAAATTCAACCGATTTACCCAGCAGATTCTGGTAACCTGGCAGCAAAACGATAACAAGAATAACAGCAAAGATCAGGGCAACAAAACTCATGACAACTGATTCTATTAGGAACTGCCATATCAGTTTACCTTTTGGCGAACCAATCACTTTCCTGACGCCCACCTCTTTAGCCCGCAAAGAAGCTTTTGCTGTGGAAAGGTTCATAAAATTGATACAGGCAATTAAAAGAATAAAAACGCTTATAACCGAAAGGATATAAACATAGGTTTTGTTACCGTTTGCTTCGAACTCACCGTTCAGATCGGAATTAAGATGGATCTCTGTTATGGGTTGCAGAAAATATTCCCAGTAGTTCCCCTGTGCGACCCAGGCATCAAACTCATCCCCACCCATGTACTTCCGTGTGAATGCCGGAAGCTTTTCATCCAGTTTTGCCTTGGAAGTACCTTCTTTTAAGACGATATAGGATCTGAAATTATTACTCGTCCATCCGGTATTGTTAATGTCTTCCGGGAAACTGGTCGATGAAGCAAGGAGGTCATAATGAAAATGAGAATTTACCGGTACGTCCTCCGAAATGCCAGTGATTCTTATGGGGATTATGGTATCTGCATGAACCTTCAGAACCTTCCCAACAACATCTGTACTCCCAAAATATTTTATTGCAGTACTTTCTGTAAGGACTACCGTATAAGGTTCTGTAAGTACATCTGCTGTATTACCCCTGATTAAAGGAATTGAGAAGACATCAAAGAAAGTTGAATCCACTGCATAGAAATGGTTTTCAAAAAATATTTGTTCTGTATAAGACACAGGAGCCCCGCTTAAATTAAGAAATTTGACTCCAGTTTCTATCTCAGGAAATTCTTCCAACAGACGGAGAAACGTAATGGCAGAAGAATAGGTCTGATGGATCTTTGTATCTCCAATCAGCGCCCTGACGGCAATTCTGTAAATGCGGTCCGATTTTTCAAAATGTTTGTCATAACTTACCTCAT
>CAYMFM010000006.1:0-54955 GCA_964389685.1 uncultured Rikenellaceae bacterium
CCACACCATCCTCCAATAGATGCGTGGCGAAACTGTGCCTGAAAGTATGGGGAGTAACATCTTTCTTGATACCAACTTCATTGCAACTATTCTCTGAATTTGGTGGTTACTTTTTATTTTCTGGAATAGTATTTATCCTCATTCCATATTTTAGGATTATTCCTAATATAAAACCGGATCTTATTTAGTGATTCATCATTTCTGATAATATGATCATAAAATCGGGACGGCCATGCGAAATCGGGATTTATTTGTCGGGCATGTTTTGTTACGGTCGATTTGTATGACCTGATTATTGTTGATAATGATCCTGGTTTTGGTGATATTTCAGACATGTTTTCATTTTTATTTCCACGAGGTTCAGGATTTGAACCATGTAGAGACGTTGCATGCAACGTCTCTACGTCGGGATCATGATTTTCATTTCGTTTATCTGAATGGTCTGATACATTAATAATTATTATTCCATGGATATGGTTTGGCATAATAACGTATGAATACAACAATACAAATTGAAAATGTTCTGGAATTGAAATCCAAAATTTGTCGGCGATTACACCCATTTCTGACAAATTCATTTGTCCTTCCACAACCTTCCCAAAATAGTCTATCCTATCCCTTGTACAAAGTGTAACATAATACATAGCGTTCACCCCATAATCCCATTTTTGCAATCTGGATGATTCAATTCGATATTTATTTCTGTATCTATTATACATTTTGCTCTTTTGAAACCAAATTAAATCATCAAAAACCAATTAGTCGGTGATTAAACGTTTATAATCGTTTGTAAACGGATAAAGGGTTCATTTTTAGGATTTTACAAAATGAACTTTTGTATTGTAATTCAAGATAAAATGTAAAAGATAAGGGTTTAAGTTTGAACGTTGTGCCTCAGGCAGACCAATTGTGAAAATTAAATATTGTGCCGAAGGACGGCAGTCATGCCGACGGCGGATGTTGAGCGTTTGCGAATTAAAATGTTATTGAGTTAATGGGTTATTAGGTTAGTGAGGTGTCTGATTGTAAAACTTAAGAGTTGGTTGCATTATCCATGGAATTACAATTACACTACCGCCCTTAATTCCCACTATCCATTCTTTCCATATTCAGTCATTCCCTCCTCCTGAATTCCGAACAAACAATGGCTGCTGCAACGGCAACGTTCAGGGATTCCATCCCTCTTTCGTGTGACCCGAAACGGGGGATGCTGATTTTCTCTGTAGCAAACGTGGAACAATCACCGGATATCCCGCGGGACTCGTTTCCAAGAACAATCAGCCCGTTATGAGCCAGTGAAGTCTCATAAATAGTATTGCCATGAAGATAGGTGCCGTAAACCGGAATGCCTCTCCCGGAGCACTCCCTGAGAAACGGAACGGGTTCAACATAGTGCACCTTAACAAACAACAGGGCTCCCATGGTTGCCTGTACAACTTTGGGATTATAGAGGTCAGCCGTTGATGTAGAACAGCAAACGTTTTTTATGCCGAACCATGCGGCAATCCGCAGAATGGTCCCTAAATTTCCGGGATCCTGTATCTCCTCAAGAAAAAGAGTGAGGTCCGATGCGATCTCTTCCCAGCTCATGGAATACTCCGGTTTCATGACCACTGCCAGCACCCTGTTCGGGGTTTTCAGCGTGCTTATTTTTTTTAGTTCACGGTCAGATAGCTCGGTAATTTGCCCGGGCTTTTTCTTATCCCCAGCCGGCAACTGTAACAACCACTCCGGAGTGGCGAAGAGATGCGGGATCTCCCAGTCTGAATGCAGAAGATCCGTTACAACCTTATCCCCTTCAACAATGAATTGCCGGTGAATATCCCTCTGTTTTTTATACCTGAGGGATTGGATTAATTTCAAATTTTTTTTACTTAGCATGTGGTTCAGATCTGTTGAATACCCTGGTATGTATAATAACGTAAAGTGCGACGGGGCAAAAGATACTCATTTTCAGAGATTAATTATCTTTGTTTTCAAATGATCGAAATCTGTATCATCAGCCTTCACGGTTTCTAAGGCTCGATACCTTTTGCAAAATAATAAAAAATGATGCGAAAGAAAGGATATTTCGACGTTTGAAGGTTCAATCCTTGCAAGATTTGTGCCCCTTGAAAGGTAGATTGAAGCCGTAGATCTGATTGTTCGTTGGAATTAAGATTTACCGATTGATGAAATGGTTATATGATTTCAGGTACCTGGAAAACATACGTATAGTTTTTACGGTTACAGCTCTGATCTGTTTGCTTTTTATTTCCGGATGCAGTCCGACCAAATATGTCCCGGAGGGAGAATACCTGTTGAACCGGTACAAGGTTGATAGCAAAAACCGGAATTTAAAAAAGGATGATCTGGAACGGGCAATCAAGCAGAAACCGAACAAACGGATCCTGGGGCTCAAATTTCACCTTTCCCTCTACAACCTTTCGAAAAAAGATAAAGATACCCGTATTAACCGGTGGTTAAGGACCATTGGAGAGGAACCGGTGATTTATGATGAGTTTCAAACGGATAAATCTTCGCAGCAGCTGAAGGAAGTAAGCTCTCAAAAAGGTTATTTTAATGCCGTGGTGGAGGATACGGTGACATTCAGAAAGAAGAAGGCAAAGGTCAACTATTCCATTCAAGCCAACAAGCCTTACCGGGTCAGGCAGGTGCACTACAATTTTGAGGATACCACACTCCGTGGAATTGTCCTTGCCGATACACTGGAATCGCTGATAAAAGAAGGGACAAGATATGACGTTGAGATTTTGCAGAATGAGCGAAACCGGCTGGAAAAGCTGCTGAAGGATGAAGGGTATTACACGTTCTCAAAGCATTATGTTTATTTTGAAATCGACAGCAGTTTACAATCCAACCGGTTGGATGTTTATATTGGAATAAAACAGTTCCAGCAAAACACCGGCGGTTACCGCTATGTGACGGTTCCACATGAAAAACACGTAATCAACCGGGTTTATGTCTATTCAAATTATGATCCGCAATTGGCTCTCACCGATCCTGAAGCATACAATAACAGCCTGGATACAACGGAATATGAGGGACTCTATTTTATTACCAGCAACAGGGAAGAGGTCGTTAAACCCAAGGTGGTTGTTCAGTCAAACTACATTCAAGAGGGGGATTTGTATAACCTGACCAATGTTAAGCAGACCAATACACACTTATCCTCTTTGCAGGTATTCAGGCTGATCAATATACAATTCAGGGAGGGCCCGGAAAACAGGGATGGCGAATACCAGCCCCTGGACTGCATCATTCAGCTGGCTCCGTTTACCCAGCAATCCTATACCGTTGAGCTGGAGGGTACCAACTCGGCAGGGAACCTTGGTGGAGCAGTAAACCTGTTATACCAGCACCGCAACCTTTTCAAAGGTGCTGAAGTGCTCAACCTGAAGCTGAAAGGTGCACTGGAAACCCTTACAGAAGACTATGTAGACAGCCTGAAGCTTGATTTTAAGAATACCATTGAGCTGGGTGCTGAACTGAACCTTACCTTCCCGAAATTTCTCCTTCCTTTCCTCGAGGCAGAGCGTTTTGTTAAGAAATACAATCCAAAAACTACCTTTTCCATCGCATACAACTACCAGCGCCGCCCTGTTTACACCCGTACCCTGGCCAGTGCATCGATCGGGTATACCTGGTACAGCCCCGGATTCTCATCTCATGTTATCCGGCCTGTCGATATAAATGCCGTTCAGATCGAAAGGATCCTGGAGTCGTTTGAGGAGAGGATCAAGGGGACGTACCTTGAAAATAGTTACCAGCCTGTCCTGATCAATGGAATTAATTACACCTACGTGTTCAACAACCAGGACCTGAATAAAAAACAGGATTTCGTTTTTTTACGGACGAATGCTGAAGCAGCCGGTAATCTGATGTATGCCATTAATCAAGCCGCCGGGACAAAAAAGAGTGACAGTACAGGATATAAACTTTTCGGATTGGAATATGCACAGTTTGTTAAAGGGGATTTCGATATCCGGTACAACAAGGTGATCAACGGGGGGAATGATCTGGTCTACCGGGTTTCTGTCGGAGTGGCTTACCCATATGGAAACTCCACCAGCATCCCCTTTACCCGTCAGTACTTTACCGGTGGTGCCAACGGGATCAGAGCCTGGCACGTCCGATCACTCGGTCCCGGTTCAACCGAAGCGAGTGAAAACATCTTCTTCAACCAGACCGCTGACATCAAGCTGGAGGCTAACCTGGAGTATCGCTTTAAACTTTTCTGGATCCTTGAAGGAGCCATGTTTTTAGATGCAGGTAATATATGGACGATAAAAAAGAACAAGAACCTTCCTGAACGGTATGACGGGGTTGATCCGGCACTCTTTGAGTGGAACAGATTTTATAAGGAGCTGGCGGTCGGTACCGGGCTGGGACTACGGTTTGATTTTTCCTTCTTCATCTTCCGCCTCGATGTTGGCTTGAAGGTCAGGGATCCCGGAGATGTTTATGATGGGGATGTGAAACTCAACACCACCAAATGGATCCCGTGGGACAGGAAACTCTCATTCAGGGATGATTTCACCTTTCACATTGCCATCGGATATCCCTTCTGATGCCTCTTACACGTAACTCAACTTCATCATGTTTGTCTGTCCCCTTTTATTCAGGGGTATAGAACCGACATGGATGATCGTATCCTGTTCCTTTATCAATCCTTTTTCCAGCAGAATGTGGATCGAAGATTCGATGGCACTGTTGATCTCCTCGTATTCATCAAGATAATACGCCCTCACTCCCCAGACCAGTGACAAGATGCGCAGGATCTTACGATTGCTGGTGAAGGCAAATATATAGGCATCGGGACGGTGGCTTGCGATCCGGAAGGCAGTATACCCGGAGTGGGTAAAGGTGATGATGGCTTTTGCCTGTGATTGCTCGGCCATTTTACAGGCGTTGTAACAGATCGAATCGGGCAGGAATGATTTGGACAGTCCCTTTGGTGCATGTTCGCGGATAAACTGGAATCCGTTTCTTTCCGTCCAGCTGATGATCTGTTGCATGCTTCGTATCACTTCAACCGGAAATTTCCCAACCGAAGTTTCTCCACTCAGCATCAGGCAGTCAGCCCCATCGAGTACTGCATTGGCAACATCATTGGCTTCAGCCCGTGTGGGTCTGAAATTGGTGATCATGCTCTCCATCATCTGCGTGGCAATGATCACTGGCTTGCCCTGGTTAATGCATTTTCTAAGCAGGGTTTTCTGGATCAGGGGAACCCTGTCGAAAGCAACTTCCACCCCAAGATCTCCACGGGCTATCATCACCCCATCGGTCATGTCAATGATATTGTCAATCTCTTCCAGTGCTTCCGGTTTCTCAATCTTGGCTATTACTTTTGTATTTTTCTTTTTCTTCTTGATGATATCTTTAAGATCGATGATATCGGTTACCTTCCGGACAAAGGAGAGGGCCATCCAATCCACATCGTGCTTGAGTGCAAAATCTGCATCTTCAATATCTTTATCCGTTAAACTGGGGAGCGATATTTTTGTGTCGGGCAGATTAACCCCTTTCCGGGATGATAATATTCCACCATGTACCACGCGAGCCCGAACACTATCTTTCTTGTTGGTAGCGGTGACTTCAAGTTTGAGTTTTCCATCATCCACCAGGATAAAATCACCGACCGTTACATCCCTGGAAAATTCAGGGTAACTCAGGTACACTTTTTCTGCTGTCCCCAGGCACTCCTCTGCAACGATAGCAATCGATTCTCCATCTTTCAGTTCAATCGCATTGTTCTCCACTTCCCCGATCCTGAGTTTGGGCCCCTGCAGATCGGCTAATATGGCTACGTTCAGGTTGAGTTCCCGGTTCAGGTCTTGAATGGTATGAATCACTTCCAGGTGATCGTTATGGGTGCCGTGAGAAAAATTTAACCGGCATACATCAATGCCCTCGATCATCATCTGTTTCAAGACGGTTTTGGACGAGCAGGCAGGTCCGATGGTAGCAATTATTTTCGTTTGAGAGGTTCTGTTTTCCATGGATGAGTTCGGTTTGATGGGGTTTGAATTTCGTGGATCAAAAGTACAACTTTTTAAGAAATTTGTTTGGATATACAAACATTTTTCACCATTTTGCCGCACTTCTTTCGAACATGTATCCATAACAAAAGTTTTTGGTTATCAAATAAATATAGAGAAATGACAAACGTTGATTTACCCACCCGCGACAGCTTTGGCAGTAAATTTGGAGTAATTGCCGCGACGGCAGGATCTGCAATAGGACTGGGGAATATCTGGCGATTCCCCTATATTGCCGGAGAGAATGGCGGGGGGGCTTTTCTGATTGTTTACTTGTTGTTTATATTAGGAATTGGTATTCCGGTAATGATGTCTGAATTTGTTATTGGCAGACGGACACAACGAAATCCATATGGTGCATTTAAAAAACTGGCTCCTGGTAAACCATGGTTTCTCATTGGATTGATGGGTGTAGGAGCAGCTTTTATGATCCTGGTTTTTTATAATACTGTGGCAGGTTGGACCCTGGAATACATTTACCAGTCAGTTACTAATGCATTTGAAGGGAAAACTACAGCTGAACTTACAACCATGTTTGACGGTTTCAGAGAAGGGTCCATCAGACCTTTATTATGGATGGTAGTTTTTATGGCTTTGACAGCCTGGATAGTTTTAGCAGGAGTTCAAAAAGGTATTGAGAAATATACAAAGATTTTGATGCCAATCTTATTAGTATTGATAATTATACTGGATATCAGGGCATTGACTTTACCGGGTGGGTCAGAAGGATTGTCTTTTCTGTTTAAGCCCGATTTTTCAAAAATCACCGGTAAAACTGTTTTGGAAGCGCTTGGGCAGGCTTTCTTCTCATTAAGTATCGGTATGGGCACACTTATTACCTATGGTTCATATATCAGAAGAAAAGAAAATCTTGCAAATACGGCTCTGAGTGTTACATTATCCGATACTTTTGTTGCTATTCTTGCTGGTATTGCTATATTTCCTGCTGTTTTTGCATTTGGTATTGATCCTGCATCTGAAGAAGGATTAACTTTTATTGTCCTGCCGAAAATATTCCAGCAAATGTCAGGGGGATATATTTTCTCAATTATGTTTTTTATTCTTCTGTCAGTGGCTGCTTTAACCTCGACCATATCAATACTTGAAGTAGTAGTTGCTTATTTTGTTGAGGAATTGAATATAGTCAGGAAAAAAGCTACCCTTCTTGCAGCAGTATCCATATCTGCTGTAGGAATTTTTGCAGCTGCATCCTGGGGGTGGGCCTCTGATTTGAAGTTGTTCGGTTTGAATATTTTTCAATTAACAAACTTTGCGACTGTCAATATTTTATTGCCGGTTGGAGGATTCTTCATTGTTATTTTTATTGGTTGGTTCCTCAAAGCCAGAACTACCGGAGACGAACTCTCAAGTTCAGGAAGTTTTAAGGTCAGGTACTTGCCTGCGTTTATGTTTATTGTAAAGTTTATTGCGCCAATTGCAATAGCATTAGTGTTCCTGTATAAACTTGGGATATTTGGGAGTTAGGCATTCCCATATTCGTTAAGAGAATTTTTTACCTGAGTATTAATATATTACTTGTTTTGTTCAGTCCCCATTCACCAACTATAAGTGACCGTATTGATGCTGCCTTTGCTCCCCTGGTAGATCTGCTCGATAAGATATTTTTTTGGGATCCCGTGAAAGCGGTTGGGATTGAATTGGAAGCCGACATCCCGATTGTTGTACTCTGGCTTGTTCTTGCCGGAATTTTTTTCACATTCCGCATGAAATTCATCAACATCAGGGCATTCGGTCACTCGATAGCGTTGATAAAGGGAAGATTTGACAAACCGGAAAACAGGGGAGAGGTATCCCATTTCCAGGCACTCGCCACGGCACTGTCCGCAACGGTTGGACTGGGGAACATTGCCGGTGTGGCCATTGCTATCATGGTTGGAGGACCCGGTGCGACCTTCTGGATGATCGTAGCCGGGTTTTTTGGCATGTCCCTTAAATTCACGGAATGCACCCTGGGTTTGAAATACCGCCAGATTGATCAGCACGGCGTGGTATCGGGTGGACCGATGTATTACCTCAACAAGGCATTTACCAGGCGAAAACTGGGCATTCCCGGGAAGGTACTGGCAGGCATTTATGCCGTTTTCATGGTTGCCGCTTCCTTTGGAGGAAGCAATATGCTGCAATCGAACCAGGCGTTTGCCCAGTTTGCCATGGTTGTTCCGGCAGTCTCGGATTATGGATTCTGGTTTGGTTTGATCATGGCTTTCTTTATTGGGATTGTTATCATTGGTGGGATCAGGAGCATTGCCCGGGTGACCGGGAAACTGGTTCCCTTCATGGCTATTTTTTATGTTGCAACAGCCCTGGTGATCATTGCCATGAATATATCGGAAGTCGGGCACGTTTTCGGTTTGATTTTTCATGGTGCCTTCAATGCTCCTGCCCTGAAAGGCGGAATTATCGGCGTGTTGATAACCGGTTTCAGGAGGGGGGCTTTTTCAAATGAAGCAGGCGTGGGATCGGCTGCAGTAGCCCATGCAGCAGCAAGGACCAATGAACCCGTTAGTGAAGGGATCGTTGCCATGCTGGAACCCTTTATCGATACCATACTGATCTGTACCATGACATCGCTGGTTCTCATTTTTACGGGATTTCATGAGAACCCGATGGGACTGGAGGGAGCTCCACTGACATCAGCGGCATTTGGCAGCGTTTTTCCATGGTTCCCCTACCTCCTTGTCGTGGCGATATTACTGTTTGCCTTTTCCACCATGATCTCCTGGTCCTATTACGGATTGAAGGGCTTTCATTACCTTTTCGGCAAAGCATCTACAACATTGTTCGGTTCCATCAAAGTAGCAACCTATACCTATTTTATACTGTTTCTACTCTTTACGATAATCGGCGCTTCTTCAAGCCTTACATCGGTTATCCAGTTTTCGGATATGATGGTACTGACTCTCGCCTTTCCGAACATCATCGGTTTGCTCGTACTTGCACCCGAAGTTAGCAGGGATCTGAAAGACTACATGAACCGGTTACGGAAAGGAGAGATTATAAAACATGGACCGGTTTCACCAGATACCAGTAAATAGAGATTTTTACCATGGTTTTAGATCCCAGGATCAGATACATTGCTGAACGGATCATTGATCAGGAAGAAGACCTTACGCTCAGTGAAAAGATCAATGCAGCATTCGAGCCGGTGGTTGAGTTTATGGAAAAGATATTTTTCTGGGATCCGTTTGCTGCCCTGGGATTTGACCTGGAAGCTGATATTCCCTTCATTGTGCTCTGGGTAGTCCTTGCCGGTATCTTTTTTACCCTCTGGATGAAATTTATTAATGTGAGGGCATTTGGTCATTCGTGGTACCTGATCAGGGGAAAGTACAACAAACCGGGCGAGCGGGGAGAGGTATCGCATTTCCAGGCGTTAACAACTGCCCTGTCGGCCACGGTTGGGCTCGGTAACATCTCCGGTGTGGCCATTGCCATTGCCGTGGGAGGTCCCGGAGCAACCTTCTGGATGATCATTGCCGGGTTCTTTGGCATGTCGCTGAAATTTACGGAATGCACCCTGGGTGTGAAATACCGTAAAATAGATGCCCGTGGAAATGTGTCGGGAGGGCCCATGTATTACCTTGTGGAAGGATTGAAACGGAAAAACCTGGGAGGATTGGGCAGGGTCCTTGCTGCAATTTTTGCACTGCTGGTGGTAGCATCATCCATGGGGGGGAACATGTTTCAGGCAAACCAGGCTTTTGCACAATTCCTCATTTTCGTTCCCGCTCTCGAAAGACACGGTGCAGTTTTCGGAGTAGTTTTTGCCATTCTGGTCGGGTTGGTAATCGTTGGCGGGATCAGGAGCATCGGCAGGGTTACGGGCAAAATCGTCCCGTTTATGGCAGGCCTCTACCTCGGTACGGCACTGATCATCATTATCATGAATATCGGTGAAATCGGTTCCGTGTTTAAGTTGATCGTGACCAGCGCTTTTGATGCTCCTGCCATCAAAGGAGGATTCATTGGTGTATTGATCACGGGATTCAGGCGCGGTGCCTTTTCGAATGAAGCGGGATTGGGATCCTCAGCAATAGCCCATGCACCGGCAAAAACGGACGAGCCTGTAAATGAGGGAATCGTTGCACTCATGGAACCGTTTATTGATACCATTATCATCTGTACCATGACATCCCTTGTTCTCATTTTTACCGGCTTCCATCAGAATCCCGAAGGGTTGGAAGGTACCCAGCTTACCTCCGCAGCCTTTGGCAGCGTGTTCCCCTGGTTCCCCTATCTCCTGGTATTGGCTATTCTGCTGTTTGCTTTCTCAACCATGATCTCCTGGTCTTATTATGGGATTAAAGGATTTGATTTTCTGCTGGGAAAATGGTTTGAAAAATTTCCGGGAAGAAAAGCCGTGATCATCCGCATATTCACCATTCTTCTCCTGCTCTGTGTCGTGATCGGGGCAAGCTCAACCCTCACCTCTGTCATTACCTTTATCGATATGGTCATGATCACACTGGCAATCCCCAATGTGATCGGACTGATCATCCTGGGACCCGAAATCAAAAGAGATCTGAAAAGTTACATGAAACGCTTCCGCGCAGGTGAAATTAAGCGGTATAAAGAATGATGGTTTGTTATTATTTGATGTTTATAACGTTATTTATTGAACAGGTAATCCTGATGTTCTTCCAGAATCGTTTGTAGAGACGCCATGCATGGCGTCTCTACGGCTCATAGCAACCAATTCCGGGAAAGCGATTTTGATATTTCCGCGGATTGCACTATCTTGAAGCTTATTCCCTTTGTAACGGGTTCATGGTTAAAAAGTTTCTGAAAGAGTACTTCAGCTTTTCACGCCGGGAACAACATGGCATTCTCGTCCTTTCCTCCCTTATCGTTATTCTGATTCTTGTTAATCTTCTGATATCATGGCTGCCTGAAAAGAGGATGAACAATGCAGAAGAGATCCGGGAGATCGTGAAAGATTTTGACCTGATAAACGAGAACACCAGGAACCAGTCCGGCAACAAGGATCACAGGGATAAACCTGCGGTTCATGTGTCAGCGCATGAATTGTTTTATTTTGACCCGAACCAGGCTTCGAAACAGGAATTGATGAAACTTGGAGTGCAGGAAAAGGTGGTAACTACTTTGTTGCATTACATTGAAAAAGGGGGGAGGTTTAACAAAAAGGAAGACCTGTTGAAAATTTATGGAATGGATACCTCCCTGTATACGGAACTGGAACCGTTTATCCGGATTGCCCCACCGGTTCAGCGTGATGATTCTGATCACCGGAAATTGTTGGAAGGATCAGCAGCCAGGATCGTTGAGCTGAACAATGCCGATACATCTGACCTGCTTCCATTGAAGGGAATTGGTCCCGTACTTGCCCGCAGGGTGTTAAAGTACCGCAATATTTTGGGTGGATTTGTGAAGAAGGATCAACTCCTTGAAGTTTATGGCATCAGTGAAGAGGTGTTCCGGGAAATTTATCCCCATGTTCGGGTGGATACTACACTCATTCAGAAGCTGGATCTGAATCATGCCACCTATGCAGATTTTATACGGCACCCCTATTTCAACCAGGAACTGACCAATGCCATTTTAGACTATCGTAAGAGGCAGGGGGCAATTTTTTCAGTTTCAGAGATCCGCAGGGAAGGGATGGCGTCAGAAGAGCAATACCGGAAAATCCTTCCCTATGTATATCTCCGGGGAAAGGAGAAGTAAACCGGTAAGTTTTTCCGGTTTTCCCTTTGTCGAATCTTGATTTTGTGTCAGATAAATTGTATATTTAGATAGGTGTTCAAACGGTTGAGTGGTTATTTATAACCGTTTTTATTATCCGTGGATTACAAAATAGTTAAAAAAGAGGTTTTTTTTTTGCAAAACGGAATCCAATTTTTAAATTTGCGCCTCAATTCAAAAACATCATTATGATCGTTATACCGCTTAAAGAGGGAGAAAACATTGAAAGAGCTCTCAAAAAGTTTAAGAGAAAGTTTGAAAAAACCGGTGTAATTAAGGAATTACGTGAAAGGCAATCCTTTACAAAACCCTCTGTAGCCAAGAGGAATGTTAAGAAACGTGCCATTTATATCCAGAAATTACAGGAAAGCGATGAATAAAACCGACAAACGGATCTGTCCCGATCTTTCCGTCTGTTTTATCATGCTCCTTGCATCAAAAGGTGCCGAAAAATTACCCCATGAGAATTTTATCAACCCATTAAAAAGAGATAGTCGGTAAAATTCACATGTTGCTTTCTTCTGTTTGAACACCCATGAAACATCCGATCCATTCGATAATTTAATACGGATGAAGTATAAGGAATCCTTTATCAGGTACTTGCAATTTGAAAGACGGTATTCAATGAATACCATCCGTTCCTACGAAAGCGACCTGACCCAGTTTTTTCAGTTTACAGCCGATCAATACGGCCACCAGGATATTCACCGGATTGATCACAAGGGGGTCCGTAACTGGATGATCTCCATGATGGATAACAACATGTCTGCCCGTTCGGTAAACCGTAAAATCACTACACTGAAATCGTTCTTCAAGTACCTCATGCGGGAAGGGATAGTGCAGTCAACCCCGATGGATAAGATCCTGACTCCCAAGCAGAGCAAGAAACTTCCTGAATTTGTTGAAGTGGAGAAAATGAATGAACTGCTGGACAGGCATGAATTTGGAGATGATTTTTCCGGCATGAGAAACCGGCTGATCATAGAATTGTTGTACGCTACCGGGATGAGAAGGGCGGAATTGATACACCTTGCCGATCGCGATTTCGACCTTCAGAGCCTGACCGTTAAGGTGCTTGGTAAACGAAACAAGGAGCGGCTGATCCCGTTCACAAAAGAGCTGAAACAGAACATCGAGAAATACATCGAGGCTCGAAATACCTTCCTGGAAACCGCTGATCCGGATCATTTTTTCATGACTGACCGCGGTGGTAAGATCTATGAGAGCCTGGTTTATCGAGTGGTGAAGAGGCATCTGGAGCTCATCACCACCATAGAAAAAAAGAGCCCCCATATCCTTCGACATACCTTTGCCACACATATGTTGAACCGCGGAGCCGATCTCAATGCGATCAAGGAGTTGCTGGGTCACGCTAACCTTTCCGCAACCCAGATCTATACACACAATACATTTGAAAAACTCAAACAAATATATAAACAAGCTCATCCCAGAGCCTAAAATGATGGAGGTAATCCTATGAATATTCAAATTCATTCCGTTCGGTTTGATGCGGACACCAAGCTGTTGAAGTTCATAAAAAGCAAAGTCAAGAAGTTACTTCAGTATAACGATGACATTATCGGGGCCGAAGTGTTCTTGCGTTTGAACAAAGCCCAGGATGCAGAGAACAAGATCACGGAAATCAAGCTGGATATTCCCCGCAATCCGTTATTCGCAAGGAAAAAAAGTAAAACATTTGAAGAGGCTACCGACAACGCTGTAGATGCTCTGAAAAAGCAAATTACAAAGACAAAGGGAAAGAAGAGAGGTGTATGATATCCGTTCGAAAATATCCCAACTATTTTTTTGTGATATAAATAAATAATTCATACATTTGCAAACCGATTTTGGAGGGGTACCTCCGGGATCGGGGTTCTTTCATATTGCCGATGCAGCTTGGCTCTGAAGAATTGCGGGTCGATCATTTGGTTGGCTGTTCCGATAGCCACTGGAAATTGTGCCCGAACGGGCATTGGTTTCTGGCTTTGTCAGGCGTTACAATGAAGGCCTTTTGAACGTGGTAACCGATCCTTCGATAGATCATTTTGCCGATGTAGCTCAGTTGGTCAGAGCAGCTGATTTGTAATCAGCAGGTCGTGGGTTCGAATCCCTCCATCGGCTCGTGAATAATCAATCTGAGCCTTGATTTTGGTTGAAAGTTTTTTCACTCAAATAGCATACAGGGGAATCAGAGGGGAGATACCAAAGCGGTCAACTGGGGCAGACTGTAAATCTGCTGGCTGATGCCTTCGTAGGTTCGAATCCTGCTCTCCCCACAACAGCGGGAGTAGCTCAGTTGGTAGAGCATCAGCCTTCCAAGCTGAGGGTCGCGGATTCGAGTTCCGTCTCCCGCTCTGCTATTTTAGCGCCGATGTAGCTCAGGGGTAGAGCGCATCCTTGGTAAGGATGAGGTCATGGGTTCAATTCCCATCATTGGCTCAATATGTATTGCATGTTTCACCTATTTTTAATTTAATAAATATTTTAGAGTTATGGCTAAAGAAAAATTTGATAGATCGAAACCTCACGTCAACATTGGAACCATCGGTCACGTCGACCATGGTAAAACCACGTTAACTGCTGCCATTACCATGGTACTGCATAAACAGGGGTTGGCTGACATTAAAGATTTTGATTCCATTGACAACGCACCCGAAGAGAAGGAGAGAGGAATTACCATTAACACAGCGCACGTTGAGTATCAAACAGCCAACCGGCACTATGCCCACGTTGACTGCCCCGGACACGCTGACTATGTTAAGAATATGGTTACCGGTGCTGCACAGATGGATGGTGCCATATTGGTGGTCGCTGCTACTGATGGCCCAATGCCTCAAACACGTGAACATATACTTCTAGCACGTCAGGTAAACGTTCCAAAAATCGTCGTGTTCCTTAATAAGGTTGATATGGTCGACGATGAAGAGATGCTGGAACTGGTTGAGATGGAAGTTCGCGAACTGCTTGATTTTTATGAGTTTGACGGCGATAAGACACCCGTTATCCTCGGTTCGGCTCTGGGTGCTATGAATGGCGAAGCCAAGTGGGAAGAGAAAGTGGTTGAACTGATGGAGGCAGTTGATTCATATATACCCATTCCACCCAGGGATGTCGAAAAACCGTTCCTGATGCCCGTGGAAGATATCTTCTCCATTACAGGCCGCGGTACTGTGGCTACCGGAAGAATTGAAACGGGTGTGGTACTTACCGGTGACGAACTGGAAATGATCGGTCTCGGAGCGAACCGTAGAAAAACGGTATGTACCGGAGTTGAGATGTTCCGTAAGATACTTGACAGAGGTGAAGCAGGTGATAACGTTGGATTATTGCTCAGGGGAGTTGACAAAAAAGAGATCAAGAGAGGAATGGTTCTGGCAAAACCCGGTTCCATCACTCCACATACAAAATTCAAGGCTGAGGTGTATGTTTTGAAGAAAGAGGAAGGTGGACGTCATACCCCGTTCCATACTAACTATCGCCCTCAGTTCTATCTTAGGACACTCGATGTAACTGGTGAGATTACGCTTCCTGAAGGAAGGGATATGGTCATGCCAGGTGATAATGTTACAATTACCGTTAATCTGATTACTCCTGTTGCCATGGCACAAGGATTGCGTTTTGCTATTCGTGAGGGTGGCAGAACCGTTGGAGCCGGACAGGTAACGGAAATTATTGAATAAGATCCAGGAAACCGGATCAGATCGTTCGGTTGAGAATTGCTGTTTGCCAGGATTAATCCTCTTCCGAATCCGTAACTCTAAACAGGTACACGGGTGTAGCTCAGTTGGTAGAGCACTGGTCTCCAAAACCAGGTGTCGGGAGTTCGAATCTCTCCTCCCGTGCTAAGTTTTCAACGATTATGAAAATAAAAACCTATTTGCAGGAATCCTATAATGAATTGATGCATAAGGTCTCCTGGCCAACATGGAACGATTTGCAGAGTAGTACCATTGTCGTAATGATCACTTCCGTGATCATAGCCCTGATCGTTTTTGCCATGGATTATACGTTTGAGAATCTGATGGGATTGATCTATAGTCTGTTTTACTAAAGAGTTTAGAGAAGATGGCAGAGAATGAAAAGAAGTGGTATGTGCTCAGAGCAATCGGCGGGAAAGAGAAGAAGGTTAAGGAGTATATCGATAGCGAAATTACACGTCTGAACCTGCAGGAATATATCTCTCAGGTCCTGATACCGACCGAGAAAGTATACCAGATCCGGGGAGGAAAAAAAATCAGCAAGGAACGCAATTTTTTTCCGGGATATGTACTTGTAGAAGCTGCCCTGGCAGGTGAAATCGCCCATATTTTGAGAAATATTCCAAATGTTATCGGATTTCTCGGAGGGGCACAGGGCGGTGAACCCGTACCGCTGCGGGCCAGCGAGATAAACCGCATACTGGGTAAAGTGGATGAACTGGCTGCAAGCGATGAGGAGATCAATGTTCCATTTTACGTTGGTGAATCGGTGAAAGTGATTGACGGCCCCTTCAATAGCTTCTCAGGAATCATCGAAGAGGTAAACGAAGAGAAAAAGAAACTGAAAGTGATGGTGAAAATCTTTGGCCGTAAGACACCACTCGAACTCAGTTTCATGCAGGTTGAGAAAGATTAACCTGATATTGAGAATATTTATTAGTTACGTGATAAATAGATGTTAACCCGATAGTTATAATGCTTCCTGAATAACTATCATTTTATTAATTAGCAAGCGAAAGGTATAGATCATGGCTAAAGAAGTTGCCGGATTAATAAAGTTACAGATTCGTGGCGGTGCTGCAAATCCCTCTCCTCCGGTTGGTCCTGCTCTGGGAGCGAAAGGTGTAAATATCATGGAATTCTGTAAGCAGTTCAATTCCAGAACCCAGGAAAAAGCCGGAAAACTGATTCCAGTAATCATTACGGTCTATGCTGATAAATCATTTGAATTTGTCACCAAAACCCCTCCTGTGGCCATTCAGCTGCTGGAGGCTGCAAAAATCAAATCCGGGTCATCCGAACCCAACCGCGACAAGGTGGGATCTGTTTCATGGGACCAGATTAAGACGATTGCACAGGACAAAATGACCGATCTGAATGCATTTACAGTAGAGTCCGCAATGAAAATGGTTGCCGGAACTGCCAGGAGTATGGGAATCACCGTGAAAGGGAAATTCCCCGAACAGTAATAACAATGGACAGGTAAGAAAATGACAAAACGTACAAAAAACAGAAAGGCAGCTCTTGAAAAAATCGAAGAAGGGAAGCTTTATAAACTAACTGAAGCAGTCGCTTTGGTCAAAGAGATTACTGCCACACGGTTTGATGCCTCAGTGGATATTGATGTCAGACTTGGAATCGATCCGAGGAAATCGAATCAAATGGTACGCGGTACAGTTACCCTGCCCCATGGAACCGGGAAAGAGACCCGGGTGCTGGTTTTATGTACACCCGATAAGGAGGATGAAGCAAAAAAATTTGGCGCAGATCATGTCGGACTCGATGATTATATCGAAAAGATCAAAAAGGGATGGACCGACGTGGACGTTATCATCACAATGCCTCCGGTAATGGGAAAAGTGGGACAACTGGGTAAAGTGTTGGGACCTAGAGGACTGATGCCTAATCCCAAGAGTGGAACGGTGACAATGGATATCGGTAAGGCTGTGGAAGAAGTGAAACAGGGGAAGATTGATTTTAAAGTGGATAAATACGGAATCATTCATTCGCGAATCGGTAAAGTATCCTTCGAACCCGGTAAACTTGCAGATAATGCACGTGAGCTCATCAATACCATCGTGAAGCTGAAACCGGCTGCGGCGAAAGGTACTTACATCAGGAGCCTTTATCTTTCAAGTACAATGAGCACGGGCGTGAAGGTGGATACAAAAGCCTTCGATGACTAAATGTTTTACTATGTAAGCTATGAAAAGGGAAGATAAAAATACCATTATTGAAAACCTGAAAAAACAGATAAATGAGTCAAATCATTTTTATCTGACCGATATCTCCGAACTGAATGCTTCCGATACAAGTTCCCTGCGCAGGAAATGTTTTGAGAAAGATATTAAACTGATCGTGGTGAAAAATACCCTGTTGAAAAGGGCTCTCGAAAATTCGGAAGGTGATTTTGGAGATCTGTACGATGTCTGTAAGGACTCTACATCGATCATGTTTTCCGATGCCGGTAATATCCCGGCAAAACTGATCAAAGAGTTCAGGAAAGAGCATAATAAACCCGTTCTGAAGGCAGCGTATGTCGAAGAGTCAATTTACGTTGGAGATCAATACCTGGATGCACTCGCTGAGATAAAATCCAAAGAGGAATTGCTCGGTGATCTGATCCTCTTACTGCAATCTCCAATGAGAAATGTCCTTTCTGCATTGCAGTCGGGCAGTAACGTGTTAACGGGTGTTTTAAGAACACTCTCTGATAAAAAAGAATAAAAAAAAAGTAATAATCATTGTAAAATCGAAGAAAATGGCAGATTTAAAAAAGTTGGCAGAAGAATTGGTTAACTTAACGGTAAAGGAGGTTAATGACCTATCCGATATCCTGAAGGATGAGTATGGAATTGAACCGGCTGCGGCTGCAGTAGCTGTTGCAGGACCTGCAGCAGGTGCCGGTGAAGCAGCTGAAGCCGAGAAATCAGCGTTCGATGTTATCCTGAAAGCTCCCGGTGGTGCCAAACTCCAAATTGTTAAGTTGGTAAAAGAACTTACCGGCCTTGGATTAAAAGAAGCTAAAGCTGTTGTTGATTCTGCACCCGGCCCCGTCCGGGAAGGTGTATCCAAAGAAGAAGCCGAATCAATTAAAAATCAATTAGAAGAAGCAGGAGCAGAAGTTGAACTTAAATAATTTTTGCCTCACATACAGGTACTCCAGGTTTAGAATCCCCTCAACGGGATTCTAAGCCTTTTTGTCGTTATAGATAAGGGTTCACTTAATTCCACAGATATGTCCTCAAAAACTATTCAGAGAATAAACTTTTCATCAACCGTAAATCAATTAGAATATCCTGATTTTTTGGAGGTTCAGCTTAAATCTTTCCGGGAATTCTTCCAGATGGAAACGACAGCTGATAATCGAAAAAAGGAAAATCTTTACCGGGTGTTCAATGAGAATTTTCCCATCTCCGATACGCGGAATAATTTTATCCTCGAGTTCCTGGATTATTCGATTGATCCTCCACGATATACCATCGACGAATGCGTCGAACGGGGTTTAACCTACAGCGTACCCCTGAAAGCAAAACTGAAACTCTACTGTACAGATCCGGATCATGAAGATTTTGACACGGTTATCCAGGATGTATACCTGGGTACTATTCCCTACATGACGGAGAGAGGAACATTTGTGATCAATGGTGCCGAACGGGTGGTCGTATCCCAATTGCACAGGTCGCCGGGTGTCTTCTTCGGACAAAGCCTCCATGCCAATGGAACGAAATTGTATTCAGCACGCATCATCCCGTTCAAAGGATCATGGATTGAGTTTGCTACGGATATTAACAACGTGATGTATGCCTATATCGACCGAAAGAAAAAATTACCGGTAACAACCCTCTTGCGTGCCATCGGGTATGAAAGCGATAAGGAGATCCTCGAAATATTTAACCTTGCCGATGAATTTAAGGTTACGAAAGCGGGATTGAAAAAAATCGTAGGTAGAAAGCTGGCTGCAAGGGTTCTGAAAACCTGGATCGAGGACTTTGTTGATGAAGATACCGGAGAGGTGGTCTCTATTGAAAGAAATGAGGTGATCATTGATCGTGAGACCGTGATTGAACCGGAGCATGTTGATCAGATCATCGATTCGGGAGACAAAACCATCCTGTTGCATAATGAAGACCAGAGCCTGGCTGATTATGCCATCATTCTGAATACACTTCAAAAAGATCCCTGTAACTCGGAAAAAGAAGCCGTGCTGCACATTTACAGGCAGCTTAGAAACTCCGAACCACCCGACGATGCCACCGCCCGGGATGTTATTGATAAACTCTTCTTTTCCGATAAACGATACGATCTCGGCGAAGTGGGTCGGTACAGGATCAATAAGAAACTGGGACTCGAAACCACCATGGATGTGAAAGTCCTGACAAAAGAGGATATCATAGAAATTATCAAATACCTGATCGAGCTGATCAATTCAAAAACGGATGTTGATGATATAGACCACCTGAGTAATCGCCGGGTGCGAACCGTTGGTGAACAGCTCCACAATCAATTCGGGGTGGGACTTGCCAGGATGGCAAGGACCATCAGAGAACGCATGAATGTGCGGGATAATGAGGTGTTTACACCCGTTGACCTGATCAACTCCAAGACCCTCTCATCCGTGATCAATTCCTTCTTCGGAACAAACCAGTTATCGCAGTTTATGGACCAGACAAACCCGCTGGCTGAGATGACCCACAAACGAAGGATGTCGGCTCTGGGACCCGGAGGGCTCTCCAGAGAGAGAGCCGGTTTTGAGGTGAGAGACGTTCATTACACCCACTATGGACGGCTGTGTCCCATTGAAACTCCGGAAGGTCCGAATATCGGACTGATATCCTCACTCTGTGTGTATGCCAAGATCAATGACCTGGGATTTATCGAAACCCCCTACCGAAAAGTCGAAGAGGGCAAGGTGAATATGGGAAAAACAGAGGGGGTGCTGTTTCTAAGCGCAGAAGAGGAAGAAGAAAAGGTCATTGCTCAGGCAAATGCCCCACTGAATGACTCAGGTAACTTTATCAATCCCAAGGTGAAAGCACGATATGAAGGTGACTTCCCACTTGCCGATGCAAATAAGGTTGACCTGATGGACGTGGCTCCAAACCAGATCGCATCCATTGCAGCTTCATTGATCCCTTTCCTTGAACACGATGATGCAAACCGTGCTCTTATGGGATCAAATATGATGCGGCAGGCTGTACCACTGGTCAAACCGGAAACTCCCATTATTGGAACCGGACTGGAAAGTACTATGGTGAAGGATTCAAGAATCCTGTTTGCCGCGGAAGAAGATGGTATCGTCGAATACGTCGATTCAAATCAAGTAGTTATTCGGTACACAAGATCCGATGAGGAAAAATTTGTAAGCTTTGATGAAGATGTCAAAACCTACCGTTTGCCAAAACATAAAAAGACAAACCAGAATACCTGCATCAACCTGGTTCCCATTGTAACCAAAGGCCAGAAGGTTAAAAAAGGAGAAATTTTTACCGAAGGGTATGGCACACAAAATGGTGAACTCTCACTGGGCCGGAACTTGATGGTGGCATTTATGCCGTGGAAAGGATACAACTTTGAGGATGCAATTGTTATTTCTGAGAATGTGGTCAGGGAAGATATCTTTACCTCCGTTCACATCGATGAATACCTGCTTGAGGTCCGCGATACCAAAAGAGGCCTTGAGGAACTGACATCCGATATTCCCAATGTAAGTGAGGAAGCAACCAGGAACCTGGATGAGAACGGACTGATCCGGATTGGTGCTCATGTCGTGCCGGGAGATATCCTCATTGGAAAGATTACACCGAAAGGTGAATCGGATCCTTCACCGGAAGAGAAGTTGCTGCGTGCTATTTTTGGTGATAAAGCTGGAGATGTGAAAGATGCTTCACTCAAAGCCGGCCCCTCTCTTGAAGGTGTTGTGATTGATAAGAAACTGTTTTCACGTTCCATAAAAGACAGAAAGTCGAAGTCGGTTGAGAAACCCATCCTGGACAAAATAGAAAACGATTTCAGGAAAAACGTGGAAGAGTTGAACAATAAGCTTGTCGATAAACTCTTCATCCTGGTGAATGGAAAAACCTCACAGGGGGTTAAGGATTTCTTGAATGCCGATGTGATTCCCAAGGGTACCAAATTTACACTCAAGCAGCTCCAGGGAATAGATTATTTAAATATAAATCCGTCAAAATGGACGACCGATAAAAAGAAAAACGAAACCATTAAGTTATTGCTTCACAACTACCTGATCAAATACAAGGAGATCGATGGGGAATACAAAAGGAAGAAATACAATATCTCCATTGGCGATGAGCTGCCTGCCGGGATTATCCGGCTGGCAAAGGTATACATTGCCAAAAAGAGAAAAATAAAAGTTGGTGATAAGATGGCCGGTCGGCATGGAAACAAAGGGATTGTTGCAAAAATTGTACGCCAGGAAGATATGCCGTTCCTGGCTGATGGCACACCGGTGGATATCGTTCTTAATCCATTGGGGGTTCCTTCCAGAATGAACCTTGGCCAGATATATGAAACGGTCCTGGGTTGGGCTGGTAGAAAGCTCGGACTCTACTTTTCAACACCCATTTTCGACGGCGCTTCTCTTGATCAGATTACGGAATATACGGAAAAAGCAGGATTGCCACCCTATGGAAAAACCTATTTGTATGATGGGGGTACCGGCGAGCGGTTTGACCAACCGGCAACCGTTGGTGTGATCTATATGCTAAAACTGGGTCATATGGTCGATGATAAGATGCATGCCCGGTCAATCGGACCCTATTCACTCATTACACAACAGCCCCTGGGAGGAAAAGCCCAGTTTGGCGGACAGCGTTTTGGGGAAATGGAAGTATGGGCCATTGAAGCATTCGGAGCATCCCATATCCTGCAGGAGATCCTGACCGTAAAATCGGATGATGTCATTGGAAGGGCAAAAGCTTATGAATCAATAGTTAAGGGAGAACCCATGCCCGTTCCCGGGATTCCTGAGTCCCTGAATGTCCTGTTGCATGAATTGCGTGGACTGGGCCTCAGTATGAATCTTGAGTAGCATAGTCAGCTTTGTTTGGATCAGTATGAAATGATCCATCAGTGTAGTCATTGAAATCTTAATAATATAACATATGTCTTTCAGAAGAGATCAAAAAGTAAAGAGCAGTTTTACAAAAATCTCAATTGGCCTGGCATCCCCGGAAGAGATTCTTGAACGTTCCAGTGGTGAGGTGCTTAAACCTGAAACCATCAACTACAGGACCTACAAACCCGAACGGGATGGCCTGTTTTGTGAAAGGATCTTTGGCCCCGTAAAGGATTATGAATGCCATTGCGGGAAATACAAACGGATCCGGTACAAGGGAATCGTATGCGACCGGTGCGGTGTGGAGGTTACGGAAAAGAAAGTGCGGAGAGAGAGAATGGGACACATTTCCCTGGTCGTTCCCGTTGCTCATATCTGGTATTTCAAATCGCTGCCCAATAAAATCGGGTACCTGTTAGGATTGCCTACTAAAAAACTGGATTCCATAATCTATTACGAGCGATATGTGGTCATCAATCCCGGCATCAAGGAAGCGGATGGAATTAAGTACCTCGATTTTCTGACCGAAGAGGAGTACCTTGAAATTGTTGAATCCCTGCCCAAAGAGAATCAATACCTGGAGGATTCCGATCCGGACAAGTTTATCGCAGATATGGGTGCCGAAGCCCTGCATCAGTTGCTCTCCCGGTTGGATCTGGACGAGCTCTCCTATACGCTCAGGCATAAAGCCAATAATGAGACCTCGCAGCAGAGGAAAAATGAGGCATTAAAACGATTACAGGTGGTTGAAGCCTTTCGTGTATCAAAGAAAGTAAACCGCCCGGAATGGATGATCGTTAAAGTTGTTCCGGTTATACCGCCGGAATTGCGACCATTGGTTCCCCTTGATGGTGGCCGGTTTGCCACATCTGACCTGAATGACCTCTACAGGCGTGTTATTATCCGGAATAATCGGCTGAAACGATTGATTGAAATCAAAGCACCCGAAGTGATCCTGAGAAATGAAAAACGGATGCTTCAGGAAGCCGTTGATTCTCTTTTTGACAATTCCAGAAAAGCCAATGCAGTGAAAACGGATGCAAACAGGCCGTTGAAATCACTGAGCGATAGCCTGAAAGGAAAACAGGGAAGATTCCGCCAGAACCTGCTGGGTAAACGTGTTGATTATTCGGCACGCTCGGTAATCGTGGTCGGACCGGAACTGCAGCTGCATGAATGTGGATTGCCCAAAGATATGGCTGCGGAATTGTATAAACCGTTTATCATCCGGAAACTCATCGAACGCGGAATTGTAAAAACCGTTAAATCAGCAAAAAAGATCGTTGACCGCAAAGACCCGGTAGTGTGGGATATCCTTGAAAATGTGCTGAAAGGCCATCCGGTATTGCTCAACCGTGCACCAACACTCCACCGGTTAGGAATTCAGGCTTTTCAACCGAAACTGATAGAAGGAAAAGCAATCCAGTTGCATCCGTTGGTTTGTACAGCCTTTAATGCCGACTTTGACGGAGACCAGATGGCTGTCCACCTTCCCCTTGGGAATGCAGCTATCCTCGAAGCACAAATCCTGATGCTGGCTTCCCATAATATCCTGAACCCTGCCAATGGGGCTCCAATTACAGTTCCCTCACAGGATATGGTCCTTGGACTATATTACATCACCAAAGCCAAAAGAAGTACGGAAGATGAAAAGGTCAGAGGGGAAAACCTGACTTTCTACTCGCCGGAAGAGGTAAACATTGCCTACAATGAAGGAAAAGTGGATCTGCATGCCATAATCAAAGTGAAGGTTATGGATTATGAAGATGGGGAACCGGTGAAGAAACTGCTTGAAACTACCGTTGGACGGGTAATATTTAATCAGTTTGTTCCTGAAAAAGTTGGCTTTATTAATGACCTGCTGACAAAAAAATCATTGCGTGATATTATCGGGGATGTATTGAAAAAAACCGGTACAGCAGCAACAGCCCGGTTCCTGGATGATATTAAAAACCTGGGTTATACCATGGCGTTCAAAGGTGGACTTTCCTTTAACCTGGATGATGTGATTGTACCAAACGAGAAAATTGCATTTGTGGATGAAGGATATGAACAGGTCGAAGATGTTGTGAACAATTATAACATGGGTTTCATTACCAACAATGAACGGTATAATCAGATTATTGATATCTGGACCCACACCAATGCGAAACTTACTCAATCCCTGATGAAACAGTTATCATCCGACAAGCAGGGATTTAACCCGGTATACATGATGCTTGATTCCGGAGCCAGGGGATCCAAAGAGCAGATCAGGCAATTGTCCGGAATGAGAGGATTGATGGCCAAACCGCAGAAGTCCGGATCAACCGGCTCGGAGATCATTGAGAACCCCATTTTATCCAATTTTAAAGAGGGACTGTCTGTGCTTGAATATTTTATCTCCACACACGGTGCCAGAAAAGGACTTGCAGATACAGCACTTAAAACCGCCGATGCCGGTTACCTTACCCGACGGTTGGTGGATGTGTCGCAGGATGTCATTATCACGGAGGAAGATTGTGGAACCCTCAGGGGCCTGCTTGCAACAGCCATTAAGAACAATGAAGAGGTGGTGGAATCGTTGTATGAACGGATTCTGGGTAGAACAACAGTTCATGATATCTATCACCCCTTATCCGGAGAATTGATTGTTTCTGCAGGTGAAGAACTGACCGAATCGATTTCCAGAATAATCGATCAATCTCCGCTGGAACAGGTTGAGATCCGTTCTGTTTTAACCTGTGAATCAACAAGGGGAGTTTGTGCAAAATGCTATGGCAGAAGCCTCGCCACAGGAAGAATGGTGCAGAAAGGAGAAGCCGTAGGCGTCATTGCAGCCCAATCGATCGGCGAACCGGGAACACAGCTGACCCTTCGGACTTTTCACGTGGGAGGTACCGCTTCAAATATTACCACCGACTCGAGTGTTGTTGCGAAATACGATGGGAAAATTGAGATTGAGGAACTTAGAAGTGTCGAAAGACAGGATGAAGAGGGGAAGAAGATGAATATCGTGATCGGACGGTTGGCGGAAATGAGAATCATCGATAAGAATACAAACATCCAGTTAGCAACCCACAATATTCCCTATGGTTCAAAACTGTACGTGAAGGATGCGGATATGGTTCAAAAGGGTAACCTGATCTGCGAATGGGACCCCTATAATGCAGTGATCATTTCAGAATCGTCCGGAACAATCGCCTTTGAACACGTTGAAGATGGTATTACTTTCCGTGAAGAATCAGATGAACAGACGGGCTTCAGAGAAAAAGTGATCATTGAAACCAGGGATAAAACCAAAAACCCCATTGTGAAGATCCTCGGGAAAAAGAAGGAGGTGCTGAAATCGTATAACCTGCCTGTTGGTGCACATATCGCTGTGAATGAATGGGATAAGGTAAATATGGGCGATATCCTGGTCAAGATACCAAGAGCCGTTGGAAAATCAGGCGATATAACCGGTGGCTTGCCACGGGTAACCGAACTGTTTGAAGCAAGGAACCCTTCGAACCCGGCTGTCGTTTCTGAAATTGATGGGGAAGTGAACTTTGGAAAAATAAAACGGGGAAATCGCGAAATTGTCATTAAATCCCGTACCGAAGAGGTGAAAAAATACCTGGTTCCTCTCTCAAAACAGATCCTGGTGCAGGAGAATGATTACGTGAGAGCCGGTATTCCACTGTCCGATGGTGCAATAACTCCTGCCGATATCCTGGCAATTAAGGGACCAACAGAGGTTCAGGAGTATATTGTGAACGAGGTTCAGGAAGTGTATCGCCTGCAGGGAGTGAAAATCAATGATAAGCATTTCGAGATCATTGTTCGTCAGATGATGAGAAAAGTCGAAATCGTCGATCCGGGAGATACAACTTTCCTCGAAAAACAGGTCGTGGATAAATGGGAATTCATGGATGAGAATGACTGGATCTATGACAAAAAAGTGGTCGTTGATCCGGGTGATTCAGTTACCATTAAATCAGGTCAGATCATTACGGCAAGAAAATTACGTGACGAAAATTCCATTCTGAAAAGAAAAGACCTGAAACTGGTTGAAGCAAGAGATGCAGTACCTGCCACTTCAAGCCAGATACTGCAGGGAATTACCAAAGCTGCCCTGCAAACCAAGAGTTTTATTTCCGCTGCATCATTCCAGGAGACAACCAAAGTGCTTAACGAAGCGGCAATCTTTGGCAAAGTTGATGAACTGGAAGGATTGAAAGAAAATGTAATTGTTGGTCACCTGATACCGGCCGGAACAGGAGCCCGGGAATACAATAAACTGGTGGTCGGATCGATGGAGGAATATGAAAGCCTGATCGGCGCCAGAGAGACAGAAAACAAGGTGATCGAAGAAGAACAAAATGAATAGGATATGGATGAGAAGAAAAACAAAAACCAGATCAACATCGAACTGGATGAGGAGATCGCACAGGGACTCTATTCCAACCTGGCCGTTATCACTCACTCATCCTCTGAGTTCGTGATTGATTTCGTTCGTGTCATGCCCGGTGTACCTAAAGCTCGTGTTAAATCGAGAATAATCCTTACGCCGGAGCATGCCAAAAGATTGCTTCTGGCACTGCAGGATAACCTGAAAAAGTTTGAGTCTGTGCATGGAACCATTAAAAACATCAAAAGTTCAGGCTCACCGGTGATCCCTATGAATTTCGGAGGTCCAACCGCACAGGCCTGATGGGTCTTGTGCTGTCATTAAAGGATGAAGAATTTCCAGATGATATAGTATATCCCGAAGCCGGATAGAACAACAAGTCCAGCCCACGTCAATATCCTCAACCACAGTTTTGGCCGGTCTTCCTGCTTTACGTTGCTTCCGGTAACCACCTTGTAGTTCATGTATCCAAGTACGGGTGCCGTTAGAAAGGAGAGTGTTGTGGCAAGATCAACCAGGAAACTCATTGCCGTAACAAAGAATTTCAAAATTACGATCGTCCCGACAAACAAAATTCCAAGCCACATCCAGGAGAGCCAGTTCCATTCTTTCCGGGAAGTAACCTTCGGGATAAGCAGTTCTGTGGTTGGTTTCAATACTCGTGGATAAGCATCCAGGCAGGTTAGGGTTGTACTCGACATGGTTGTTAATGCCGCAATGGCTATCAGGATATAAGCCCAGCTTCCCAGGTTGGAGGTAAAGAGGTTAATTAACTGACCTGCAAATTGGGTCCCGTTATCCGAAAACTGCTCCCCGCTTCCATACATTACCAGTGCGCCGAGTGAGAGAAAACCGATCGATAAGAAAGCCGTCCCGATGTATCCCACGTTAAAATCGAAAAGGGACTCCCTCAGTTTTGGTGTGTACCCCGTCTCTTTTTTCTTCGCAATCGTCCAGAGGGAATGCCAAACAGAAATGTCAATTGCCGAAGGCATCCACCCTGCAAAGGCAATGAGCAAAGCAATGTCTGTAAAATTCCATTCAAATGATCGTGCATACTCAGGATCGGGATTAAACCCCTTTGTAATAGCTGAAACAACAGCCACCAGGGTGGAAATTGCCAGCAGGGTGATGATGAATTTAATGATCTTATCCAGAAACGAAAATTTCCCCACCGTTATGATCAGGATCCCCGTAATCAGGATGATAAGAGCCCAGGTAAAAGGGGTAAACGAACCGGAGAAAACGTTTGAAAAAATACCTGCGGTCACAGCAGTGATAGCTGCCTGTAAGGTAAACATCGTACCCAGAGTTAACAAAACATAGAGGACCAATCCCCACTTTCCCAGCCTGTAATACCCCTGTAAGAGACTCTCCCCGGTTGAGGCAGCATACCGGGGCCCAAATTCGAAAAACGGATATTTAAACAGATTGATCAGAAGAATAATCCCCACCAGGTCAAATCCATAAATTGCACCCGCACGGGATGATTGAACAAGATGGGAAACACCGATGGCAGCACCAGCCCACAGTAGGCCTGGTCCCAACGATTTGATATTAAACCTCATAACTAATCCGGATTAATCATCATCTTCATCATCCGGGTGTTGATCTGACAGGTAATCCAGATCAGCATATTTATCTTCATATTCCTCCCGGGAATCCACCTTTAAAACTCCATCATCGTCATAATCCTCATCCTCCGTAATGATCTGCTGAGCTTGGACATTTGTCATCCTGATGAGATAATATTTATCATCGGTCTCGAATGGAAGAGCACTGACCAGTTTCCCTTCTTTATTCGTAAAGGTGATCAGGTTCTGACTGAAACCGTTGGGATAAACCAACTTTATCTGTTCCTGTATTTCTTCATCTAACTTATCGAAATCTTTAATTACACGGATTTTTTCGTTTTTCGGCTGCGTCATCATTTGGCTAATGGCATGTTGGTTAAAGGTTTGGTTTACTAATCACGGACCGTTCCACTTCATTTTCTCAGAAGAAACAGGGCAATCCTATTAATCGTTAAACATAAAAATAATTTCTTATAACAAAATGGTTTTAGGCTACTTTTTGTAATCATCTTCTGGTTTCATATGCTTTCAAGTTTTGCTGGCATTGTATAATGGTTTCTGAATGTTCTAATTATGCTCTCCCATGACATTAATACAGAATTTTTATATATTTGTCAACTTCAACCGGAACTCACTTATGTAAAACGCAATACAGTTAAAAATATCAACATGAAGTTAGCAGTTTGCCTGGGGAATGTCCCCGATACCACAACCAAAGTTAAGTTTTCAAACAATAACACTGCATTTGAAAAAACAGGTGTACAGTGGATCATTAATCCATGGGACGAACTGGCTCTGACAAGGGCTATTGAGTTGAAAGAGGACAGTGGTAATCCTGTGGATACCGTTACCGTAATTACAGTCGGACTTACGGACGCTGAACCAACCATAAGAAAAGCACTGGCTATCGGAGCGGATAACGCCATTCGCATTAATGCTGAACCGACCGATGCATATGTTGTGGCAGCACAGCTGGCAGAGCAGTTGAAAAAGAACGATTTTGATATTATCCTCTGTGGCATTGAATCCAGCGACTATAACGGGTTTGCTGTTGGAGGAATGCTTGCGGAATTTCTCGATTACCTTTCTGTATCGGCTGTTTCTCGTCTTACCATCACCGGCAATGATCTTGAGATTACCCGGGATATTGATGGGGGAAAAGAGATTGTCCAGGTGGAAACTCCACTCGTGGCAATTGTACAAAAGGGAATAACCAAGGAACCAAGGATTCCGGCAATGCGTGGCATCATGATGGCGCGTAAAAAACCGCTTGAAGTGGTTGAACCGACAGATGTGGAGGCGATGACCGAGTTTTCCGGGTTTGAACCTCCCCAATCAAAACCACCCTGTAAAATGATTGAGGCGGAAAATATAAAAGAACTTGTCGAATTGTTGCAGAACGAGGCAAAAGTACTTTAACAGAATAAAAAATCAGAAACGTAAAAAAAATATCATGGCAGTATTAGTATATGCAGAAAACTGGGATGGGAAGTTTAAAAAACTCACCTTTGAATTGATATCCTATGCGTCAAAAATAGCTGAAATGCTGAACACTTCCACATCGGTTGTCTCAATCGGGAAGGTAGATGAGAGTGAACTGAATAAACTTGGGAATTATGGTGCCCTGAAGGTATTGAAAGTGGAAGGCGATCAGTTTAAAAACCTGGATAACCAGGTGTATACTAACATCATTTTCCAGGCTGCACAAAAGGAGGAGGCTGACGTGATCCTCCTTGCCCACAACAATACAGGGAAAGCGTTGGCACCCAGATTGTCGGTTAAATTGAAAGCAGCCCTGGGTTCGAGCCTGATCGCACTACCCTCTTCCCTGGAACCATTTACCGTTTACAAGAAGGTGTTCTCCGGAAAAGCATATGCCAATATCATATTGAAATCGGATAAAAAGGTCCTGACCCTCGCACAGAATTCATTTAAACTGATTGAAACGGATAATCAGGCATCGATTGAATCTTTTGTCCCGGAAATCGATGAAACAGAGATCAAAACAAAGGTAAAAGACACACAGAAACAGACCGGAAAAATCATCCTGACCGATGCTGAGATTGTCGTTTCAGGAGGTCGCGGAATGAGAACGGGTGACAATTGGGGACCGCTTGAAGAACTTGCTGCTGTACTTGGAGGAGCTTTAGCCTGTTCCAGACCGGTCTCAGATGAGGGTTGGCGCCCTCATGAAGAACATACCGGGCAAACAGGAAAAATCATTGCTCCAAATTTATACATTGCTGTAGGAATATCCGGAGCGATCCAACACCTGGCGGGTGTTAGCTCCTCAAAATACATCGTGGCAATAAACACCGATCCCGATGCGCCGATATTTGAAGCCGCAGATTATGGTATTCTGGGGGATGCAATAAAAGTTCTTCCGGAATTGGTGAACGCGGTAAAAGAAATGAAATCACAGCAATAAAGAACAAACACCCGGTTATTCTTTCGGAACTCACGCTCTCAGATGAAGATCCCGTTTTCCATGATGATTTAAAATCAGAGATGTATGATTAAACAGATGTTGTTCATATTATCACTGGTCGTAACGCTTGTTGCATTCGGCTATACAACGCATAGAATAATCTCTTTTTTTAAACTGACACGCCCTGCATTTCCCATCCGGGATTTTGGCAAACGGTTAAGGGTTACCTTGAAAGTAGCCATCGGACAGAGCAAGATCTTCAGAAGACATGTAATCGGTCTTATGCATGCCCTGGTGTTCTGGGGATTCCTCGTTATTCTCTTCGGCAGCATTGAAATGATTATCGATGGTGTGGCACGAACGGAGAGAATCGTAAGCGTGCTGGGACCTGTATATGATGTGATCATTGCTTGCGGTGATCTGTTTGCCGCGGTCATCCTTGTGGCTATTGTTGCATTCCTGATCAGGAGAATATTTATGCACATTAAACGGTTTACAGGGATGGAGATGACACACTGGTCACATGTCGATGCCAATATTTCCCTGCTTCTGATCCTTTTGCTGATGGTCTCATTGCTTGGAATGAATACATTTTATATCGCTCATAACCGCGCAATGACTCATGAGATTGAAGGTTTTTTCCCGGTCAGTTCATTCCTGGCAGATCGATTTTCAATGCTCTCCAATGAAACACTCTATACATTACACGAGATCAATTGGTGGACTCATATTCTGATGATCTTTTTCTTTGCCAATTACCTTCCTTATTCAAAGCACTTTCATGTGTTTATGTCCGTTCCAAACGTATTCCTCAGCAACCTGGATCCTATCGGAAAACTGAAGACAATGGAGCAGATTACCGGGGAAGTTATACAAATGATGAATCCGGAAACTGCCTATGCAGACATGCCCGGTAGTGAAGATGAGGTGATGGAGCGGTTTGGTATACTGGATGTTGAAGATGCAACCTGGAAGAACTATTTTGATTCACTCTCCTGTACCCAGTGCGGAAGGTGTACATCCGTCTGTCCTGCAAATATTACCGGCAAGAAACTCTCTCCCAGGAAAATCATGATGGATCTGAGAACCAGGATGAAGGAAAAAGGTCCCGGAATGATAAAACTGGGGAAGCAATATACCGATCAGAAATCCCTGATCAGGGATTACATTACAGAGGAGGAGCTCTGGGCCTGTACAACCTGTAATGCATGTGTGCAGGAATGCCCGATAAATATCAATCAGCCTTCACTGATCGTGGATATGCGGAGATACCTGGTGATGGAGGAGTCTGCCGGTCCGGCCGAACTGAACCAGATCTTTTCCAACATTGAAAACAATGGCGCTCCATGGCAGCTTTCTCAGGAGGACCGGATGGTATGGGCGGAGAACCTGCAGATGAATGGAACAAAAGTTGATGTTCCCCTGATGGCCGAACGGTTTGCCGGGGGACAAATACCCGAATACCTGTTGTGGGTTGGTAGTGCAGGAGCCTTTGATGACCGGTATAAAAAAGTGACAAGAGCTTTTGTGAAGATTTTAACTCACCTGGGAATCAATTATGCAGTGCTGGGAACAGAAGAGTCTTCAACCGGAGATGTTGCACGGCGAGCCGGTAATGAAATGCTGTTCCAGATGCAGGCCATGATGAATATCGAGTTGCTTACCGGTTATGAGGTGAAAAAGATCCTGACCTGTGATCCGCATGCATACAACACCTTTAAAAATGAGTATCCTGATTTTGGCGGCAAATTTGACGTGATGCACCATACCCAGTTTTTAAACCGGTTGATAGAAGCGGGAAAACTTTCGCTTGAGTCCGAGGCGCTGAGGGGAAAAATAGTGACATTCCATGATCCCTGTTATCTTGGCCGTGCCAACGGAGAATATAACGCTCCAAGGAGAATCATCGAAACAATGCCTGTTACATTTGTGGAAATGCCACGGAATAAAAGTTTTGCCCTTTGCTGTGGAGCAGGAGGTGGCCAGATGTTTAAAGAGGCTGAAAAAGGCGACCGGGAAGTCTTTGTCGAACGTACCGAAGAGGCACTGAACACCGGGGCAGATATCATTGCCACTGCATGTCCCTATTGCATGGTAATGCTTACCGATGGGCTAAAGTATGCAAACAGGGAAGATGAAATCAGGAATCTCGATATTGCAGAACTGGTTGCCCTGTCACTGAATTTGTAATAAAACGGATAATCGTATCTTTACGGATAATTATTGCAGTACATAACAATCCCGAAATATTTCAAAAAAAACATTCAAAAATGGAAAAAATATTGGCCATAAAAGGTGGTGAATTCATGGTAAAAGAAACCGAAGCCGATGAGATCTTTATCCCGGAGGAGTTTGATGAAGAACAGAAAATGATTGCAGAAACCTGTCAGGACTTTCTCGATACAGAAGTAATGCCTAACCTGGATAGAATTGATAATCAGGAAGATGGATTAGTGAGGAGCTTGCTTGACAAAGCCGGTGAATTGGGATTGCTTGGTATAGCTTTACCGGAAGAGTATGATGGATTCGGACAGTCATTTGTTACATCAATGATCACCTGTGAGATCATGGGATCATCCTATTCTTTTGCGGTTGCCTTTTCCTGCCACACCGGTATAGGATCACTTCCGATCCTCTATTATGGAAATGAGGAACAAAAAAAGAAATACCTGCCAAAACTGGCAACCGGAGAATGGGTGGGAGCATATTGCCTTACAGAACCCGGAGCCGGCTCCGATGCAAATGCAGGGAAAACAAAAGCTGTGCTTTCCGATGATGGGAAGCATTATATTCTGAATGGCCAGAAAATGTGGATCACCAACGCCGGATTTGCCGATGTGTTTACCGTTTTTGCGAAGATCGATAATGACAGGGTCCTCAGTGCCTTTATCGTGGAGAGGGATTATCCCGGACTAGTATTTAACCCCGAGGAGAAAAAGATGGGCATTAAGGGATCTTCAACCCGGCAAATCTTCTTTAACGATTGCATGGTCCCTGTGGAGAACATGCTCGGATCCCGGGGAGGAGGATTCAGGATAGCCCTCAATATTCTGCACATGGGACGGATAAAACTGGGAGGAAATGTGCTGGGAGCAGCAAAACTAACCATCAATTATTCGGTCCAGTATGCCAACGAAAGGAAACAGTTCGGTATGTTGATCTCGGAATTCGGGGCAATAAAATATAAGCTGGCAGAACAGGTGATAAAAACCTTTGTGACAGAATCTGCAGTTTACAGGGCAAGCCATAATGTCGATCAGGCAGTTGAAATGAACCATGATGAGGGGGCAAAAGATCATGCCATGATTATCGCATTCAACCAGCTCGCCATCGAAGCAGCCATCCTGAAAGTCTTCGGATCGGAAATCCTGGATTATATTGTCGATGAAGCAGTTCAGATCTTCGGAGGAATGGGATACACGTCTGAAATGCCGGTGGAACGCGGGTACAGGGATTCAAGAATCAACCGGATCTTTGAAGGTACCAATGAGATCAATAAGATCCTGGCTGTCGATACCGTTCTGAAAAGAGCCATGAAAGGAGAATTCGACCTGTTCGGTGAGGCAAAGAAAGTGGTCGACGGACTGGCTTCCCTGCCATCTCAACCAGCAGAATCTTTTTCCGATTACTATGTGCAGAAAAAAACCTATATCAGCCATTTCAAAAAAACAGCCCTAATGCTCATTCACTATGCATCAGAGAAGTTCCAGAGAAAGCTGGTTTTTGAACAGGAGATCCTGAATAACATCTCCGATATCATCATGAACCTCTACGTTGCAGAATCTGCAGTATTACGGGTTCAGAAACTGGAGAAAATGCGTGGCGAAGAAGCGGTAAAGATATTCAAGGATATCATCGATGTTTTTGTATATGACGTAGCTGATCGGGTGCGAAAATCAGCTACTGACACCGTGAATTCATTAGCTGATGATAAGGAAAAAGAGATGATGTTGAAGGGCATCGTCTACTATTCTGCCGTGGAAGGAGTCAATGTCAGAGATGCCAGAAGAAGGATTGCTGATAAACTCATAGAAGAGAATAGATATGCATTTTAACAGCTTTTTTCGTATCTTTAAGTAGTTGTTACGGACAAAGAGATGAAACAATGTAAACCGTTGATTTTTTGGATCATTCTTTTTACAGGTGCCCTTCTGCTCAATACCTGTGACAGTGAACCGGAATGTGGCTGTGATGGAAAGAAGGCATTTGAGTTGACGAATGAGGTGGGAGAGATCTATTATGAGACTGAAGATGACTATGTCACCTTCATAAGTGCAACTCTTTATACAGTATTTGTATTGTGCAATCCCAAGGAATTTCGCGATACCCTGGCAGCGTTTGACCAGGGAGACCTTGTTTATGTATCGGGAATAGCCCATTACCAGTGTTACAATAATCCATACACCCAGACTTCCTACCTTCTTGATATGAAAAGCATTGCTGAGTATAAATTAGATGATTAGAACGTTTCAGGAGGTTGAACCATTGCCCTCTCTTCTTTTAATCCAATCGATGCACTGCTCGTTTAATTTGCATAGAAAACTTTTAGCATAATGGATAAATATTCCGGTAAACGGATTGTCATGGTAGGTTCCGGTAATGTAGCTTGTCAACTATCCAAAGCATTACTCGATGCCGGATACCAGATAATCCAGGTGTATAGCAAAACCGCTGCTCATGCCAGAGCCCTGGCTGTTACCCTGAATTCTTCCTGGACTGATCAAGTTTCGGAGATCACAGACCAGGGTGATCTGTATATTCTTGCCGTTTCCGATTCGGCCATTCCACAACTGGCAGATCAAATCAACATCAAATCACAACTCGTGGTCCATACTTCCGGGAGCGTGGAAATGAACATCTTCCGCGGCAAGGCGAAGAATTATGGTGTGTTTTACCCCCTGCAAACCTTTTCAAAAAACAGGACTGTTGATTTCAAAAACATTCCTGTGGCAGTTGAAGGAAATAACAAAGAGAGTGAAGCCACTTTGTCACACCTTGGCCAACAGGTATCAGAAAGGGTAATAATACTCAACAGCACCGATCGGCTATACCTGCATCTTGCTGCCGTCTTCGCCTGTAATTTTACAAATCACCTTTACCACCTTGCCTCCCTGATCCTTGATAAAAAAAACATACCCTTTGACCTGCTGTTACCACTCATTCATGAAACAGCAGGTAAAATCAGGACAATACACCCGGGTGAAGGGCAAACGGGACCTGCGGTAAGAAATGATCAAATTGTTATTAAAAAGCATTTAGATTTATTATCTTTCTCCCCCGAAAACAGGGAGCTATATGACTCACTCAGCCGCAGTATCTACTCTCTTGCTCATGACAGATAGGATGGCTTGTCGTTTGAAAACAATATCGTTCCTAATCCGTAATAACGAACCTGGTAAATGAGCAATTTTAAAGAGGATCTTAGAAAAGTTGAAGCATTTGTATTTGACGTTGATGGAGTTTTGTCCTCCCAGATCATGCCCTTGCACCCGGGGGGAGAACCCATGCGAACCATAAACATAAAAGATGGATATGCTCTTCAGCTTGCAGTTAAAAAATCGTATCACATTGCAGTGATCACCGGTGGGAATTCCGATGCGGTAAGGAAACGGTTTGAAGGGTTGGGTATCACAGACATTTACTTCAGGGCACACGATAAGAAAGAGGATTTTATGGATTTCATCACAAAATATGATCTTCATCCCTCAAAAGTGCTCTATATGGGAGATGATCTTCCGGATTTTGAAGTGATGCAGCTTGTTGGCTTTCCAACCTGTCCGGCTGATGCAGTCGTTGAGATCAAACAGATATCGAAGTACATCTCCAATTATAATGGGGGAGATGGTTGTGTGAGGGATATCCTGGAACAGGTTCTCCGGCTGCACAATAAATGGATGGATACTGATGCTTTTTCCTGGTAAACGATAACGCTATGATCGCCTTTTTAAAGCTCATACGCATTCAAAACCTGTTTATCGTTGCACTTACACAATATATGATGAGATGGTGTATCATCCATCCCATATTAAGCCACCTGACTGTCATACAAAACAACGAAGCCATCCGCTTACCGGCATTTGAGCTGCAATTCAGTGAGTTCAATTTTTTCCTTCTTGTTCTCTCAACGGTGTTCCTTACAGCAGCTGGTTATGTGATAAATGACTATTTTGATGCCAAGACAGATTTGCTCAATCATCCCGGAAAGGTGATCGTAGGAAAGGTCATTCCCCGGCGTATGGCTATGGCAAGTCATATCATACTGAACATCCTGGGGATCGTTATCGGAGTCTATATCTCCTTTTTTGTGGGAATGCCCTTCCTGGTTATCATTTTCATTACAGTTTCCGGTTTACTCTGGTTCTATTCAACTACCTATAAAAGGCAGTTTCTGATTGGCAACCTGATCGTTGCACTGCTTACCGCACTGGTACCCATTATTGTAGTGCTGTTTGAGATCCCGCTGCTGAACAGATCGTATGGTCATCTGCTATTGCAATACGACACATCCCTCAGTGTATTGGTAGCATGGGTCGCCGGGTTCTCCTTTTTTGCCTTCATTACAACCCTGACCAGGGAGATCATTAAAGATATCGAGGATTTTGAAGGGGATAGTGCATACGGTCGAAGAACCTTGCCCATTGTACTTGGTGTTCCAAACTCAAAATGGATTGTTGTTGGCTTGCATATCATCACCGTTGCAGCACTGGTATTTGTCTATTTCAAGTACCTGAGAGATAATATCACTTTGATCTATATGAGTATAACCTTGCTTTTACCTTACATCCTGTTGACATACCGGATAGTAAAAGCAGATAAAAAATCAGATTATCATTTTGCCAGCAACCTGTCGAAGTTTATCATGTTAGCCGGAATTTTCTATTCATTGGTTGTTTATTATATCATTTCCTTTAGGTTTTAGGTGTTGTCAATTCTGGAGAATATCAAAGGTAAGAAGGTGATTCTCGCCTCAAAATCACCGCGTCGTCATTTCCTGTTGGGAGAACTTGGAATTGATTTTGAGATCGTGGAGAATCATGATGTGGAAGAGGAATATCCCCCGGACATGAAACCCGAAGAGATACCGGTATACCTGGCACGAAAAAAAGCAGCAGAATTCTCCGGAACCCTCAGTCAGGATACCATTCTGATCACTGCCGATACAATTGTATGGTGCGACGGGAGTGTCCTTAACAAACCCACGGATAGAGAAGATGCCTGCCGGATCCTGAAGAAATTATCGGGGAACAAGCATACTGTGGTTACAGGTGTCTGCATCCTGTCGCTGAACAAAGAGGTGTCCTTTTATGCAACGACGGATGTCTATTTTGCCAGCCTCACTGAAGAGGAGATAGATCACTATCTTCAGGAGTATAAACCGTATGACAAAGCCGGTGCCTATGGTATCCAGGAATGGATCGGCTATATTGGCATTGAAAAAATCGATGGTTCATATTTTAACGTGATGGGACTTCCCATCCAGAAACTATATCGGGAACTGAAAAATTTTTAATCCTTAAATGTTCGTATTATGATAAAAAGAATAATCACCGGTTTATTGACCCTGGTAATCATTACTCATTTCGTTGCCAGGGCAGACGAGGGAATGTGGATCCCACTTCTTCTCGAAAAATACAATATCAGCATCATGCAGGAGAACGGGTTTAAGCTGACTGCTGAAGATATTTACAGCATCAATCAGGCATGCATGAAAGATGCCGTGGTCAATTTTGGGGGATGTACAGCCGAATTGATCTCGGGTGAGGGGTTGATCATTACCAATCACCATTGCGGAGAAGGCCGCATCCGGGCACACTCGACTGTTGAGAACGATTACCTGAAAAATGGTTTCTGGGCAATGAGCAGGGATGAGGAATTACCGAATCCCGGTTTACGGGTTTCTATCCTGATCCGGATGGAAGATGTTACGGATGAGATCCTGAATGTCCTGGATGATGGGATGGATGAGAAAACAAGGCAGAAGGCGATTCGAAATACAAGCAGCGAACTGGTTGCAGAGGCAACCCGCGATACGCACTATACAGCAAACATCAGGCCCTTTTACCAGGGGAACCAGTATTTCCTGTTTGTGAATGAGGTATTCTACGACGTGCGACTGGTGGGTGCCCCTCCGGCAACTATTGGCAGTTTTGGCGGCGATACTGATAACTGGATGTGGCCAAGACATACCGGTGACTTTTCACTGTTCAGGATCTATGCCGGAAAAGATAACATGCCAGCACCCTATTCCGCTGAAAATGTACCCTATAAACCGAAAAAATTCTTTCCCATCTCGCTGAAAGGAGTCCAGGAAGATGACTTTACCATGGTCTTCGGCTACCCCGGCAGCACCTTCGAATACAAGCCTTCATTTCACCTTGAAATGTTGTCCCGGTACATCAATCCGGAATTTATCAAGGTCAGGGGTAAAAAGATTGAGATCATTGATGCTGCAATGAACCAAAGCCCTAAAATCCGGATACAGTATACTTCAAAAGCTTCCGGGATCAGTAATTCCTGGAAACGATGGATAGGAGAGAATAAGGGGCTGGAAAATCTCGATGCCATTGCAAAGAAAAAGAAGTTCGAAAAGGCATTCCAGGAATGGGCTGATGCGGATGAGGCGAGAAAAAGAGCATATGGAGATATCCTGAGCCAGTATGAAAAAATATACGAGCATTTAACCGATTATACCTTTCTGGATAATTATTACAATGAAACATTTTTCCGGAGAGGGATTGAAGTCGTTTCGTTTGCAGGTCAGTTTGTGTCGCTTGCAGATCTTGTTGATTCGGATGCCTCTGAAGAGGAAATCGGGAATGCAGTAGAAAGACTTACATCACAGACAGAACGGTTCTTTAACGATTATGATAAACCGACCGATCAAAAACTGTTCGTGGCATTGCTTACTCTCTTTAGCGAAAACGTAACTCCGGAATATCAACCGGAAAGCGTTAAACAGACTAACCAGAAGTTTTCCGGTGATTTTAACGGATATGCCGATTGGTTCTTTAAGAAAACATTCTTCGCTGATCAGCAACAGGTGCTTGACTTCCTGGCTGCCTTTACGGCAAAAAAGGCAAAAAAGATCCTGAAAGATCCTGCCTGCCAGTTGTTTATGGAAGCAAGCATGATACATGTTTTACAGATCCTGCCCGAATACAATAAGTTGAATGAGGATCTTCGTAAACTGGACAGGGTCTACATGAAGGCACAGATGGAATTCCAGCCGGAAAAGGTGTTTTATCCCGATGCCAACAGTACCGTGCGGGTAACCTACGGGAAGGTAAAAGGATACTACCCGAGAGATGCAGAATATTTTCTTCCCTACACTACCCTGGAAGGGATCATAGAGAAAGATAATCCTGAAATTTACGATTATGATGTGCCGGATAAACTGAAGGAACTCTATCGTGTCCGCGACTACGGGAGGTATGGGGAAAACAATCAAATGCATGTCTGTTTTATTGCTACCAATCATACGACAGGGGGTAACTCGGGAAGCCCGGTTATAAATGCGGAAGGACACCTGATAGGAGTGAATTTTGACCGTGCATGGGAAGGGGTGATGAGTGATCTGATGTACAATCCTGAGAAATGCAGAAACATCTCCCTGGATATCCGGTTCGCCCTGTTTATCATCGATAAGTTTGCAGGTGCCGGATACCTGCTGGAAGAGATGGAACTGGTGGAGTAAGTGAGACACATTATTCAAGAAGCGAAGCTGAATTGAATGATGCATGTCGAACTTATCCTGACATCAACCTATTGGTGGATCGTCAGGATCTCAAGCAAAAAGATACCCGCCTGCCGCCTGCCTGGACGGCAGTCAGGGACGGGCAGGAAAGTAATGCCATAGTCCCGCCTGCCGTCGGGCAGGCATCCTCCCGTAGGTGGCAAAAGATTCGCAAAGAGCTGTTTTATAATGGTTTATACTTTGCGAGCTTAGCTTTTTCCTTTGCGTTCTTTGCGTGAAAAGCAGTTTTGACACAGCCCCTGAGGGGTGTGTTATATGAAATAGGAAATAGTTTGGATAATAATAGTGCATTTTAAAATGACCATATCCTTGGAATCGATTGGATAATACAGAGTTATTCGAAATCATCTGGGAAAAAACTTTATCCGATCTACGCCACAAAATCATGAAATCATTGAATATTTACGACAGAGTGTTTGTAAATATGGGGGGAGATCACCTTAAAACTCAGAAAGAGGAACTAAACACTGAGTTTAACCGGAATTTTATGTTTTGATTTACAATGGGCAAAGCCCCGAAGCTCCGAAGGAAGTCCTACGGGAGGATCTCTTTGGGAGACTCCGGAGAATTACAAATGAAAGTATTTCAGGAAATAATTTATCTTTGCCCGGAAACAAATGCCGTAAAGGGAAGGATAAAGGATAAAGGACAAGATAAGAGTCCATAGTCTCCATTAACAAGCAAGAACAGATAACAACGTCCCGAAGGGACTGGCAGGTAACAGGTAACCATTTTAATGGCTGTATTCTTGATTTAAAATAAATGACGTCCCATATTGACTAAAAAAAACGAAAACCTCCGCCTTCGTTACAGCCTTCACCAAGGTTTCGGCAGTCGAAGAAAACTATGGCGGACAATGGAAAACTAATTGTGAAACAATTTACACACATAGGCGTTGTTAAAAACCGGTTTAATGAGCCGGCAGAACCTGCTGTGATAAAAACGGAGGAGAGTATGATAGAGGTTTCCAGTGAGTTCTCTGAAGGATTGTTCAGGATTGAGGACTCGAAATACCTCGATATCCTTTTCCTGTTCGACCGTTCAAAAGGTTTCAACCTGAAGAGCCCGGTCTTCTCGGGTGAAGTAAAAGGAGTATTCGCCTCCAGGAGCCCTCACCGGCCGTCTCCTGTAGGCCTTTCAACGGTTAAACTACTCAGCCGGTCAGATAATGAGCTGGTGGTATCGGGTCTGGATGCTTTGAATGGGTCCCCGGTAATTGATATTAAGCCCTCTGATAGAACCTTTTCCGATGAGGAACTGGAAGTAATCCGGTATAACAACATGAAAGCAAATCCAAGAAAGGAGATCGGACAATACATCCAGGCAGGACAATTGGACAGGCTTTTGATCATGGCGGCACAACTGCATGGGCATTATTGTCCGGGGCTGGCTCTGGGTGTCATCGCCGGTGCACACGGTATGCAGGAATTGGATCCGCATTCTGACGGACTGGAAGAGCTGTTAGCCATCGTTGAAACCAATAACTGTTTTTCGGATGGTATTCAGTTTGTTACAGGCTGTAGTTTTGGGAATAATGCTTTGATTTTCAAAGATACCGGCAAAGTAGCCTGTTCCCTGGTGGATCGAAACGGGGAAGGAATACGGTTTGTGATGAAGCAGGAAGCACAGGAATACATGCATGCTGTTTATCCTGAATTTTCACCTGCATTCGATAAGGTTGTCGATGATCACGATCGTAGCGTTGAAACCGTTACAGAGTTCAAAACCGGGGGACTTAAAAAAGCGTTTGCCGTTCTTGATCTGGATTTTGATCATTTGTTTATACGTCAGACACTGAAAGATAGTGCTGTCCCTGGTTATGCTCCTTCGCATGAAAGCCTGGTTTGTTCAAACTGCAATGAGAGCATCATGGCTTCCCGGAGCGTTGAAAAGGAGGGAAAGATATATTGCCTTGAATGTGCCGGGGAAAACGTTAACCGGCTCACCGGTGCTGGGATTATTACTGAATGATTTTTTATCTTTGTCAAATTAACTTGTTATGCTTTCAACTGAAATTCAAATACTGCTCGTAACTGCAGCATCCATAGGGTTTTTTCATACCCTGCTGGGGCCGGATCACTATCTGCCGTTTATTGTCATGGCCAGAGCCAGACAATGGTCTATGGTTAAAACAACATGGGTTACTATAGCCTGCGGAGTGGGGCATGTCGGTAGTTCAATCCTTCTTGGTTTGATAGGAATTGCATTTGGGATCGGCATCAACAGGTTAACGGGCATCGAATCGGTCCGGGGCAGCATAGCCGGGTGGTTATTTATTGCTTTCGGGCTGGTCTATTTTATCTGGGGACTCCGCAGAGCTTACCGCAACAAACCGCATAAGCACATTCATGTTCACGAAAATGGAACCTACCATGCCCACGAGCATGTACATCAGGAAAACCATGTACATGTTCACGATAATCATAAAAAGAACCTTACCCCCTGGGTATTGTTTGTCATTTTCATCCTTGGCCCCTGTGAGCCGCTAATCCCAATACTGATGTATCCAGCAGCACAAAACAGCATGTCAGACCTGGTTTTGATCAGCATCGTTTTCGGATTGGTAACGATACTCACTATGTTATCCATTGTGCTGGTCAGCACGTTTGGAATCAGCTTTCTGCCCCTCGGCAAGCTCGAGCGGTTTACACATGCCATCGCCGGCGCCATTATCCTGTTGAGCGGAATCGGGATCCAGTTTTTGGGGTTGTAATGAGGTTAATTCGATCTTAAAGGAAACATTCAAGTTGAATCCCTGCGGGGAGCCTAAAAAGTTCAAGGTACAGAATACAGAGGACAGTATTAAAGAGGTGAGTAATGAGTAAAAAATGGTACTCGGTCCTCGGTGCTGGCTAAAAAAGTGACACCTTACCTTCCGGATATCATCACTCATCACTCATCACTCATCATTCATAATTCCCCACTCACCTCTCAATCATCAATCATCACTCATCATTCCATTTCCCCCATCGTCTTCTTAATGAACTGTATCCGTTCAAAAGCAGCAGCATTTTCTTTCCGAACCATTTTCCCTTGAAAATCGCTCACCGCATCATATCCGAATTTTTTCATCCATCGGATCATATCATCAATGATTTTATTGATGTACTCGATGCCGTGTTTATAGAGTGTGCTGGCTACCTGTACTGCATCTGCCCCTACCAGGAGCTGCTTGATGATCCCTCCGGAATCATGAATTCCGGTGCCGGCAGCCAGGCTACACTTCAGTTCCGGTGATAAGACGCTGATCCAGCGCAATGCTTCGGTTGCCTCCTGTGGCGAACTGATGATGTTGCTTGATACCAGGCTCATTTTGTTGATGTCGATATCCGGCCGGTAAAATCGGTTAAAGAGAACGAGCGCATCGGCACCGGCTTCATCCAGGTGATGGGCGATCTTATAAAGGTTGGTAAAACTATTACCCAGTTTCACGGCAACCGGAATAGTACACTTCTTTTTGACATCCTTGATGATCTGGATGTACATGTTTTCAATCGTCTGACTGTCGACCTTTTTGTTAAAGGGGTAAATGGCAATGTTCAGTTCCAGCCCATCCGCCCCGGCTTCCGCTATCCGGGAAGCAAAGGAGGTCCATTCACTTGCTGAGATACAGTTGATGCTGGCGAATACCGGGATAGTAACGGAGGCCTTCGTCTCTTTGATGAGATTCAGGTAAGCATCAACACCCTCCTTTTTAGAGAATTTATTCAGGTATTCGATCGCTTCGGGATACCAGAAGTACATATCCTCCTGTTCCATCAGTGCTTTTGGGTCGTGGATCAATTGCTCTTCGAAAAGAGATTTCAGGATTACGGCTCCGGCACCACTTTCTGCGATTCGTTTTATGCGGTCAACCGATTTTGTAAGTCCTGAACTGCTAACAATAATGGGATTGCGCAGGGTTAATCCCATATACTCTGTGGTGAGGTTCATCGCTCTGTTTTATTTTGTTGAGGTAATGTGTTCAAATCAACATTCAACCAATGCTTTGAAAAGGTTGATCCGGCTTTCCGGATAACGGAGTTTTTCACAAAGGAAATCAAAGGCTTTCAGCATGTTCGCGTTTGCTTTGCCGGAAAGGCCCTCCTTGAACTCCCATTCATAACCCTTTATATGCAGCAGATAGCACTCCGGGTATTTGTCAAAAAGCTGGTTGCACAGGTGCAGGATAAAGGAAGCGGATACTGCGTGCATGGTAAATTCGATAGATGCTTCCGATGCGTTTACCCTGGTGAGGCAAAAATCGTCGATCGGTTCGTCTGAAGCATCAACGAAGATAACGAGATCTTTATCAGCGATGGCTTCGGCATCTTCAATATTCAACTGGTAGTTGGAATCAAAGGTTATCGAGGAGATGTTCTCGTCCAGCACCCACTGCTCCATTTTCTCCACAAAAGCATTCCCCAGCCCGTCATCCTGGCGCCCCGGGTTACCATAGCCGTATATCAATACTGTAGGAGGTTTCTTCAAACTATTTTTGTTTTTTGTCAAGAAGATGATTCTCTGAATCGTACAGTTCGATCTCGAGTGGCATTTTTCCCAGGGCATGTGTTGCGCAGCTTATACAGGGATCGTATGCCCGAATCGCGACTTCTACCGCGTTCATCATGGGTTCGGTGATCTCGGTCTGACCGGTCATATATTGCTTGGCTACACTTTCAACTGCCCTGTTCATTGGTATATTGTTATTGGTTGTGGAAACGATCAGGTTTGCCATTTCGATCAGGTCATCGTCATTGATCCGGTAATGATGAAAAAGCGTTCCCCGCGGGGCTTCAAGCAAACCGATCCCTTCCCTGGTTTTCGTTCCCTTTACCACGAGATCGTCCCCCTGCAGATCCGGATCGTTCAGCAACTCTTTCATCATCTCGGCAGCATGCAGTACCTCGATAAGCCTTGCCCAGTGGGTGTACAGTGACATGTTATTGGGTTTCCCTCCGGTATATGCCCTGAACTCTTCGAATTCTTTCTGAGCCAGTGGGGTCGGGATAAAATCGCATGCATTCAGACGTGCCAGGGGACCGACGCGGTACCACCCATCCTCTTTGCCCAGTTTTTTAATGAATGGGAATTTCATGTAAGTCCATGATTTAACCTCTTCACCGATATAGTCAAGATAATCCTGGTAATCCACGTCATGCAGGATCTTCTTCCCGTTATGATCTACTGCCCTCAGTACCCCGTGGTACAGATCCATTGCTCCATCCTTACGGACAATGCTGAGGTGATTGGATGGAAAGGCAGCAAAGTTGTCAACCAATTCCCGGTTTTTCTTCAGATAATCTTTTATGAATTCGACCGCACTCAGTGACCAGGTGATCATGTGGTCGGCATTGAACGGATCGTCTCCTTTCAGGAAGAAATCACGTTCTTCAATACTCAGGTTTTTATTTATTCCACCGGGAATTGCTCCGGTTCCATGGATCTTTTTTCCGGCTGTTGCTCGTATAATTTCCTGTCCGAATTTCCGCATCATAACACCCTGGACGGCAAAATCCCTGTGTTCAATAGAAACACCGATGATATTCCTTATCTCCGGACTGGCATCAATACCGAACAGCAGATCGGGAGATACAAGATGGAAGAAGTGAAGCACATGGGACTGGAATATTTGTCCGTAGTGCATCAGCCGGCGCATTTTTTCACCGGTTGGTGTCAGCCCGTCACCGGTTCCTGCACCCACAATGACGTCCATGGCTTTTGCAGCAGCCAGGTGGTGACTCACGGGGCAGATACCACAAAGGCGCTGTACCAGTACCGGTGCTTCCCAGTAGGGTCTTCCCTGAACAAACCGTTCAAAACCACGGAATTCAACAATGTGTAACCTGCTTTGCACGATATTGTTGTTATCGTCCATATGGATGGTTACCTTGCCATGACCTTCAACCCGGGTTACGGGTTCTATCGTTATTTTTCTTGCCATAATAATGGTCTCCTGTTAATCAAATTTAATAACCTCATAGGGCAGATCCATTTCAGTTCCCAGGATGATGGCATGGAGTGCCTGCCAGATCAGATCTGCCGTTGGCGGGCAACCCGGAAGATGGTAGTCTATCTTGACCACCTCGTGACAGGGATATACTTTGTCAAGTATAATGGGGAGTTCATCATCATTGGGCATGATTTTCTCCTCATTGTTTCCCACCACACTCGGACCGTTCAGGTAGGCTTCTTCCAGGCACTCCTTAACCGGGATCCCATTCCGCAAAGCGGGCAATCCGCCCATGATGGCGCATTCACCAAGCGATACCAGGATCCTGCAATGCTTCCGGAACTCCCTTAGCACTTCAACGTTTTCACTGTTGCCACAACCTCCTTCAATTAATCCAATATCACACGGTTTGGTGAATTTTTTAATGTCATCGATGGGAGATTTGTTGAATTCCACCAACTCAAGCAGGTCAAGGATGCGTTCATCGATATCCAGAAAGGACATATGACATCCGAAACATCCTGCCAGTGAAGTGGTTGCTATAATTGGTTTGCTCATGGTTATGTAGTTGATGTTTTCACTCGGTTACTTCAATATCGGATCCAATGGGTTCATTGTCGTATTTACGTTTACCAATTGGTGTTATGAATCCCTGTTCTCTGCGGAGAATAGACCCGACCGGGCATACATCCATGGCTTCCTGTGCCATGCTGTCGGTTAGCTGGTCTCCTAATTCCGGATCAATCCCTATCTCCAGCTTGTGTCCCCTGCTACGGAATGCAAAAATGCTTTTTCCATCTTCAGTCTTGATCGCACGGATGCAACGTTTACACAGGACGCACCGGTTATGGTCTTTGATGATTTTGGGATGAGAAGAATCGATCTCCCTGACGGGAAACCGGTAGGGGAATCGTGGCACCATGATCTTAAAGCGGTATGCTAACGCTTGAAGAATGCAGTTTCCGCTCTTTTCACAGGAGGGACAGAAATGATTCCCCTCGACAAAGAGGACCTCCACGATCGATTTCCTGATATCGTTGAGTTCATCCGTATCATTTTCAACTTCCATTCCATCTTCCACAGGAGTGGTACATGCCGACATGAACCGGCCGTTCACCTTTACCGTACAGATCCGGCAGGAACCGGCAGGTTCGACACCCGGGATATTGCATAAATAGGGGATAAAAATCTTGTTCTGCCTGGCTACATCAATCAAATGGATTCCTTTTTCAGCCAGGCATTCCCTGCCATCAATGTGTATTTTAACGATCTTTTTCATAATTCAACATTTAAAGTTGAGGGATTCTGCCAACCGCTTCGCTTGATTCGATCACTGCTGCTCGCAGATCAAACCCGGTGTCGAATGTTTTGTCTTTCTGGATCTTCTCTTCATACAGGTGCCTGAAATTTCTGATGCTTGACAGGATCGGGTTCCCGGCAGTCTGGCCTAAACCACAACGATTCACTTTTAAGACCTTGCCCCACTCAAGCATATCATCAATGTCCTGGGCTACGCCATGACCATTGAGTATCTTGATGAGTTTGTCTTTCAGTAAGATTGGAAAGTTTCTGCAGGGAACACACGAACCGCATGATTCTTCGATGAAGAAATCGGTGAAATTCAATACCACTTCTTTCAGAAGCTGGCGGGATTGGCCAAAGATGATTATCGAACCGCCGGTAGAAAGGTCCGAGAAGCAGAGTATCCGGTTGAATTCAAACGGAGCAATGAGCGCACCGGAAGGTCCGCCTACCTGTACAGCTTGAGGGATCTCAGCACCAGCCATGTTAATAATATCATTGATGGCGAAGCCCCACTCTACCTCATACACCCCCGGATATTTACAGTCACCGGAAATACTCAGCAATTTTGTTCCTGTTGATTCTTTTGTTCCAAGTGACTTGAACCAGTCACTGCCATGCTGAATGATCCGCACAACCGTGCAAAGGGTTTCCACATTATTGATCACGGTCGGTTTATGGAAATAGCCGTTTTCAACAGGAAAGGGTGGCCGGTTTCTTGGTTCTCCGCGTTTTCCTTCAACCGATTCGATCAGTGCTGATTCCTCTCCACATACGTATGCCCCTGCGCCAAACTGGATACGGATATCAAAATCAAATCCCTTAATACCCCCGGCATCCTTGCCCAGCATATGATTGCTTCTTGCCTGCTCGAGCATGGCATTCACCTGTTTTTCCAGGTACCTGTATTCATACCTCAGGTAAATGATCCCCTGAGCAGCTCCGATACAATACCCGGCAATTACCATCCCTTCGATTATCAGGCTGGCTCGCTCGGTGAGAATCACCCGGTCTTTGAATGTTCCCGGTTCTCCTTCATCGGCATTACAAATCACATACTTTTCGACTCCTTCGGCTTTCCGGCAAAACTCCCACTTCAGTCCGGTGGGAAAACCGGCGCCTCCCCTTCCCCGAAGATTGGACGCTTTAATAACCTCAATTACCTCATCGGGAGATCGTTTTGCGACCTGTTCCCTGAGTACCGTACCCGTCACATAGTCATCCTGAAGAATAGGACCTATGCGGCGTATATTATTCCAGACAACCGACCGGATCAGGTCAGACCGGTTCTGTCCCTCCCCAAAGCTTGATGTGACCATCTCCTCAACCGGTTTTCCCTCTTTCATCTTATGAACGATCTCGCGGACAGTGAACGGGGTGAGGTTCGTGAAGACGTTCCCGTTGATCAGAGCCGCCGGCTCCTGGTCACTCATCCCGATACAGGAGGTATAAAACAATCCGATCAATCCGTCGGGGGTGACCTCTCCAAACGGGATGCCGCACTCTTTTTCAAAGGCAGCGGAAATTTGCTGTCTCCCCATCATGTTGGCAACCACACTGTTATTCAGATATACCGTGTATTTGCCTGTTGGGTAACGGGTAAAGAAATGATAAAAAGTTACCGTCTGCTCCACATCCACCTGGGAAATGTTAAGCAGTTTTGCAATCTCCTGGATCGCTTCCTGTGAAATAAACCGGGATTTCGTTTGGATCTGGATCAAAATATCCATAAGCCTGTAGGGATCTCCGTCATATTTCCTGACTATTTCTTGAACAGATTTCATCATAATGTATGATTCCTTGTTTTCAAGTGTAATCTGATTATTACCTCAATTGTGTGATGGGCAGCCAGTCCGGGCACCGCAACAATGGCGCTGCTGATACCATTCTTCCTGATGAAATCAGGCATCTCGTCAATCGGCAGTATGGCAATGGAAGCTTGCCTGTTTGTCATCTTCAGTTAATAAACAAAATAAATTTCTTTAAGTTAATAAATTTATGATTTTTTTCATGTTTAGTTTGTATTTTAACGGGCTGTTATCGTCAGATTTGAGGTTGAATGAGTAAGAACAGGATAGCATATCAGATACAGGTTCGGGGACTTGTCCAGGGTGTGGGATTCAGACCGTTCATTTACAGGATTGCTTCAAGGAATAGCCTGAATGGGTGGGTTGAGAACCGGAATGACGGGGTTATCATACATGTGGAGGGTGACGACCGGAATATCACAAAATTTCTCTCTGACTTTGAGACGGAAGCACCTCCGGTTTCAAAAATACAATCAATAGATAAAACGGCAGCTGAATTCACCGGTTTTACCGGGTTTGATATCGTAAAAAGCTCGGATGTTTCCGGTGAGATTACTGAGATCAGTCCTGACATCGCAGTTTGCAGCGAATGTTTACAGGATATGAAGAAGCAGGTCCACAGAATAGACTACCCGTTTATCAACTGCACGAATTGCGGACCCCGGTTTACCATTATCAAAGATCTGCCCTACGACCGACACAAAACCACCATGTCAGGATTCAGGATGTGTGATGAGTGTGAAAGGGAATACCTCGACATTCTTGATCGTCGGTTTCATGCACAACCCGTTGCCTGTTCACAATGCGGACCCTGGTACCGGTTGATGGTCAATGGGAAAAGCTTTACTGATATTGCCACGATCGTTCAACAGGTATCATCCATGATCGGGGACGGGAAGATTATTGCCATCAAAGGACTGGGTGGTTTTTTTATCGCCTGTGATGCGTTGAACCAGGAAGCTGTGGAACGACTCAGAAAGGCAAAAGACCGGGATGGCAAACCCTTTGCCGTCATGTTTGGCTCCCTGGATACCCTGAAGGAATTTGCCCGCCTGAATGAAGCGGAGGAGAAAGAGATCACCTCCTGGAGACGTCCCATCGTCCTGCTGGAGAGTAAGAAACCCCTTGCCAGAGATGTAAGCGTGGGTTTTCAAACCGTCGGGGCGATGTTGCCCTACATGCCATTCCACTACATGCTCTTTGAGCGGTTGACAACCCCTGCCATAGTTCTTACAAGTGGCAATATATCGGAACAACCCATCCTGATCGATAACGATACAGCAGCAGAAAAACTCTCAGGCAGGGTAGATGCACTGCTGGATTATAACCGCGAGATATACAACCGGACAGATGATTCTGTGGTGATGGTTGTCAATGATACGGTGAGGTCTGTCCGCCGATCCCGGGGATTTGTCCCCTCATCGATCCACCTGGGAATGAATGTTGACGGCATTCTTGCAACCGGCGCAGAGCTGGTGAATTGCTTCTGCCTGGGAAAAGGGAATCAGGCTATCATGAGCCAACACATCGGTGATCTTAAGAACCTTGAAACATACCGGTTTTTCCATGAAACCATCCGGCAGTTTCAGAAACTTTTTCGCCTGACACCGGTGACCGTGGTGTGTGATATGCACCCCGATTACCTCTCTACACGGTACGCTGAGGAGTCCGGGCTGGAAGTGATCCGGGTCCAGCACCACCATGCTCATATTGTATCCTGCATGGCAGAATATCACCTGGATGAGAAAGTGATCGGCGTAAGCATGGATGGGATCGGTTATGGGGATGACGGACATATCTGGGGAGGAGAGTTCCTGCTGTGTGACCTGGCTGATTACGAACGGTCATGCCACTTTGAATACATCCCAATGCCCGGTGGAGATAAAGCGACGGAGGAACCGTGGAGGATGGCGGTCGCTTACCTCTACACCTGCTACGGAGAGGAGTTCCTGAACCTGGATCTCCCGTTTCTCAAACGGATCGATGAGTCAGCTGTACGGCTTGTCATTCAAGCCATTGAAAAGAAGATCAACACACCACTGACATCCAGTGCAGGTAGGTTGTTCGATGCCATTGCCGCAATGACCAATATCTGCACCCACTCGGATTTTCATGCCGAAGCCCCCATGAGACTGGAATCGGCTATTGAACCGGACGTTGCCGGTCAGTATGACTTTACCATTTCCGAAGAGATATCCTTCCGGGAAACCGTCCGGGGTGTGGTCGATGATATGCAGGATAATGTCCCGGTATCCCGCATTGCTGCTAAATTTCACAATACAATAATTTCAGTTATCTTTGCTGCTGTCTCGGAACTGGCTGAAAAAATAGGCATACGTAAGATTGTCCTGTCCGGCGGAACATTCCAGAACCGGTATATCCTTGAACGGGTGGAGAAGAAGCTTTCCGATGCGGGATTAACCGTTTATTCACCTCGCGAGGTTCCGGTGAACGATGGGGGAATAGCCCTGGGCCAATTAGTTGTTGCTGCAAAAAGAAGGAGTAAATCATGTGTTTGAGCATACCGGCAAAAGTGTTGTCTATCGAAGGTGATATGGCAAAAGTTGCTGTTGGAGAAACCATCTGCAATGCAAGCCTTCAGATTGTTGAGGATATCCAGGTTGGAGACTATATCCTGCTGCATACCGGCTTTGCACTTCAGAAACTGAGCAAGGAAGAGGCTGAAGAAACCTTCCGGCTGTTTGAAGAGCTGGAGGATCTGAACAGGCAGCTGGATATGGAGGAGGGAAACCGGGAAACATGAAGTACATCGATGAATACCGGGACAGATCCCTCGCCAGGAAGATTTCCCGTGAGATAGAAAGGATCTCAACAAAACCACTCTCCTTTATGGAAGTCTGTGGAGGTCATACCATGGCTGTTCAGAAATTTGGCATTCCATCCCTCTTACCCGGTCACATAACCCTCCTGTCCGGTCCCGGCTGCCCGGTGTGCGTATCCGGTAACCGGTTTATTGATCATGCGGTTGCATTAAGCCGGTTTGAAGATGTCATCATTACCACCTTCGGTGATCTTATCAGGGTCCCCGGTTCATCCAGCTCACTGGAAAAGGAAAAGGCTAAAGGTGCCGACATCCGGATTGTCTATTCCGTCCTCGATGCCCTTCGGATTGCTAAGGAAAATCCTTCCCATAACATTGTGTTCCTGGGAATAGGATTTGAAACGACCGCCCCCACCAGTGCGGCTGCCATCGTTAAAGCATCTGAGCTGAATATTCAGAACTTCTTCCTGCTCAGTTCCCATAAAGTGATGCCTCCGGCAATGGAAGCCCTGATCGATGAAGGAGTGAAGCTTGACGGGTACATTGCCCCCGGTCATGTCAGCACCATTACCGGCTCGGGAATATACCGGGAGATCCCGGAGAAGTATGGTCTGGGTTGCGTGATTTCCGGCTTTGAACCGGCCGATCTGCTGCAATCCATTTATATGTTGATCCGGCAGTGTGAAGCCCGATCCCCCAGGGTGGAGATCCAGTATAAACGGGCTGTGAAAGAAGAGGGCAATGTGAAAGCACAAACACTTCTTGCTGAAGTTTTTGAACCGGCAGATGAATGGTGGAGAGGATTGGGAATCCTTAAAAATAGCGGCCTTAAACTGAGGGAAAAATACAGCCGCTTTGATGCCGAATCGATCAGCGTTGAGGTAGAAGAAACAATAGAACCGAAAGGATGCATCTGTGGCGAGATATTGAAAGGGGTGAAAACCCCGAAAGATTGCAAACTGTTTGGGAAGGCATGCGATCCTTCGCGACCGGTAGGTGCATGTATGGTTTCACCCGAAGGGGCTTGTCATGCATGGTACCGATATAATAGAAGTGAGCAGTGAGTGGTGAGGGAACGGTAGTGACCGTTACCCGGGGTTGCTGTACAACCAGAAAGATGGTCCAACTACCTGGTTATTCTGGGAAATAGTGTTTCATGGACCGGAATAATCCAGGCGTTAATCCGTGGAGGAAAATTTGTGAAGGGGAAGAGAAGGAGAAAAGTCACCAGTCTTCAGCCCGCAGTGTGAGAAGTTACGGGTTAGGAGTTACGGGTTACGGGATATGAGTGATTAGAGTTGAGTAGTGAGAGGAGATTACTCGTTTCTCGGTCCACGGTTTGTGTTTAACGAAATCCGTCTGCTTGCCGAAGGCAGCGAATCTCATTACTCTTCACGCGTTACTCGTCACTTTATTTGTAGATTTGCATTACAATCGAATGACAATACAATATAAATAATGCATAAACATCTCGACAAAACAATTTCCCTCGGCCACGGAAGTGGAGGGAAACTTACCCATGAACTGATTACGGAGCTCTTTGTAACCCATTTCAATAACGAGGTCCTCCGGGATCAGGCCGATTCTGCCCTGCTCCAGGTTAACAGGGAAAACCTTGCCTTCACGACCGATTCCTTTGTGGTAGATCCGATTTTTTTCCCGGGGGGTGATATCGGTAAACTGGCCGTTTGCGGTACCGTAAATGACCTGGCTGTATCGGGGGCAAAACCCCTCTGGCTGAGTGCTTCATTCATCATCGAAGAGGGATTTGAGATGGACAAACTGGAAAAGATCGTCAGATCCATGGCTGAAGAAGCAAAAGTAGCGGGAGTGCAGATCGTTACCGGCGACACAAAGGTGGTTGATCACGGCAAATGCGATAAGGTCTTCATCAATACAGCGGGGATTGGAATTCTGGACAGAGGAAAAACCCACATCAGCACGGCAGAGCATGTAAAGACGGGTGATAAGATCATCGTGAACGGTCCTATCGGTGAACACGGAGTAGCCATCCTGGCTGCCAGGGAGTCCCTGGGTTTTGAACTGCAGATCGATTCCGACTGTGCCTGCCTGAATCACCTGATCGGGAAGATGACTGCCGGAACCGGTAAGATCCATTTTATGCGGGATGCCACACGGGGAGGATTAGCAACCGTATTGTGCGAGTTCGCTGCCCGGAAAAACCTGGGCATTCAACTGGATGAGACCCTCATCCCGGTCAGGGAGAAGGTGCGGGGGACATGTGAGATCTTCGGATTTGATCCCCTCTATATGGCAAACGAAGGCAGGGTAGTTGTCGTGGCAGGGGCAGAGGTGGCGGATGAACTGATCCGCATCATGCATTCCGATCCGCTGGGAAAAGAGAGTGCCATCATCGGGGAGGTTGTTTCGGATCATCCCGGACAGGTTGTCCTTCAGACCGAAGTAGGAGGGAGGAGGATCATCGATATGCTGGCAGG
>CAYMFM010000006.1:55055-83291 GCA_964389685.1 uncultured Rikenellaceae bacterium
AGGTTGTCCTTCAGACCGAAGTAGGAGGGAGGAGGATCATCGATATGCTGGCAGGAGAACAATTGCCCAGGATTTGCTGAAGCAAATTCAACGCCCAGATCCCGCTCAGCGGGATTCCCGCCTGTCGGACGGACAGGAGTTCGACTTGCAAATTCTAAAATACAGAATTTGAGTCTCACTAACATTCAACACCCAACGTTCAACATCCAAAAAAAGCTTTGTCCCCCTTTGGCTAAAAGGGGGATTGTTCTACCCCTTTCCGGGGTATAACTTGATTACCACGATTAGATCTGTATTGCTTTTGACTCAAGAATTTAGCCTATCCCGTCCGCCGCCGTATCGGTTTTCGTTGTTCGTCTCTCGTTATCGGATCGCCTGGTTCGTTGCGGTCATGGAAGGATATCCTGCTGAAGATCCTTTTAGTTGGAACGGAAATAATTACTTCCAATTCTCACTATGAACATGCAGCACCTACGGCGCTCAAAAACTGCATCGTTAATCGTTCTAAAAACAGGTCGTCCCTGCGGGACTAAAAAGTGAAAAGATACAACTGGCTCCAGAGGCCTGCCTGCCGGCAGGCAGGAGTCAAATGTTGGTAGCTAAGAGCGTCTCCCAAAAGGGATCACTATGTGAAGCCCCTGGTTGGGAGATCTGCATAATAAAGGGCCAACTGCGATGTTATACAACGGGAAATTGTTACATGGACCTAAGATTTGCCAATCGTACATAAAAGTGAACCCCATCCCTCAGACCCGGAATGGGTTAGTCGGTACTAGGTGGAAAGGTACCTTATAAAAAAACAAGCTCAGCAGGAGTGACTCCACCGCAAATGCAAGGCATTATTTCACATGGCTGGCGGACGGGTTACGACCCCTGGAGTTCCGAATACTCGTCGTCCGAACTGAAGTCGGGCGACGAGAACTCGATAATTTTTCGTAAATTTGAATGATGAAATTCCGGAAAAATACAATCCTGTATTTGTTCCTCTTATTTCCATTTTTTCCCCTTGGATGTACTGAAGAGGAGGAATACCTCCCGGGCTTAACAGGCGATGCGGTGGGGTACGTTTACCTCTTCGATGAGTTTGGGAACCTCCTGGACGATCACAGCAATGTAAAGATCACTGCAATAGGTACCCGGAAGCAGTACGATACATATACTGATAGTAAGGGAAGGTTCGAGTTGAAGGGTCTTCCGACAGGAACGTATGAGCTACATTTCGAAAAAGCAGGATTCGGAAGGTTAAAGCAGTTTGGGGTGAAGCATCTGGGCGGTAAGCCTACCCTTCTTGCCAATTATTTTTTATTTAAAATGCCTGCGACAACAATTACAAACCTCACCATAGAAAATGATACCGTTTATGGTGAATTCTTATTCATTTTCCAGGAACAACCCTATTCATTATTTTTAAGGATCTATTTTTCAACCGTTCCCGGTTTCAGCAGAGAATCCACTCAATATATTATGGATCGCGAGCTTAGACAATACGATGGCCGGTACCTGAGAAGCATAAATCTTGAACATGCTCCGTTTTCCCCCGGGGAAGAAGTTTTTATCATGGCATCCATTTATACACGGAGGACCAGTGTTAAACTGGATTTGGGTTTTTCGATGACCATTTCCGGAATCGATACCTATTTTGATTATGAACTCAATCAAACAATCTATCCGAATTTAAGCAATGTGTCAGATCATTTTTCTTTCATTTTTCCGGAATAAAGCATCCCTCATTGCAGGGATTGCCTGGATTATCTTGACTTGTTCCTGTACAAAAGATGATCCACAGCCCTTATTCGCCCATAGCGTGATCAAAGGAGGTGTAAGTTTCTATAACGGATATCCGGAACCGGTAGACATTAAAGTTACAGCCCATGGCCCCTACGGGAATAAATCGGCTTTAACCGATAGCTCTGGCAACTATGAGATTTCCGGATTGGGAAACGGGACATACGAACTTGAATTTGCTAAAAAAGGGTACGGCACAAAATATCACTTTGGCATACAACTGTTTGGAAATAACGCTGTTGTTAAGAATGAGATGCTGTATGAGAAAATGGTTGACTATACACTTCCAATCTATTATGAAGTACATGATTACACCACTTTCTCCAGGCTTCATGGAGATGAGATCGGCGTTACAACAAACCAGAAAGACAGGTTCATGCCGGTCAGAATATTTCTTGGCAGCAACAAAAACGTCAATTATCTGGATTATGAATATACCCTGAAGGGCTATGGATCCCAATGGACCGATAATAAAAATAATAATCTTCTGATCATTGGGGACCTCTGGCAATTCGATTATGAAGGTGGCCAGGAGGTTTTCTTTATCGTATATGTATGTAATCCTGAAGATCCGGGATATGTTGACAGTTATCTCAGGATTTTACGCTTTTCAACGCTGGAAAAGAAAAAACGGTCAGCGGTGATGCGTTTCAAAGTACCGAAAAAATAATGACAAAACTCCGATTATTTACCATAACCGTTTTATTGTTTTTGTTACCAGGATGTGAAACAAACGATAAAACCATATTGAGTGGTGACATAATTGGTATGGTGTATTTGATAGACGAATATGACCATTATCTTTCGGACAGGTCCGGTATTAATGTCAATCTGATCTTCGATGATATACCGGTGATGTACACAACCACCGATCAAATCGGCCGTTTTTATTTTGAAAATATCCCGTATGGAACCTACCGGATCGATCTGGGGAAAGAGGGTTTTGTTAAATCATTGAGCAGTCATACGGTTTATCACGTGGGTGGGTATAGCCCGACACAGATGAAATACAACCTGTATGAAGTACCCACATTCGAACTGGTTATTGACAGCATCGAATTCAAAGGATCTAATGAATCATCAGCGATTTATCTTCAATTGATAGGGGTTACAGAAATGCCTGAGTCAGGTTACTTCACCATCCGGTGTTTCTGCAGTGATACACCCGATGTATCCAAAAACAATTTTGTTACGGTTGATCCTGGCTGGATATGGATGTATCCTGAATATATAATTGACCAGGCTGCAATTGCCAATGCAATCTTAGGGTTTTATCAGGTGGAATCGGACAGCATGTATCTCCGGATTTACCCTCAGGCCAGGGGTCAGGGATATGATGACTATTCCGAGGAATCCCTGGGAAAACCATCCAATGTAATACGATTCAGGATAAAATAGATGACCGGTCGGGCCCCGATTTCAATTCGCCCGGATAGGGTCGGGGCACGTATAGTGAGACAAAGAATCAACCGCTCCAGAGGAGCGAAAGATTGGTAGTTCAAGGGAATTCAGTAATTACTCACTCCAGCGGAGTGAAACATTATAAGAATATTCAAAACCCTTAGTACTCTTTTTCTGTTTTTTACGAGCGATGAAAATTCCCTGTCTTTCTATTGGGATCCTCGAAAAAATGCGGAATCGAACCTGCCAGGGATTGCTGTTTTTTCGGGACTGCCTACTGCGCACTTAGAACTGAGGACTGAGGACTTCCCAAACCTAAGTCTCAGCCTATTTTGATTATTGATGCCCGTACCCGTATTCGTCATAAAACTGCTTCAGTGTGGCCGACAGCTCCTCGAAAGCAATGTACTGCTTGGTACAGCCTTTCCTGGAACAGAAGATCACTTTTCCTCCTTTAATCACTTTCAGCGATAACATCGGGGCACCGCACTCTTCGCATTCGTCTTTGCTGATAAGCGATGCATCGCAATGTGGACAGAAAAACGAAACAATCTCCTTCTCTTTTATATCCAGCTTTGTTTCGTGGTCGTGACAACCGTAAATCGCACAGAGACGAATGGTTCCTTCTTCCCCCTTTGCTGTTTTTCCCTTTAACCGGATACTGGGCTTATCATTGATTTTGTGATATGGGTCAGTTAACACCTTTCCACAGTGTGGACACTTGACATTGAATGAGAATAGATGTTCCATAACGATCAGTCTTTGTGTTAATGTAATATGCTTTTTCCGGATTTCCGGTTATATAAAATTACAACCGATTACGCGAAATAGCAATGACTAAGATCGATAAAATTTCAGAATTATGAAATAAATTATAGATTTGCTGCAAATCATCCTTCAGGATAACCTGCCGGAGTCATGCATGAACTCTCAATCGCCATGAATGTAATTGAAATTGCCGATGAATATGCATCGAAAGCAAACGCATCGGTTGTTAAGGAGATCGAGATTGAAGTTGGCGAGTTATCCGGTGTTGTCCTGGATGCCCTTGAGTTTGCCATGGAGGTGGCTGTCAGGAATACAATCCTTGAACAGGCGACCTGTCATTATATCCGGATCCCCGGAGTTGCCCGCTGCAGGAAATGCGGACATGAATTTAACACCGGCAACCTGCACACACCCTGCCCCAAGTGCAATTCATTTGAGCAGGAGCTGATCAGCGGCAGGGAGCTGCGGGTCAAATCCCTGATGGTGGATTGATATTATTTATTTTATTATTTTGCATCTTTCAATTTTCAGTAATTCAATGGACCAGCCACAGGATAGCACAACATGGACCAGCAGTGATGCTTTGTGTACCGATCTGCCAACCACACCAAAGCCTGATCTTGGTAAGGTACTGGTCACCGGTGCTACTGGGTATATCGGGGGACGGCTTGTTCCCGAGTTGCTGGCCAGGGGTTATTCAGTCCGCGTAATGGTGCGGGCAGATTCTGAAGAGTACCTTGAACGCTGGCCCGGTGCTGAGGTGGTTGCTGCTGATGCACTGGATATTGTCCAGTTGAGGGAAGCAATGAAGGGTGTTGAGGTTGCCTACTACCTTATTCATTCCATGTTGCTGGGACGCCGGGAATTCGAACTGGCGGATATTGAAGCGGCGAAGAACTTCAGAAAGGCAGCGGAAGAGAAGAACCTTAAACGGATCATTTACCTTGGCGGGCTGGGGAACATTCAAACCAACCTTTCAAATCACCTGAAAAGCAGGATGAAGGTTGCCGAGGAGTTATCCGCCGGGGAAATTCCGGTGACCATCCTTCGGGCAGCCATCATCATCGGTTCGGGCAGTGCTTCGTTTGAGATCATCGAACATCTGATCCGGAAAACCCCAATTTTCTTCAATCCCCATTGGGCGCGAACAAGGTGCCAGCCGATCGGTTTGCGGGATGTGATCAAGTACCTGGTGGGTGTGCTTGAGACGGATGAGACGATTGGCGAGGTGTATGATATTGGCGGAACGGATATCCTGACGTATGAAGAGATGATGAAGGTACTGGCAAAACTCCTGGGCAAGAAAAGACTATTCTTTTCCTCACCATTCTCAAGTATTCGTTTTTACAGTTACGTGGCAAGCCTGATCACCCCGGTACCGGCCCAGGTGATTTCCTGTTTAATGGAGGGGACACGGAATGAGGTGATCTGTCAGAATGATGATATCCGGAAAGTGATCCCATTCCGGCTGTTGCCTTACAAGGAATCATTGTTACGGGCAATGTCCAGGGAAGATCATGATAAGATTGCCACACGCTGGTCGGATGCCTATCCACCGGCACATGAGTTGGCCATCAAACTGTCCGAACTGGAAACCCCTCCGCATTTCATCAGTACCTATGCTTTACCCTCTACAAAAAGTAAATCAGCGCTCTTTCAATCCATCTGCCTGATCGGTGGAAGGGAGGGTTGGTTTAACAGCAATTGGATGTGGCGCCTTCGCGGTCTGCTGGATCGCATCCTGATGGGGGTGGGAACTTCCCGGGGTAGAAGAAGCAGCTATTATCTGCGGATCAACGACGTGATCGATTTCTGGAGGGTGGAGGATCTGAAACAGGATCAGTGTTTACTGCTGAGGGCAGAAATGAAAGTGCCGGGGAAAGCATGGCTCAAATTCCAGGTAGTCCCGGAAAAGGAGAAAAATATTCTGTCCGTGACCGCCTATTTTGAGCCGAATGGAATCTGGGGAAAAATCTACTGGTATACCTTCCTTCCCTTTCACTATTATATTTTTAAAGACCTGGTGAAACAGCTGGAGAAGAGGAGCAAGAGAATTTAGAATAATGAATATCAAATAACGAATGATGATTTTCATTTTATTTCATTTCGTAATTCTTCATTCGTTAATCATTATTCGATATTCAATTCCTTTCTGATGATTATCCGTTACCCTTACCATGCTCTCTCCTTAACCAACTGTACCATTCTTCCATCCCCTCGCCGGTCTTAACGGAAAGTTCGATGAATTCAAGATTTGGATTGACCCGGAGGGCATATTCCTTCACCTTTTCCATATCAAAATCGACATAGGGAAGAAGGTCAATCTTATTGATGATGCATGTACCGGATGTGCTGAACATGCTGGGGTATTTCAACGGTTTATCATCCCCTTCCGTCACACTGATAATCACCACCCGCTTCGTTTCTCCCAGGTCAAACAGCGCGGGACAAATCAGGTTTCCAACGTTTTCAATCATCAGGAGTGAATGATCTGCTATTTCCAGCTGTTTAACCGCCTGGTTTACCATATCGGCATCGAGGTGGCACCCTTCACCGGTATTCACCTGGATCACCGGTGCTTCGGTGGCTTTGATCCGGTAAGCATCCTGCATGGTTTGCTGGTCACCCTCAATGACAGATATGGAAAAATCCTGCCTTGTATCCCGGATTGTCCGTTCAAGAAGTGTTGTTTTTCCCGAGCCCGGTGAACTCACCAGGTTAAGAGCCGTTATCCCCTTGGCTTCGAAAAACCCCCTGTTCCGTTCAGCGATCAGGTTATTTTTTTGCAGAATATCCTGTCCCACATCGATCAAGCTTCCATGAGAATGGTCATGATCATGATGGTGGTGTTCGTGATCGTGTTCGTGTGAGTGATCCCCCTCATGGTGATGCTCATGGTGATAGGTATGCTCGTGGGGATGACTGTGCACTATCCCGTCGTGCTCATGTTCGTGCTCGTGTTCATAAGGATGGTTGTGTTGATCATTCTTCTCTTCACCCGGTTTCTGAATGGTTACTCCCTTGCCGGGCTGGCCACATCCGCAAGTATCGCACATCGTGTTGTAATTTTAGTTTGAGAGTGTAAAATTAAGAAAAAAAACACTCACCGGGTTACTTCGAGGGACTTATCCATTGTCACCCGGTGAGTAGTAGCCACCCTATGAGTTCATATTGGCTTATTTTATTAAGCTTGGTGCAGAGAATTAGAATTGATTTTCTTTAGCCCTGAAAGGGCATTAGCAGTAACACAGGGCAACGCCCTGTGAACCTGGCAACTTATAAATCTAAGCCCTGTAAGGGCGAAAGCCTAATCCCATATATATCGTTCATCATATTCTACATTATACTTTCTCAGGAAAGATCTGAATTCATCCTCAAAGCTTTTGTGTTTATGATGTTCATCTTGACTTTGGTTTTACAAAGCCATACTGGAAGTTACAACATTACAGCAGCACCCCAATCGAACGGTCTTCTTTCGGGAGAGTAACGAAGAAAGTTGTTCCTTCCCCTTCCTTGCTTTTCAGGCTGATTTTTCCGTGGTGTCTTTCAATGATCTTTGCTACGATGGACATTCCCATACCGGTTCCTTCCTCTTCTGATTTTCTTGCATTGGTAGCCCGGTAGAATTCGTCAAATATCTGCTCCTGTTCCCCTTCGGGTATTCCTATTCCCGTGTCGGTAACCTCAATGTGGATCTCATTTCCTTTCCGGATTGCCTTCAGGGAGACTGAACCGTTTTTTGGTGTGTACTTTATGGCATTGCTGAGCAGGTTCGTGAACACTTCCTCCATGGAGAACGCACTGCCAAAAAAGGGATCAATCTCGGGTGAAATGTCCGTTCTAAAATCAATCGATTTGTCTGTTGCATCACTCTTCAGTGTCGCAGCTACCTTCAGTAAGGTATCCTTCAGGGAGAATGATTCACCAGAGAATTTATCCTCCAGCCGGATCCGGGTCAGTTTCAGAAGATCCTTGATGAATTCCGTTAACCGGAAGGACCGGCTGTATGCCCGGTCAATAAATTCTTTCTGTTTGTCACTGGATTTAAACAGCTGGGCAGCTACACTCAGATTGGTCTGAATAGCAGCCAGGTGTGATTTGATGTCATGAGTGACACGAAGAACATATTCGTTTTTTATGGCATCTTTTTTATTCAGTTCAATGTTTGCCTGGCGGTAGGCTTCTTCCTGTTTTCTCAGGGCTGAGGAGATCGAAATGGTCAGGTAAACAATAAGGTAGGATGTCGTACCAAAAACAATGACCGACACCAGCACATAAAACTTGTTCTGGTAAAGGTCATGACCAATAAATCCTTCAAGAGGATAATGGGGAATAATTCCAATGCATTCAAAACAAGCTGTGATGGCCATAAGAAACAGGGCAAAGGTGGCCTGCAGATAACTGTCCAGCGGTGACACCAGTGTGCTGGCAATAACCATTTGAAAGAAGAAGTATAGATAAAAGGGATTCTCAATACCGCCGGCAAAGTGAATAATAATAGCCAGGACCAGCAGATCGCCAGATGTTTGAAAATTGATGATTCGCTTCAGTGCTCTTGAATTATCTCCGGAGATCCCTTTTGCGCGATTCAACAGGTAATAGGTGATCAGGTTGATCAAAATGAATGCCGAAGTAAAGATATAAATCCATCTGTAGGGCAATTCAAGTCCAATAAACCGCTGTGTAGCAAAGGTTGTCAAACCCACCCCGAAAACAAATAACCACCGAAGTATGGTTAACCAGTAGGCCCGGTTTTCAAGTCTGGTATTCTGGTATACCAGATTTTCCATTTCAGGATTATTTAGGCAGGAATTTCTGTATCTCTTCCAGAATGGTGTCCGGTTCAACGGGTTTTTCCAGATATGCATCGACCGGTAGCCAGTCTTTGCTTTGCATTGCAGCCTTGAAGTTAATACCGGTCATCCCATCAATGGAAGTCAGCATGATGATGGGCATATTTTTATAGGAGTCATCCTCTTTTATCTCACGAGCCATCTCAAATCCATCGTTAGGTTGTTCCATCATAACATCAAGAATGGTTAGATCAGGTTTTTCCGCTTCGAGTTTTTCCATGCCCTCTTTACGATTGAGCGCAGGAATAACTTGATAATTATTGTTTTCCAGAATAGCCTGAACGGCGAGGATGAAATCCGGGTCATCGTCCACAAGTAATATTTTTGCTCTGCTCATTTTTTTGTTTGGTTAAAAAATCACTATTCAGAAAAACCAAAGGTATAAAAATTTGTTTGAGATTTACAAAATGAATAATTTACAAAAACAGAGGATCCGGAGAGCGAAATGACGGACTGAAACTAATCTAAATCGATTCTATTTACTTGTAATAACTTGAAAGATAAATATATAGAGCTGATCCTTACTATGTTTAAAAACATGTTCATTGGTTATATATTGTAACAAAAAACCATTTCATGTATTTTTAGCGAGATCCCGCAAGTAATATAAGTTTTACAATCTAGTAACGTCATGAGAAAATTCGTTTAAATAATTTTAATGTAACGAGCATATGGGAGAAAAAGAATTAACGGGTATCTATTTTTGCCAGTTGTCAAACGGACATCCGGATGCCCTGAACATTTCTGAACTGGCTGAATATGCGAAAGGATTTGAGGGAGTCCCTGTTGTCTGGCATTCCGGGGATTTTCTCTTATCAGATGCTGATCATATTGCTGCCAGGATCAAGGAGAATAACCTGAGCCGGATTGTCATTGCAGGCGATACACCGGGCATGGTCAAAACATTTTTTACCAAAGCCATGGCGAAAGCTGGGAAAAACCCGGGAAATGTTATTCTGGCCGGTTTTAAGGAGCATGGAGCAAACACCATGATCCGTATGAACCTTGCAAAGGGAGTTTTATACTGTGCTGTTTTAGGTGTTCCTTTCGAAGCGGCTACCGTGCCGGGGGAAACTCCGGTTAACACGGAAACGATGGTTATAGGAGGGGGCATTGCCGGAATTCAGGCTTCACTGGAGATAGCCGATGGGAATCAAAAAGTCTACCTCGTTGAACGTACCGCAACCATTGGCGGACACATGGCAATGTTTGATAAGACCTTCCCAACCCTTGACTGTGCAGCCTGTATCCTCACACCAAAAATGGTTGAAGTGGGGCAACACCCCAACATTGAGCTGATGACCTACTGTGAGGTGATCGGTGTTACTGGTGGTCCCGGTGATTATACCGTAAAAATATTAAAAAAGGCCAGGCGGGTTAACCTGGCAACCTGCATTGGCTGCGGGCAGTGTACAGAGGTCTGCCCCAGAAAAGCACCCAGTGAGTTTGATGCAGGAACAACGCTCAGAAAAGCAATCTATATTCCCTTCCCGCAGGCTGTGCCAAACAAATACGTGATTGATGCAGATAATTGCACCTATGTTGAAAATGGGAAATGTGGTGTTTGCGTCAAGAAGTGCCCGGTTGAGGGTTGCATAGACCTCGATGAAAAAGACCAGGAAGTTGAAATCAAGATCGGCAACATAATCGTAGCAACCGGATTCCAGATCTTTGATCCGAAACGGGTGGAGAATTTTGGCTACGGTAAATATCCCAATATCCTGACTTCGCTTGAATTTGAGCGGGTAATTAATGCTGCCGGTCCAACCGAAGGTAACATAACTTTCCGGACACAGGATAAGAAGGGAAACTGGATCTTTACAAAAGAGAGCGGATCCCCCAAAAGTGTTGCGATTGTGCATTGTGTGGGAAGCCGGGATGAAAATTATAACAAACACTGTTCACGGGTTTGCTGCATGTACTCCCTGAAGCTGGCACACCTGGTGAAAGAAAAACTCCCTGATACCGAGGTGCATGAATACTATATTGACATGAGGGCTTTCGGAAAAGGGTATGAAGAGTTCTATAACCGCATAAAGAAAGAAGGGGTTCATATCATTCGTGGCCGGACTGCCAAGATTGAAGAAAAAGACGGAAAACTGATCGTTCGCAATGAAGATATCCTGGCGAATCGGTTGGTTGAACAGGAGGTCGATATGGTCATCCTTTCTGTAGGTCTGGAACCACGTGAAGATGCCGCAGAGTTGAGCAAAATGCTCGGTATTGCAGTAAATGAAGATGGATGGTTCACAGAGGCGAACTACAACACCGATTCCACCAATACATTTGTCGGAGGAGTAACGATCGCTGGTGTCTGCCAGGGACCGAAAGATATCCCCGATACGGTTGCCCAGGGTGCAGCCGCTGCTTCCAGGGTATTACAAAGTATCCTCAATAAGAAAGTGAAAGGTAGTATTAAAGAACTTTCACTGGAGAACATTGAAGAACAAGCAAAACAATTAAAATAAGGCAAAATCATGAGTACACGTGTAAATCCTAACTTAATTAAAGAGATTAAAAAGTTTGGAGCCAGTGACTGGAATGCCTGTTTCCATTGCGGGAATTGTACTGCCGTTTGCAACCTGACCGAAGAAGGAGTACTGTTTCCCCGTAAAGAGATACGTGCATTGCAAATGGGATTGGAAGATAAACTGATTTCCGGTGTCGAACCCTGGGTCTGTTATTATTGCGGCGATTGTACGGAAACTTGTCCGCGTGACGCAAATCCAGGAGAATTGATGATGTCGGTAAGAAGATGGCTGACTACAAAATATGACTGGACCGGGTTAGCCGGCCTGTTCTATAAATCCCTTCCGGCACTGATCATTGGTTTTATACTGGTAGCCATTGGAGTGTTTGCCATTGGTTTCGTGAAAGATTTCAATCACGAAGCGGTCATGCATTTCGGACACAAGCTGGAATTTTGGCTGATCATTAGCGTATTTACGCTCATCCTGGTGCCCAATATCCTCCGGATGTTTTATTTTACCGTAATAAAACCAAAAGTCAACGCCTCTTTCCGTTCCTATATCGACGCGGTTGGAACACTTTTCTTGCATATGTTCACCCAGATCAAAACACTGAAATGTGATAAGCAGACAGTCCGGTGGCTTGAACACCTCCTGGTTGTACTGGGTTACCTGGGGCTACTGGTCATAACCGTATTCCTCGATTGGTTTGGAACGGAAAATAAGATCATCATTTACCTGGGATACATTACCGGAGGACTTGTCTTTATTTTTACCGCCCTTCTCTTATTTTCCAGGTTAAATAAAGAAAGGGAAGTGAATAAATATTCTCAGCCCACCGACTGGTTTTTTATCATCTGGCTGTTCTTGATGGGATTGACCGCTTTTCTGGTTCGTCTCTTTATTGATACGGGTCTGTTAGCGAATCATTTCTGGCTATACATGGTCCATCTGATGATTCTCGCTCAATGGGGAATTTTGATTGTTCCGTTCGGAAAATGGACCCATTTTCTGTACCGTTCGTTTGCACTCTCTTTTGCAAACCTGAAAAAGGCAGCACTCAATGTAAAGGTGGCAGCTGCAGCATAATTTTTTAAAATTGGCGAAAAATGGAAGACGAAAAAAGAATAGGAGTATATGTCTGTTGGTGCGGCACGAACATTGCCAAAATGGTTGATGTTGAACGCGTCTCAAAAGAAATTGAAAATCTCCCGGATGTAGTGATTGCAAAAAACTACAAGTACATGTGTTCCGATCCCGGACAGGAATTGATCATCAATGACATCAAGGAACACAACCTGAATCGTGTCGTTGTTTCAGCCTGCTCACCCAGGATCCATGAACTGACGTTCAGGAAAGCGCTCGAAAATGCAGGATTGAATCCCTATATGTTTGAGATGGCAAATATCCGGGAACACGTTTCCTGGGTTCATGAAGACAGGGAACAAGCAACAAAAAAGGCGAGATCGCTTGTTGCTGCTGCAGTAAACAGGGTCAAATGGCATGAATCGCTCGATAGAAGAACGGTCGAAATTGATCCGGCAACCCTGGTCATCGGAGGTGGTATTGCAGGACTCTCTGCAGCCCTCGAGATTGCCGATGCCGGAAAGAAGGTATTCCTGATTGAAAAGTCAGGGAAACTGGGCGGACAGGTTGCCAATATCGACCTGACATTCCCCTATATGGACAGCGCTCAACAGTTGATCAACCCTAAAATTGAAAAGGTTACTAACCATCCGAATATCGAGGTGTACCTGAACAGTTCAATTGATGAGGTATTTGGATATGTTGGGAATTTTGAGACGAAATTTTCACAAAATGGCAAAGAGGTTGAACTGAAATTCGGGAGTGTTATCGTGGCAACCGGACTGAAAACATTCGATCCAAGCAGTATTGAAGGCTATGGTTATGGTAAAATTCCGAGTGTGGTTACTTCACTTGAATTTGAAGAGATGCTGAAAAAGGGTGAGATCCTTACCCGGGAGGGAAAGGAGCCGAAGAATATTGCCATTATTCATTGCGTGGGAAGCCGTAATGTGGATTATCATGAATATTGTTCCAGAACATGCTGCATGGTGGCACTGAAGTTCGCTAACCAGATTAAATCAGCCATTCCGGATGCCAATGTATATGACCTGTATGCCGATATGAGAGCCTTCGGTAAAGGTTGTGAAGAGTTCTATACCGAAACATCCAGGAAAGAGGTGATGTTTCTCATGTTTGATCAGCAGGAAGACCTGCCGAAGATCAGGACAGCTGATCCGGAGGATGGATGCGGTATACTGATCGAAGTGAATGAAAAACTTTCCGGTGAGACGATTGAAGTGCCTGCCGATATGGTGGTATTGATGGTCGGTGTGGAAGCACAGGAGAATGCCAAAGAAATTGCTCATGCTGTAGGTGTCAGCATGTGTGGCAATGATTTCTATATTGAAAGGCATCCGAAGCTGGATCCGGTGGCTACCACAACAGACGGAGTATATGTCGTTGGGGGGTGCCAGTCTCCAAAAGATATCCCGGATTCAGTCTCCCAGGCTAAAGCCGCCTCTTCACGTATTCTTGCTACCATTAATTTTGGGTCGGTTGAAGTGGAAGTAACAACAGCCGTTGTAAACGAGGATCTCTGCTGTGGTTGCCAGACCTGCGTAAGCGTCTGCCCCTATAGTGCGATCAAGTATGACGAGGAGAAAAACGTGTCGGTCGTGAATGAGATATTGTGTAAGGGATGCGGCACATGCGGTTCAACCTGTCCTACCGGTGCTATCCGGAGCCGACACTTTACCGATCAGCAAATTCTCTCGCAGATTGAAGGATTATTGTCAATATCAAATGAGTTACAGGAGGTATAATATCATGAGTTATCAACCAACGATTGTATCATTTTTATGCAACTGGTGTTCATACACCGGTGCAGACCTCGCGGGAACATCACGGATGAAATATGCCCCGAATATCAGAATCATCCGGGTGATGTGTTCCGGGCGGGTTGACCCGACATTTGTGCTTTCTGCTTTTAAGGAGGGTGCAGATGGTGTCCTGATCTGTGGTTGTCACCCCGGTGATTGTCACTATCATGAGGGGAATTATAAGTGCCTGAGGAGATATCATCTTCTCCAGAAATACCTGGACCAGATGGGATTGGAAAAGGGCAGGCTGAGACTGGAATGGATCAGTGCCAGTGAAGGAAAACAATTCGCCCAACTGGCCGATGAATTCACCGAACAGATTAAACAGCTGGGCCCATGTAAAGTCAAGGAAACAGTTGAAAACTTAACGTAATCAGGAGGCAAACAAATGGCAAAAAGTGAAGAAAAACCAAAAATAAAACTTGCCGTATATTGGGCCGCATCATGCGGTGGATGTTGTGTGTCTGTACTGGATGTCCATGAAAAACTGTTTGACTTGGTTGCCGCTGCCGACCTTGTTTTCTGGCCCATAGCCCTGGATACAAAATACAAGGATGTGGAAGCAATGGAAGATGGATTTATCGATGTTACCCTCTTTAACGGTGCGGTCCGGAACAGTGAAAATGAACACATGGCAAAATTGTTGCGTCAGAAGAGCAAGATCCTTGTCGCTTACGGTTCCTGTTCTCATCTTGGAGGAATTCCGGGATTGGCGAATTTTACTACAAAAGAGGCATTGTTCGAACGGGTATACATGACCACCGAGTCGACTGAAAATCCGGATAAGATTGTTCCTCAACCGAAGTTTGAAGTTAAGGAGGGAGTACTTGAGCTTCCTGTATTTTATAATGATGTCCGAACCCTTAACCAGGTGGTGGATGTGGATTATTACCTGCCGGGATGCCCGCCACAAAGCGAACGACTGTTAGAGGTGTTCATGGCAATAGTGACCGGTGCAGAACTGCCACCTCCGGGATCGGTTGTCGGGGCTCTGGAAAAAACCCAGTGCGACGAATGCCCGCGGAAAAAGACAGAAAATAAAAAGATTAAGCGTTTTTATCGGCCATTTGAGATTGAGGATGATGGAGAAACCTGCTTCCTGGAACAGGGTGTGATCTGTATGGGACCTGCCACCCGCGGAGGCTGTGGCGTTCGATGCATCGAAGGGAATGCCCCCTGCAGGGGTTGCTATGGCCCGCCAGCCGATGTTCCGGATCCGGGTGCCAAAATGATGTCGGCTATCGGAACCATGATCGATTCAGATGATCCGGAAGAAATATTGAGAATTATTGATACAATTGATGATCCTGCCGGGACATTCTACAGGTTCAGCCTGCCTGGCTCATTATTAAGGAGGAAAATAATATGAAACGAATTACGATTGATCCTATAACCCGTCTTGAAGGGCACGGTAAAATTGAAATCTTTCTGAAGGATGATGGTGACGTTGAAAATGTCTATTTCCAGGTCCCTGAACTCAGAGGATTCGAAAAATTTTGTGAAGGGAGACCCGTGGAAGAGTTGTCACAGATCGTAACAAAAATTTGTGGTGTTTGTCCGGGTTGTCATCACATGGCCTCCGGTAAAGCGGCTGATGCTGTGTATGGCGTGGAACCACCACCAACGGCGAAAAAAATTCGTGAGCTGTTCTTTATGGCACACTTTATCCATAGCCACATTGCGCACTTCTATGCTTTGGCAGCCCCCGATTTTGTCGTGGGTCCAACCGCTCCGGCTGCAGAACGCAATATCCTTGGTGTCATAGGAAAAGTTGGAGTGGAAATCGGTACCGAGGTGATTAAGCAGAGAAGAATTGCTCAGGAGATCCAGGCACTGCTTGGAGGCCACCAGACACATGTGGTGCTGAATATCCCCGGTGGAGTGAGAAAGGGACTTACCGAAGAACAGAGAGATGTTATGGTAGAACAAGCCAAAGGATTTGTGGAATTTGGTAAATTCTCCATTAAGCTTTTTGAAGACGTTGTCCTTGGAAATAAAGATTATGTGGATATCATCGTGAATGGCCCATATAACCTGACACTTCATTCTATGGGACTGGTGGATGAAAACAATAAAGTTAATTTTTACGATGGCAAGGTGAGGGTCGTAGATACAGTGGGGAAAGAACATTGTAAATATGCACCGGAAGAGTATATGGATTATGTTGCCGAACGGGTTGAACCATGGAGCTACCTCAAGTTTCCATACCTGAAAAAAATCGGATGGAAGGGATTTGTCGATGGACAGGATTCCGGTGTCTATCATGCAACACCCCTCTCCAGGCTGAATGCTGCCGATGGAATGGCTACACCATTGGCACAGAAAGAGTACGAAAAGATGTATGAAACTCTGGGCGGAAAACCAGTGCATGCAACACTGGCAATGCATTGGGCCCGGCTGATTGAACTGCTTTACAGCGCTGAAAGAGCACTTGAACTGGTTACCGACCCGGATATTACCGGGAAAGAACTCAAGACACCGGTGAATAAACCGGATGAAGGTATCGGTATCGTTGAAGCACAGAGAGGAACACTGACACATCACTACTGGACAGATGAGAAGGGAATCGTTAAAAAGGTTAATATTATTGTAGGTACGACCAACAATAATGCTGCCATTTGCATGTCATTGAAAAAGGCTGCCCAGGGATTAATTAAAAAAGGAGTTGAAGTAACCGATGGAATACTCAATATGGTGGAAATGGCTTTTCGCGCATATGACCCCTGCTTTTCATGTGCTACCCATAGCCTGCCCGGAGAGATGCCCCTCATCGTGAATATCAGAGATGCTGAAGGAAATATTATCCAGTCGGTAAAAAGAAGTACCTGAAATGACTGATCCTTGTTGAATCAGAGAGACAATTATGAGACGTGGAAGATAACAGGATGAAAAAAGCGAAAACCCTTGTACTGGGTGTGGGGAACGAAATCCTTTCTGATGATGGAATTGGCCCAAAACTGGTCAGCCGGTTAAAAGGAGACCTTCCTCATTCCGATGTTTGCTACGAGAACATCTGCCTGGGAGGGCTGGAGATCATTGAGTTTATCCGGGGATATCAGAATGTCATTATCATTGATGCCATTAAGACAAAATCAGGGAAACCGGGCGATGTCTACCTGCTGTCACCTGAACATTTTAAGGAGACACACGATCTGTCAAGCTTTCACGATGTCTCTTTCCTGACGGGCCTGAAAATGAGTAAGAAGTTGGGATTTGAAGTGCCCGAGGTCATCTTGATTATTGCTGTGGAAATTGTCGAAGATACCCTGTTTAGTGAATCTTTTTCTCCGGAAATTGAGGCAAAATATGAGCAGATTTATAGTGAAGTATTTTCCTTTCTTGAACCTGCCCTGTTTGGAGACCAGTCTGTTGATCAATTCCGGGATCTAATAACGCGTGTATGAAATGAAACGATTTAATTCAAAAGGTAGAATGATCTTCCCGAGTCATAAAAAATCGGCAAAAGAAGATAAACCTGATGTAGTAACAGAATGCTATTGTCCCAATGGTCATAACCTGGTCAATAGCCAGTCCGTGTTCAGAGAATATAACGGTATTGTGCTGAAAGCCCAGTGTGCCGGCAAAACCGGATTGATCTTTTTAAGTCCCATTGCTGGGGACAAATCAAGATTTACATTCGATCTGGATCTGATTGAGGGGGAATTGCTGGAATTGTCATGCTTTGAATGCGGAGCACCATTCCCGGTCTACGGACCTTGCGATTGCGGGGGCAAATACGTTGCACTCTTTCTGGACAAGGAGCTGGATTTCTCGAACTGCATCGGTATATGCAACCGGGTGGGATGTGCGAACTCATGGATAAAAACCGGGGACGAGATAAGAAGGTGTTACCTGCGGGAGAAACTGTAACCCTATAGTTAGTCTAATCGTTACTTCAACACGCTGTCTCCAATCTCCTAATAAACCTATTGATGAATAGCGCGGGAGTTCCCTTCCGCGTTATTATTTTGGGAAAGTCCTGACCGGATAAACAGGATCAACAGGATCATTCCCATCAGAAGATCACCGGCTCCCGATAAAATAACCAGAGCGATACTTTCAATGAAAAAGTAGTAGGAAAAGAGAAATATCGCTGCCAGGAATTTGATGAAAATGGAGAGTTGAACAAGGTCAACACACCGCTTTATCCTGCGAACTGCAAAGATATAAATGGCTGCCATGACCAGGTGAAATACACCTGCCTGTGTCGGGAAAAACTTTTCAGTTACTTCAAATCCGAACCGGTTCAATAAACCGGGTGGAAAGAGGATCAGAAATAGCCCCACGATAAACGAATGTAAGGCGATTAACCATAAGAATAGTATCAAAAACCGAAACATCCTTTGCTGGTGGGAAACCGTTGAAGATTTCATAAGACCTGTTATAAATTGTTTCTGTAAATTTCGATAGAAAATTTCAGTTGACCAACTGCAATTAAATAATGAATCGGAAAATCCAACCAAGGTAGAGACGTTGCATGCTTTGTCAGCCTTAGCTTTAGCAAAGGTTGGCAACGTCTCTACGTCTCCCGGGTTACCGTTCCTACCTTCTCCACCAACATCCTCCAGCTTGCCCATCCAAACCTCCGGGATAAAATCAGGATAAAAATGACAGAAACCAGAACCAATTCAACCAGGTCAACCAGTGGATTAAGATTCTGAATCTCAAACAGGGCAGGCGTTTGCAGGGTAGAGGAATCATGGGTAAAAAAGATGGAGAGGTAGATGTTGTTGATGGCATGAACTCCCAGAGCCAGTTCAAGACCGTCATCAACGATGGTAATGATCCCAAAGAAAAGCCCGAAAAGCAAATATTGCGGCATGGTGAGAGCAAATCCGTATTCTTTGACCTCCGGGTTGAAGGCATGAAGCAGGCCAAAGACCAGTGAAGTGACCAGTATCGGGATCCATCGGTTTTTCGATAGAACAGCCAGACCTTGCATCAAATACCCCCTGAACAGTACCTCTTCAAAGGAGGTTTGAAAGGGTATAAACAGGATGGTGACCAGGATCAGTATGAAGAAGTGGGATGGATCAAAATTGAAACTAAAATTCCCAGGTTCAATGATAAAATGAATAACAAAGACAATCGTCCATAGGATCATCCAGGTTAATACTCCAAACCAGAACCGGAAATAATCGAACCGTTTTCTACCGGTCAGGGTGTCCGTAATGGTCCGTTTATGGAATTCATGAATCAGGAAAAGAAGAACGATCAGCCCGGTGAGAAAAGGGAGCACCATCAGCACCAGCCCGATGTTCGGATCTATGCCGAATGCTGCAAAATCGGTGATATTTGAAGCATCGGGCATCTGCCCGCTCTCCAGCGCTTTTACAAAAAGCAAAATGGTAAAGGGAATCGCTCCGATCTGCGTGGCGGCAAAAACGATGATAAGGGTTACAAAATATCGCCAGAAATGATTCTTTCCCTTGAAACCGTTGAGCAGAAACATGGATGAGAGTGATGATAAAACAATGGAAGATACGAAGAATCTTTGTGAATGGTTAATTGCATTCAATGAATCCGATACTTTGTCCACCACCTTCGTTGGTCAGTACAAATTCGCAATTACTCGCCATGCTTTCAGCATGTCTCATGAGACCGCCCGCCTGAATGCCCGTCCCTGCCCGACTACATCGTTCAGGCGGGCGACCGGTAGGTCATCCGCCAGCCCGAAAGAATGATTCTTTCATTCTGGCGGGGGCGGAAATGTCATTCGGGCAGGCTACGCTCAGTTCGCAATCCGCTATAAACTCTGTGCCCTGTTCTCCTCCAGAAGGGACCCCTACGGCAAAACTCACCTCCTTTATCCATCATCCTTCATCCTTGCTTTCTTTCACTCACAGTCTCATCACTCACCACTCATCACTCCACATCCCACGGATACCCATCTCGCAGTTCACAGTAGCTCCCCTGGGTTGAGCCGGAAAATTTAAATTCCACCGTCATTGTATCGGCATATTCTTCGACAATCTGAAGGAGATAGGTTCCGTATTCGAGCGGTCCGATGGTGTATTCAAGGTCATACAGGCAGATGCAGTCACAGGGCTGCGGGCATATTTCGGTCTCTTTTACAGTAATTACCCAATCCTGATCAATGGAAGTGTGGATTTTTACATTGTCGATACAGCAGTTAAAGGCAACATTTATCCTGTTAATCTTCAGGTAATTGCTATCTGCAGTCTGGTATTCAATGCAATCCTGATTCTTATCCACCAGTGATTTAAAGGTTTTGCATCCTGTATGTTTGACGTCAGACACCTTAAGCGGATTTTCGGAAGATTTTTCGCATGACGTAATAAAAGGGATCAATACAATAACGAGCAGAAGTCCTGTAAAGGGAAAATATCGTTTCATTCGTTTCATGGTTGTTTTAGTTGTTGTGGTTGGTATGGAATTTATGCAAATATTATGCCTTAGTTTTACTCACCGGGTGACTCCGAATCACCCGGTGAGTTTTTAATCAAACGCCAGACCCAGTTCAAAGGCCTTTTCTCTGTTGATCAAGGATTTTTCTTTGGCGCTGGAATATTCAGTAAACGATGAAAACTCCCATAAACCGGGTGATTTTACCAGGTTATGTTTAACCGGATTATAATGTATGTAGTCAAAACATACTTGTGGATACTGGTGTTCTGGACGCCGAATATTTATCGTAGTTATCCCGCTGATGGTGTACCATGAAGGTGACAACCCTTCGGTTTTATTTAAACAAACAGCTTTTGTTTCCTCCCTGAATAATGACCCACTTCTTTCTTCTTCCTTATTAATGGCCCTTGTATATGAACGAAGCATTATTGCGATTGAATCGTTCAAAGAACGTGTTTTACTCACCGGGTGACTCGAACCTAAATTGAGCGATTCAAACAACTTAGCTAAAATTATTCCAAAAGGAGCAATAAAGCTTAGTATTCCAACAAGAGAATCCTCAGAAATATAATTTCCTGGGGATTTATATCTTAGAAAATTAAGAATCTCATATTTTTAGGACATTTCCTCATTTGACATATATACCACTCCCATTACCATTATGGTTTACCGATAAATTGTATTTGTTTTTCTTCTAGGCAATCTGCAATTTCGGTGGAGATTTACATCGTTTCCACAACTCAGCAATATTTATTGTTTGGTATACCGACCTTGTTACGTTTAATATAATGTAGCCTGCTCCTGATGTTATCTTTGCAGCAAAATCAATAAGTTTTCTTCTAAAAGTACTTGGGTATACTGTGGTTGAGATGATTCCGATTGTTACATCTTGTTTGTAGGCCTCGAAGATAAAATGTGTTATAACAAGCAAATAGTAGTAAGTCCTATTCATCCCAAACCTTTTGAAAGGTAATTGTTCTTTGGTGGCCATTTCTTTTATGCTTCGGTTAATTAGCTCATCGGCACCTCTTTCATGTGATTTTTGGATTATTGTTTCTGCTTCAAAATAATGTTTACCACCAGCAGTCATGAGCTTTTGATCAACTCTGGGACATAAGCCGATATTGGTATAAATGATTGTATCGGTTCTCCTAAACCGCATTAGATATTGTCCATCATCATCCCTTTGCAGGTCTGTATATATACATCTTCTAAATTTAGACCAGGATACAAGCTTATTACCAAATTCAACAAAATTCCATATAGCCTTGTTTTTTGAAAATTCTCCAAAGTTATCTGCGGGAATTTCTTGAACATACTCCTTAACACCGTTATACATTCTGCTTGTTGTGATATAGTGTATATCTAAATTCTCCTCAAAATCCTCATATGCTCTTTGATCGGCAAACCCACTATCTGCGCATATTATAATTGGTGCTTCTTCCGAATACCTCTTACGAATTAATTCAACAACCGCCCTTACTCTATCGGTATAATCAGTACCGTGATTGGAGTGAGCACTCCCTTTTCTGAACAATACATCAATCAAAAATGGACCCCAACAAATATGCAATGACTGGAAACCTTTCTTCTTCTTGTAGGTTGTTTCATTGCCCTCTCGCTTTTTTGCATAGTCGTTGTCCATAACCATTGTATCTATTCCGAGTTCAATGATTGTTGGGTTTGTAATTTTTAGCCTCCAAATAAATAATTCATGAAGTATTTTATTAAAAACAAGGTTGTTAACTATAGACATCTTTGAAAAAAAACGCTTTATTTGGTGGGAGGAAGCCATCTTGTCTATACTGTTTTCTAGCAGTGATGCATATCCTTCATCTTCTTTCCTCTGGTCAAAGCCTGATATTGACATATCTGTCCCGTCAATAAAAAATGCAAACATTTGTTTTAGAAACCCTCGCAACTGCAAGCCCTTGTTACTCTTTGTAAGTTTAGAAAGTATAATGCCTGATACTAGACTATACAACCCGATTTTTTCAATGTAACGAAGAAAAAAGGGGAGCCCTCCCCGTGCTGAAATCTTATCGTTTGTAATGCCAATTTTTGTTATCTTTGTTCCCATAAGAAGATAGTCTTTTTCACTTATTAGGTGATGTGTTGTTTTTTGCTTTATCACCACTAATATACACATTATCAGTATAGTGAAGAAGACTTCTTTTTAATTTTTTTAGACAATTCGTTCAGTTTAGGTCGAAGTCACCCGGTGAGTCATTTCAACCTCATTAACATAGACCAGCAGATGAAAATGATTCGGTAGAAGAGCCCAGGCTAACACATCGGCATAAGGCAATATATACTCACGTATCTTTTCTTTGAAGAAGACATAATTCCAACGGTAGTAAAAGATTTTAATTTTATTATTTCCTTGATTATAAATGTGGTATAATCTTTCTTTTTCGAAATACATGGTTTATTCATTTTTTACTCACCGGGTGACTCGAAGTCACCCGGTGAGTCGTTTGCTCACCTCACCTCCACCCGGTACATCAGGGTTGATTCGCCATTAACAAAAATAGTAATGACATAGTTACCCCTCTTTTCTACAGTATGATGGAAGAGGTACTTGTTGCCCTGTTTGTCAACGTTTGCCTTGTCACTGTACCGTTCATTGCTCTGGTGGACCAGGATCTCATCGATTCTCCGGTCTGAAGTGAATTCAAATGCAATCGATCTCCCGGTTTTTATCCGAATCGTTCCTTCCGTAGGTTTGAAGTTAGAGATGTTGTATTCCAGGAATCCTCCCTTTACCAGGGGAAAACTGATAAACTCATTCCATGGAACATTCTTCTCGAGCAGCTGCCATTTAGGGTCTTCAGGAAAGTGATCGAAAATGAACTTTTCAGGGGGAGTCAGGTAAAATCCCTCCCTGAATTTCCTTGTGAATTTGGTAACACCCGGATCAGTATATCCACTTGCCCAGGTGGGATCGAGCAGATACCACCTGTTATTGAGTTTGACGGCATTCCAGGTGTGATTTGAGTTATCCAATACCGATCCTCCCCTTATCTCCAGGTTATTCCTGCCATATCCGTCGATCGCTTCTGCCTCAATCCCGGATTTTTTACACAGGGTAATGAACAATCTTGAATAGCCGTCGCAGACAGACCTTTTGTTTTTTAAAACCTCACCGACGATGCGATCATTATCTTCTGCCAAAAGCCGTTGAAGCTCTTCTTCGGTGGAGTAAGTAAAGCGAATGGGGGCGCTACCTTTATGGAAGGCTTTGATATCGTAATCGATATTTGCTGCGATCCAGGTAAATATCGCCCTTGCTTTTTCATAATCCTCTGTCAGACCTTCGTTCAGATCATTGGCTAATTTGTCGATGTCCCTGTAATTGCCACCCAGACTTAGGGCATGAGCATCAATGGCTGTATAATCAGCCGTAACGGGATCAATAGCTTGTGAATGAACTTCCTGAAGGTTCAAAAAAGCTAAGACGATCAAACAAATGTATGTCAGGTTTTTCATCGCTGTGTTTATTGGTCAACGACCCGGCCTGCCCGAATGACATTCCCGCCCGGATGACCGCCGGTCGGACGGGCAGTCAGGCAGGGAGGATCGTTGTACTGTGATCTCTGTTCCCGGCAAAATACAAAAAAAATTTTTCTGTTAATCGAAAAGATTGGGTAAAAGAACAAATTGGTACCGTACCGCAAAGTTCAAAAGTGATACGATGACTTTCCATAGTAAAAGATAGCCCTGCTCAGTCATCGTATCACTGGACTCTATCTAATAAACGTCCAAATTTCCCGGTCCATGAAAATCCTTGCTCTTTATACGTCAACCCCCTGCCTGCCCTTCATCCGTCAGACCGGCCAATCGGTCAGACGGTCCTGCTTGCCCTTCATCCGTCAGACAGTGACAGCATTTTTATCGATGAATTCTGCAGTTTTTAAGTCCCATTGGGACGGCATGTTTAAAGAAAGAATCGGAAGCAATGAAGCCCGGCCCAACTACAATGATCTTCAGATGGAAATTCGTCCATGGGCCGAAAAGCACCAGGCGATCCAATAACACGACGAAAGATCAATAGCAAAACCGATTTATTTTAGTCGGTTGCCAGCCAGGCTGGGTCGCCCTACATTGTGTATAGGAAATTCAAACCTGGAAGTAGTACTTATCAGTCTCTGTAAAGCTGGCAACTATGTAGGTCGACTCTCTGAGTCGACCCTTCTAAGTCTCCAATAGATAGAAACAAACCGCACCAGCATAATCAGCATCAGAGGGAACATCGTTGGATTAAACTCCTGGGGAATAACCTTCCAGAGCAGAAGGGTGAGCAGCAAGAGGATACCGGTAATCATGATGTATACCCTGAAGATCCGTTTCCCCAGCAATCCCTGGATCAGGAAAACCGGAAAATGGAGTGGGAAAGCCCATAAAATATTGAGGTTTTGATGCATACCATCATGATCACTGAATGCCCAGAGCAACACCAATAAAATGCCCTGTAATCCGATAATGGAAAAAAAGATGGTATCCGGCCAGACTATCCGGACACCTTTTTTCATTTCTAAAATGGTCAGCACCAGGGCAACCAGGAAGATACCCCAGAAAACGATGCTGGGTGACCACCAGGAAGGGGAGGAGGATCCCTCATCTTCTGCCTGGTAAACGACCTGGATATCATCAAAAAGATCACGATTTTTTTCCTTATCCACTTTTTGCATTAGTTCCAGTGGAAGAAACATGCTTTCGCGGACCGTCATGGTCTTGTCAGAAGGGATTCCCAGCAGAAGATCAATACCCAGTCTGGTCCAGGGTATCGGTTCAAGATAAATAGCCAGGTTTTGACGGAAGGTCCGTTCCTGAAGCGTGCTGTACTGCGAGAAGTATTCGGGGTCATTGATCGCGGAATCGATCAGGTCCAGCACTTTAGTGGTACAATTGATGTAAAAGAAATCATACAGGTAGTACCGGTTCTCCGGCAGGTAATGCACCTCAAGTAGATAGAAGGTCTTATCTTTTTCTGCCTGGGATAGGTTTAATTTCTGCTCGAAAATGGAACGTTTTTCCATCCTGTATTCCATCTTGAAATCGGAAAAATTGTAGCGCGACAGGGTATACATCAGTCTGCCACGGATGAACTTCAGGTAAAAATTTGGTGTGCTGAAATCAAACGTACCGAAATTATAGACCACATCAAATCCGTTTACAGGGTCTGTTACCCGCAGGGCTGTATGGCCAAAAACAGAATAGACTTCCTTCCCCGGATCGCAGGTTAACAGGCTGATCTGTGCCTCTTCGGAGAGATAGCCCCGGCCTGTCTGTCCGGCAGGCTGTGCGGAAACTTCAGAGATCCCGGGAGTCAGTAGTACGAAAAGAAGTGTAATAAGGTATCCTTGGATTTTCATGCCATTAGTTTACCGGATTTTACCAAACCATTTGCAGCTCAATTTAATGCAAATCTTTAAAAAAACCTATGACTGATTCGTACCATTAGAACCGGCGGAAGATATGAAGAATTGTTGTTAATGGTTAATTGTTCAATGTTAATTGTTTTTACTCACCGGGTGACTCGAGTCACCCGGTGAGTTTACATGAATTACTTAAAAATCCAAATTTTGCGATCCTGACACAGCTTCGCTGGTCAGGACAGGTCCGCAATCCGCCTGCCTGCTGCTGCAGGCAGGAAATCTCGTTACTTTACATCCCAGGGATACCCTTCCCTCACCTCACAATAGCTTCCCCGGGTTGTTGCGGAAAATTCAAATTCCACAGTTATGGTATCGGTATATCCCTCGATAATCCGCAGGATATAGGTTCCGTATTCCAGTGGCCCGATGGTGTATTCTATGTCATACAGGCAGAGGCAATTACATGCCGGGTTTATATCCGTCTCTGCTATAGTAATTACCTGCTCCTGATCAACTGTGGTTTTGATATCCACGCCATCGATACAGAAATTGAAAGCGACATTGATTCTATTAATTTTCAGATAATGATCATTTACCGTTTGATATTCGATACAATCCTGATTCTTATCCACCAGTGATTTAAAGGTTTTACAGCTGCTATGTTTAATGTTGGACACATTGAGCGGACCGGTAGCCGCTTCCTGCTCGTTTTCGCATGAAAATAAAAATGGAATAAAAAAGAAAATGAGCAGAAATCGTAAGAGTCTGTGATTTCGTTTCATGGTTATGTTAGGCTGTTGTGTTTGACAGGGAAATGGTACAATTTTTATGCCGGAAATAACTGAGAAAAGTGATACGATGACTTCGAGTCATCGTATCACTTTTGGTTCTGATTAATCTGGTGTTTTAACCAAAATTGATTTTAACCATCTAAATTTACCCCGGCAGGGGTAGAACAATGAGTAACCACCGGTGCTAACCGGTGGATAAGATGTAGGAGGATATAACAACCCTACAAGGGTTGAATTTTCAAATGTAAGTTATTAGCATTCAACCCCCTGCCTGCGGTCATCCCGGGGAAAGGGGGATGGATTCTGACCTTAATTACTGCCTGAATTATTCAGGTAATCGATGATGCTGGAATTGTCGCTGTTGCATTTCTGGATCGTATACTGAAATGCTTTCTGCATTTGGGAAGGGATATTTTTAGCTTGTGCTTCCTGGTTGAATTCGAGGATCACTTCTGTTTTTTTCAGGTACCGTTTGTTTTTAAAGTCTTTTCCACTGAGTCGTGTAACTTTGATCTTTCTTTTGTTGTTTGGCTGCAGGATAAGGCAGATATTCCGGCTGAATTTCTCAATGGCTAGCCTGATGTTGTTCGGATCAATCTCTTTCAACGGAAGCTCATAAACCGATTTGACCATGGGTTTTCCTTCCGTCTTGTCGTAGCGTTCCAGGATCAGTTTACAACCCTTTATCTGAGCCAGTTTGAAGAAGCGGATATCATTTCCGTATTCGAATTCTTTCAGACTTAACTGCTTCCGAATGAGAACGGTTGTGCTGGATTCGATGTTTTTTCCAATCCATACCAGTGCATCCTCCTGGTTGATGAAATCCTGACCACGAACCACAAGGTGGAATGACATGAAAACAATCAATCCGAAAAGAGTTCCTGCCTTTCGCTTCATTTAAATTGCCGGTAAACCAAAAGCTCCAATTCGTCTCATCTGGGAGACGTTCCTGGAGATCTGTATGCACGCCACGGGGGCATGAATTCAATAGGTTGAAAATCATTACAAAGATAGTTATTTTTTACGTTAGAATTCCTACATTGGACTACAAATAGTCCATGGAATAATGTATTAGCTTTGCTCCAGAGGAGCAAAACATTGGTAGAAAATATCTATCCGAAAAAAAAACATCGCGCCGTAGGTGCGAAACAATGTATTTGTCAAACCACTTAAAATCCCCCTCAATCCCCCTTTGAAAAAGGGGGACGGATTCTGCTATCATTTATTTCAATATATTTATAATATATTTTTGAAAGTCAGGATTCTAGAGATTAGGAAAAGGAATCTGTCTTTTGAACAATCGGAGTACATTTGACAGGCACGAACACCGATGAACGAGTGATATTAATGGTTTTCGTAATCTCACATGGGAAGTTGGATGTAAGATTTAAGGTAAGATTTTCTATTTAAACGACCGGATCTCCTCATCAATGGCATTCAAAAGGCTGATGCTATCCACCCATGAATCGTGGCCCAGTTCCCAAATCATGATGCCTCCATAGTTATTCTCCATGACA
>CAYMFM010000006.1:83391-101544 GCA_964389685.1 uncultured Rikenellaceae bacterium
TGAATCGTGGCCCAGTTCCCAAATCATGATGCCTCCATAGTTATTCTCCATGACATACCGGGTCTTGGTTTTGATGGTTTCAATGCCATTGTAATAAATATTTGCAACCTGATCAGCATAGGGTGCTTCGGGATACTCTTCGACGATCCGGCTATAGGAGATTCCACCGCCGTTGTTGTCAAAATCCCTGCCGTAGAAAGGAACCCCCAGCAGGATCTTTGATTTTGGCCATTGCCTGTAATTGACCCAGTAAGCCAACCCGGTCGATTGGGCGGTTGAACCGGTACCAATCGCATCTTCATAAGAGGAGTGGGGCCCCGGATCTGACCATGATCCCGTAAAATCATAACACATGATCATGATGTCATCTGCGTAATCCCTGATCCTGTCGAGGTAGTGTCTCCCTCCCCAGTCACTGGCATAGAGATCGACGGAGATCTTTTTATTATACGGTGCAAGATCCTCCTTCAACCCTTTCAGGATGTTGACAAATGCCTGACTCTCATATTGATTTACCGTTCCCGTATATAATCCCGACCAGTATTCCCAGTCAATGTCCACCCCGTCAAAACAGTAGGCAAATGCATAGACAACACGTGTGATCTTGTCCCATTGAATGGAATCTATCGGAAGGATATCGTGTTTCCAGGAGGGGTAAAATCCCACCACCTGCCAGGTATACTCTTTGGGAACAAATGTCGAGGTACAGGCGGGTTCGGTCAAATAGGGATCAACAAAAGGTTCTTCTTCATCTGAACAGGAAATCAAAAACACGATTAATCCGGCGAACAGGAAAAGAAATGCGGGAATCCGTGGAATCCGGGAACAATTCATACTATCCGAATTTCTGCATTTCTGATAGTAGTGTCGAAAGCTTATCATGGTAAAGCTTTTTTAGAAATAGCATATCGTGATCACGGATCTTCTCCAGGTCAGCAATGTTTTGCATCACCTGGTTTTCATCCCGCATTCCCGGGATGACCGTTGACACTTCCCGGAAGCTGAGATCAAAACGCAGAGCCAGTGCTCCCGATGTCGTTTGATATTTTTTCGCCATTTCCCAGACTGGCAACAAATATTCTTCTGCCTGCTCAAGGATTTCGGGATTAAGGCGTGTGGCACGGTGATCATCCGCACCAAAACGTGAATTCCGGTCAAATTTTCCGGTTAACAGTCCAAACTGTAGCGGCATTCTGGCAATCACCCCATAGTGATGATTGGCTATTTCCGGTAAGAGTTCAACGATTCGCTGGTTGATGATGTTGAGCACGACCTGAAACCCATTGCCAATTCGGTGATGGATCAAGAATTCAATTTCTGGTGCGGGATCATAGGTGTTGAGCGAAATGCCCCAGTACCGGATTTTTCCCTCCTTTTGCAGATCCTGCATTGCCCGGATGCAGTCTCCTTTTTCCAGGTCAGCCACCCGGGCAGTATGCAACTGGTAATAATCGATGCTTTCCCGTTTCAGTCTTTTCAGGCTTTGTGAGCAAGCGCGTATCAGGTAATCATAGGAATAGTCGAACAGGATTTCTCCCTTTTCGTTTAGCCGGTGACCAGCCTTGGTGGCAATGATTACTTCCGGGTGATTCCCAAAAACCTGACCGATCAGTTCCTCGGAGTGTCCCAGTCCATAAAAGTCAGCCGTATCATAGAAATTTATTCCCTGCTCAAAAGCTGTTTTCAGTGCCTTGATGGAAGTAGGATCGTCTGTTTTACCCCATCCGATCGGGATTGTTCCGGCATATGCCGGGCCACCGATTGCCCAGGCTCCAAATCCGATTTCACTGATCCGCAATGCTGTATTTCCAAATCGACGGTAATTCATGGTTTTTGTGAGTTGGTATATTTTATTTTTTTGTGTCGCACCTGCCTGCCGGCAGGCACGGCTTACGGAGCAGAAATATAGGTGTTATCAAGCGATTTACCAACGTATCGCTCCTACGGAGCGAACGGTTTTTCGTGTTCTGTTGTGCTACCAATGTTCCGCACCTACGGAGCGGTATTAATTTTGATCCCCAATGGTCTACCAATGTATCGCTCCTCTGGAGCGGATTGGTATTCGTCCTCTTTTATGCTATCAAGGTTCCGCTCCGCTGGAGCGGGAATAAGCATGAGAACCATTTTGCTACCAAAGTACCACTCCAATGGAGCGATTGATTTCCGTTGTTTTATCGCTCTACCGAAATTAGCTTTAATCATTAAAATTTACCCCGACAGGGGTAGAATAATGAGTAACCACCGGTTATGACCGGTGGTTAGGATATACGAGAAGATTACAACCCTATAGGGGTTGAATTTTGCTATTTAAAGTATTAATATCATCCAGACTCTGAATAAAAAATTTGGCTATTGAATAAGCACATATATCTTAAAACAATAAAACAAATCTGTTACCTGAATACTGAAGAAATACAAGGCAGGTAGGTGCGAAACTAATTATTTTTTACACTGTATAAGGGTATGACTCAAACCGATTCCATCTTTCTGCTTGACGATTCGTAAACCGGCTTTCTCAATATACCCGATCATCTCTTCTGAATGGTACATCCTGCTGGTCCCGTTTGCCATGGCGGTAAAATAGAGGGATGTCATGTTCAGGCAGAAGGAGGAGATCTCAAAACGCTGCCTGTCCCAGTATGTATCCAGGATAAGTATTGAACCATTTGCGGAGAGGGCGTTCCTGGCTTTCAGCAGCAATTCAACAATATCTTCACCACTAAAACAATCCAGGAACTGACTCATCCAGATGATGTCATAGGGTTTGGGATAGGGTTTGGAGTGGTCGAGCAGGTCGATGGGGTAGGTGTCAATCCGTTCCTGGAATCCATGTTCCCGGATGTTTTGTTCTGCCATCTCAAGCTGTCCCGGATGGTCCAGGATGGTGATCTTAACAGAATCTGAATGGTTTGCACAACGGATGGAAAACTTCCCTGTATTGCCGCCGACATCGAGAATATTTTCCGGTTTCTCTTCGAACAGTACCGGGATCACCTCTTCGAACGCTTTGTCGGAATAAAAATGATCAAACCCAAACCAGCTTTCCTTCACCTTTTCCGGTAACTTTGAGAGTCCCTCGTAGATGGTATCCCAGTCCCCGAAGACCTTGAGCCCTGCAGGTCGCCGGGTTTGTACTGCCTCCTCAAGATGGAACATCCCCTTATAGCAGACGTCATGAACGAAGTCCATGTTTACATTGGTCATTTTGTCAGTGACAATAAAATGTCCGGTTTTGGTCAGGGAATAATTTTTACCCTTGAGGTATAGTACACCGATGCTCAAACCTGCATCGGTAAGGACCTTTACACCGTATAATGGTAGCTCCAACTTTGCGGAGATGGTTTCCGCATCAATACCTGCCTCACCTTTATCGTGCAACAAGTTCAGTATGCCGGTATCTCTCAGCACTCTGGCTGCCTGGAAAACAATGGGTCCGAATGCAATTTTCTGTGCATTGGACATGGAATCCAATGCTGACCGGTTGTCGGATGTGTAGAAATCAGTCATGTATGTAGATTAAGATAAAAGATAAAAGTAACAAGATTAAAGTAAATGAAACTATGGGTTCAAGAACACCTGTGTGAATTGAAACCATTCAGTTGAATTCCAGCCTGCCCGGCTGGCAGGCATCCCGCTGAAAAGCGGGATCTGCTGACGGTTTAACCCGGATTATTCATAAATAATCCTTCCGACGAAGCAATACCACAAATTTGAGTTCATTCCAATCCTCAAATTTGGGTATTTTCTTGTCGGGGTTTCCCGCATTGCTTCCCTCTACCCATCACACATTCATGCAATGTACTACGTTTTTGCATGAATAATGCGGGTTAACTTGTCAGGGAAATATGTTAAGTAAAGGTATATAGCTTAAATGGAAAAATAAAATCAATGAATTACATGTTATTGGGTTCCATAATTACACACCCCTCGGTCCCCTCCCCGCCTTGCCAGGCAGGTTTTTAGAGGGGAAGTGAAAATATTAATCTTCTTGTTGCTTTTCGTAATTCTCGATGTAATTTTTAAACATCAAAAACAAGTTAAAATATTTTTCATTACATTCTTTTTCTCCCAAAATCAAGGCCATCGGCCTTGGATTATTGTAGAAATATATTAGAGAGACATAAAAACTCCATCGGAGTTTGATAACTACAATAATCGAACACCAATGGTGTTCTCATATTATATTTTTCTTGGCCAACTACCTCATCATCTGCCCAAAAAACACAGCATTGGCGAAGATCTTGCTTGTTCCGTAACATACTCCCCTGAAGTTGGTATTGTCAAGAATTGAGATAATACTACCCCTTCCACTGGAATGCGTTACAACAAATGGTGCTTCCTTAAGCTTCTCCAGGTTTTCGGTAGAGATATAGCCGCTGAGCAGGGGATCCTCGGTATAGACTGCCGGATTCGCATAGGGATTGGCACTTTTTTCAGCAAACATTGTCCCCGTTTTAAAGACGGGTAGCCTGTTCCAGTGATACCCGTAAGCGATCGGATGGGTCAGGTCGATCGATGTTTCGAAAAATCCCCCCGGGATCCTCTGGATGCTGAAATTCTTAGACCGGTCAATATACCGGGATGCACCTTCCGAATCTGACGATTGAGACCTTTTAAAGGCCAGGTTTATTATCTTGTTCCGGCTCAGCCATTCATTGGCACCCTTGTATGCAACCAGCGTGTTCCCGGCACTCAGCCACGATTTGAGCCCTTCCAGTTCCCGCTCATTGACTTCCCTGGACAATCCGTCGGTAAGGATCAGCGTGTTGTAATCAAACAGGTTGACCCGGCTGAATTGCCGTGAATCAACCATGGTAATGGGTATGTGGTACCGCTGGTCGAACTGGTGCCAGATCTCCCCGGCATCACGGCTGTTCACTCCGTCACCGATCACCATCAGGATCTCAGGTTTTTCAAGGCTTGCAAAATCACCACTTCCCAGGTCAATCCCCTCGGGTGTCCATCCGGTTGTGGTGGCATAGAAATCAATGCCATCCCGTACGGCAAGCGATTGCAGCAGTGTATAGATCACCTCCCGTTTCAGGTTTTGCCCGGCAACGGGAATGAAAATTGTCCCGTACGTAAACTTTTCATTGAACTGGCTGTCTTTATAGGTAAATTCCTGTGTGGCGACCTTTGCCCGTAATCCTTTTGAAAGAATCGTATAGAGTGCCCGGGGCGTATAATACTCATCCCATCGGAACAGGTACCCGTAGGAACTGCTTCCTCCCAGTACTTTCCCTTCATAAAACCGGTTTGTGGTATATTCTTCTCCGATCAGTCCGGGAAGCTCTTTTGCCGATCGTACTTCCTGGTAAGGTATGTTAAAGTACAGCGGCATGGTCCAGGTGGACACATCGTAAAAGGTGCTGTCCTGATAGCGGGTTACCTTTTCGAACAGGGTTCTGATCATGCGGTATTGCGGTTGGTTCAGGGGGACAATATAAGCATGTTCCTTTTCAAACCGGACCGGCCTGGCATTCACGTCTGATTTCAGGCGGTATACCTCGATCTGGTGTTGCTGCAACAGTTCAATGAAATGAAAGGTTTTTGCCCTGTCGTACGGATCGCCGAACAGGTATCCTTTAACCGGATCTTTTGCTGCTGCACCGGATGCAGAAAGGTAAAACTCTTTCTGGTGATCGAGCAGCTCCTTTTTAAGTGCAAGACCTGCCTTGAGTGTTGAAATGGAAACGTTAAACTGGTTTCTGATGGTGAACGGGAAGGTGATCAGTCCGTTTTCCGTCTCCCGTGCATGCCCGCGAATTCCTGCCTGTTCGAACAGAAAACCGATGCCGGAATTGATATCCGGGTAAGCAGATCCTTTGCCAAAATAGAAGTCATCAAAACGTTCTTCCGAATAGTATTGAGAACCGATCTCGTTCAGTCCTCCTGCAAAATAGGCTGCAATCTTCTTGGTCAGGACAACATTTTGCTGTGGAATTAACGGGTTTACACGGGTTTGTATCCCGGGTTGGAAGAAAAAAGTTGATCCGGCTCCCATTTCGTGATGATCCGTAACGATGTTCGGCTTCCACTCATGATACCATTTGATCCTTGCCTGGCTTTCCGGCTGAGTTAGCAGGAGCCAGTCCCGGTTCAGGTCGAACCAGTAATGGTTGGTCCTGCCTCCCGGCCAGCCCTCGTTAAAACCTCTGTTGTTCGGATCGGTAACCAGGTTTTTGCTTTTGTGCATGTTTGCCCAGGTGGAGTGCCTGACCAGCCCATCCGGATTAATACACGGATCAATTAAAATAATGGCATTGTCAAGCAATTCCTCGATCTCCGGCCCCTGGGCGGCTGCAAGGTAATAGGCGGTTAACAGGGATGAATTAGCCGCACTGGCTTCATTCCCGTGAACATTGTACCCCAGGTTCAGGAATACGGGCATGTTATTGACGTTCATCCCCTGTGATTGATCCGGATCACAGAGTTTCAGGTGTTCAGCCCGCAATGCTTCCAGGTTTTTAAGGTTTTCCGGGGAGGTAAAAACCAGGTGTACCAGGGTTCTTCCCTCAAAGGTACGACCATATGGTTCAAGAACAGCCCGGTCGGATACCCTGGCAATCTCGTTCATATAGAGCAGCAGTTTATCGTGGGTGATATGCCATTCCCCCACCTGGTGCCCGATAATTGATTCCGGTGTGGGTATGGATTCATCATAAGAGATCCCTTCAGGGAGATAGTAATCAAGACTCACCTGTGCTGATACGGAGGTGATACAGACTGTGCAAAGCACGATTAAAAACGATCTTTTCATGATATGTAACGTTATAAAATGGTGGATTGGTAAACGGTATTATGGAAACCCGAATATAGAAATAATCCTGGAATTATTTTTGAGTTTTACAGCATAGGAAGCAAATGTATGTGGGATTATTAATGAATAACCCATTGTGCGGTTTAAACATTGGAGGTTCTAACTATTCTCTGTTAGTTTATTTCATTGTTATTAATCTATTTATCAGGCCGATAGGCCTGTAATATTGCAGCACAGGGCATCGCCCTGTGTTTTAGGAGAATAAATTATTCGAAGCCCTGAAGGGGCGTTATATATTTTGACCGTATTTCGCCCCTACAGGGCTCTTTTATATAATTATTCATCAACACAGGGCGATGCCCTGTGCTGCTAAATCAAAGCCCTTCAGGCTATTTATATTAGACCATAACTTTCGATTAATGTTACTATACAAACCGCACAACGCGTTAATGAATAATCCGGGTTAATTGGCAACGTTCAGCTTCATAAACAACGGCAGGTAACCGAACACGGCAACGAATGAGAAGACCAGCCCTCCCATGGCTCCGACGGCAAATGCAAACCAGAACACTTCATTCTGGCCTGCCCATACGAATGGAACCAAACCGAGAATAGTAGAAACCACCGTAAGGAAAACAGGAATGATCTTATGGTTGAATGCTTTCAGGTAGAGCCTCAGGTTCTGATACTCACCGGGTGATTTGAAGTCACCCGGTGAATTTTCTGTACGGCAGAAATTGTTGTAATCGTTGATGATATAAAGGCCCGAATTAACCACAATACCACTCAGTAATATAAAAGAGGCAAATCCTCCCTGGTCGAAATTGAAGTCAAACAGGTAGAAGGTCAGAAACACTCCGATAAAGGATACCGGGATCATACCGATAATGGCGAGAGGCTGAACGAAGGATTCCAGCAAAATACTGCAAATGAAATAGATGATCAGGATCACCAGGAAAAGGAGGTAATACTGTTTTTTATCCCTGGTATACCATCCGCCCCACCCCTGGATCTCTGCTTTGTAACCAAGAGGCAATAATTGATTCATCTCCTCCGTATGGGTTTCCATAACTCTCTGTGCCAATGGTCCCACACCGATAAAATCATAGGCTACAACCAGACGGTACTGCTGGTTATATTTATAGATATCGTTGCCCGTTCTTTGTCTGCTTACACTGCTCAGGTTTTCTGATTTAAAAGAGCTGTTCCCGAAACGAACCGGGTTATTGATCAGGTCCCATGTGTTAAAAATCCCGGCATTGCCTGATACCAGGGTAACCGGTTGTGCTTCTCCCTGGTGAAAAACCTTATTCAGGGACCGGTGAAACATCTGGTCATTCAGATAGGAATAGTATGAGGTAAGAGGGATCTCATGCAGGCCGAATTGCTCCAGGTCGAACCCGATAAAATATTCATGCAGTGAAGTGACATTCCATCCCCCCGAACCGGTAATATCTGCTACCTGGATACGGGGATTTCCCAGTAATCTGTTCCGTAGCAACTCTGCGTACCGGTATAGCTGGTCATAATTATACCCTTCCAGGGTGATCCGGCTGTTCCTGTAACCGCTGTACAGGGCGTTAGAAAAACCGCGTCCGACACCATAAATACTCCAGTCAAGCCCGCCGAAATTGATCGCTTTTGAAGTCAGTTCTTCTTTCAGGAAGTAAGGAAACGATCCCTCTTCATAATCGGGTTTGAAATAGATGGTTATCGAAGAATTCCTGTATCCTGTAACGGAAGTCTGGAACATTTCCACTTCATTGTACCTGCTGATCTGGTTTTCCATTTTCCCTATGGCTTCATTAAGCTGCTGAACCGTTGAACCTTCGGGCATCTGTCCCCGGACGTAGAGCGTGGTTCTCTGCGGGCTTGAATAGAATGACCGGTCGTACACATGTTCGGAAAAAAGACGCAATGTTCCCCCTGTAATTTTCTCCACTATTGGCCGGGCATTTTCCTGGTACCAGGTGCTTCCCAGTGTGCTGTTGTAAAATCGGGCCCAGGTATTCTCACTTTCGATCTTGTCGGGAAGAAGGTACAGTGGTACTCCAAAACCAAAGATCAGTAACAGGATAAAGAGCCAATTCAACTTTTTCCCGAAGAGAATGGAACGTTCATAGATACCTGTAATCCGGACTATTCTTCGCTTTCTCCGGACAGATGCTCCGCCGGATACTGCGTGGAGCCTGATTTTATCCATTAATGCAGGGATAAAAAACAGGGCGATCACAAGGGATACGGAGAGGTTGACCATCACAACAAGGGCAAAGTCGGTAAGGTTGACCCGCTGTTCCTCTTTCAGGGAAAAGAGTATGCTCAGTGCGCCAATGGTAGTCAGTGTGGCGGCCAGAATTGCAAGAAAGACCCTGATATTCCGGCTATGCCGGATATGGTCGATCATTACAATGCTGTTGTCAATGATGATGCCGAATGAAACGGTAATCCCAGCCAGTGAATAGAGGTGTATCTCTATTTTAAAAAGATAATAAAATATACAGGCGATAATCAGGTTTGCGATAAGGCTTATGAAAATGAGAAACAGGTATCGGAAGTTCCGGCTTATAAGGAGAACAAACGATAATAAAATAACCATGGAGAAAAGGGTCCGCAGGGCTATTTTGCGGATCTCTTTGGAAATATATTTTGTAGCATCATAGGAGAGTAAAATGGAATATCCTGAAGGAAGGTTCTCTTTTATGGTTTCTATCCCGGACTTCACATCAGCCGCCAGGCTGAGGTTGTTCACCTCTTTTTCAGGATAAATGACCATGTTTATCGTATTTAATCCATTGATCCGGTAATAGGAATGAGGAGGTTGTTCCTTGTACCTGACCTTTGCCAGGTCGGTCAGGTACAGGATCCGGTCATCTATTTTCTTAACCGGGATCTTGTCCCAGGGAAGTTCTCCTGACCTGCCGGTCTGAAGAAACAAATTTATTTCTTTCTCATAATCCCCATCCGGAATTTCAAAAGATGCGGAACCGATGAACTCTTCCCTGAAAAAGGAATTTATGGATTCTGCTATCTCATTGGCCCCGATACCAAGGGTTTGAATAAGGTTAACGTCAAAACGGATCTCCCATTCGTATGGTACGGCTCCATACACACTAACCTCCTTTATACCTTTTATTCGCGAAAGCCTGGGAACGATATTGTTCTCTGCATAATTTTGTATGTAATAGGGACTGGCGCTGGCATTCAGGTTATAGATCAGGACGGGCCTGATATTCCGGCCTTCCGTACTCATCGATAACTCAGGATAGGAAACCTGGTCAGGCAGGTCAGGGTAGCACCTGCGGATACATGTTGCTATTTCAAACCTGACGGCATCAAGGTTTACATGTTTCTTAAACGACAACTCAACGGTACCATGCCCCCTGTAAGAAACGGAGTTCATCTCACTTATGCCCCTTACTGAACTGAAAAGTCCTTCCAGCCTGGTGGTCACTTCCTGTTCGATCACCCTTGCAGACGCTTCCGGCCAGTTGAATGAAACAGTCAGGGAAGGCAATGACCTGGATGGCTCAAGCTGAAGATCGATGACCGGAAGCACGCTGATACCGATCAGCATCAGGGCTGCAAAAACAACAATCACTGAAAACGATGAAAATCCTTTCCCGGTTTTTAAAGAAGGGCTCATTTTGATTTAGGATCGATGTAATCCTTGTATAAAATTACACAATTACAAAACATATGTCAATACTGGTGTGACGAACATATTATTCAACTTTCCGAGCGTAGCGGTTTTCCAGGATTACGTAATAAAAATCTGGGTTGATCGAAATTAGAAATTTTTTCGTTTTGGGAAGTTTATTCATTAATTCAATTCAGAAATATTACTGATGTCATAAGAGATCATACTGTCCTCAGCATCCACAGCAAAAGCAATTATTCTTTGGTTTTCTTTGTCAATGACAAAATTACTGATCTGATGATCCAGAATAAGTCTCATTACAGGATTGCCATCCCAATCAAAAACATGAATCTTTTTTCCATATACGGCAGATACTTTCCCTTTTTCAAAATCAACATGCGCTCCTGGTCCACCATTATAAAATAAGTAGATAAACCTATCGTCGAATTTTGGTTTAGCTGTATATCCTTTTAATCGTTCGTGATCATGGGCTGCCAATTGTTCTTTCGGGTCGATATGATCAGGTCCGGTCACTTCTGTGAATTGATCACTTTTCAAATCACGTATAATCATTCGGTCAAAGTAACGATATACCATTACCATTTTATCTTTTCCAGGATGAATACGATTATGAGTTCGGGTTAAATCGGAAAAGAAAGAATCCTGAATATCTTTGATGTCCATCTTTTCAATTACACTCACCTCTTCACCCTGTTTGTTAAAAAAATACAGTTGTACCTCACCAAGGGGGTCAGGTATTGCGAAGAGTTCACTATTGTAATTGGCCAGCCCCATTAATGGATATAGTTTCTTTGGCAACGAAATTTTTATTGTTGGATTATAATCCGGAAATTTCAACAAACTATCTATTTTAAATCCCCAAAGGTTTGTTTTTCTAAAATCTGTAACCCATAATATACCGTTCTCTTTATCAAGTGACCAGGGACCAATATATTCCATTTCATATGGCCCTTTTCCTCTTCTGCAGAATGACTTGATATGTTGAAACGTGTTCTTATGATAAATGCTAATAAAAAAATTGTCATCATAAGAATTTCGGATAAATAAAAGAGAATCCATCAATTCAAGGCTCACAGAATAGGTATTAATAACAAAATCTAATTTTTCCCCCTTCAATTCCGTTTCAATTGGGAAGGATTTGAATGTAATATTGCCTTGTTTCTTACAACCCGATGTTATGAGAACCAGCAAAGCCATTAACAGGAGAAAAAAATGCTTATGCATTCCTGTTGGAGGACTATATTTTTTCATTTCAATTGTTCTTAAGATATAATTACCGGTGAGAAAATAAACGAAGAAAACGACCCCTCAGACAGGAAGCATATTTCACTGTGGTTTTCAGGTGCTTTTTATAGTTTAGTCCTTCTCTTTCCAACAAATTTACCAAATCGCCAGATACGTGTCAAGAGCGTTTTGACGAACATGCCCTTTCAATATAACCGATTGACCCGGCTGTTCCGTACATCATGTAGGGCGACTTTGTAAGTCGCCTCGTCGACTCAAGAGACCTGCCTGCCGGCGAGGCAGGGTCGACCTACATTGTTCCCGTGACACAGAGACTTTCATGGCGTAGCGGTTTATTCGTGAGACTAAATTTTCAAGATCCGCCGTTTGGCGGAAACTTGAAAATTCCAGTCGAACCCAGCCTGCCGGCTGGCAGGAATCCCGCCAAAGGCGGAGGGTATATACCCCACCAACCTGTGGCGGTATTTGCATCCGGAGTTTGCTTCAGGGTATATGCCCGTGAGTTGCACTCGAGGCGTCCGGCCAGGCAGGAATTCACCGGGTGAATTTAGGTAGTCGCCTAGGACTTACCCGTTGAGGTTTTGTTATAGCCTGAACTTTGTTTTATTAACAAGTGTTATTCAACTGTTCCTTCCAGGGCAAGAGTGATAGGACTGGTTTATATATTAGCATATACATAAACTGTTTTTCTGAACCGCCCCGGGCGAGCAGCATCATAGGTTATAGTAATAGTGCCGATTTTCTTCGGATGAATTACCTTTTCCGGCCATTCAACTGCAGTACAACCGCAGGAGGCAGTAACACGGTAAATAATTAGCGGGTGAGTGCCGGTGTTGGTGAAACGATATATAGCTTTTTCAGGTTGGTTACAGGTTAGTATGCCAAGATCCATATCCGTTGTGTCAAATACCACGGTAGTTTTTAATATATCAACCATACGGAATTTTTCCGGTCCTGTAAATGCCCGTAGAAAAAGAAATACCGTTATTGTTCCAACGATGGCTATTACTAACCAGTACAATGTGTTTTGTGTTTTTTTCTTAATCATTTACAAATATTACAGGATTTCTCCTGACCATTATTATAGGGTTTCAGGTATATTATTATAGATATGTATTAATCTTGTTTCTTCCCGAGTTTAAATAATTCAAAACGCAAATAATCAGCATCGAAATCCGGATTCCCGGTATGATTTGTTGAAATATATAAGCCCTCTTTTCCAACAAAAGACATCCATATATGGTATGTATTTTCCGGCATTAATCTTTCTCCGATAATTTCCAGTTCCGAATTTAAAACCATAATGGAAAAAACAGGTGTAAATTCACCAACGTCAATCAACACATTCGGAGCCTCATCCTTGTATGAGTCATCTAATTTACTCCCGGGATACGCAAAACGGTAATAGACATCACGGTACTTATCATAGAAAAAATTTCTATATCCCAGCTTCTCCCAGATTGATTTTGCAATTTCAAAATATGATCCTAACCTTAAAGCCTGAGGCTTAAAATCCTTTTTTATATACCGGCTTTTGGCTGGTAATACTGTCACCTTTTGATGATCTTCAGTTAGATAAAGATTATGACTACAATAAAATGAATAGATAAATTTACCATTAGTCATAAGTGTTGAATAATTATGTGCTACCGGTTCATTATCCCGGTTACCCAGTGGTGGAAATGTCATGGGTAATAACCGCTGCTTATTGTTTTTCATATCTATTTCCAAACATATTTTATATTTTTCAAGGTCTTCAGGACCTAGGCGGGTTAAAAGATGTGTCCCAGCTAATATTTTATTGTTAACTACTATAAGATTTCTTTGTTGCACATAAGAAGGCTTTATATAAGTATTATACAAACCGTTTATAATATCTTCGATCGGGAATTTTCTTTTTAATGTACCGGTGGAATCTATAAGATACAGAACATTCATTTGTCCCGTGGTCAATGGTATTGTATCCATATTATGTACCATAAAACTCCCAATCCCTCCTACTCCTTGAGGCCCACGTCTTGGCATTTCAATAATGAAAGAAAGTTTTTCAGTATTAATATTAAAAAATAGTATCTTATTATTTTCCATATTTAAATAACATAGATATGGATTGCCCTTTTCACTAACATAATATTGCAAACATGGCGATGTATTTTTAATGTCGTAAGGGATTTTGAATTCTATCATTTTCCCGGTTGATACCAGGGTATACTCATCTGTGATTTTAACTTTTTTACAAGAAAAACAACTTGCTATTATTAATATCAAAGGAATAAAATAATATTTCATTGTGCATATTTTAAATACATATAAGAATTTTCGTATTTTAATTTGGTAAATAATAGTTACTAACTTAAAATTCAGCTTATTAACAAATTATTTATATCATGCTTATCATCCGAATAACAGAACAATTGCTAACTTTTAGAAAAACAAGTAATTATAGGAATACGAAAATATGATGCCCTTAATTATGTTCTATAAGGACATCATATTTCTTACGTTTTTTAGCACCCACCAATGCATACCATAGTACACTGTGCTACTATTTGACAAGGATTTTGTGGATCATTAGTTATTCCGCAAAATGCTGAATATCCATCCCAACCCGGACATAATGGATTAGCATTTGCTACTTGTATTAATCCGAAATTGATACTTAACGCAGACAAGAACATTGTAATAACAAAAACACCTATTATTTTTTTTATTTTACTCATGATTTTATTTTTAAATTATTAGTATTGAAAATTCCGTGAAAGATGTAGCAGATCGAAGGCTTACAGATAATGAGTATTTTGATTGAAAAACTATAATTCTAACTAGCTGATATATAGAATAAAATAAACTAGTAAACTTGAGTTATCTAACTTATAAAAAACTAAAATATCATTTTATAATGCTAAATGATTTGATATTCAAAAAATCAATGTGAATAAATTTCTTAATTAATATGAGATCACCGGGGAGAAGGGTAGGCTCCATTGACGAACTCGGAACTAAATAGACATCATAAAATAAAAAATAATAGAAGAAGATTAAAACTACTAAATATAGAATTTTCCGATTCCTCAGCATTACTTAGATTTATAGTTCTGATGAATTATTCCTTTTTCGTAGTTGATTGATTGATAAAATCTATATATATTTCAGTCAGTTTTGGTCTTAAAACAGGATTTCCAATCAAAGCAATTTTATTATCAACTATTAGCATGTTATTGAATAAATTATCATTAGGGAGAAGATTAATTTTTGCAAAATAATTATTTGTATCATATATAATTGGATAATCAAATTTTATTGATTCTATATAATAGTTGAAAGGATCATAATTTAAAGAGTGAACATAAAATAGAAGAGAGACTTTGGATGTATCAAATTTGTTTATTGTCAACAAGGAATCATTCCAAACTTTTAACTGACTAAAACAGAGACCACAATAACCATCAATAGATACAACAAATTTAAGTTTTTTTTCAAATAATTTGTTTTTATCAGTTTGATTTAGAATTCTATAACGATCTTTTATAATAAAAGAATCAATTAAAAATATTTTTCTATTTAAGTATTCATTATACACTTGATCTACCTTGGAAGGATTACATGATAAAATAAAACATGCCAAGATTAATATTATGTAATTATAATGTTTTGTAAGAAAGGATGATAGGGTTCTCATTTGAGCTGCTTATTGCGTATATAATCGAATCATTCTCCGAGACACATATAAATGAAACCTGTTTATCTAGTTCAAGAATTTTAATGGGTTTGCCGTTCCAATCAAAAACCAAAACATCAGATGCAACCGATTTATATTTATTTACAATTTCATCATTATATAGTGCATAGACAAAATTTTCAGTTGCATAAACATCCAAATAGCCAATTTTACAATCTTTATTAGGTATACAGATATTCATCTCCCCAATTGAATTTAATTCTTTCGAGGGATTTTGTAAGAAAATTTCTTTTATCGTATAAAATGAAGCACCTCTTACTCCATAAAACCCAATATTTGAACTATTGTATGTTATGTACACAAATTTCAAATCGTTAGGTTTTGTGCATATTTTTCCTTGATAAGCCATACGAAGGTATGCTCTATTGAGTTTTACTTCATTTTGAGGATAGTTTAGAGTGGCATCTCTTAGTCTGTTAAAATTATCATATAAAGCTAGTCTATTATTACCATAATTGTTTTCAGCAATAAAAAGAGAATCACATAAAACATTAAGTTTTCTAATATCATATTTAAAAATTTGCTTTTTCACTGGCCTAAAATCCGGATTTTCGATAAAACTATCAAAAGGAACTTTATAATAATATTTCGTTGGGGAGTTAAAGAAAACTATAGAGTTCGAGGTATTAAATCTTGAACAGAAAGTGCCTATTAAAAATTCTCCTGGCCCATTACCTATATGGCCAAATCTAAAAGTTTTTCTGGTAACTAAATTAATAGCAGTATATAGTTTATTCTCATAAATATCAGTAGTAATTAAAAAAGAATCAATTTTTTCAAGTAAAAAAGGGTGTCCTAAATAATTACTATCATTAAACTCGAGTTGGGTTGAGTTAATTATAGATTTATTATCAAACAATAGACATGGATTTGTTTTCTTTTGAGTGCAAGCTATTACTAGACAACATATAAAAGTCAGAAAAATTTTCTGAATATATTTCATCGTACTTTCCATAAAGTAATAATTTTAAAAGTTCAGGTAAGTTTTAAATTATGAGACTATCTGGCATATACCAGATAGTCTCAAATTTAAGTAACCATTACTAAGGACATGTAGTTCCTTCCGTGAGGGTACCCCAGACAGTTAAATTAGGGGCTACTACGCATTCTACTGTATATGGTGAGCAGCAAACGTAATCTTTTTTCACATATGCAAAGGCTTTTTTTACTAATCTTACTTCAATATATTTATCGTGCTTAATAATAGCTGGATTAATAAAAAAAATTGCAAAGGAAAGAGAAATAATTGCTAAGGCAATCTTGGTTTTAACTTTCATTTTTTAAAGGTTTAAATTAATACTTAAAAAATACAGATCTTATTTAATTGATATATAGCACTTTATAAAGCAGGAAACTTGAGTGAATTAGTTAAATAATAAATGCAATATATAAAACAAAATAGCTTTTAATATTATCTTTGCCCCCGGGGAGGGAGCTACCAATGCTGAAGTTTGAATTCGACTTGCTTTGGTGTTATGTGGTTTTCTCCTCTCATTATATAGTTTAAATTTTCCGCCTGCCTGCCGCAGGCAGGGTTTCCGGTTTTCGGCCCGTTAATGCCTAAATAACATTGACTTTTTTATTCAGTCAGGAACCTGTTTGCCTATGTCCTTAGTTCGGTAAAGGGCAAATCCACTTAAACAGGAATCCTTTCCACCACAGTCAGGAGGAATATCAATACCGGTGAGAAAATAAACGATGAAAACAGTACCTCAGACAGGAAGCATATTTCACTGTGGTTTAGTTTACTTAGCCTGGTCCTTTCTCTTTTATGTAAAGTTACTCAATCGCCAAACACAAGTCAATACCATTTTGACTAACATGCCCTTAAATCCTCCGAGCGTAGCGGTTTACTTTCTGAACGTAGGGTTTTATTTTCTAAGCGTATTTTTTAAGATAAAAGGTCAACGTGAGGTTGAGTGAGCTTACTTAGAGACAAAAACTCAGAGTGTGACTTTGGTTAAACTCAGTCCAAGCAGGTTTCAGTAATTTGTTCGTAATGTTCGGATTTAAAACAAAACCGTGGTAGGGCGATCCTGTTCAGCGCACATCATTTCATTGCGATTCCATGTCCCATGGTCGATTTAGAAAGTCGACCTACATACAAGGGAATATATGCATAGCAGTAACCGGAGTAGGGCGAACTGCATCACCTGGAACCTGTTATCTTTGTTGGTTTACAATGTTACACAGATCGGCCGCGCCTGGCCGGCCGCGCCCAGAGTCACGCCCTGAGTATTGCCATACCTTATGATATAATCCGCAATACAAAACGTAAAAATCAATTCAACAATTTGACAATTTAACAATTCATCAATTCATCAATCACCCGTTAGTTCCCTGTCGTCAATGTAGAATATGATTTGTTTTTCACAAGTATCGGGAACATCTACAATCCCTTCAAAAACCGTTCCCATTTCCATCCCTCATAATCCCGTGAGAACAGGACCAGGACCGCTTTTCCAATAACATTTTCTTCCGGGACAAAACCCCAGCTCCTGGAATCGTTCGATTGATGACGGTTATCCCCCATCATGAAGTAGTAATCCTGCCTGAAGGTATATTCCTTTACTTCCCTGTTATCGAAAAGGAATTTCCCATTTTCCTCTTCAGCCTTAAAGCCCTCGTACATATGGAGAATTTCGCCGTAAAGAATCATATTTATTTCATTTACTTCAATAGTCATTCCTTTCGCAGGAATGATCAGCGGCCCGTACTGATCCGTTGACCAGGAAAATTCCTGGTGCCGGG
>CAYMFM010000007.1:0-92576 GCA_964389685.1 uncultured Rikenellaceae bacterium
TGATTGTTCGTGGGAAATTAGCCATACGAAGTTTGAAACTGTTGTTTTTCAACCTCCTCCAGACTGAAAAAAGAACAAGAAAATACATTGAACGGTTGAAGGAGAAAGAACTGAATTACAATCTGATAAATTGTAATTTTGAAGAAATAATTGAAAGATGCAATTTGCTTGAGGAAGAGTGTATTAACTCCATTGAAAACTGGTCCGATCTGATTGAAGAAGCCAATGTAAAAACCAAACTGATCTTTATTAATAATTTAAAAAGTGAGCAGGAAAGATTGGAAAATAAACTGATCACACTGAACAAACTCTTTGCAGAAGGTGCAGATATGAATCAGGGAAAAATAGATGAAGTGAAGGAACAGATGGCACAAACCGAATTTGAAATCCGGGAAATAAAAGCTAAACTTCATGAAAAAGAGAACGAGATCAATTCATCTATCCTCAGTGGCATGACTGGTTCATGTATTACCTCTGATTCAGTTTATGCAATATACAAATCCTGTCCCTCGTGCGGAAGATTTTATTCAGGATCAAATATCTGTCCGTTTTGCAGTGAACCATTTACAAAAATCCAGATCAATTAGATTTTAAAAGTTTATTGAATGGAGCCTTTTTTAACTTAGCCTACGTAAAAAATCATTTGCTATTATTGAAAGTACTTGGGATCTTTCCACCTGGTAGGATCTGTTGATCTCCATGAGGTCAAATAAAACCCGTAAAAAAATGGCAATAATAATGGATGATTTAAACGGATGTTTAATAGAATAAATAAATCCGTAAAACGACTGGTTTTTTTTCTTTACCAGTTCGAATTACGGATCCTGTGCAAAGGGAGTGAATGGAATAAAAGGAATCCAGTCCCTTCTGTTTCAGCAAGGAACGTTAATCTGCTGAAAGTACAACTTCGTATAACCCATCCGCTTTTTCAGCAACGATCTGGACAATCCATTGACCAATAAAATCCTTATCTTCTTCCGTGAAACGGACTGACTGTGACCACTCTATTTCTGCGGAAGAATCCAGGATTAGAGTTTTGTATGTTTTACCGGATGGTCTGAGGATTGTGACATGTATTTCGCCTGATGCACAAAATCCACTGATTGAAACTTTGAATCTGCGTTGATCCTTCTCCACCTCGAATTCAGTTTCTTTGGAGACGGATTCGTCCTGAATGATTTTTTTCAATAGAAGACGGGTTGATTTTCCTTCCGGAATTGTCCATGCTGTACCTGCAACTATGCCCGACCCAACTCCTGTAACACTCGCACCCGTAGATTTTTTCGGTTCAACTACAACTTTTTTTACCTGTGCATAACTGTTAGTCATAAGAAAAAACATTGCTAAAACAATCGCGATGAATGGTATTCTTGAAGTTTTCATGATAAATGATTTAATAAATAATGTTACTTCAACAAAAATAACGACATTAAATGCTACATTTTGTTAATAGATTGTTAATGATTGGTTAATGAGGAGTATCAATGACGAAATTGAATTAACTTTACATCAAATCAGGATGCATATGAAGCCACGATTAGTCATTTATATTTCCCTTTTTGCCCTGAGTATTTTGCTATTGATACAATATTTTGCTATTGATACAATTTTATGTTATCAGTCAGGTCTATCGGTTTAAAGCAAATGAATTTGATTTGAAATACAGCAGCCTGGTTCAGCAATCCCTTTATGACCTGGAGTACTATTCGGGTGAGAACGGACTGGATTCAGTTTTATATTACCTGGAAGAAAAATCGTTGTATTCACTGGATAAGATCAGGGATTTGGGATTCGATAACGATACAGTGAAAGTTTACTCTGATATTATCAGGGAATTTCAACATATTATTTTATCCCACGAATTGTTGAGCCCCTACATTCGGAATTATCTTTCTGAAAATCAGGTTGATCCTGAATTCGTGTCGGGAATTGTAATCCGGAAATTGGAAATCCTTGATTTTCCCAATGAATATATAATTTTTAAAGCATCACAGCATACCTCCAGTGATCTGTTGAAACAGGAACCCGGGTTACTGAAGAATGCCCTCCAGGTCAATACCTATACTGCCGAGGGAAATTATTATCGCCTCACTTTTGATTTCTTTATTGACTTCACCCACAAAAAGAGGATCATTTATCGCGAAATGGTTGGGATTTTTACACTGTCAGTTATAACTATTGTCATTGTGCTTTTTATCTTTGTCTATACCATCCGGAACATGTTGAAGCAAAAACAGTTGTCTGATATGAAGTCGGATTTCATCAACAACATGACCCATGAATTGAAAACACCATTGACGACGATCGCCGTGGCCAGTAGCAGCCTGGCAGATCCGTCCATTCATTCCCATGAAAACCGGGTAGTGGAAATATCCCGAATGATCGGTAAACAAAACAGGCATTTAAACCAGTTGATCGATCATATTCTGGATATAGAACTTTGGGAGAGAGATCAGATCTCTCTGACAAGACAACCGGTCGAAATCTCGCGTTTTCTGAAGGAAAAGATTGATGAATTCAAACTGGAACACACCAATGATTCTATTAAAATTACTGAGGAGTTTAACCTGGAAGGGGTGAAAATACTCATGGATGAATTTCAATTTACACGGGTTGTGTATAACCTGTTATCCAATGCGGTCAAATATAGTCTGGGAAAACCCGAAATAGTTGTAAAAGCTGAAATGAATGAGAAACTCGTCATTAAAGTTCAGGATAACGGCATCGGAATAGACAAGGAAACACAGAATAATATCTTCTCCAGATTTTACCGGGCGAATACACGTGATATTCATAAAGTGAAAGGTCTTGGACTCGGATTATATTATGTAAAAAAAATTGTTGAAGCCCATGGAGGCCGTATTTCAGTTGATAGTAAACCAAATCATGGTAGTACATTTATCATCGAATTACCAAAATAGCCAATGCAATGCCAATGAGAATTTTACTGGTGGAAGATGATGTTGATCTGGGTAACCTGTTAAGCCAATATCTCGATCTGCAAGGTTTTAAGACTGTCCTGGCAAGGGATGGGGAAGAAGGGTATAATAAATTCTCTGAAGAAGATTTTGACGTTTGCGTACTGGATATCATGATGCCTGGTATGGACGGTTTTTTGCTGGCAAAAAAGATTAAGAATAGGAATCCAAATGTCCCATTCCTTTTCCTGACAGCGAAAAGCCAGAAGGAGGATAAGATCAAGGGATTGAAACTTGGAGCGGATGATTATATCTGTAAACCTTTTGAAGTCGATGAGCTTATTCTCAGAATAAAAAACATTCTTAAGAGAACAGGTAAAATTAAACCTGAAATCTATTTCGTCGATAACGTTAAACTCTATTTTTCCGATCTTCAACTGGCCTGTGGTGAAAACAAGCATTCATTAACCCTGAAGGAGGCTGAATTGTTGCGATTCCTCATTCAAAACACAAATACAGTGCTTACAAGAGAGAGTATCCTAAATGAATTATGGGGAGAAAATGACTACTTCCTTGGCAGAAGCATGGATGTCTTCATAAGCCGGATAAGAAAATACTTCAAATCCGAAAAGAATATCAGGTTGGAAACTCTACGGGGTGTAGGTTTTATCCTGAGAACTAAACGAAAGAAATGATCTCCCATTTGTCTGGTTCTCAATCATTTTTCTATGCCTGCTTCCTGTTTGAATAATAGATTGAATGTGGTCTCTTTTTCCGGTGAACTCTGAACCGTAATAGTTCCCCCGTGCAGGTGCATGATTTGCCTGGACAAGCTCAATCCGATTCCCGATCCGTTTTTGCGGGTTGTAAAAAAAGGAACAAAGATACTTTCCTGTATCTCTTCGGCGATACCGGAACCATTATCTGTAATTTGCAGTATTGGCTGATGATCCTTATTCATAAAGGCCTTAAGTTTGATAAAAGGATTTTCAGTCTCTTCGATTGCAAACATGGCATTGTTCATTAGATTGATCAATACCTGTTCAATCATCTGTTCATCTGCATGTAAACAAAGATCTTCAGGTATAACTTTCGACTGGAAGGATATCCGTTTTTTTAACAGATCTTCTGTGTACATCATCTGGATGTGGGATAAGATTTTCAGTACTGAGACACTAGTTAACACTGGTTTTGGCAACAGATTTACTTTTCTGTATTGCTTTACGAATTCAAGTAATCCCTTCGACCGTGTCCCGATAATTTCAAGTCCCCTGGCCGTGTCGTCCACCTGATTGCTGCTTAATTCTGAAACTTCAACGGTTCTGCTGTTTTTTCTGAACATTCGTGTAAGTGTAGTAGCCAGCGATGAAATGGGTGAAACAGAATTCATGATCTCATGTGTTAGTACCCGGATTAACTTCTGCCACGAAGTGAGCTCCTTCTCATCAAGTTCCGCCTGAATGTTTTGGACAGAAACCAGCTTGATCTCTTTATTATGGAGTTTGAATTCAGTAGCCCGGAGAATCAGATTCAGGATGTTTTCGCCGACGGATATAACCATCATTCTATGCTGACCCGACTGAATTGCACTGAGCGTTCTTTCGAAATCCGGATGAATAACATTCAGGTTCCTGGTATATTTAATATGAGGGGCTTTTAGCATGTTTAGAAAAGCCCTGTTTAACAAATCAATTTTGCCGTTCGATTCAAAACTTATAAGCCCAACATCTACGTGTTCAACCACCTGTTGCAGGTATTGATAGTGGGACTCTTTTTCAATCTTGACCTTTTCTATGCTCTGCAAGATTTCATACACAATTTTCTGCAAACCTTCATGTATGTTTTTTTTCGTTGAGGTGGTGAAACTTGTGGTAAGATCCCCGCTTTTCAGAGAAACAAAAAACCGGCTAAGGTCACGGTTTATTCTGTTAATAAAAAAGATCAATAGCACCACCTGAATAAAAAACAAAACTCCAAACGTGATGAATGTAAACAGGTGATGGAGATTGGTCCAGGACCAGGTAAAGATCAAAGCCGTTGCCGAAAGGAGTAAGACCCTGAAAATGACTTGTACATAAAACCGATGCAAGATCATATCTGTATATCGTATTTATTGATTTTTTTATATAGTGTAGGCCTGCTGATGCCCAATTCCCTGGCTGCCTCGGAGAGGTTCATTTTTGTTTTCCTGAGCGCTTCCTGAATGGTTTCTCTTTCCAGATCGTTTAGTTTCAATGATTGTTTCTGAATTAAACGGCCATTAACGGGTGTGAACATAAACTCATCCGGCGTAATTGTTCCGGTATCGCATAATATCACTGCTTTCTCAATAGCATGCTTAAGCTCCCTTACATTTCCAGGCCAGCTGTGCCTGGTCAGTTTATGTAAAGCGGGTTCGTTGATCCGGATACCGGGCTTCCCATATTTTGTACCATACATTTGAAGAAAATGGTTTGTAAGCTGGGGAATATCTTCTATCCGTTTCCGCAATGGCGGAATTTCAATCCGAATGGTTTCAATACGGTACAGCAGATCCTGCCGAAAGAGATTATCCGATACCATCCGGGTCAGGTTCCTGTTGGTCGCTGAGATTAACCGGACATCAAGCTCTCGTAACTCATTTGAGCCCAGACGGATAATCTCTCTATTCTGAAGGGTCGATAATAATTTCGATTGGAGATAAACAGGAAGGTTGCCGATTTCATCCAGAAACAGAGAGCCTCCTTTGGCAATTTCAAACCGCCCGGCACGATCCTCCCGGGCATCGGTAAATGCTCCCTTTACATGCCCAAACAATTCACTCTCGAAAAGATTTTCACTGATTGCCCCAAGGTCAACATGAATAAATACTTCACGGGATCGCAATGACATTCTGTGTATTTCTCTGGCAATCAATTCTTTTCCAGTTCCATTCTCCCCAAGTATCAGAATATTTGCCTCTGTCGGGGCAACCTTCTTTACCATTTCAAATATATCGTGCATCACCCCGGAAACTCCCCAGAGAATTTTATATCTCCTGTCAATATCCTCAAAGATCTGTTGTTGTTTTTCTTTAAGGTCTCTTAATTCTGTTCGTGTTTTGCTGAAATGAAAAGCAGCAGTTAACGTCGACAGTATTTTATCATTATCCCAGGGTTTCATTACAAAATCAAAAGCCCCTTCTTTTATTGTCCTGACTGCAAGTTCAATATCACCATAAGCGGTAATTAATACAATCACAGCGTTTGGATCAATCCGGTTGATCTCATTCATCCAGAAAAAACCCTCATTGCCGGTTTGTACTCCTGCCTGGAAGTTCATATCAAGTAAAACAACATCAATTCGTTCCTTTTTTACCAGCTCAGCTATTCGGTTGGGATTGCTGGTTGTGAGGACCGTTCCAAATTCATGCTTGAGGAACATGTTCAGGGATTCCAAAACATCCTTGTCATCATCCACAATGAGTAGTGTACCATCCTGCTTTGCCATTGAAGTTATTCTCTTTATTTGTAAATAATCTTTACAGCAAATGTAAGAAAAATTTACAATCTCACGTAACATATAATTGCAAAAAACTGATTTATAGTAGTTTATATTATTGGCATGCTGGTTGGAGAGCATATGAATAAATCCATTTACCTTTATGTTATGTTTCGAAATTACCTGATCTCCGCTTTTCGCTACTTTATCAGAAAAAAAGGCTTTGCCCTCCTCAATATTATTGGACTATCGCTGGGGATTGCCTGTTCCGTATTGATCATGCTCTATGTTTATGATGAATTGAGTTATGACAATTACCATGAAAAGGCAGACCGGATCTACCTGGTTTGCAGAGACAGCAAAAGTGAACATGGTGAATCCAAATCGGGTTGGACTACACCACCCATGTTACCGGTAATGATGGAGACCTACCCGGAGATTGAGACCGGTACCAGACTTTGCCTTTGGTATACAGAACATATCTTTACTTACGAGGACAAAACATTTGCTGAGAAATTTGTGGTTGGTGCCGATTCAACGGTATTTGATGTTTTTGACATACCATTTATTCATGGAACTCCTGAAGGTGCACTATCCAGGCCCAATACAATCGTACTGACAGAATCCACGGCGAAAAAATATTTTGGAAGTATCAATCCGGTAGGGAAGGTGCTAAAACGTTCCGGCCAGGTTGACTATGAGATAACCGGAGTGGTTAAGGATCAACCACACAATACCCATTTTTATTTCGATATGATGTTTTCCCTGTTTACGCATGAACAGGCAAGGGTAAATGATGAGGGATGGTTCAATCATACATACTCTTCCTACCTGGTGTTGCAGGAAGGATTTGATCCTTCAGACCTTGAGGCAAAGTTCGATCAATTTGTCAGAGATCATATTGGTCCTGTTATGGAAGAAGGAAGTGGTATGACAATTGACTGGTATGAAGAACAGGGATACTGGTATCGTTTCTGGTTACTGCCTCTGAAAGAGGTCTACCTCAGCCAGATGATCAACGAAGATCATAATACAAAATCGTTTGTTTATATCCTGGGTTTGATCGGATTGTTCATCCTCTTACTGGCCTGTATAAACTACATGAATCTTTCGACAGCTATGGCCATCAACCGGTCACATGAAGTAGGAATGCGTAAGGTTGCCGGGGCATTCAGGTCACAGCTGGTAGTGCAATACCTGGGCGAATCGATATTGCTGAGTTTTATTGCGTTGTGTCTGGGAATGCTTCTGGTCGAACTGGCCATCCCCTTTTACAACGACCTGACCGGCAAGGAATTGAACCTGGATTACTTCAGTAATCTCCTGATCATACCCGGGTTACTGGTTTTTGCAATCTTGATCGGGATAATATCCGGTATATATCCTGCTGTTGCCCTTTCCTCCTTCCGGCCGGTTGTTGTTTTGAAAGGTTTAATACTGAACCGCCGGGGAACCAGTAAAAGCTGGTTTCGCAACATACTGGTAATATTTCAGCTTACGATTTGCACCGTGATCATCATAGGGACCCTGATCGTATTCAAACAACTGGGGTATGCTCAAAACAAATACCTGGGTTTCAATAAAGAACAGGTACTGGTAATCAACAGGGCATATGGGTTAAGAGAGAATTATAAGCTGTTTAAAGACGAATTGTTAAAACATCCTGCAATCAGGTCGGTTGCGTTTGGTTATAATATGCCGGGCATACACCATAACCAGCAGGGGCACCACATCAAAGGACGTCCCGATCACGATCATCCCGGTATATTCGTTGCCTGGGGAGATTATGACTACATTAAGACACTCGGTTTAGAGATAGTAAGCGGCCGTAATTTTAATCCGGAAATGCCGACGGATTCTTTTACCGCGATCGTAAATGAAGAAATGGTTCGCTTCTGTGAGTTGAAAGATCCCCTTGGAACACAGTTTGATTACTCCCCATGGCCGGCTGTTGATAGCATAAATTACCGGGTCATCGGAGTCGTGAAAGATTTCCATTACTATTCCCTTCACAGTAAAATTGAACCGTGGATCCTCTATCCGCTCAGGGATGACATATGGTGGTATGCTTATCATGTCATGATACGATTCAATACGGAAAATGTCCATTCCATTATTGAACTGGCAGAGCAAAACTGGCAGAAATTTTCCCAAAATTTCCCGTTCGAATATACTTTTCTCGACGAGAATTTTAAACAACAATATGACAAGGACATCAAAGCAAAACGGATGTTCACAATCTTTTCTGTATTTGCCATTGTAATAGCTTGCCTGGGTCTGCTTGGCCTCGCTTCTTTTGCTACAAACCAGAGAACCAAAGAAGTTGGAATAAGAAAGGCAATGGGATCGGATAACCGTTCAGTCATCCTGCTTTTTACAAAACAATTTTCGAAATGGGTTCTTATTTCAACTATCATCGCCTGGCCCATTGCCTGGTATTTCATGCAAAAATGGCTCAATAACTTTGCCTTCCGCATAAAAATGCCCTGGCATTTCTTTATTCTTGCAGGCCTGATGACGTTGGCAATTGCAATGCTGACTGTTATATACCATTCCTGGATAGCTTCCCGGAAAAATCCTGTCGATGCTTTGCGATATGAGTGAGACACATGATTCACAAAGCGCAGCTGAATTGGATCATGCATGTCGAACTCCTGCCTGCGTGCCGTCGCCAGAGGCTATGGCCGCCGGAGACCGGCTGGCGGGCATCCCGCTGCAAAGCGGGATCTGACAGAGACACATGATTCACAAAACAACGTTGAATGTTTCTTTTTATCGAATAGGAGTGATACGATGACTCCAGAAAGGCATTTTTAGTCATCGTATCACTTATGAACAATTCTCGTACTACGACTGCGTTGAGGCATGCAGCGTTGGCAGCTCGTGGTACGAGTAGGAAGTCAACCCCATAACATTATTATTGATTTTTGCCTTATCTTTAGAATATTAGCAACTATCCTATTTTGTATTAGTCCCGTTGCCAAAAAATCAAAAAAATGAGATGGTTCCACCTGAAAAGAAAAGGAGACTGCATCCCGCTTAAGCACCTTCTTTTGTTATTATTAAGCACCATTGGTTTCATCGCCTGTTCTCAGCAAAATGAGCTCTACAAGGAGCTGCCCGGAGATTATGAATATTCAATGGAAGGTCAATACATTCCCTCGAAAGTATTCATCCAAAACGATACGCTGATGTGTGATGTAGGTGTTGGGATTACGCTGGTCCTGGAACCGGTAAACATCGATAGCCTTCAATTTAAATCACAACATGAAGAAAGCCTGTTTGAGATCCGGTTTGAAAGAGAAAGTAATGGCAGTATATCCCGGTTTATATTCACAGCAGGGGATGTCGTTATTCCTGTAGAAAAAAAGTTGTCAGAACCGGCGGACCAGCTCTTTCCAATGCAGGAGATACAGGAGGATTATAACCAGTTGAGAAGCACCATTGAAAAGACACACCCTGCACTCTATTCGTTTACGGATAGAGAGGAATTTGATTGTTTCTTTGAACAACAGTTCAACCGGATCGACAAACCCATGCCGGTGGAGTCCATCTACCCGATTTTTGCATCACTTACAGCAAAAATCGGGTGTGGCCACTCGGTAGCCATGATGCCGGAATGGTACTGGGAAAGACTGGAGGGAAAGATGTTCCCAATCCACGTGAAATTCATCGAAAATCATGCCTATGTGAAGGGGACATTCAGTGCAATGGATTCAATCCCCATTGGTTCTGCAATCCTTTCGATAAATGGAAATGCAATTCCAAAAGAAAGTATCGTCAATCCTGTTCCGGTTCAAAACCTGCCGAAGGAAATGGAGGATTATCACGGACTTGGACTGGAAATCATTAAAGAGAGGCATGTGGCAATCTTAACCATTTCACATTTTGTCTTTTATCATAACCGCGATTTCTTTTACAGCTTCATTGATGATGCGTTTAACAGGATGGATCAGGAGAACATCGTAAATCTGATCCTTGATGTAAGGGGTAATACAGGTGGAGATCCGTTCTGTGCAGCCCACCTCTTTTCATACCTTGAAAAATACACGGATTCAAGGCCACATCGCCAGCAGAACCTTTGCTACAGCAGTTCATGATCTGTCCAGAAACAGGGGAATTATACCTGACCACCCGGTGGTTCAATCACCAGAAGATATGGCAAAGGGTATTGATACTGCCTTGGAATATGCACTGAGTAAGTTTTAACAAACCACTCGTACTACGACTGTGCATGGGGCTCTGATGCGTAGGCAGCTCGTGGTACGAGCAGGAATTTGCAACCATCCATGAATTATATTGTCATTTTTAATGAATTTATTTTACGAAATTTATTGTTGTGAGAACAATTTCATGTATACTAATCTTCCTGTTTTCCATGCTCTTTGTAGTATCCCTTCATGGACAAACCCTTACACAAACCATTCGTGGGAGAGTTATTGATACGGATACAAGATCCCCACTTGTTGGAGCCACCATCATTGTTATGGATACTGATCCGGTGATCGGAACAGTTACTGATCCTAACGGAGCATTCCATCTCTCAGATATCCCGGTAAGAAGGCAGGGGATTAAGGTTAGCTATATAGGGTATGAGGAGAAGGTGTTCAATAACCTGATGGTTGTTTCAGGAAAAGAACTGGTGCTGAATGTCGAACTGGAAGAAAAAATTCAGGAAGTCGACGAAGTGGTGATAAAAGCCTGGTCCCGGAAGGATCAACCGATCAACGACATGGCCTCTGTTAGTGCCAGATCATTTACCATTGAAGAGACGGAACGGTTTGCCGGAAGTTTGGGCGATCCTGCACGATTGGTGGCAAACTATGCCGGGGTGGTCTATGCAGGTGATTCGAGGAATGATATTGTAATCCGGGGCAATTCCCCGATGGGACTGCTCTGGCGGCTTGACGGGGTTGAAATACCCAACCCGAATCACTTTGCTGCCCTGGGGACAACCGGTGGCGCCATCAGCATGATCAATGAAGGGACGGGCAGGAATTATGGCCTGGAATTAACCCTGGAAAAATTTCTGGATAAAGGGTATTACTTTCTCCTGACCACCTCCTTGTACGATTCAAAGTATGAAGCGGTGGATGGCGTTGTTAGAAATACCTCCTTTAATGGCAACTATGTGGTTAATGCTTTGGGTGGGAAAGAGTTTAATGCGGGAAAAAATAGCATGATTACCCTTGACCTGAAAAGCATCCTGGCCGGAGGGAAAAGATACATTCCAATACTTGAGGCAGAGTCATTGGCTCAGAAGGAAGCAGTATACGATTGGGATAAAGCGTATGAACAGAAACACAATCCCTATTTCAGGATTGCTAACATCAGCTGGGATCCCAAAGTGATCGTAGAGTACGGGGATAAGGCCTTCAATGAAGATCAGTTTTTAATGGTTGATCCCTCTTTTTTTACCGTTTTTGACTATAAGCTCATTTCCGGTTCAGAGGGATCCGTCCTTTCTGATATCTATTCTGCAGTCATTACCGTGTCCAATGCAGAAAAGTATTTTGGCGAAGAAGATCCTGTCGGGAAGATCATTCGTGTTGATGGTGAATACGATTTTGAGATTACGGGTGTGATCACAGATCCACCATTCAATTCCCATTTTGAATACGATTTCCTGATCTCATTTGAAAACCTGGAACGAATGTATGGTAAGGGATCATCCCAATCCTGGGGTGGCTTCAATTATTTTGCCTACCTGCTGCTGAAAGAGAATGTGAATTGGAGTGTCCTGGAAAAAAAGATCAAAGAAATAAAACTGGAGGTGAGAAGTGGATATACTGTTTCTTTTGGTTCTCTTGTTCTGCAACCATTAACTGACATTCATTTTCAAACAACTGAACTATGTCTATCATACTGATTTGGGACTTGATAAGGAACATGTGGTAAATGTTTCCGTTTATGGTAAAGTGGTTTCAAATAAGATAAACCTGTTTAAAGAGGAGGTAAAAAAATCTCCCCATGTACTTTAAACCAGCCTGAATTTGAGAATATTCCCCTTGGCTACATGCCTTTCGTTAGTGGTGGTGTTCTTAGTAATCAGTATAAAAGCTTTTCAAGCCACACGGATTAATCCGGCAGTCTCCTTGAAGTACGAGTAGACGGCTTTTTCCAGATCAAACCATATAGAATGTTTTCAGAAACACTCACATACGGGAGCTACCCTGGACTTTTTTTTTAACTTTAGGCATTGATTTACCAGAAACGGATCATGAGAATTGCAATCTTAAACGGGAATCCTGATAGTGACAACAAAAGGTTTGATCACTACCTTTCATTGCTTTCTGATAAGCTTACAGAAGAGGAACATCACGTTACGATCCTTCAATTGCGGGATATGAAGATCGCTTATTGCCTGGGTTGCTTTGACTGTTGGTTGAAGACTCCCGGGTTATGCATTGTAAAGGATGATTCTTACCGTGTTTGTGAAGAGTGCATTAATTCAGACCTGGTCGTTTTTGCATCACCTGTGATCATGGGATTTACCAGCGCTCTTTTGAAAAAAGCAAATGATCGATTAATTCCGCTTATTCTTTATCATGTTGAACTGGTTGACAACGAATGCCATCATGTAGCACGCTATGATAAATACCCGTTTACAGGGTTGTTGCTGGCTAAAGGAATAGATACGGATGATGAAGATATAGCTATTATTTCAGAAATCTACCGGCGGGATGCCATAAATTTTAAAACCGAATTTCAATTCACCAGACTGATTGATGATCCGATTGAGGAGGTAATTCATGAAATTAATAGTATATAACGGTTCCCCACGAAAAGAAAAAAGCAGTACAAAAATATTGCTTGATCATTTCCTTGCAGGATTTGTCTCTGTTGAAGGAAATAGCTTTGAAACATTCTATTTGCGTTCTGTAAATAACCGTGATCAACAGGTTAAAATGTTTAAGGAAGCAAATCATGTTTTAATCGGATTCCCACTCTATGCTGATTCCATGCCTTCCTTTGTGAAAGAGTTTTTTGAATCACTCGAACCTATTTGTGGAAAACTTCACAACCTGTCCCTTGGTTTCTTTGTCCAATCAGGATTCCCGGAAGCCAATCATTCCAGGCCTGTTGAACGATATCTGGAAAAACTTGCACGGCGATTGGGAGGTAAATACATCGGAACCATCATCAGGGGAAATGCAAATCGAATTGATGAACATCGGGGCTACAGGAAAAAACCTGTGTTTAAATATTTATTCAACCTGGGCATACACTTTGGGCAGACAGGAGAATTCGATCCATACTATCTGTTCAGGCTGGCTAAACCTGAGAAAATAAGGGGTTTAGTTCTATTCATCACCCGGTTGATGATCCGTTCCCGTTTGGCTACAAAAAATTGGGATAAGAAGCTAAGGGCAAACGGAGTATTTGAAAAAAGGTTTGACAAACCCTTCTCAAAACCATAAATCATTTTACCTTATCAGTAATGGTCTGTAACACCATTGGATCAATCTGACTTTTTCATTACATTGCATGGTAAACGGAACGTGATATGAAAAGAACCGCCATAGTTATTATGATTGGAACAGGGATATAGAAGAGTGGGGCATTTCCGGCAAACAGGTTGAATACTGGACAGACCTGATAAAAAGTAACAGGACAGAGATAGAACCGTGGAACACTGAAATCAGGATTATCCCTGTTGAAAATATACACCTCTTCCGAAACCATCACCCTGCGGGTAATTGTTAAATAGATAACTAACAATCTTGATACACACCCCCGACCCCTCTTGTTAGAGGGGAGAACTACTTTGAAAACCTAACGTTGCTTTTCTCAAATACCGAATTAAATTCTTCGTCGCTTATCACCACTTCCTGAATGGAAATAACTGTTAACAATTAATTATACCTTTGATCTTATCAACCAATAACTTATTAACTTATAACATTATTCCACCTCTTCATTCAGTTGAACATTGCAGGTGATTTCCACCTCCCTGCTGACCACCAGCCCGCCGGTTTCAATATTTCTGTTCCAGGTCAGACCGTAATCAAATCGATCTATGGTGCCTGTAACCTTAAACCCTGCTTTCTTTCCACGTCCGCCTGGAACCTGACCATTGTATTTCAGATCGAATGTAACACTCCGGGCGATATCCTTCATGGTGAAATCGCCAGCCAGGAAATAGTGGTCACCCTCCTTCAGAATCTTCCCTTTGAACCTGATCTCGGGGAAAGATGGCTCATCAAAAAAATCCGGTGATTTTAAGTGATCATCCCGCCTTTCGTTATCGGTATCGATGGAGGAAACTTTTGCCGAGAATTCGACATTACTGCCAATGAAGTTCTCATCCCCACCGGTCACTGTTGCATTAAACTCCGTGAATTTTCCATCCACTTCTGAGATCATCATATGCGTTACGGTAAACCGAATATCCGAATGGGATTTATCCAATACCCAGCTTGCCTGAGTAAAGCCATGAAGGCTTATGAATAGAAAAATTGCTAACGTGCTAATACTTTTTTTCTTCATTTTCCTTGTAATTTTGTTATAAACAGATAACAAGGAATCGCATCAATTGTTTGACCGGATGATTTTTTCCTGTAACTTTATTTGACATGTCTCGTCCTTATATTTAAATATACCATATACTGAAGGAGGAGATATTGCTTCGTTAAAAATGTACTGATAAACCAACCGTTAACCGTTTAAAATTTCCATGTTATATCATTATGTTAAAACAGCAATCCGTTTCCTGGTAAGGAATCCCTGGATTTCAATAATTAATATTACCGGCCTCGCTATCGGGCTGGCAGTCTTTATTTTGATCATGCTATATGTCAGGAATGAGCTGCGGTATGATACCTTTAATGAAAACCTCGATTCAGTTTGCCGGTATGAGAGGATTTCTGAAGATAACGAAAGTGCATGGACAACCTCTGCCATGGGCCTGGATATTCAGGAGGCCATTCCTGAGATCATTTCATTTGTAAGGTTCAAGCACTGGAGTGATATGTACCTGGATTACGGGGAAAGGAAATACAACATTCCCAATATTGCCTGGGTTGACAGCACTTTTTTTGATTTTTTCAGCCTGGAAATAGTAAAGGGAAATCCAAAAACAGCCCTGGTCAGACCGTTAACAGCTGTAATTACGGAAAGCATGGCAGCGATCATTTTTGGTGAAGAAGATCCGGTCGGTAAGGTATTGCGCTTCAGCGGCGGAACGGAACTTGAGATAACTGGATTGATTAAAGATCCGGAAAATTTCCACATCCAACTCGATCTGCTGGCATCCTTTGTGTCCCTGGGACAATTTTATGGACAGGATCACCTGCACAATTACCGGACCTATCAGTATATGACCTATTTCAAACTGGCACCGCACGTTACTGCGGAAACAGTAAGCCCGAAGGTTGATGAATTCATGCATAAAAAGTTCCTGGAACTATACGGTGAAGAGTCAGAAACACCGTTCCGGATCTGGCTTCGACCAATGCGTGAAGTATACTTTGCACGGAATGTCAGGGACTATGGTGCAATACACGGGAATTACCAGTTTGTGATCATCTTCTCCATTATTGCTGTGATGATCATTGTCATTGCCTGTATAAATTTTGTCAACATTTCAACAGCCAGGGCAGCACAGCGGGCAAGGGAAGTAGGGTTGAAAAAGGTAGTCGGTGCCAGCCGGAAAAAATTGATAAACCAGTTTCTTGGTGAATCGGTGATCATCAGTCTTCTTGCCATGATTATCGGGATACTATTGGTTCAACTTGTCCTCCCTGCATACAATCAGGTGATCTCTTCCGATTTACGGTTCAGCGGGACAGATAACATATGGACTTTGCTGCTGATTCTTGCGGGGATTGTCCTGGTAGGCCTTTTGGCTGGTTTATATCCTGCTTTCTATCTTACAGGCTTCAAGCCGGTTGATGTGTTGAAAGGAGAATCTGTAAAGGGGAAGACTGGAAGTTTACTGAGGAAAGTGTTGATTGTCTTCCAGTTCACGATATCCATTTTCCTGATCATTGCAACCTTCGTGGTATATAAACAGCTTGGTTATGTCCGGAACAAAGACAAGGGATTTGAAACGGAACGGTTAATTACATTGGAGATGAACAGGGGTATCCGTCAGAGCAGTGAGATCTTCAGGCAAAACCTTCTTGCCAATCCACGGATCGAAAAGGTGGCTTATTCCTACACAGCCCCCGGGGGAGGAGATAATTACGAAGGATTTTCACTGGGGCAGAAGGAATTGAATCCTGTAGTTTATTCAATTGACCCGGATTATATCGAAACCCTGGGAATGAAACTGGTAAAAGGACGCAACTTCTCATGGGATTTTCCACATGACAGCATGAACACCTGCATCATCAATGAGCAGGCTGTTCAGGAGTTGGATATGGACCCGGACAGCCTGATCGGGAAAAAATTTGACCATCCCAGCTGGTATATTACCGCATTTCCCAGGACCCGGTTTGAGATCATTGGGATTGTGAAGGATTTTCATTTCAAATCACTCAAACAGCCCATCGAACCGTTGATTTTCGGCTGGAATGAAGACTGGTTTTCTTATGTGAACATCCGGATAAAAGGGGATGATATACCGGCAACGCTGGAGCACATCAAACGGGAATGGATGAAAATCTCACCCCATTACCCGTTCGAATACACCTTCATGGATGATCGTTTCGACCGGATGTACAGGAGTGAACAACGGCTGGGAAAGATCTTTACCTGGTTTGCTGCGCTGGCAATCTTCATTGCCATGCTCGGTTTGTTTGGTCTGGCAGCGTATATGGCAGGCAGGCGGACCAGGGAGATCGGGATTCGGAAAGTGCAGGGGGCTTCTGTTTCCGGGATTGTTCTTCTCCTGGTAAAGGAATTTATCCTGCTAATCATTATTTCCAGTATCATTGCATGGCCCATAGCCTGGTTTGCTGTAAGCCGCTGGTTGCAGGAGTTTGAATACCGAATGTCGCTGGGCATTGGACTCTTTATCCTGTCCACACTGATTGCGTTGATCATTACAATGGTTACCGTCATTTCACAAACGCTGAAGACAGCCAATACCAACCCGGCTGAGGCACTAAGGTATGAGTAAGTGAGACACATGATTCACGAAGCGTAGCTGAAGTGAATTCTGCTTGTCGAACTCCTGCCTGCGTGCCGTCGCCAGAGGCTATGGCCGCCGGAGACCGGCAGGCGGGCATCCCGCTGCAAAGAGGGATCTGTAATAAGTTATTCGTTAATTGGAAAGGGATAGCAAATGGTATGAGGTATCCCGCTGAAATCTGCCTGAACCCTTCTATTCACAGGCCATAGATTCAGTAAATACGATTACACGAAGTTTGAAACAAAGAACTGGAAATCCCCCTTATTCCCCCTTTTTTCTGCCGAAGGCATCTGCCATGGGCATGGCTATGCCACCTGCGGGAAAAGGGGGACAATAGATGGAAATTCGTTCCACAAGTAATTTCACCTGTAAGTATTGTACGTTACCGAACTTCGATCCGTCAAACGGGCCCTGTGAAATAAAAGCAAAGCTTTTAATATTTCACGGGGCGGGCTTCGTTACCGAATACCGTAAGACGATTTTTTAAATAAAACTCCTACTCTTCCAGCTGTTGTCTTAACCGCTCCCGTTCCTGGATCCTGAGGGTCAGGATATATCCATAATCCCTTGATTTTTTGTTTTTGTATACTCCCCAGGCGGTTGTAGCCCATTCTTTTGCCTGATCCAGATCTCCAAGAATTTCGTAGACCACTGCCAGGTTATGGGCAGCACGTCCCCTTGTTTTCCTGTGGCGCGCTTCAGTAGCTCTTATGAGGGCTTCAATGGCTCTCTCCCAATCATTGGACTCCATCATACGGGCACCTGCAGCCAGATCGGGATTTCCTTTCGATTTTCTGAAATAATCACGAGTAACTCTGAACCATGAGGGAGAGATCCTTTCACCATACATGATTCCCGCATTATAACTCACCTCTTTCAGGGCTTCATTCCTATTGAGCAGCCCTTCGATGGCTGCCGGTATGGAAGACCCTCCAACATTCCAGTCCATGGTATGGATGAAATGAAACTGATCAATAATGCTTTTTTGCTCGGGATCATAAAAACGGAAACCCAGATTCACTTTTGCCACACCATTGGCATAAAACTCGGGAACCTTGATGGTTCGCTCGCCAACTTTTTTATTCACCAGCCGTGAACCATTGGTAATGATGAAATCGGAATCATACGACTCCAACGAGATGATACCATTCACTTCATACTTGGCACATAGTTCTTCAATGATTTCCCATGAGAGCGGTTCAGGAAAATCCCGCCCTGTTTCTGATCCTTTCATCGTTTCAGAGGTCCTCATCGCCTGGTACCTGGACGAATTCTGCAGCATACTGTTCAAACCATCAATTGCAAACTGGGTTGCCAGTTTATCCTGGTCTGGACCCTCACCCGTTAAGATACCTTCCAGGATGTTCTTCTTTTCATTTTCCGGTACTGAACGGTCGATGATGGCCACCGATTGAATATAGGTTGGAATATCCACCACAGCCGGTGCCAGAACATTGAAACTGATCTTTTTAGCTGCAATGAGCAGGATGAAAAGTATCAGTGAAACGGAGATGACCGATATGTTTTTTTTCATTTGATTGGATATTTGCGTAATCAAAACTAAGAAATATCTCAGGTTTGGCAAAACAATTTCTTTTCATACTCACCTATGTTAACAGCATGATCGATCGGGTGCAACGTTACCTGCGGATAAAGAATACCGATTGATTTTTTATATCTTAGTAGATCAATCCTTACGGAATCGTCCTGTATTTATCTTGTTCATTGAGGAAAAAGAAAATCATGGAAAAAGAAATTGGAGTGCCCTACATGCCGGGTGGAAGAATGCTATCGATCGATTTTTTCCGGGGAATTACCATGTTCCTCCTGATTGGTGAATTCACCGGTCTGTTTCAGCACATGGTGGATCCCTCTCTGGAAGGTACTGTTATCCATTTTATCGGAAACCAGTTTCACCATCATCCATGGCATGGATTGCGTTTCTGGGACCTGGTTCAACCTTTTTTTATGTTCATCGTGGGTGTAGCGATTCCACTTTCCGTTGCGAAGCGGACACAAAGGGGTGATTCCTATCGCGACATGCTGAAGCATGCACTGATCCGTTCTTTTCTTCTTCTGTTCTTTGGGTGGGCACTCTATTGTATCGGTCCGGGCAGGATCACCTTCCGGTTCCAGAATGTGCTGGCCCAGCTTTCGGTGACTTACCTTGTTGCCTTTCTGTTGATGAACCGTAAAACATGGGTGCAATTGGTGGTTACAGTGGGAATTCTGATCATCACTGAATTGACTTACCGGTTTTTCCCGGTTGAAGGGTTTAATCAACCCTTTGTGGCGGATAAAAATTTCGGAGCTTATGTTGATTTGCTGATTTCAGGTGAGCTCTCATCCGGCCACTGGGTGTCCATTAATGCAATACCAACCATTGCCCATACCGTATGGGGTGTGCTGGCAGGGAAACTGATTTTAAGTAACAGACCGGTATTTAAGAAAATCAGAATATTGTTGCTTGCCGGTGTGATCGGTCTGGCTCTGGGATACTCACTGGATTTTGTTACTCCGATTATCAAGAGGATTTCCACCAGCTCGTTTGTCCTTGCAAGTGGCGGCTGGTGTTTCCTTGCACTGTGCTTTTCCTATTGGCTCATTGATGTGAAACAATGGGGTAAATGGGCTGTGTTTTTTGCCATTGTCGGGATGAACCCCCTCTTCATTTACCTGTTTGCACACGTCGGTGGAAGTGACCTGATCTACCAGATATTCAAACCCTTTACAATGGGGCTTTTTTCGTGGATGGGCGAATTAACAGCAAAGATCATAACCAGCATACTTACCTGGGCAACCCTGTGGTATATGTGCTACTGGCTGTATAGAAAAAAAATCTTTATAAAGATCTAGCTAGTATTTATGAATCCGGCCGGCGCTGCTGGTATGCCCGTCTACTTCCGGCGGATCTCCCCTGAATGAAATATCCCCGGCACTGCTAGCACGTGCCCAGAGTTTTTCCGTTACGGTTATGTTGGCATCTCCTGAACTGGATGCGCTAACGCGGGCTATGTGGGATGTCAGATCAAACGCATTCAGATCTCCTGCACTGGAAAGATCGGCTTCCAGTTCGTCCGTTGTCCCGGAAAGGGTCATGTCACCTGCACTGCTGATTTTACATGTCAACTTCTGAACCTTTACCTCTAAATCTATATCACCGGCACTGCTCGTGGAAAGATACAGTGCATCACTGTTGATTACTGATTTACCCACAACATCCCCTGCGCTTGTAGCGGAGATCTTTTCAATGTCTTTCATGGTAACATAGACATTCATCTTACGGGCATCACGGATGTTTGCCTCCGTATAAATATGAAGGGTGTTGTTTTTGATTTCGGTAATGATGTACTCGTGGAGGTTGTCATCTGCTTCAACGGTTATGCTCTCACTGCTACCCTGGGTTAGTATAAGATCAATGGCGGTGCTCACCTTAACCGCATTGAAGTATGCGGCTTCCCGTTCCTGGGTTACCACGTTACCCGAACCATTAACTTTTGGTCTTGCCTGTCCGTAAGTACTGGCAGAAAGCGCAATGACCATTAGAAATAGAAGGAATGTTGCTTTTTTCATGGTGTTGAATCGATTGGTTTGTTTTTAAAGACGCCAAACAACAAAAATAGCTGCATCTCACCTCATGTTGATTTTACTCACCGGGTGACTCGAGACGCTCGGTCAGAGGGGCACGCCAGTGTCACCCGGTGAGTTTTATATAACCATCTCAGGATTTCACCTTTATCTCAAGGTATATCATAGCACGGATTGACCATTGCCATTCGGGATCCGTCGCCAGGGTAACCTCAAGGACTTCATGAACCTGATCATCTAAGGATGCTTGAAATTGTATCAGGTTTCCACCTGAATCTTTCTTCAGGGTGAATGTTGAACCGGGAGGGAACTCCATGCTGCATGTCTTTACTTGCGAATTGGTGAACAGCTTTTTATAGGGGAACCGGGATTTTGTCTCACTGGAAAAAAACAATCCGCCTGCTTTTTCTGTATCGGATAACACAATGGACACCTCCAATGGATATTCACTTTCGTTTGTAATCTTCACGTCAGCGGTATAGTTTGGATAGATGCTGCGGTAGCGGATAATAGCGGTGGTATCTGTAACGGTTTGTTCCTCTATCCATTCCCTCCCCTTGTTTTCCGGAATACTTCGTGAAGAGGCATTATCCCTGATCTGGGTAACCCTGCGGGCTAACAATTCTTCATCCATATCAACGAGCTGGTTATTCCACACACGGATTTTTCCATCGGTCAGAACAGCGAATATATCACGTGATTCTGCACTATTTACGATCAGGTTAGCCAGGCAGTCGGGATCATCAGTTAGGGGTTGCATTTCGAACGATCCGGCACGGAACAGGACGATGTCCGCTTCTTTCCCGGGTTCAATGGTCCCAATCCGGTTTTCCTGCTGTAATGCTTTTGCTCCCTCGATCGTGGCGGACTGCAAGATACCCCATGAATCCAGGCCTTCCGGCAAGGGTACGTTTAAAGCAACCACTTTCTGGAGATGACTCATCAGCCGCATGGCTGCCAGCATATCGATCCGGTCGTTGCTGGCAGCACCATCCGTTCCAATAGTAACAGGCACACCTGCCTGTATATACGATGCAATCGGCGCGATACCGCTTGCCAGGTAAGCATTGCTTTCAGGATTGTGGTTGATGTAAATGTCATGTTTCTTGTATATTTCAATATCTCCGGGGGTTAAAAATGCACTGTGTATCGACACATAACCGTTGTCAAATGCACCGAGGTGTTCCAGAAAGGGTATATAGGTTGGCCCCGTTTTCCTGGCAAGGGCTTCAAGATAAGCGATGTCATTCTCATTATACTGGTTTCTTTCTTCGGAAGATGAACCAATCAAATCAAGAATAATCCGTGCATTTTGAGACATGGCAGCGATAGCATCAATGGAGGGTGGTTCAGGTGTCGCTGCAATTTCTTCCAGGAATTTCTTATCTCCGGCTTGAAGGCTGTCCCCATAATCCTTCAGGTAGCCCTGAACAGTGGTTAACCAATCTCGCTGGCATTGAACATTTTCAAGAATATGCTCGGCAATGGGAACACCGGTGGTTGTGGCAAGCAGGATCCCATCATATAACGTGGGGATAGGTATACGTTCCGGGGGAAGGTGTGCCACAAACAGATCCCGGTCGTTCTGAAGAGCATACTCCCGGACCCGGTTAAACTCCCTGAGTTGTGTTTCAGCCGGAAGAAAAACAGCCGTATGGGTAAATGTTACTGCCCCTCCTAATCCCGATTGGATCATGGCAGCAATCACCTGTTCGAATTTCTTTTCATCCGCATTGATGGACCAATCAATGACGGATGTAATCCCATGGAGTAATGCGTCATAACAGGCTGCCAGGTTCAATTCGTAAAATTCCTCATCCGTCATATGAAAAGCAGGCCTGTACACTTTGGGGATCCATTGTTGCAGTTGCTCCGAAGGACTCACACTGCGCGATAGGTGCTGCCAAAGGTGGGTATGGGTGTTCACAAATCCCGGAAGGGCATAAAAATGTTCTCCCGCGATCTCCAGATCCGTCTTTTCTGCTATACCCTCGCCTGACGGAGATACCGATTGAATCACCCCGTCTCGGATGACGATATCCATACCTTCTAAAACCTTTTCGCCAACCGGGTCAATGACAGAAACATTACGAATACATATCGAACCGGTTATAGACCGGATCTCATCCAATGAGGGAAGAAACTGCTGATGACATGAAACTAGTAGAAAAAATAATAACAAGATCAGGGGGCGGAAATTGAATATTCTACTGGATTTCATAACAAATGGATTTATAATCTATACTACATTTTCATGAGTTTAAAATTAATTATTGCATTTCCAATTCCAAGTGGTTTCAGTGAAACTTATTTCCCGTTAACTTGACAATGCCCCGTAAATTCTATAATTTTGTCTATAGAAATGATCCGGGTCCCAGCTTTCTTGACTTCCTTTCTGTGTCGTTGTCCTGGTAATGAATAGAGGCCATGAATCCACGCCAACTCCTTTTGATTCCAGCGTTGCTGTTGTTCATCTTTACTTTCAGTTGTGAAGAACCAGCAGAAGAGGTAGAGGACCTGAAGATTCCCACTTCTGTGATGTATGATTTTTCCGGAGCATGGAAACTTACTGCATGGATCCCGATTGATTGCCCGGGTTGCTTTATTTACAGCTATTACATTTCCGGTGGGGATCTGAGATTCGATTCCCTGACCTATGACCTGAAACTTACTTATACCTTCAATAACCTTCCCGATTCCATTGTAGAACAGGGGAGCTATATCTATTCATCCGATTACTTCGTTTCGTGGGGGGGAGCAAGTACCATGTTTACCGGGGAGATCATATTTACACCTGGTCAGGGAGACCCCTGGACGGTTCAGTACCAGATCGAGTATCCCGAGAATCAGGATCATAATGTAATATTTAAGAATTTCATCTTTAAAAATGACACAACCGAAGTGATGTTTTACTGGGAACGTGAATTTTGAGAAATACTTTTTTACAACTCCGTTTTTACCAGACCGGTATCCCAATACCGTAGAAAATACCCCTCCGTTTATATAACTCTTTTTGCTGTCCCGATTTCAACCAACATCAAGACAAAATATCTATTTTTATGGCCTGTTTATCTTTATTATTGACCAGTGCAATTTTTGTGGCAGGAAGTGATGCTCCGCCCGGGCATAAAAAACAATATTTGTGAATTCAAATGTTTAATTCTACCTTTAAGGATAGAATTTGTGGATTATCACAGGCCAGGTATTTGTGAAAAGTAAAGAATCTCACACTTTTATTTTTCTTTACATATGAGGTTAAAGAAAGGGACCATTTTCGTTTTCACTGTTTTCTCATTCGCAGTTGCGATTGCTTGCATTTTTTATTGTGTTGACAAACAAAAAAAGTACCAGAAATTGGTAGAAGAAACTCCCCCTGCACCCCCTGCGATTGAGTTAATGGATAACCTGGAAAATGAACGGAATCGCATATTGAATATACCTTCCGAAGAGGTCTCCACCGACCATTTGGTGAAAGTAGCTACGCTTAATGCTCAACATGATTCGGTCCTTCACAGCACAGAGTATCTTGCTGATAAAGAATATTGGGATACGATCAGCATTCCATTCAATGAAAAGGAGAGTAAATTGAATACCCAGTATTTGTTGGGAGCCCTGGGCGTACTGGTTGGAATTGCCTTCGGAACCTGGTCATCCATCATATTATACTCAAGAAGGCAAATGGAACTGCTTGCGCGGTCAAACAAACCGAAAGGGCCTGTTGTGAAATATTAACGTTCGATTATTCTAACGAGAATACAACAGGGAAAGAGTAGGATACATTGACCGCTTTGCCTTTATGTTTGCCGGGTTGCCACCGGGGACTCGATTGAATCACGCGGACTGCTTCCTCATTCAACTCTTCATTGATTCCTCTTACTACCTTAACATCATCCACACTCCCGTCACTTTTAACAACAAATTGTACATAAACCCTGCCACTTATTCCCTCTTCCCTGCAACGCTCGGGATAAATGATTTCTTGATCAATGTAATCTCTGAAATCGCGGTAGCCTGAAACTGCAAATTGGGGCATGTCCTCAACAATCAGGTAGACATGATCACTATCAACGGCATCCTTCACAGGGATCTCCTGAGTCTCCGTAATTTGACTTGCTCTTCTGTTTTCAGTAAGAACATGAAATACCACCAGGGCAACAATGACAACCAGGCTGACAAGCGTGGTTACCTTCCACTCATGAGCGTTTATCAATTTCTCCAGCTCTTCTTCAGGCTCTTCTTTAATTTTCCTTGTTTTTACAATGCCTGCAGAAGTTCTGTCATAAACCCACGATACCCATACAGACAGGATGAAACCAGTACCAAGCAAGATAAAAGCGAGTGGTAAAACCCATGAGTGTAGCTGTAGGAGAGGGGATATGATGAGGATTAATTCAATCAGAAGAAAAGCCGCAGCAATATAGGCCACAATCACACGAATTACCTTTCGACGTTTCAGTTCGTTCCAAAACCAGGAAATATTATGCGGACTATTTTCCATCATGCAGGTAAGGATGCTGGATTTGATCTTATAAAATTAATTGAACTATCGGTTAAATCCAAGTCCTTTATCATGTTTTGAATAATATTTTGTTAATATTGATGGCAATTCTTCAGGCTATTAGTAATTTGCAAGATTTAGGGAGAGGATGGGTGAAGCAATCTTGTTTTGGGAAATACTCTCGGGGTGTAATTTTTCGAGGGATACAGAAGGAGGTTACAAATTATGGTGATTCGACTGAAACCACCAATCAGGAAAATGGCCCTTTTGTCAGGCTGTTTTCTCCTGCTATTGTTTCCTGTCACTGCGCAGACCGGATCCACTCCGGTTATCATTGATACCGATTGTGCACCGGACGACCTGAGGGCGATCTGCATGTTCGCGGCAATCCGGGAAATCGACCTGCTTGCCATTACCTCATCGGATGGTGCTCTGTCTCCGGATACCGGAGTGGATAAAATTTCACGGATCATTCCGGATCTATTCGTGGAGGAGATCCCGGTAGCTCCGGGCAGGGAATTAAATATCGAGCCACCAGCGTGGAGAGAATTTTGCGAAAACATCCCCTGGAGCGAAAATGCCGGATTTACCCAAGAGACAGTCATGACTGCCGTTTCCCTTATTACCCGTCTACTCTCCGGATCGGCAACAAAAATTACCTTCATCTGCTTGGGATCCATGACAAATTTGTATGATGTAATACAGGAATCTCCGGAGTTAATAAAAAAAATTGAACGCGTGATCTGGTATAATGATGCGCTCAATCCCTTGTCAGGACCCAATTACGAGCGTGATCCGGAAGCAGCTGAGGTGATCCTTTCAGGGAACCTGAATGTATCGATCATTTCAAACCTGTCAAAAACCGGTGCTGTCTTAAATAATGACCTGTTGCAGCATATTCGATCCATAGAAACTCCGTTTGCACAGACAATTGCTGCCTCCCATTCCTATCCACTTGTACTGGAGCGAATAAACAACGATGATGTGATCCTTTGGGATGACCTGTTGCCAGTCTGGTTTGTCTGTCCGGATTGCTTCGATATGGAACCGGATAAAACCAACCCGAATATCAGCATGACGAAAGATTATGATATCCTTGAAATCAAACGCAGGATACTCGACATACTTTCGCAGCAGTATGAGTACAGCCGGCACATTATGTTCGATAAATTTCCGGTGGATCCCGATATCTATCGAAGCGATATTACTCCGGTTGCCCGTGAGATCATTGAGAAATTTGGGAGGGATGAGTGGAGAATCTGTGTACTGACCAATGAGATGCATGGCCACCTGGGAATCTATTCAATTGTCGGTGCTAAAATGGGACTGAAAGCAAGGGAATGGTTTTCTGTCGGGATCGATCAAATACACGTGATTTCATATGCCGGAAACAGTCCGCCACTCAGTTGCCTGAATGACGGACTGCAGGTTAGTACCGGGGCTACCCTGGGCCAGGGGACAATAACGGTTTCTTCCGATGCAACCTTATTGCCGAAGGCACGCTTTGCTTTCAAAGGCAAGACCATTGAATTGCAGTTAAAAGATGAATACAGGGAACAGGTTGAATCCGATATTAGCCGGGGAATCGTTCAGTATGGCAATTTGACTTCAGGATACTGGAAACTGATCCGGAGACTGGGCCTGAAATACTGGAGGGAATGGGACAGAAACGAGATATTTACTATAACCCTTTTGGAGTAAGCAATCCATGTTACTACCTTATAAATTAACTTACAAGTTGTCCCCCTTTTCCCGCAGGTGGCATAGCCATGCCCATGGCAGATGCCTTCGGCAGAAAAAAGGGGGATTAAGGGGGATTTAAACTGTTGGTTCATTGGGCTCTTGAATAATAAACAATATAAAATGTTATAAAATGAAAAAGATCTTACTGTTATCGTTATCAATTTACCTTGTTTTTGCTCTACCCTCAGGCTATGCCCAGAGCAACAAAGTAGTAGAAAAAATCATTGAAATCGGTACAACCGATAACCGGACCATGGATCACCTCGATGTTATCTGCAACCGTTTCGGTGGCAGACTGGTTGGATCAGATGCCTTTGAAAATGCGGCAGAATGGTGTGCTTTGCAGTTCAGAGAATGGGGTATGGAGGTTGAAATGGATGAAGCCGGTAAGGTGCCGGTCGGATTCAACCGGGGACCCTGGTTTGGCCGGTTGCTTGGAGAAAATGGCATGTACCTCCATTTTGCAACACCTTCCTATACTGCGGGAACAAAAGGTGTTCAAAAAGGACATGTGTTGCTGGAACCAAAAACCCAGGCGGAATTTGACCGGATGAAAGGCACGTTGAACGGTGCATGGGTGTTGATTACAGGAACGAATAACGGCTGGCCCATCGACTACTCAGCGGAAGCGGATGCAAGAAGGGATTCCATCATTGCTGAAAACCTGGAAATAGAAAAAAAGAACCGGGAGATCAGGGCAGAAAACAGGAGAATGGGTGAAGAGGGAGATCAGAAGGAACTGATTCCGCTGAAAGATGAACCGGCACTCTTTTATAAACAGATGCGGGAAGCCGGGATCCTGGGCATCATCCAGTCTTCAACCATTCCCATCAGGGCACTGTACGACAGGAAAAACATCGATCAAATGACCTTTGAAACATTGCCCACCGTCCCGGATATCAAACTGGATGAACACCAGTACAAAATCATCGAACAAATGGCTAAGGAACGCCGTAGGTTCGAACTGGAATTTGATATCCGCAATCATTTCAAGATGGGACCGGTAAAATATCACAACGTGATAGGAATCATCCGGGGCACCAAATATCCCGATGAGTATGTGATCATGGGTGGTCATCTCGATGCATATGATGTTGCAACTGGCGGGGTAGACGATGGTTCAGGCCTGACACCTGCAATGGAAGCTGCACGTTTGATCATGAAAGCCGGGGGAAAACCAAAGCGAACAATCCTGGTTATCGCATGGGCTGCAGAAGAATTTGGCCTGTACGGATCGAAACACTGGGTGGAGAAAAATAGTGATAAACTTGACAGGATTTCCAACATGTTTAACCGCGATTTTGGACCAACGGTTGCCAATAGTCTACGCGTTCCTGATGCCATGTGGGACGACATGAAAAATATATGTGAACCGCTGAACAGCATTAATCCTGATTTTCCGTTCACACTCGAAAAAGCGGAACCGAGAAGACAGCCCAAAGAACCGCGGGGAACCGATAGCGGACCGTTTGCTGTCGCCGGTGTGCCCGTTATAACCTTTGGAATAGCCGATACAAAGGGATATAATTTCGACTACCGCGAGATCTGGCACACCGAAAGAGACCTCTACAATAAAAGCATCCCCGAATACCAGGAACATACAGCCGTGGTTACCGCCGTGGTCGTCTATGGAGTCGCCAACCTCGATCACCTGCTTTCACGGGAAGGATATTGGATGGAAGAGGAAGAAGGTAAGGATTTGCCATAGGCATGCCTCTGGTAAAGGATTATTGATTCCTCCTTCGTCAAGACTACGGAGGACAAGGAAGGATTAAAGAGAGAGGTTTTCCAGAGTTCAGAGTTATGAGACTGTGTGACTTTGAGACGATGAGACGGGGAGACGGAGCAAAGAACATCAGCCTCCTATGCAAGCTGTCGCCGAATCCGATATCTGGTGGAGTAAGCACCCAGGTGATGGATTGTGTGGCTTGCTCTGTGAAATAGTGAATAGTCCTTGACGAGGTAACAATAATTTGAATCTTTTCACAGGGTGGGAGGGGGATGAATAAACAAGTTAAAAGTTACAAGTCAGAAATAAAAAGTCTGTTGAGGCAGAATATAATCACCTCAACATTGCGTTTCCATGAATCGCTTTCCTAATGAAATATTATCGAATGTATTGAAACTTTGTCAAAATTTATACGTATAAATAGACTGATAATCAAATACTTAATAAAATGAAAAACTGGACAAGATTGTTTTGCGGGATCCTGATGGGTCTGGTGATCCTGGTAACTTCCGGATGTGAGGAAGACAAGTTGAGCAAAGAGGAGTTGTTAACCGCTCATCCCTGGAAATTCGAAAAGGTAGAAACAACATCAACTAACCCGGATATCCAGAGTGGTATACTTCTGGCAAATGGTCTGCTGACTGCTGTTGGTGCCGTCTGGACATTCTATGAGGATGGAACCCATGTCCTGACGTTTACGAATCTTGAACCCCCTGAATCGAATGACGGAACATGGGAGCTGTCAGCAGATGGAAAAACCCTTTACATGAACCTGGGTGACGAGGAGGAAGAAGAGGCACACATTAAATCCCTAACTTCTAGCAAACTGGTTTTTGAGGAGGAACTCTGGGACGATGAACTGCAGGAATTTTATACCACCACCAATTCCTGGGTGAAATGATCGAATCGTTTGGCGGATTGATCCGGTAATAAGCAGAGCACCTCTACTCTCCGGTCCATGAATCAATTTCCCGTTGAGGAAAGATTATACTTGGACCGGGTATTACTGTAAGGAACGCAAGTCCCTGGCATTAATGCCAGGGTAATTCATTGATATATAGCAATATATATTACTCCGGCATTTTCCCATAAGGGATCGCTATGCGAATGCCGGGGTTATGGCAACGTACGACCAATCGCCGGAACTTCATTGCTGATTGAAAAGCCATATTCTCCATCCGGCGGAATTCTCAGGTGCTGATAAGAGCTTCTGCACCGTCCTGTCCATGAATCGTTTTTAAGTAAACACTCCGTTTCCGAAACTCAAATTCTGGTGGGCTATGGCCAATAACGGTTTGGCCAGCACACCATAGGGACATGCCTTTTCACAAAACCCTTCACAGCCAGAACAGACATCCGGTTTGTTGCCGGAAAGCTCTCTGTATTTTTGCATGGCATGCTTTTCCTGTCCCTTCGAGGTGAAATAATAGTTGTATCTCATAATTGTGTTAACCGGTATATGATTTGGACAGTGGGCTTCACAAACATTACAGCCAATCCTGCATGTCAGGGAGCTGAACTTATTTTTAAAATCATTCAACATGGCCTCCATTCCCAGTTCAAGCTTCGTACCAGATAGTTTAATGTATTTTTCAACATCATTTAAGCTTTGAAAAAGATAACATATGGTATCAACATGTTCGTTTGACAGAACAAATTGTAATGCTCCATTTTTGACATTCTCTATTCCATATTTACCAAAAAATTCACCAGCTATTTTCATCTGCATCTTGAATTTCTCATACCCTATTTTATATCGTTCGGGAAGTTCATTCCCTTCTTTCTCTGCTTTTTCTTTTTCTTCATTAAACAGATCGTATACAATGATCGGATTGGATTTCATGATCATTGTACCAATATTATTGTCATGGCAGGCTTTTAGTACTCTATTGCCCATTTCCGGTTCGAAAAAATTGTAAGGCATCATTAGTACATCATATCGTCCATCATCAATGGCAGTCATCAGAACCTGTTCAAAGGTTTCTTCAGGACTATCCCACCAGGCATGGCCATGACATGATAATCCTGTGAATCTTATTTTTCCTTCCTTCTTCAATTGCTCAACTGCTTTATGAAAGAATACGTTCTTAACTCGTTCTGAATTTTCTGCACCATGAATCATAAAACAATCTATATAATCTGTTTGTAGTCTTGCCAGACTGGAATTTGCCCTTTCCACAATATCTTCTGCTGTTTGAAATTCCTTTATTTTGGGCGCTACTTTTGTTGCAATGAAAAGCTTCTCCCTCTCGAAATTTTTGATCACATTGCCGATTAGTCTTTCGTTTTGTCCCCTGCCATACATTTCTGATGTTTCAATGAAATTTATGCCAGAGTTTAGCACTGCTTTGAGAACAGCTTCACTGAATGGATAGCCCGTTCCGATATCCGATACCTTAAACCCGGTTCGTCCTAATGTCCTGTATTCCCTGATCTTTGGAATTTCATCATCCTGATGTATTGGAGGTGAAGCAAAGCTTTTTTTACCCAATAATCCGGCGCCTAAAAAGCCTAATGAAGAGTCCCTGAGGAATCTCCTGCGGTTGAGTTTTTTCTGTTGCATGAGGATGGTTTTTGATGAAGAAACATATTATATCCCCAAACAAGATATGAATTTATTCAACTCAAGTCAAATACTTTGCTCGCAACACGACCTTGGCCGGGCGCCAGTCACTTGGGATGTAGATCAGGTACTCTCCAGTGATTGTTGCAGGATTGAAAGTTTTTCGTTCGATATGGACTGATAAAGGAATGAACTGTTGCTAATTAGAACTTGCATGCTTTCCGGTCCATGAATCAATTTCCCGTTGAAGAAAGATTATACTTGGACCGGGTATTACTGTAAGGAACGCAAGTCCCTGGCATTAATGCCAGGGTAATTCATTGATATATAGCAATATATATTACTCCGGCATTTTCCCATAAGGGATCGCTATGCGAATGCCGGGGTTATGGCAACGTACGACCAATCGCCGGAACTTCATTGCTGATTGAAAAACCATATTCCTCATCCGGCGGAATTCTTTGGTGCTGATAAGAGCTTCTGCACCGTCCGGTCCATGAATCAATTTCCCGTTGAATAAGGATGGTAATGAGTATAAAAAGCTACCGTTCCATCAATATGTTCAAGTGAGAAAACTATTCATATTTTAAAGTTGTTGCCGGATTTTTCTGAGCAGACCGCAATGCATGAATACTCACCGTGATCAGCGTTACCAGGATAATGATTATGGCAGATATAATATACGGAAATACTCCCATCTCAATTTTATATACAAATCCCTTTAACCAGGAATGCATGATAAAATAAGACACTGGAATGGCTACAATGATTGCTATCAACACAAGCCTGGTATACTCATACGATTGCAAAACAACCATTTGAATGATACTTGCTCCAAACACCTTGCGTATACCAATCTCTTTGGTCCGCAGAGCCGCTGAAAAAGCAGCCAGTCCAAACAATCCCAGGATTGCAATGATGATAGATAGCAAAGTAAAGCGGAAAAACATCCTGGTAAAATCTTCTTCTTTCTCAAAAAGATCACGGAATGATTCATCGAAAAAAGTATATTCAAACGGAATGCCTTCGTTACTTTCCAACCATGTTGCTTCGATGGCTTCGATTGCTTCACTGAGATTATCACGGTTTATTTTTATGGATAGAACACTGTTCACATCAGGCCGGTACAATAATATCAACGGTTCAATATGATGCCGGAATGAAGTGAAATGAAAATCTTTAACCACGCCAATGATCTGTGCCTGACGATTGCCTCCATACCCAATTGTTTTATGTAAACCACTTTCCCATCCAATGGCTTTAACAAGGGATTCATTAACAAGGATCGGGGCAGGTTCCTGACTCATATCTTCCCGGAAATTTTCACCTTCCACCATCTCCATTTGCATTAGGGGAATAAAATTCTCATTTACCGAAACAGCACTGACAATCCAGTCCTCGTCCTCCAGGGCTCCTTCAGGCTCAATACCGGCCCTTCCATATCCCCATCCTGGCATAGATCCTGAAGTGGCGAACAGTTCAATTCCGGGAATTTCTTCAAACCTTGCTTTCAACGCTTCATAACTATCGCGTACTTCAGGGTTCATCCTGATATTAATGATTTGCTCTGAATTAAATCCTTTATCCTTATTGAGCGTGTATTTCAACTGTTTGGTAACAATGATTATTCCGGCAATCATAACAAATGTTGCGATAAACTGAAGGGTAACCAAGGCTCTGCGTAACAACCATCCTTTTTTCCCTGTAACAAGCTCCCCTTTCAATACCACATGAGGACGAAAAGCACTTAGTATTACTGCAGGATAAGTACCGGAAAACAATCCCAAAATGATGACCAGCAGGATAAGGAACAGAAAAGATAACGGGTAACTTAACATATAGGCAAAAACCGATCTGTCGATGACCGGGAAAAACCGGTTAATGACTTCTGTAATAATGAGAGCAATTATTACAGAGAGAAAAACCTGAAGTATGGCTTCAGAAAGATGCTGGATGATCAGTTGCCTTTTATTTGAACCCACTACTTTACGGATGCCAACCTCCCTTGCCCGGCGTGAAGAGTAAGCAATGGTAAGGTTCAGATAATTGAAGCTTGCAATTAAAAGAATGATAACAGCAATAAGGGAAAGTGACCGCACATACCCGATATTCCCTTTATTTTGATTGAACCTGTCAAACAGAACATCTTTGGAATAAAGATGAACCTCAGTTAAGGGTTGAAGCGTAGCCTTCCAGGCATCCAATACATCATTTCGGCGCATCAGAGAGTCCATTTCAACGATGATCTGATCAGCATTCTCAGGATGACTTAACAGGGCGTATTCAACCATGGAAATGTTATCCCAGGCGTTTAAATACTGGATGAAATTCGTATCAGAGGGAGAAGGATTGATGGAAGCGACAATATCAAACTTGATATGACCAGGCCTGGTTTCATCTTTTAGAATTCCCGTCACTTCAAGATTGTCAGTCCCGCCTGCTGAAAACATTTTACCCATTGGACATAAAGAAAAATCAGGAAACTGCTTACAATACCAACAGTTAATCCAAGGAAATTTAACAGGGAAGTAGTTCTGTTCCGGAAATAGGAACGCAGGGCAATCATAAAATAGTTGCGGAACATGGTGTTTATGATCTAAGGATTTTGCATAATGGTATGTCAACCGGTTTATCTTCAGCTCTTTCCCTTTCAAACGGTTTATCTACACCATTCGCAAAATTAATGCCGCTGATTCTATATTCTTCATTATTAGAGCATTAAATAAGAATTGCATTGAATATATTGATTAAAAATGGAACACCTTGTGCACGAAGACGTACGGTTTAGTCCCTATTCGGGCCTGGGGCTATTCATTTTTAGACCCTTTCAGGGTCAAACAATGATGATAAGAATAGATAGACAAAAAAACCACAAGATAACCCGCAACTATTGTTACGGGTTATTTTTTTATCTGGCACCCAGAAATCACCCCGCTCATCTCTCACTACTCACCTCTCCTGACTGCTGTCCTCACCCGGTGTTTCCGTTGCTATACTGCCGTTACTTTACCTTTACGAACCGATGATACTCAACACTCTCCAATCCTTCCCACGTAGTTGAATCTGCTACCTGGGCATCCTGGTATAACTGGTGGTTATGAATGATATCATACGCCTCCTGATCAGGCCAGAACCCTTCAACCATAAACCGGATATCAGCAGTATCAGCCTGAATAATCCATAATTTATAACCGGCATCAGGATAACCAATACTGTCGATAGCCTCATTCGTTTTTGTTAAGGCCTCCAGCAGACGCTGTGAATCATATCCCACAGTATCCTTGAAATAACTGACGCTTTGAAGCGTGTTTTCGATCTTTGCAGGTTCTTCCGTTTCCTGGGTCTGGGTGGTACATGAAAATGAAAACAGGATAAAGATCAAAATCGCGGTAAAGAGAACGGTTTTTTTCATGAGAGTGGTTTTTAGGGTTAGATAACATGCAATATACGAATTTGTTGCATAAGATTCAAATCTGGGGGCGACTGTTAATTACAATCCGTCGTAAAATATACATTTGGACTCCCTTCCATGTTCACTACCACTTCCTCGGGAGGAAAGGGCATGATCAAAACGCAAACTTGGTACAACGTTGGCATTTGGGATAAATCTAGATCAACAGGCTCATCCGGAGGATACCATCCGGTACCTAAATTAATATTGTTAGAAATATCAAGGGATGTTAGCTGATTATTGTTGCATAACAATCGGTCCAGGGCAATATCACCGGAAACATCCAGGGTGGTTAGCTGGTTGTAAGAACAGCATAGATATTTTAACGTACTGTTCGTAGAAATGTCCAATGTAACTAATTGATTATTATTGCAGTACAATTTCTCTAAAGCAGTATTGGAAGGAAAATCCAGGATTGTGAATTGGTTATTACTGCAATTCAGTTCCACCAGAGCTGTATTATTGGAAAGATCCAGATTGGTTATCTGGGTTATACCGCAATATAATTTTTCGAGTGCAGTATTGGCTGTAACATCTAAACTGGTTACATACCAGTTATTAGAACATTCCAAATACGTTAATAAAGCATTATTTGAAACATCCAGTTCAGCCAGTTCATTGTGGCTGCAATCAAGCTCTACCAGGTTTACATTATTAGAAATGCCCAGGTAGACCAGTTGATTGGATGTGCAAAACAACGATGTTATCGCAACATTGTTCGGGAAATTCAGTCGGGTTAACCGATTGAATTTGCAGGATAAATATTTCAAGGCACTGCTTTTTGAAACGTCCAGCCAGGTGATCTGGTTTCTTTCGCAGATAAGGGTATCCAGATTAACAAATGCCTCAATACCGGTCATTAAAACAATACTTTCATCACTTACATCCAATGATCTTATTGCTTTTGCTTCAGCATGACTGATTTTACCATCGCCATTGGTATCAACCCCCTGTTTTATCAATGCCTTTAAAAAGTGATCATCCGTGATTTTAACCGGGTTTGGTTCTTTTTCACAGTGACCCAGTAAAATCACAGCTAAAAAGAATAACATCGGTTTCAGTCCTGATTTCATAATGATAAGATAGCACCGGAAATTATCTGCAAGTTACGACAATCGGGGAGGGAAATCAAGCCGATACAAACCTTGACTTATTTGTCTTTTGGGATTTGTGTTTTGTCCATTGGACTCTCCCAGTGGGATCCCTATGGGACTTTGGAGGAATTTTCCTGTGCTGATCAAAGCTCCTGTGCTTTTATTCACCTCCCACTGGACTTAACTGGAAGAACTTGTAGGATCAATGTCGAATTCAACATACTTTCTTCTTTAATTGACAAAAGGTCTGATTTGTTGTACTTTTATTCGGATTTTAAGGAATATTGCAAACATGGATCTGTTATTGATTCAACCGGCCTCTCCATCTGATTATGGAAATGATGCCCTTCGGTTCATCAGTAATTTTGCACGTAGGAATTATCTAGGTATTCCCCCTCTTTCATTAGGCATTATCGCCGCACTTACACCTCCCGGGTGGAATGTTAAAATACTTCAGGAACCTGCAGATCAGATCAGTTTTGATGAGAAAGCTGATTTGGTCGGGATCACCGCAGTAACACATATCGTAAAAAGAGGGTATGAGATAGCTGATAAATTCAGGGAAAGAGGGATAAAAGTGATTATGGGTGGTATACATCCTACGGTAATGTATGAGGAAGCATTGCAACATTGCGATGCGGTATGTATTGGCGAAGCTGAACCGATCTGGAAAAATGTCCTGGAGGATCTCCAAAAAGGGCACCTGAAGAAGATATACAAAGCAGAACATTATTTTGATTTCAATCACTACGTATCCCCCCGCAGGGAATTAATGTCAACCAGCGGTCCCTTTTTTTACAGTGCTGAAACAGTTGAAGCTTCCAGGGGCTGCCCATATGATTGCGATTTTTGTTCAGTTGCACTTGCGCACGGGAAGAAAATCAGGTACAGGCAACCCGGCAGCATCATCTCAGAAATAGAAAAAATCCGGAAAAAGAGAATATTCTTTGTTGATAATAATATCATTGCAAATAAGCAGAAAGCGAAAGAGATGTTTCTGGCAATGGCACCGTTGAAAAAAAATTGGACCGCCCAGGCAACGATTTCTATTGCTGATGACATTGAACTGGTAAAGGCAGCAGCGGATGCTGGTTGTTATGGCCTCCTTATCGGAATTGAGAACGTTACAGACGAAGGATTGCAGAAGTATCAAAAATCAAAGAAAAGTTTTGAGGCACTCCGGAAGTCCGTTAAGATCATTAAAGATCACGGAATTGCAGTGCTTGCTCATATGATTTTTGGAAATGATTTTGAGACAAAAGAATCATTGAAAATAACCCTGGAGAGGCTCAATCAGCTGGATGTAGCCTCCGCTTCTTTAGGTATACTTGTTCCCTATCCGGGGACCAGGATTGCTGAAAACCTGGAAAAGCAAAACAGGATTCTTACCAAAGATTGGAACATGTATGATGTTCATCATTTGGTATTTAGCCCTGCCAGGTTCTCTCCTGAAGAATTCATTGAAGAGATTCATTTTATCAGGAAGGAGTTCTTTGCTTATCGAAAAATAGTATCCCGGACTATACACTACCGAAATCCGGCAATTTTTGGATTCAACCTCTCCACCCGATCACACAATCGTGTTGGAATGGCTTTATGAATTTAACCTCGGGTGGAATGCCCAGCTACTGATCGAAGCATCTCTGCATTACTCGCCTCCCACTTGCATTCACACAGTCCTGGCTCATGAGATCGCTCATAAATTCGCTAAGTTCCGGTCCACGAATCGCTTTCCCCTTGAAGTAGGATCACAGTTGGACCGGTGTTATTCATTGTTTAATCCCTTTCGGGATTAATTTTATCTTGAAAGATAAATACAAAAAACCCACAACTTCTGTCACGGATTATATTTTTACCGAGCACCGAGTCGGAGATCATGACTTTGCAAGCAAATGTCATGAACGGAGACCCTGACCTCCTGAAAGTAGCGTCAGGGAACCCAGCACCGAGCCAAAGGCCCTGACCGAGCAGAGCGAGCGTCAGGGGACCGAGCACCGAGGACCTGCTCCGATTACCACTCACGGCTCTTTGCCCTATGCTCAATGCTTTGCCCTCCGTAGTTTTAACGAAGGAGGGGACCGAGCACCCAGTACCTACATTTTTCTACTCACCTCTCAACTTTTCCATCTCCTTCTCCTTACCACAAACCCCGTAATCACAAACAGGACGAACAACCCGGTAACAATCCATGCCCAGTAGTTGCTGATCTTCGATTCGACCCACATCTCATACGTTTCCAGGAAAAAATAGTCACCCTGGACAGTCCACAAAATGCCCCCAACTCCGTTCAATTCGGGATTTGTATCAGCATATCCATTCGTAGCGATGATCCTGCCGGGCATCCTGATTTCCATGTCATAGCTTTCTGCTGAAAAGAATGGATCAGTCACTGTTTCCAAAACCGCCATAGTGCTATCTAATTCGGTTTTGAAGGAGGCATAGAACTCTTCACCAAGAACAGAGGTAATCAATAGTTCAATGTCATCTCCTTCCTCCATTGATAGATCCTGTTCGATTTTTTCAATGGCTTGAATAACTTCTTCCTCTTCTCCCTCTTCAACCGTTTGGAGCGTTTCCTCTTCCTCCTCTTTTTCACTCTGGTCCATAGCAATAATTTGATGAACGAATGCTGACTCTTTTTCACTCATCTCTTCCTTATTGATAGCCAGATCGGGAAGATCTCCAAACAGGTCATAGAAGATCTCAATGTATTGCCTGACCATTCCGGTCCACATCCAGGTCTCCGATTTTGTGTCAACGGTATCGGCTAATGCTCTGTACCGGAGGGAATCACTTCCGCTTTTCAGATCTCCCTTGACTTTATCCGGCAGGTAGTAGAAGGCTAATTCCTCTTCTGAAAGGAAGTCAGAGGCCGGGCAGGTAATTGTCAAAACCTTATCAACGGTTTCGCTGTATCGAAATACCGTAGTGAACCATTTGAAGCTCTTTGAAAAATCTGTACTTCTTTTCAAATCCCGGTTACTTCCCGTATCGTTGATGTATTCCTCATTGATCCCTTCCACGCTGGCAAAATGCTTTTCCGCAGTAAGGATCCATATGGTATCGTTGTTCTCGTTCAGTTCATCCGTATATTCAATGGTCCATGTACTGTCAATGGGTACCCTGAAATTTTTGGGTTCAAATTCACGTTCATTGTCGTTTTTCACAATAACTTTTCTTGTTACCGATCCGTCTTCATGAACCGTGTTGATTACATGGGTTTCGTAATCGCACGAGAAGAATAACACCATGGATAGTATTGTAATTGATATTTTAACCTTCCGTTTCATGATTTCTAGTTTAATGGTTTAACCTAAAGATCTAATTTGTCATCATTCTCTTTTTCAAGGTTTTGTCTGATCTTTTTTTGGATATAGGATTCAACACCCCTGTTTTCTTTCATTTCATCAAAGTCTTTCTTCAGTTCAAGGTATGAATTCAGCAGTTCTTCCAGGTCGGATCTTGATACGGTGATGCTGTCATTTGCCATCTGATCTTTTGCAACCACATTCAGGAGGACCTTCTGCATGATTCCCAGGCCCGGTTCCTGGGACTGGAATGTGTTGACGGTTCTGACCAGTTGTTTCTCAAGCGAATTGATCCGGTCCGTGATGACAACCTGCTGGATGATGAAGATCCCGATAAAGAGCATTGCAGCTGCTGCCATAGCTCCACGGATCCACTTAACATCTGCCCAGCCAAACAGGTAATGGCTCAGCTTTTCAGGAATGGTCGGTTGTTGTTCTGCTTCCCGGATCTTATGCATGATACCATCAATCAGCTCCACCTTATCGGATAAAGCGGGTTTATTGTTTTTCAGGAATTCAATTACCCTGGAATAGTTGTTGTCTTTATTCATGTTCAGATGTGTTTTTCAATCAGTTTACCCATTTTTTGCCGGGCGTGGAACAGGTTGCTTTTGATCGATGTCCTGGTCATCCCGGTTATTTCTGAAATATCCTCACGCGACAGTCCCTCCAGCTCGCTCAGCACGAATACGATCTTCTGTTTTCTGCTCAACTGGTTTGTCAACCGGCGTATCATTTTCCCGATTTCTTTATTATCCAGCCTGGTGTCCGCATTACTATCACTGAACACACCCGGTATGTTCCAGTTATTTGCATCCGGATAAACCATCGGATTTCTTTTTTTCTTTCGCAAGGCATCATAACAGCGGTTTACAATGATTCGGTAGAGCCAGTTGCTGAAATTGTTCCGGGGATTAAACCCCTCGATTTTATTCCAGACAGAGATGAATGATTCCTGAACAATATCTTTTGCTTCATCTTCATCATTCATGATCCTGAAAGCGACCGAGAATGCAAAATCCGCGTAATTATCAACGAGCATTCTGAATGCGTTCTGGTCCCGGGTGATGCAGGCCTGGATGATTTCGGTTGTCTCCAAAATAGATCGCTTCGGTTACTTATAATACGTTTATTTTAAGGCAAGGTAAAAAACAATTCGGGATTTAATTTAGGATCGCCTTGAGAAATTATTCGCCTCCCTCTCACAGAGTGATACCTTTGGTAAGGCGCTCGTACTTGTTATCTGTCTAAGAACATATAACATAACTCACCCGGGTTTCGTATAATGAAGTAAACGAGGAAGAAAGGAGGCCCACAATGAAAAGTACAGTTAAAATTCTAATTATCTATTTCGTTTTAAGTCTTGGCAATATCTCATTTGCACAGAAACCTGAAGACGAAAAAGTGGTTACTAGCAGGGACATACAACATGTTGAATTGACTAAAAAGGAGTTGAAAATGAATTACTACCAGGCAACCTACTGTCTTTACAATGATCAGTTTGATGAAGCACTGGTGCTTTTTGCAAAGCTGGCAATAAACGATCCGTCAAATTCGAATTTTTTATATCATGTTGGACTCTGTTATTATCATAAAAGCAATTATCCTGCTGCAAAGGATTTTTTCATGATTGCTTCCGAGAGTACCAGCAAGAAATACAGAGATAATGCATTTGAACGAAATGCTCCCCTTGAGGTGTTTGATTACCTGGCAGAAATTAAATGAGGATTGAAAAAAGGATGAACCCCCACTCGCCGTAACCCGGTCCATGAATCATTTTTCCGTTGAAGAAGGATCGTAGTTGGACCCGGATTTTTACGGTTATCTATTCCAGGGGCTCAAGCCCCTGGTTATTATCTTTCATCCCCTTCGGGGATTGGTTATCTTGGATTTAGAGACAACCGAGGTACAAAAAAAGCCCCAAACTATAAAGCATGGGGCAAAGAGCATGGAGTATTAAATCACAAAATCCTCCATCGGAGTCCTTTGGACAAAAAACAAATAACAAATAATAACCAAGTTTCAAATTTCAAATTCCAACCCATTTTAGATTTGAATTTTGCTATTTGGAATTTATTTGTCTTTTATCTGTTGTGATTTGGAATTTGCATTATCTACGAACTGCTTATTTTTTCTAGCCATCACGCCACCTCTTCTGGCGTCACTGTCCCAATCTCCAACTTATTCTTCTTCCGGTACCCCATCATCTCCTGATGCAGTTTGGTATGCTTCACTACTTCAGCCAACTTTGCAATGGAGTCAAACCCCAACTCCATAAGCACCGGCACCCATTCCTCCGGAATCCCCAGGTCGATGTATACCTGCAGCCTGCTGCCTTCCGCCTTCTGCCTTCCCTCCGGCCTCATTTGCGGGAAAAATATCACATCCTGGATGGAAGGTGAAGTGTAGGAGGGAGTTGTTAAGTTTTGGAAAGTGAGTGGAGACAAATGTTTGACAAGGATCTGCTCACTCATCACAATTCACTGCTCACTTCTTGTCACGCGTCACGCGTCACTTGTCACTTTTTCTCTGGTAAGGGCTTGTTCGACTTCCTGGAGAATTAGGTAATGATCATGATTATATGAGGGCCTTAGATCCCAGGCCTTTTGCAGAATTTCATTGGACTCCTGATAACTTTCTTTCTTATAAAGTCCTAAACCATATGTATAAAGATAATTCCAATTGTCAGGATAATTTTCAACGATAGGAATGATTAAACTAACTCCCTCGTTAATATCAATATCATTGAAGATTAGAAAATGGGCGAAACTGTTTATTAGTTCAAAATTATTTGGGTTCAAACTGATGGCATGTCCATAATATTCTTCCGCTTTGATTAAATTATTTCCACGTTCGTAACTTAAAGCATTCCACCATAGTTTATTTACTTCTGACCAACCCTGCTCTTGTGCTATCTTGTTAAGATTTGTGAGGTACTCATTAGCTAATAATGAATCGCCATTTGAAATGGCACAAACTGATTGCCAGTGAGTGATAATAGGATCATCTGGCCATATTTCAAGTCCGTCTTCAAACGTCTTCAATGCTTTCCTATATTCTCCAATTTTATTGTAAACATTTCCAAGTAAAGTATAATAATAGACCCATAGTTTAATTTTGCTTCCAAGGTATTCATTTAATCCAATGCCCTTTTCTAATGCTTCTCTTGCTTGTTGCCATTGGTTCAAATTGTAATTGATCCAGCCAGCAGTATACAACTTCTGTGTAGAGTAGGGATTGATCTTTAAATTTCGATTAATATAACTTAGTTGTTCTTTTGGCTTTTTATCAACCATCGCTTTCACTTCACGTATTTCCAATTGAATATCATTTGGCACTTTATTAATCTGATCAAATGCTTCATATGCCCACTTTTTACTTTGGCTGGATTGTCCAATATCTCTAAATGCGTGTGTAAGAAATAACATTGGTGCAACAAATGTTGAGTCAATTTCTAAAGCTTTATTGTATTGCTCAATTGCTGAGAAATAATCTAAAAGACCATGATAACTTCTTCCCTGAATATAATGTTTGTATGCATTAGCAGATGATGTGAAAGCATCCCTCAATTCAATGGGCAAATGTTGTTCCAGTGATTTTATTTCTAAATAATTCATTATTAGACCAGACAGCGAATCTGTTATAATGAAGAAATCATTTTCGGAATTGCCGTTTACCTCAAATGATTTATAAATTTCTTCAGTTCTTGAATCCGTCAAATTGGCTGTAATTCGGATATTATTACCAGATTTATATATATTACCGATGATAACTGTATTCGCTTTAAGCTTTGTCGCAACAGAATTAGCTAAAGATGGTTCAATGGATGCATAGTTAATTTGTACTTTGCCCCCAAGAATATCATTAACGGGTTGTGCTTGACGTACTGAGAGCTCTTCTGAATTTGACAGTGAAGTGATGAGAAGATTTTGAAGTCCTTGTTGCCAAACACTGAATAAAGTATCTATAGTTAAGTTATTAAATGGCATCACAGCAATAGAGATCCTTCCATCTTCATCTCTAATCTCTTCAAATTTATCTTTCTTGAAAATTTTTGGGTAAAGGAGTACACAAACTACCACAACCAGAATAGCAATAATAACATCGCTAATTTTAAATCGTCTTTTATCAGGTTTTATTGAAATTTTTTTCTGCTTTAATACTGTAACAGGCTCAGTTTTTTTCAGACCATCAGGAGTAAAATCAAATATCCAGGACAGTATAGCTACGATTGGAAAACCGATTATCAACAATAAGATCACCAGAGTTGCAGTCCAATCAGGAAGGTGCAACGGTTCAGCTACATTATTGACCAATTCAATGATTACGTATGCTGCCCCGGAATACATGACAACTACACGGAACACCTTCCTTCGTTTCAGTTCCTGCCAGAATTGAAATGGATTGTTGGATTGTTCAGGCATGGGATTGGTTTGGATAGATAAATATAATCCAAAAGGTTTTGAAATCCAATTTACAACCTCGTAGAGGTTGCACATTGGTAGAAACAGTTGGAGTACAAGAAAAACCGCCGAAACTACCATGTCTTCTTCTTGGGAAAGCCAATCATTCAGCGGTATTCTCCGGCGCTGATCAGAACGCTTCTGCCCCCGGTCCATGAAACGACTTCCCTTTTAAGAAGGATGGTAGTTGGACCAGGATTTTCCCGGCTACATTTACCCCAGGCTTGCCCTGTGAAATAATGCTTCGCATTAGTGGCTTGGCCACTATTTCACAGGGCGGGCCTGGGGCTATTCATTATTAAATCCCATCCGGGATTTATTTTATCTTTAATATGGATACAATTAAGATACAGGGCCGAGCGTCAATGATTAGTCTAGTGGACTAATTTAGCGCAGCGCCGTCGGCAAGCCTTTGGCGGCCGGTAGAGGAGCCAGGTTGAGCAGAGAAGCACCAACCGAGGAAGAACAAAGTGATGACGAGCTCACGAACTGCTGGAAGCAGTGAGTAATCGGAGGATTGAGGCTAGAATGAATATCCAACACTGATTAACGAACGCCGATTTTAGAAGTAGAAAAACTTCTTAAATTGTTAATCGGTGTTCCCTGCCTGCTGCAGGCAGGCTTGTTCTTAAGTCAATTCATATCTATTGCTTTTGCCACACTGCCACCTCTGCAGGGTTCAACCTTTTCAGGCTTTGATACTGTGCTCTATCGTAATCACCACATTCCCTTTTTTGCGCCATGTTTCAACATACCTGTGAGCCTCAACAATCTGTTCCAATGGATAGCATCTGTCTATGATGGGTTTTAACTTTCCCGCCTCAATTATCCCCTTGAGGAATTTCAGATCTTCAGTCCCGGGATTAACTGAATCGTGAACGGAGAGAAAGATTCCTTCTTTCTTTAGCAATTTTTTGCTGCGTGAACGGGAAGCTTTTCCTACAGCATCAAATATAACATCATAGGTTTCGCCGCTTTCAGTAAAATCGGCTGAAGTATAATCAATTACTGCATCAGCCCCCAGCGATTTAACCAATTCCAAATTAGCGGTACTGCATACTCCGGTCACTTCAGCTCCAAAGTACCTTGCAAGCTGTACCGCATAGGTACCTACAGCTCCGGAAGCGCCATAAATAAGAACTTTGTGACCCTTCCGGATATTCCCTTTTTGGATGTGACTCAATGCTGTAAGTCCACCGCCGGGAATGGCGGCAGCTTCCTCAAAGGTCAAATTGGCCGGTTTTCTTGCCACCAGCCCTTTTTTGGCTACCTTACCATCCTCGGGCAGGCATTTGTATTCTGCATAGGCACCAAAACCAAAACCGGTAAATGCAAAAACTGGATCACCTTTCTTAAATCGTGTAACATCTTTACCTGTTGCTTCAACTTCACCAGCCAGCTCAAGACCCAGAATGTTTACTTTTTTTGGCCTCAGGAGGCCGTTATAAAACCTTGCAGCAAACGGATCCGGCTTTCGCATGCGCCAGTCTCCTGATGTAACGGTTGTTGCGTATATTCTAACCAGTATTTCATTATCCTTGGGAGGTGGTTTTTCCACCTCTTTGATCCGGAGAACATCCGGAGACCCGTATTTTGTGTATACAACTGCTTTCATCAATTTCCTCATCATTTATTTGATCAACTTTATCACCTGATCGGATACCTGAATAATCTACGGGACAGAACTTGCATCAGCCAGTACTTTGATCAGTGTATCGCAACCGCCATTCTTTATGAATTCGGTATGATCAGCGATTGTCTTAAAGCGTTTTCCTGTTATTTTATGGCATTCCATTTCATATCCGGTCGTTTCATAGAATGACAGAAGTATTTTTTCCGCAACCGGATCGGGGAAAGAGAATTTATATGAATTTTTTCTAATTCGGTCGAGTGTATTCATCCATACGGCAGCACTGAGCGCCCCGCATCCTTTCCCGCTCAAACCGAGCCCACCTGCAAATCCGGAAGCCATGACCATTTCGGCATCTGTACCTCCCATTTTTCAGCCAGTTTAAAGCAGCCCCAGAATTTTCCGGAGAAAAAGTATTTCGCTAGGCTGAATTTGTTTGACCAGTCACAGTTTGTTATTTCCGAACAGTCGGGACTTTTTGTCCTGTTTATAAAGGATCTCATAACGTGCTGAGTTGCTTTGATGCTCATTCCGATAGCCCGGTCCCGGTTACTGCACCTGCGAAAAGATTCCGATCCCACAGCACAGGAAGCCCCCCATAACATTCCGCATTGATATCCTTGCTGAAGTATTCCACCAGCTAACAGGTCCACGGCACGTTCCTCATTCTCCAGCGGATGATCAAATTCCCGGTTTAATATGTAAAAGAATGTTCGCGAGCAGGTACCCAATTTCATGAATACCCTTTTGGTTTTCCGCCGAACCTTTCTTGATTTCATCGTTTTCATCCAGTTCTTCCGGTTTATCAGGTTATTCATTATGCTCAATAGTAATGACCACATTTCCCTTTTTGTGCCCTTCTTCAACATACCGGTGCGCTTCGGCAATCTGTTCCAACGGATAGCGTCTGTCTATGACTGGTTTGAACTTTCCGCTTTCAATGATCTCTTTGAGGAAGTGTAAATTGTCTTTTGGAACAGGTTTTTCAATTTCTTTTAGCTCAAGAACTTCAGGCGGTCCGTATTTTTCGTATACTGCGGCTTTCATCTTGTTTTAATGTTAAATGTTTGATATTTTCTAATGGATAGCAGGTAATATGTATTTCTCCAGGATCCTGAACGGAGGTCTTTTGGACAGGTAATTGCCACCGGTGAAAACAACGACTGTATTGACCTCAGGCAGGACCATAATGTGTTGACCGCCAAAGCCAGAAGCAGTATACATGTGTATTTTTTTTCCGGACTGAGAATATTCCTTTGTCCACCAGGTATAGGAATACCCTAATTTACCGGAAGGTTCGCCCGGGACATTGATCCCATGGTTACCGGCAAAGGGTGTGGCACTTTTTTCAACCCACTGTTCCGAAATAATTTGCTGTCGGTTCCAAATCCCCTCATTCAGAAACGTCACCCCAAATTTAACCATTGCCCTTGGTGTGATTCTCAGACTGTTCACTTCAACGACACCATTTGGAAATTTCAGGTAATAATCGGAAGTGTCAATACCCAGTGGCTCAAATAGATATATTTTGGCGAATGCATCAAAAGTCATATCTGTGGCATGCCTGATGATTTCACCCAGGACCTGCATATTCCCGGTTGAATAATTGAAACTTGTCCCGGGTTCATGCATCAGTGGTTTGTCCAAAATGAATGTGATTGGATCTTTGTCCTGAAACCAGATTCCAATACAGGGATTTTCAACGCTGCTATAGGGTGCACTCCATTCAGGCCAATCCAATCCGGCTGTCATGGTCAGCAGATGTTCGATGGTAATGTTCTCTTTCCCGTACGTTTTAAGGTGCTGGTGTTCCGGTAAATAATCAAATATGGACTGATAAACACTTTCGATGAAACCATGATCAATGGCAATACCAACACAGGCAGATGTTATGCTTTTACTGGCTGACATGATATCATGCAGCATATCCCTGTCCCAGGTCACCCATTCACCATGGTGGTAAGGAGCATCCCACTGGTAATCGTGTCCCTGAAAATACTCTTCAAACACCAGTTTGTTATCCTTGTAAATGAGCATGGCATTTACCTCTGTAAACTTTCCCTGGTATATTCTATCCACGGCTTTTGCTATTAAGCGGCCGTCAATATGCACTTCCTCTAATGTGCCGACATCAAATCCATCATAAATGTTCTCAGGACGTCGATACGTGTACTGACCGGAAGAATCGAGCTGGCAGCTGACATTCAGTATTGAAAGAGCAATAAATAAAAAAATCGCTTTCTTCATAAATAAACCATTGTATCTTTTCATATGCTTACCTTTGTGTGCAGCAGGCACTTCTTTACTTGCTTTCTTTAATCCAAACAGAGGTCTTGCAAAAGGAATCCTTTTGATGATCAAATCATACAAAGTAAAACATCCTATGCTTGTAAACGCAATAATCAGGATGAATTTTAATGCTGTTGGAATATCGAGTGGTAATATCAGGAACGAACCCAGGTACAGGAAAATCATGTGTATGATATAGATTGGATAGGCTCCCTGGCTTAAATAATGTAATGTTTTACTGGGGTGATTCAGGTATTTATAAGCCAGACCAAAAATGGCAAAGATCCAGGCGTTGGATTCGATAGCCATAAGGTAGTTGGGTGCTTTTAGTTCAAAAACAATGAAGCGAACCGAAAAAAGTATTACGGCGATAGAGATAAATAACCATCTCCATTTCAGTATGGTTTGCCAGAATGCATTTCCACTGTGAATAGATGTAAATCCGAAAAAGAATGCCAGCAATCCTAACAGAAATCCGTGCAATGTTATCGCATACATTTCATATGTTTCGGGTTTAATGATTACCGCTTCTAAAATAAAAGATCCAACGATCAGTAGCAATCCCAATGGATTACTCAACAAGGTTTTTAGCCACCTGTTGAATTTCCCCTTTTCATGCCTTTTTAAATAAAAAAATACGGGTGAAAGCAGGATCACATAGATAAATATGTTGGCGAGAAACCATAAATGGCCCGGACTGGGGATATATGCGATATCCTGGCTATAGTATTTTTGCCAGATGAAGAGGTGTACTGGAACGATGAAAAAAATTCCGAAAAGGAAGGGTATAAAAATTCTTCGGGTTCTTTCCATCAATAATTGTTTCCAATTCCTTTTTCTTATGGCAAAACCGATCCCCATTCCGGAAACAAAAAACAACAGGGGTATTCTCCACACATTCAGCATAGACATAGGTATCCATAACGATTCCAACGGTTTCTCACTTTGCAGAAATCCGATAAATACTCCCCAGGGCTGAAAAACAATTCCGATGTGATAAATCAATAGTAACCCGATGGCGATTACCCGCAGCCAATCGATATCGTATCTTCTGGTTGTTGTTGACATCTTCTTTGATTATGTTTTAACCATTTATACTGACTATCGTAACATCTCCGCAATTACTGGGCGGGTCGTTTCGATCTGTTCATAATCCAGTTTCAATCCAAGCGGACCAAGGTCTTTACTGATTTGATCATAGATGCCTTTGACACTGTCGAAAGGACCTGTCACGGTTTCCAGTGGCGTATGCCCGAAGTTGTTCTTCACATTCTTATCAGCACCGTTGCTCAACAGCATTTCTACGATCTCCTTGCGGCACAAAAAAGCAGCGGTGTGTAGAGGAGTTGATCCCTCACTGTTCTGAATGTTTACATCAGCCCCGGCCTCAATTAAGGCTCTGGCTACTTCAGTTTTACCAAATGTCGCTGTAATCGTTAACGGAGCAGATCCATACTCATCTTTTTCATTCAGATCTGAACCTGCTGCGATGTGTTGTTTAACCGCTTTCAGATCACCCATGAATGTTGCCGTATGAATATCCATAGCCGGCGGTTTAACAGTTGCTTCAGAATCGGAGGACTGCTCTTTCCCCTTTGTTGAGTTCCCGTTCTCGCTGCCGCAGGCTGCAAAGATTAGGAGTGTGATTACCAGTACTACTGCCGGTAAACCTTTAATTAAAATGTTCTTATGTGTTTTCATAACGAATCGGTTTTTAATTTGACATTTTTTTCATGGTGTAAAGATCCGGCAATCCATGATGCATTACCAATCAGGAATGAGGCAGATCATATAAAGTTTGGTGTGGGTGTTGTAATTATGACGAATGGATATAAATTATGACGCAATGATGAGGTGAAGGGAAAGAAGTAAGAATGGGAAACGACTAGTGCCGGGTAGTAGGTTAATAGAGTAAAACAACCCTGAATGCCTGCCTGCCGGCAGGCAGGGGGTTGAATATTAGAATATTCAGGACATCATTCAACCCCTTTAGGGTTGTGAATACATCGGATACTCAAACCACCGGTTAACACCGGTGGCTACTCATAGTTATACCCCGAAATGGGGTATTATTATAGTTATCACAATTGATTATTTGAATAAATTAAAGGTAAAATCTATTATTAAAAACTACTAAAGAATTTGTTACCGTTATTGTGAGTGTTACACGGCAGGCAGGTGTTCAGTATATAGTTAGCCAGCTAAAACGGGCCAACTGCTATATTTTACAACGGGAAATCATTTCATGGCCCGAACATTTGCCAAATACTTTTTATTGGCTTGATTATACAAGCTTTCAGGTTAAGAAATCCGTTTTCAATTTGCTTTATTGAATGTTCAGGTTGTATCTTTATCCATTATTCGTAACCTTTGAAAATCTTAACATGTAGACATAATGCCGGAAACTCCCTTCATAGAAAATGATTTCATAAGAAGGATCACAGAAATTATTGAGGAGAACATATCCAATGAGCGGTTTGGAGTTTCTGAGCTTGCAGGTAAAATGGGTATGAGCCGCTCAAACCTGTTGCGGAAAATAAATAAATTAACAAAACTATCCGTAAGCCAGTTTATCAGACAGGTTCGCCTGGAAAAAGGCATGGAAATGTTAAGGCAGACTTCCTTTACCGTCTCCGAAGTATCCTATAAGGTTGGTTTTGGCAGTCCTTCCTACTTTATCAAATGTTTCCACGATTATTACGGGTACCCGCCCGGTGAGGTTGGGAATAGAGAATTAAAAGAAAGTGATTCCATTCAAAAGGGTCAATCCAGGAAGAAAAGAACGATTGCAGTAATTGGAGCAACGATAATCATTGTTGCTCTGGCAACTGTACTGTTCATTTTATTCAAACCATTTTCTTCCGGACAAAACGATATTGAAAAATCAATTGCCGTTTTACCATTCAAAAACGACAGCAACGATTCTACCAACCTCTATTTTATCAATGGATTGATGGAATCCGTGCTGAATGACCTTCAGAAAATTGAAGATATAAGGGTAATCAGCAGGACCTCCGTTGAAAAGTACAGGAACAATCCGAAAACCATTCCGGAGATTGCACAGGAACTGAATGCAAATTATTTTGTTGAAGGCAGCGGTCAGAAAATTGGTGATCGGATCTTCCTGAACATTCAATTAATTGAAGCTCCGGGTGATAAACACCTGTGGTCTGAACAATACAACAGGGAAGTAACGGATATATTCGAACTTCAGGCGGAAGTTGCTAAAAATATTGTCGATAAAATAGAAGCAATCATTACACCGGAAGAGGAGGAAAGGATCAATAAAATTCCTACGGATGACCTGGTTGCCTATGATTATTTTTTAAAAGGTCTTGATTTATTGAATAAAGGAAGTAGTGATCATCTGGAAGAAGCCATTCTCTTTTTTGAGAAAGCAATAGAACACGATGATGAATTCGCACGCGCACATGCAGCTATTGCCATTGCTTATTACTTTTTAGATTTATACCAGGCTGAGAAAAAATATCCTGTTCAGATTAACAATTATGCGGATAAAGCCCTGTTGCTCGATTCGCAATTGCCCCAGGGTTTAATAGCAAAAGCCCTGTTTTACATGAATAGTAAGGAATATGAACTGGCCGTCCCTTATTTTGAAAAAGCGTTGGAATACAATCCGAATTATGATCTGGCCTTTGTCTTCCTTGTAGATTTATATGTGAATTATATTCCTGATACAGAAAAATATCTGGAATATGCACTTCGGGGAATTAAAATAGATATAACAGCATATGATTCAACTACAGCAAGCATTATTTATCTGCACGTAAGCAATGCCTTTATTCAATCTGGCTTTACAGATGAAGCTGAAGCATACATTAACAAATCATTGGAATATAACCCGGAAAATTTGTATTCTGAATATGTAAAAGCTTACATCCTGTTTGCAAGGAACAGGGATTTGCAAAAAACAAAAGAGCGTTTAATTGAAGCTCTTAACAAAGATTCTACCCGGTATGACATTCTGATTGAAACGGGGAAAATTTGTTATTTCATGAGGGATTATGAAGGTGCGTATAATTATTTTAAACGATTTATGGATATTAAGGAAGCGCTGAACCTGGATGTTTACCGGGGTGAAAATGCAAAGATCGGATTTGTATTATCAAAATTGGGACTGACAGAGGAATCTGAAAAATATTTTGCTGAGTATCTGGATTATGCTGAAAATGATAAATCCATTTATAAACATTTAAGTTTGGCAGCCTATTATTCATATAAGGGTGACACAAAAAGGGCTATTGAACAAATGAAATTGTTTTCACAACAAGACAATTATCATTACTGGGTTATTCTTTTCTTAGAAATGGATCCTCTCTTCGATACTGTTAAAGATCTTCCTGGATTCAAAAAAACCCTTCGTGATATAGAAAATAAATTCTGGAGTAGTCATAAGCAAATTAAGGCTTCCCTTAAGGAGAAAGAATTAATCTAGAGATGAAGGCTACAACAATCCCTGCTCCTCCATCCGGTTGATCCTGATTCTGATTTCCGCTTTTTCATCATTTGCTCGTTTCACGATCTCCTTGAATTCCTCATCATCCCTGAGATTATCAAACAAGGGATCCACTTTTATGTATTCATGAGTCCCGTTCGTGAATCCCAGATTCTCGTATTCCCGGAGCCACTTCATTGCTTCTTCCCTGTTTCCAAGAAAAGCATAAACACTTGCGAGATCATACGCTGCAAGCGTGATACCGTATTGATTCCTTTGTTTAATGCTTTCCTCACAAATAATGATTTGCTTATTGAAATATTCCATGGCTTCATCTTTCTTGCCGTTGGCCCAGAGAATATTCCCAATATGATGATTATTATTCATTAATTCAATCGAGGAATATTGCATACCGTTTTTCCGACATTCTTCTGCTTCTGCAATCCTTCCCAGCCCAAGGAGTGCAGTAGACTTCAGGTAGTACGAGCCCCAGTCTTCCGGTTGTGCAGCTATGCCTGCTTCAGCCACGGCAAGCAATTCTTCCCATCTGCCCTGGATTTCCAGTATCCACCAGTTGGCTTCAAAAGCCAGGTCCACTCCGAGCTTTTCCTGGAGATATAGTTCTGCCTTTTCCAGGTCCCCGACAGAAACGTATATCCACCAGATATTTAACTGGATTGCCATAACCCTGTCCCCTTTTTCCAGAATTTCAGCCTTCCTGAAATTTATCAAAGCCTCGACATAATCCCGTGAATTAAAACAGATCATCCCCAATCTTGTGTAAGCTGTTGCATAATTCGGATCTAACCGTATGGCGGCTTTCAGATCGTCCGTTGCTCTTTCTCTTTGAGCTCTTTCATAGTAGTATGTCCCCCGGCCAACATAAGCTTCCACAAGGTTTGAGTCCAGTTCCAGTGCTTTGTTAAAATAGATAAGTGCCGAGTCCAGGTAGAACGGCTTATAATAGGTGGATAACCATTCGTCACCAACAAAGCTGTTGCCAAGCCAGTAGTATGCCAGTGCGAACTCTGGATCAAGGGCAAGGGATTTATGTGCCAGCTGAACAACACTGTCCAGGTGACTTTTTTCACGGGTAAATATATAACTATAGTATTGGTCGATTGCCTTTAAATGATAGTCGAAAGCAGTCATATCACTAGTCGGAACCTTCTCGATGAGCTGAATTTCCTGTGGTGTGATTATGGCTTCCAGTTCAGATGCAACGGCCCGGGCAATTTCGCTCTGAATGGTAAACAGATCCCGGTATTCCCGGTCGTAGAGTTCAGACCACAGGTGATCCTCATTCATGGCACGGATCAGCTGAATACTGATTCGTACCTGGTCACCCTCCCGCTGAACGGTTCCCTCCATAATATAGTTAACACCCAGTTCTTCACCGATTTCAGGAATGAGCTTTCTTTCTTCCTTGTATTTTAGGGTTGATGTTCTGCTCAGTACCCTCAGGTCGGATATTTTTGACAACTGGTTGATGATCACATCCGTGATTCCGTCGCTGAACCAGGATTGTTCTTCATCCCTGCTCAGGTTCTCAAAAGGCAATACGGCAATAGACCTTTCAAGTTCGGGATAATCGTTAGCCTGTTTTCTGCCACTGAAGATATTTACAGCCAGCAAGCCAAGAATGATCACAACACTTACATAGGTAGCTATTTTCCAACCAACCAATTTTGCGGGTTTTTCTTTTAGTTGTTCAGTTTCCTCACTTATTGATTTTGTCTTTTGAACTCCTTCAGGTGTAATATCGTACACCCAGGATAAAATGATTGAAATGACAAAGCCGATACAAAGTAGTACGAATACCAGCTTCAATGTCCAGCCTGGCAACCCGAATGGTTCGGCAATGATATCCACCAGTTCAAGGAGGATGAATGCAGCGGCAGCATAGACCGGGATTACCCGGATTACCCTCCTTCGTTTAAGCTCCTCCCAGAAGTTTAATGGATTGTTGGATTGTTCGGGCATATGGGTTGGTTTGGATAGATAAATATATAGGTTCCGGTTATCAAATCCAAACTCATTATTACACGTGTTAGGTGCTATGAGTTTTAAAAGCACCTGGTAACGATCAGGTGAAGTCTTTTTAATTAAAAAATGGGATACATTTTTAAGGGGGGAATGAGTTTTGCTATTGCGGGAAATATTCGAGTTGGAATAGGAATCTGGATGGGTAGGAGAGATTTTATTGGATTTGGTTTGGGGACTGGGACAAACTTGAGACAATTGACTAGTTGAATAACTGGATTTTGGATGTGACCTGATGCCTGTTAATCTTGCGCTCTGAACTAACTGAGCTAATGCCCTGCGGAATACAAAAATGGAAAAAATATTCTTTTGAGAAAATTACAATTTTATTTGAGGATTGAATTATGGATGTAGTTTAGATATTATTCATTCACAGAAGGATAATTGAAAACAATTTCATAACTTTAGCATACTTAATTGCTTTTTAATGGGGAAATACCCTGGATATAATATGAATCTGTTTCAGGCAATGCTTTTAACGGTTCTGATGTTAGCTCCTGTTGATTGTCTTGCACAGAGAATTGAAAATGTTCATCCTGAAATAGAAGGAGAAAAGATACATATATATTATGATTTAATTGGCATTGCTGCTGATCAATCTGTAATTGTAAAAGCATTTATGTCAACGGATGGTGGTAAGACTTATGGAGAACCCTTAAAGAGTGTTGTCGGAGATGTCGGATTAGTTGTTGGTCCGGGGGAAAACAGATGTATAATATGGGATGTTTTTGAGGACGTGGATGAGATGGTTAGTGTAAATGTTAAATTTAAGGTAAAAGCGGACCTTGTGCAATCTGAACAAATAAGGCAATCATCTGGGCGTCAATTCAAATTAGATCTGAATGCAAATCTGGGATCAAAGGGTATTCTTGAATCTAATTCATATGGTTTCAATCTGAAAGGGGCAATTTATTTGGAACAGTTAGGATTAGGAGTGAGAGTTGATTATTATAAAACTTTTCGTGAAGACATTGATTATTCAGATTTGATTAATAATTATCCGGATACTGGATATTATTGGGGATATTCTGGTGGAGTAATCATTGAGTATGACTTAATTCGAACCCCCAAATATTCATTATACCCTTTTTTATACGTCGGACAAACAAAAATCATGTATAAATATAACCCGGATTACAAAAAGGATGAGTATTATAAGTATAGCCTAATTGGTTCTCTCGGATTGGGATTTGATATCAATATTGTGAAATTTTTATTCCTGGGATTGGAACTCGAATATTATTTATCACCCTGGTTTGATATTGTTCCATCGGAAGAACCTGATGAAGGGTTAGATGGATTATGCATCGGTTTTGTATTAAAATTTGCCCTGAATCCGGGCTAAGATAAACAATGAGCTTTAATTTATTAAAATACATTTTATTATTCATAGTCTTATTGACTATAAACCATTCTTTGCTTTGCCAGATAGAAGGAGAAAGTAAAGTAACTACTATCATTATTAAAAAGCCCGAAATTCCTAAATCAGTTGACAGAAATATCAGGGATATAGTTCCCCCTGAGATAAAAATTATTTCACCCCAGGTTGATACCTCCTTTAGCGCTCGTATTTCGGCAACAAGTATCTATTTGATTGGCAGGCTTACCGACCAGTCGGGTATTCAGTCACTCCGAATAAATGATAAAATTATTGCTACAGATGAAAATGGTTTCTTCCAGCAAACATATAATCTGGTAGATGGATTAAATGTTTTTGAAATTAATGCAACCGATGTATTATCGAACTCTTGCGTTAAATTGCTTTCTCTGATAAATATTACTGCTGAAAAAACCCAGGTAACTTCTGATGAGGAAAATTATGAAGGGGAAAATCATGGATTAATAATAGGAATAAATAACTATAAAGATCCTGCCCTGGTTGACCTGGATAATCCAATTACTGATGCAACTTTGTTATACAGCACTTTGATCGGTAATTACATGTTTGATCCTGAAAATGTCACTCTTCTTAAGGATCCAACCAGAGCTGACATCATTAAAAAACTTGATGAATTAAGCTATCAGCTGACAAAGAATGATAATCTTCTCATATTCTATGCGGGACATGGATTTTGGGATAAAGAAAAAGAGACTGGATTCTGGTTGCCAGCTGATGCTGAGAAATTTTCTTCAGTTAACTGGATTCGAAATAGCACAATCCAGGATTTTGTGGATGATATTAATACACAACACACTTTATTAATCACAGATGCTTGCTTTGCTGGCTCAATATTTAAATCCAGAGCAGGATTTCTGGATGCTTCTGTTGCTGTGAACAAGTTGTATTCACTGACAAGTCGAAAAGCTATGACAAGTGGGACATTGGAGGAAGTCCCGGATAGAAGTGTATTCTTAGAATTTCTGTTGAAAAGACTTCTCGAAAATGAAAAAAAGTATCTGTCAGCCAGTGAATTATTTAATAATTTTCGTGAAGCTGTTCTGAATAATAGTCCCAATGTTCCTCAATACGGTGTAATTCAAGATACAGGTGATGAGGGCGGAGATTTCATTTTTATGAAACGATAGTATCTGTTATAACTGAACAGCAGGTGCTTTGCTCTGCCTTATGGTGGTAAAAATAATCCGGCAAACCAGGAACAAGGTCACCGGATTTTCCAGGTAATTCGCATAATTTATTCTGGTTCAGGTTTTAGAGTTATAAGGTAGTAAAAAACGAATGCACATTTTATGCGTTCAAATGATTCCGTGCATTTCGGTCTATGAACCCTATTTCGAAGGACGGTGTTCGGTCCCTAAAAAACAAAAATCAAACCCGTCTGGAAGGCATTTTGTATTTTTTCGAGCCTGCCTGCCGATCAGGCAGGGATCCTCTGCCAAAGGCATTCCTTTGGAAGATTTTCTAAAGAAGCGTAGCTTTTAAGAAAATCGGGATAATCGGTTACGAGGCCCGCCCTGTGAAATAGTCTTAACGGGTTACATTTTTTACCGAGTACCGAGTCGGAGATCATGACCGAGCAGTGCAAGCGTCAGGGCACCGAGGACTTTTTCATTTTATAACTTTTCAAGCCATTTCTTCACCTGATCTGGTGTCACTGTCCCATTCTCCAACGTGTTAATTTGAATATCGATTAATGATTAACGAACGCCGATTTTAGAAGTTAATCAAATCCTAAATCAAAAATCGTTAATCGTTAATCTTAAATCAAATAAAATCTATGGCCTTAGCCAACCAGCAACTTCTTCCGGACTCAGCCCTTTCAACCCCAAAGGAATATCGAACACTGATTAACGAATGTCGAATAATGAAGTAGATCATGGTCAGAGAAACGTGGTTCTAAGTCTCTCAACTGCGGACTGGAGACTGAGGACTTTTACCTCGTCGCGCGTCACTGGTTACTTGTCACTATTTTGTCTGGCAAGCGCCTCTTCCACTTCCTGGATATGGCAACGAAGTACATGACTATAGATTGGTTTTAGATCCCACGCTCTATTCAGGATTGTTAATGCCTCCTCATATTGCCCCAGTTTATATAATCCCCAACCCTTTGTACCCAGGTATAAATAATAATCGGGATCAGTTTCCAATCCTTTTTCGATAATTTTCATACCCTCCCCAATGTTTCTTTCAGTTTCAATCAGGAACCAGGCAAGATTGTTCAGTATGTCAGGATTTTCAGGTTCCATTGAGATCGCTTGCTGATAATACTTCTGTGCTTTATCCGGGATACCGGCATCAGAATAAATATCAGCAATATTTGTTGCTATAACTGACTCAGGTAACAGGTTTTCTTTACATAAAGATACATACCTGTCAATATATGTATTTGTCGCAATCGTATCATTTTCATTAAAGGCAAGTATTGCCTGCATGCCGGTCAGTATAAGATTTCCGGGAAAGTCCTTTTCTGATTTTTTATAAAGTTCTTTTTCTTTTCTTACCTGACCGGTTTTGTGATATGCAAATCCCAATGCAGTATATACCGGGCTCCAGAAAGGTTTTGAATACCGTTCTTCATATTTCTTGAGTGCTTTTTCCAACTCAGGAATTGCTTTGTTGAATTGATGTAAGTTGTTATACGCAGTGCCTTTATAATAATAAAAGTCCGGTAACTGATCATCAATTTCCTGTAACTGCTTCAGGTATTTAATTTCTTCCTGTGGCGTTTCGAAAGTCAGGGCATAGATGTAATCTGTCCAGATCTGAAGTTGCAATGGCATCTGGTCTTTTTTTTCAAAAGCCCTGAGACAACATTCTTTTGCTTCTTCATACCTGCCTTGCCGGGCATATGAAAAAGAAAGTAATGCAGTTGCAAAAGTAAGGCTTGAATCATATTCCACTGCCTGGGAAAGCCATTGTGCTGCCGTTGAATAATCAAATTTTTTCAGTGCTCCGTACCCATAAGCAAAAAAGCTATACACTTCATGAGAGTCAGTAGATACAAGTTGCTGAAAAGCAGCAGGCACTTCCTTTTGCATTTCAGCTATAATAAGGTAATTCTTTACCATAAAAGAAAGTGAATCAATGAAATGCAGAATATTTTCTGTTGTTCCATCAACATGAAAAGATTTAATATCATCTTTTGTTTTTGTATCGTATAGTTGTGCATTTAACCTTATTATTGTACCTGATTGTTTTATACTGCCGTAAATAAACATAGTTGCGCCCAGTTTCTTTGATACTCTATTTGCAACAGGAGGTGTTATAGAGGTATAATTGTTATAACCACTGCTTTGGAGCAAACTGTTGATGCTTTCTTTTTGTTTCACTTTTAATTCCTCTGAGTTTGAAAGGGAGGTAATGAGATCAGTCTGAATTGCAGTCTGCCATTTATTCCAGGTTGTATCATTTGTCATATTCTGAAAAGGCAATACGGCTACTGAAACTCGATCATTTGCACGCATCTCAGTATCTGTTTTATTCCGGCTGAATATTTTCGGCCACACAAGAATTGCAACCATAACCAGTAATACAGCAATAACAATGTCATTTCTACTCAGTCTTCTTTTTGCATGTTTTGTTAAAGTTTTTTTCTCCCCGGTTAGTGTTTCCGATTCCGTTTTAATTATTCCTTCGGAAGTGATATCATATATCCAGCTAAGGATAACGACAACAGGTAATCCTAACACCAGAATAGAAACAATCAGAGTTGCTGTCCATTCCGGCAGGAGCAAAGGTCCAATTAGATTGTTAACCAGTTCAATAATGATATAAGCAGTAGCAGCATATATGGTAAGCACCCTGAAGACTTTGCGTCTTTTCAACTCCTGCCACAGTCTGATAAGTTTGCTTGGTTTTTGTGGCATAAGATCTGGTCAGGTTGAGGTTTAATATATAAAAATAGCAGCTTAATTATTTAATTGCTCAGCAACAGCTTTCTTTACTTTCTCAAGTAAAAGATAACTTGAGTGATTATACACTGGTCTTAATTCCCAGCTTTTTTCAAGCAGATCAAGGGCTTCATTATATTTACCCTGCTTATATAATCCCTCACCTTTATTTTCCAGATATAGATAACTGTTTGGCCTTATTTTCAGTGCCTTATCCATAAGTTCCACTCCCTCATCAATATTTCTATCTTCATGTATAAGGAACCATCCAAGATTATTCAGACAGCTGGGGTTTTCAGGTTCCGTGGATATGGCTTCCCGGTAACAATCCTCAGCTTTATCCAGGTAGCCTCCCTCAGTGTAAATATAAGCCAGGCCAAATTTTGTATCTACAACAGGTAAGGAAATATCTTCAGCGATAGATATACATTTCTCAATATATCGATTTGCTGCAACCGTGTCTTCTTCAGTTAATGCCAGGATAGCCTGCCTCTGGGGTACATAGTAACTATCAGGGAAATCCTGCTCTGCTTTCTTATACAGCTTTTTTTCTTTCCTGTACTGGCCAGTCTCATGATATGAAAATCCAAGCATAATATAGTCATATGCCCACCTTGGTTTTGACTCCCATTTTTTATATATATCAAGAGCTTTGCTCATTACAGTAATCGCTTTATCATATTGATTCAAAGCAACATAAATACGACCTAATTCATAATAAAAGGGGGGATATTGATCATCAAGCTCCAGAAGTTGATTACAGTATTTAATTTCTTCATTTGGTGTTTCAAAATACATGGCATAAAGCCAGCTTAAGTGAATATTCTGCCCTATGTCCATCTGATTTCTTTTATCGTAAACCTTAAGACACCATTCTTTTGCCTTATCAATCTGGCTGATGTTATAATAAGCCACAGAAAGCATCGTTATTGCAGAATAAAAGCTTGAATCGATAGCTATAGCCTGCAAATAATAATTAATTGCTGTAGTAAAATCTGTATTATTAAAAGCTTTTTGTCCATACATGAAATATCTGTATGCTTCGGGTGAACTGGTAGGTGTTGTATACCTGTCATCGACAGGTTTTTCTTGTTCTAATTTGGATATTATAAGAAAATCCTTTACCTGTGCAGAAAGGGAATCAATGATATTAAAGATCATCTCTTCACTGTCAGGGCTTTCTATTTGAAACGACTTAATGACCTCTTCATTTTTCGGATTAATCAGTTGAGTATTCACCCGGACTATATTACCTGCCTGAGTTATGCCTCCATAGACTAAGACGCTTGCATCCAGTTTCTGTGAAATTGTACTTGCAACTGAAGGTGCTATTGAAGCATAATTGGTAATATCCCTGCTTCGCATTATGCTGTTTACAGTTTCTGTTTGCCTGACTTTTAGTTCTTCTGAGTTGGTAAGGGACGCTATTAATTCATTTTGTATCCCGCTCTGCCAGATATCCCAGGTGGTATCACTGGTCATATTCTGAAATGGCATTACAGCAACTGAAATCCTTCCATCGGATGAGATCAGGCTCTCCAGGCTGTTTCTATTGAATATTTTAGGCCATACCAGTATTGCTACAATAACAATCAAAGCAGCTATTATAAAATCACTGGCTTTCAGGCGGCTTTTTCTCGCAGGTTTTATCAGGGGCACTTTTTGCTCTGTTTCTTCGACTGGCGCAGTTCTCACTATTCCTTCAGTAGTGAAATCAAATATCCATGCAAAAATTGCGGCTATAGGAAATCCTACTGCCAGCAGTAATATGATTAATGTAGCAACCCATACAGGCAGATGCAAAGGATCCACAAGATTGTTGACCACCTCAATTATTATATAGGCAATACCTGCATAAATGGCAAGTACTCTGAAGACTTTCCGCCTTTTGAGCTCCTGCCAGAAGTTTTTAGGATTGTCAGATTTTTCAGGCATAAGGCTGTTCAATTGGTTGATTTAATAAATAAATGTATGCAATTCTGAGATTATAATCAAGAATATTATTATAGATGAGCTATTTAGCTGCAGCAGGAATGTTACATGCAAAGCCCTAGCTTTTTCATTAGTAAAATTACAGATAGCTTCCCATCGGGAGGCATATTATTGTATTAGCCTCTTTAGTTGAGTATATCAATAATAATAACCGGGGTAAGTATTTAATGCTGTCAATCTCCATTAAAATACTCATTGATCAGACTTTGAAACCTTTCCTCATTCTGCAACGAGAATAGATCAGGGCTTAGTTTGATCCAGACCAGGTCGCGATAACCATCCTGGAGCGCTTTTTCCAGGTGGTCAAGTGCTTCACTTTTTCTGTCCTGCACTGCAAGAAACTCTGCGAATTGTAAATGTGCGGTTGTGTCGATTTCAATCACTTTTTTACCAAATTGCCAAGCAGTATTTATGTCTCCAAGATGTGTTAACACCAATCCATACCAGTAATATGAAAAATGATTATCAGGATCATCCCTCACCCAGGTTTCAGCATTCTTTTTGAATTCAAGAAAATGCTTCCTGGAATTCTCATGTTCGCCCATTAATTTATAAATGATACCCAAGTTATAATGAGCAGAAGTTTCCTCTGGATCTATTCGAAGTATTTCCTCCAAAACTGCAATTGATTTCTCATACTTTCCCTGGAGCCTATAGACATAGGCTAATCTATATTGATTATGTAACAGATTCGGATCAAGGTTCTTAGCTTTGATGTATGCATCTTCAGCCATATCAAGACTATCAATTCCCACATATGCTGAGCCCAGATAGCAATACGACCATGGATTTTCTGGGCCACACTCAGTCATACTTTTTGACCAAACAAGAGCTGAGTCCATCTGCCCAAGATTTGTTAAATATGTCCAAATAAGTCCACCATAAGTGAGCATAAAATATGGATCAATACGAAGGGCAATTTTATATTCTCCAACTGCCTTTTCATAGTCGCCCTGGTTTTGAAAATACCAAGCCAGGTTATTGTGATATGTCGATACATCAGGATACAGTTCAATCAGTGTTTCTTCATATTGAATGGCTTTATCCAGATCACCTTCAATATTGCTGGCATAAAAAGCAAGGATCCCATATTTTTCAGTATCTGTGAGATCATCAATGGACACCATTGCCTCTTCTAATAATTCTTGCCCTTGCTCCCTGTCAAATCGTTCACAGAGCAAATTACCCAGGGAGGCTTTCGCGGCGGTGAAATTAGAATCAATTTGAATGGCATTCTCATAATGGATTTTTGCACCTTCAAAATCAGCGTTAAAATGATTTTCAACACCCATTGAGAATTGCTTCAGTGCATCCAAAGAGGCAGTTGTCACCTTTGATAGTGGCTTATTTTGTCCTGATATCTTATACCTCGATTCTCCCAGGTTTCGTCTTATCCTATGACTTAGCTGATCCAATTTTGTTATAACTTCATCCTGATCCCTTGCATAAATGACTTCTGACCTCATTAGTTCTCCGGTTCCAGCTTCCAGGATTTTAGCAGTTAAAATATACCGGCCTCCAACCCTGCTGATACCTGGAACAATACAGACGTCTATGCCTTCACGAACAGCAATCTCCCTGCCTGTCTCTTCATCAATATGTAATCTATTCCCCTTTTTCATCCTTTTTAATGCCTCAAACATTCTCTGCCGTGGTAATACGTTAACATATCGTGATTGATCTATGCTCAATGTAAAGGCAGTATTCAGTGAATTATCAAAAATTGTTTCTTCAGTAAGATTTTCAAAATCGGCGATCACAATCCAATCCCGCTCTTCAAAATGTATTGATTTTCCTCCATAGAACAGAAACATAATTACAGCAATACCGATTACTCCAAATGAGCTTATTCTGACTATTTTTTCTTTACCTTTTCCTTTTTTTGCTTTCAACATTTCATCTGTCGGACCTGCTGTGTCTGGTATTATATTATCAGGATGAAAAGCAGCTTCTTTTTTATCATCCTGTTCTATTTGAGCGAGAGAAAAATCCTCCCATTGTGCAGCACCACTGTTTCTTCTTAGTTTAATTCCATAAGGGGTTGCTTTGAAAAACCAGGAAAGCAACAATGCAATTGGAAATCCAATGACCGCAAAGACCATAACAAAAGTTATAATCCTGCCAGGCAGATTAAGGGGGCCGATGATTATATCGGTGATTTCAAGCAGGCTGAAAGCAACCGCAATGTAAACGGTCATAACATGGATCACCTTCCGGCTCTTCAGTTCCCGCCAGAACCGGAATGGATTATTGGATTGTTCAAGCATATGCATTGGTTTGGATAGTTAAATATAAATCAAGTATATATCAAACGCAAATGTGGTTAACGAAAATTGGAATTATAAAGAACCATTAGTAGACAAACATCCAAAAGAAATATTGAACACCGATTAACGATTTTTGATTTACGAAGTATCTACTACTTCTGAAATCGGCGTTCGTTGATCCTTGTTCTTACATCAATTCATATCTATTGCTTTAGCCACCCGGCAACTTCCTCTGGACTCAGCCCTTTAAGCCCAAGCTTATTCTTATCGTAAACATCCAGGTTCAGACCCAGCAATCAACCTCGTAGAGGTTGCACATTGGTAGAAAGATCCGGGATACGACAAAAACCGCCGACTTGTCCGCCGTACCCGCCATCTGGCAGGTGGCGGAGAAGGAGGAAACTGCCATTCCTTATTCGAGGGGAACCGGTGCATTCGGCGGAATGCAAAGACGCGGATTAAAAATCCCTGCTTTCCGATCCATGAATCGTTTTCCTGTTGTAGAAAGTTCGTAGTTGGACCGGTATTTAGGTGGTCACGTTTACCCCAGGCTGCGCCTGGGGCTATTCATTGTTAAATCCCATTCGGGATTTCTCCGATCTCTTGTTATTTAATCTCCCTTTTCCTGAGATGCACTTTCATACCCAAATCTTTAGGTTAATTTAAGGGACAAAAGAATGACATACCAAAGGAATAATGGCCTAAAACATCTAATAATCAACGGAATAGTACAATAATATAGAGTTCATACTAATTAACTAACCTGAATGCTCTCGACATTAAATCTTGTTCAACTTTTGAAATACCATATTCTCTTGCGATAATTCTCCACTGACTGACAGTGTCCATTACCAGATCTATTATTTCACGTGCACGGTTTATGTTTACTCTGAAGTATTCTGCAACCTCAAGAGCTAGATCAAGATCAAGAGAATTATCATCCTCTGAAATATTTAAGCTTAAGCCAGTTCCTGATTCAACAGGATTAATATCATAGGCTGGAGACAAAATCCATCCATCATCTGTCAATATAAAACCATGGTTTCTCAGATGATCATCTGTATTTGAAACACAAATGAAAAATACAATTCTTCTCCACAATTCTTCAAGGTCTTCGTTTACTCTTGCCCCATTTTGGATTAAAAATTCTGCGAGTTCCAGATAGCTGGCACCATCGGCAAAACTAACACCATCTTTATAACCTAACATAGTTAAGGCAGATGAAAAATGGATTCTCTCCCCAGTAGGTGTTCTATCAAATCTTTTGGTAAGAAAGGTGTCATGGTTACTTGAAAACTTTTGAATTTTTCCTTCAGAAATATTAATTCCTGAAGCAGCAGCCAAATGATGTACAACCTTCTCCCAAGCACCTACATTGAATTGATCAATTGAGCTTGGAAACTTTGCGATCCATAATTCACCTTCTGGATCAACAACATTTGATTTAGGTCTTGCACCGCCCAAACTTGAACCTGGTGCAACTAACATAGTTAACCAATTATAATATTCTGGATCTTCAGAAATATCTTCTTTTTCAAGCTGCAAACTAGCAAATTCCAAACTTCGTAAAGAAGTCCAAGGAGGGCAAGCAAATCTTTCATTATTATTGAGAAATTTACCATTTGGATCAGTTTTAAACCTTAATGCACCCATTCTATGTCCATCAAAAACTCCAAGTAAATAATCTGATTCATACAATGGTTTAATCTCTCTACTTTCTCTTCGTGCATCAGCTGCTTCTTTTCTTCTCATTAAGAGTCGTCCCCATCGATCCGGAGATGAATCTAAAAACAACCCAAAATTTGCTTTATCATCTCGTATATATTGTGGCCCTGCATAGAATCCAAGATCCGGATCTAAATCTTGTGCATTGCCAGATTGTAACCAATCATCATTATACTCAAAAGAAAAAATTTCTTTTCCCCTCGTAATATTTATACTCAAAACTCCCATTAGAAAAGGGGAATCCAATCCCCGCCAATGAGCATATACAAATATTTCTTTATGGTCTGTTTTTTGTGTCATTTATATTTATGCTTTACCCTTTTTAGGTGCTCTTTCTTTTACTTTTAATTTGGAATCCTGCAATTTCCGTCCAAGTTCATCATCCTTAGCAACATTTACCAAATCTTTCTCAAAACCAAGTACAAATAGTACTTGTACATAGGCACCAATACTTACAGTTGAAGAACCATTTTCAATTGCCCAAAGTGTTTTGCGAGCAATATTAGCTCGAATTGATACCTGATCTGCACTGAGTTTTCTTCTTAATCTGGCCAACTTAATGTTTTCACCAAACTCACGGAGTATTCTTTCCTGTTTAGGTAATAATATAATTCTTTTTTTCATAACGTGTAATATAATATACAAATATACTATAAAATGTGCAATATATTACACATTATAAAATATTTTTCAATAATTATTATTTATAATGTAAATCATGTACAAATAAGGAACAAAAAAAGCCCCAACCGAGGAAGAACGAAGTGATGACGAGTTCACGAACTGCTGGAAGCAGTGAGTAATCCAACGATTGAGGCCAAATTGAATATCGAATATCCCAGCCTGCCGGCTGGCAGGGATTAACGATTTTTGATTTACGAAGTATTTTCTAGTTCTGAAATCGGCGTTCGTTAATCATTAATCTTAAATCAATTCATATTAATGGCTTTATCCACCCCGCCACTTCCTCCGGACTCACCCCTTTCAATCCTAACTTATTCTTCTTGTTATAGCCATTCAAATCAATGACTAGCTTTCCAGGCTTCTAAATCCAGATCATTTACCGGGAATTAAATATTCATTCAATCTCCAACTGCTTATACCGAGCAAGAGAAGAATTTAGCATTTCCCTGGATTGCCGGATTACCTCTGACCTCCAGACTTCAGAGGAGGGATAATACAATTCCTTGAAATCATGCATCACTTTTTTCTCAGTTCTCTGGTTTTTAAAACCATGATGGAATCCCTGGTTTTCCAGGATCATTCTCTGAAGGGAAATCATGGACCCAATGGTCTCTTGTGAATTCAGAGTCCCAAATTCAAAGGGCATACAAAGTGTTACAGCATCTGGATTTACCTGTTTTATAAATCCGGAAAGATCCCCAACAATGGTATAAAAATCTTCACTATCACCCCAGTCGATAACGTGATCCTCAAAGAGAGATTCTGTTACAGACTTGATTGATTCATTTTTCTCAGGATTTGAGAAAAGATGTAGCTTTGACCATTCCCCATAACCGGTATGAAGATCAACTGCAAAGATTAATTCATATGGCTCAAATATCTCAGGCAGGATTGATTGAAGTGCATGAGTTTGAGGAGTAAAATCTTTTCCACCATAGAAGAATCCTTCAGGAAATTCATATTGCCCCTGTAAAACTGCCTGCTTTAAGGTAGCCATTGACTCCTTAATTATATTCCATATCGCTACAATGTAGAAGAATTGATTGTGTAAACTATTCCTGTTCACTTTACCTGAGGGGCACAACAGGTCATATAAGTCTTTATAGCCAGGATTCGTATTTTTGAATATGGATTTATCAATCCCGCAATTCCGGTTAAGGTCAACATTAAATTCAGTTGCCTTCCTTATATATTTAAAACCATAGGGATTGAAAGCATGGACAAACAGAATCCCCATATCGCTCACAAGCTCCTCATTGAGCAATTCAGTCATGAACATTTGTTGAATGGCACTACCGGTATAGCCCTCCACTCCATGAGTGCCAGAAACAAGAACCAGCAGTCGGGCAGTATCCTGCTGGGGAGGGATGTAGCACAGATCCATGAATAGACTTGTATCTATGTTGCTCTCCACCTTGAATTCAGAAGATTCAACATTCCTAAAAATCTGTTTTACTTCAGCAACATCAGCCAGGAATGAATTCCTCGATTCATCGTATGTTTCCTGGAAATAGACCAGATCTTCTTTATTGATATCTATATCATCCCGTTCCGGTGAATATGATTGATAATAGATGTAGAAAAATATGAAACCACCGACAATTATTATAAGAATGGAGTACAGGAATATCTTAAGGATCTTTTTCATAATGGATTGTTGGATTGTTCAGGCATATAGGGTTAGTTTGGATAGATAAATATAAATCAAGTATTTATCAAACGCAAGGGAGGTTCCTGTTTAATGACCTCGTACTACGACTGTGGGTGTGATTGTGCTGGTTGCAGTTCGTGGTACGAGTAGATTTGTTCGGTTATCGTAATTCGGTTACGAAACCCGGGTCGTAAAGCGGTAACGTTGTTCGTATTTATATTTTGGATGGTCTGGTGTCTTCCGGCCCATGACCTGTTTTGTCCTTGAAGAAGGATCGTAGTTGGACCGGTATTTAGGTGGTCACGTTTACCCCAGGCTGCGCCTGGGGCTATTCATTGTTAAATCCCATTCGGGATTTCTCCGATCTCTTGTTATTTAATCTCCCTTTTCCTGAGATGCACTTTCATAGTTGCAAACTTTAGGTTATAGGTTAATTTAAGGGACAAATGAATGACAAGCAAGGAATAAGAGATTAAACTTCAGTTGGTTAGCCTGGTTTCTAATGGTTGTAAATAGATGTGAGATAAAGGAAATCAACAAAGAATTAGCCAGAAGGAATGACAATTAGATGACAAAAAAAGCCCCAACCGAGGAAGAACGAAGTAATGACGAGCTCACGAACTGCTGTAAGCAGTGAGTAATCCAACGATTAAGGCCAAATTGAATATCGAATGTCGATTAACGAACGCAGATTTTAGAAGGAATGAAAATCTCAAATCAAATATCGTTAATCGTTAATCTTAAATCAGAAACCGAGGACCTTTTGATTTTACAACTTATCCAGCCACTCCTTTACCTCCTCCGGAGTCACCGTCCCAGTCTCCAACGTGTTAATTTGAATATCGATTAATGATTAACGAACGCCGATTTTAGAAGTTTATCAAATCCTAAATCAAAAATCGTTGATCCCTGCCAGCCGGCAGGCTGGGGTGTTCTTAAATCAAAGAGAATTCAGCCAACTTGCCACATCTTCCGGACTCAGCCCTTTCAGCCCAAGCTTATTCTTTTTATTAAATCCATTCAAATCATTCGCCAGCTTGCCAGGTTTTTCAACTTCTCGAAGCTTCTCCACCGTCTCATACCCCAACTCCTGTAACGGCTCTACCCATTCCTCCGGAATTCCCAACTCAACGTATTCCTGTTCACTGCTCACTGTTGACTGTTCACTCCGCAACGGGCGCATTTGCGGGAAGAAGATCACATCCTGGATGGATGGTGAATTGGTCATGAACATCACCAGGCGGTCGATGCCTACACCCAATCCAGCCGTTGGTGGCATGGCCAGCTCAAGAGCACGCAGAAAATCCTCATCCAGCACCATTGCCTCCTCATCACCCCGTATTCCAAGCTGTTTCTGGTATTCGAACCGTTCCCGCTGGTCGATTGGATCATTCAGCTCCGAAAAGGCATTGCACAGCTCTTTCCCGTTAACGATCGCTTCAAACCGTTCCACCAGCCCCTCCTTGCTCCGGTGCTTTTTCGAAAGGGGCGACATCTCAACCGGGTAATCCATGATGTAGGTGGGCTGGATAAGATTGGGCTCACACTGCTCCCCGAATATCTCGTCAATCAGTTTTCCTTTTGCCATGGTCTCATCCACTTCCACACCCAGCGCTTCCGCCGTTTTATATAACTGCTTTTCATCCATTCCCGATATATCGACACCGGTGTGCTCCCTGATGATATCATACATGGTCACCCGTTTCCATGGTGTCTTGAAGTCGATGATGTTTTCTCCCACCTGTACCTTTGTTGTCCTGTGAATATCCAGCGCCACCTGCTCGATCATCTGTTCGAACAGCTCCATCATCCAGTGGTAATCCTTATAGGCAACATAGATCTCCATCTGGGTAAATTCCGGGTTGTGGAACCGGTCCATTCCTTCGTTCCGGAAATCCTTTGCAAATTCATACACACCGTCGAATCCTCCGACAATGATCCGTTTCAGGTAGAGTTCATTGGCTATCCGCAAATAGAGGGTCTGGTCCAGTGCATTGTGATGGGTTTTGAAGGGCCGTGCCGCAGCTCCCCCGTAAATGGGTTGCAGAATGGGTGTTTCCACCTCAAGGTATCCCCGATCATTGAGGAAATTACGGATTGAATTGGTGACCCGGGTACGCTTAATGAATGTATCCTTGATGTGCGGGTTGACAATCAGGTCCATCGAACGGTTCCGGTAACGCTGTTCCGGATCGGTAAACGCATCGTAGGTCTTTCCCTCTTTCTCTTTAACAATCGGTAGGGGATGGAGCGATTTGCTCAGCAGGGTAAATTCGGAAACATTAACGGATGTTTCACCGACCTGTGTCTTGAAAACATTCCCTTTGATACCGATGATGTCCCCGATATCGAGGTGCCGTTTGAAAACCACATTATACAGGGTCTTATCCTCACCGGGACAGATGATATCCCGGCGGAAGTAAGCCTGGATCTTATCCTGGCAGTCCTGTATCTCGATGAACGAAGCATTTCCCATGATCCGCCGGCTCATGATCCTGCCGGCAAGGCTTACATCCTGGAAATTGTTTTTTTTCTCATCGAAATTTTCCAGGATTTCCTCACTGTATGCATTCACTTCGTATCCGGCGGCAGGGTAAGGATCGATCCCGAGTTTGCGGATCTCCCCGAGTGATTCCCTACGGAATTTCTCCTGATCGCTCAGACCAGTCTGACTCATAATCCTGATTTTTAAATTTATGTAAAGATAGAATTTCTTTTATCATTGGTCGCCCGCGATCGTTACAAAAATTGGGGATGCAATGATCAATTTTTAAGTACCTTTGCAGGAGTTTTAACAACGGATTTTCGATAAAGTTTCCCCTGTCGTGAACCGTCAATAGGGGATTGATATAAGCAGAAGATGGCTGAAATGAAGAACCGAGGCAGGCTTCCTTCCTGGCTGAAGATGGAGAGAGCAAGCGGCGGCACTTACGCAAAGGTGAAGAACCTGGTTCAAAAGAACGGATTGCATACCATTTGTACCAGCGGCAACTGTCCCAATATCGGGGAGTGCTGGAATGCGGGAACAGCTACATTCATGATACTGGGTGATATCTGCACGCGCTCGTGCAAATTTTGTTCGGTGACCACCGGTAAACCTCTTCCGGTTGACCGGAATGAACCCAGAAAATTGGCACGGTCAATCCGGATCATGCAACTGAAACATTGTGTGATCACTTCTGTCGACCGGGATGACCTGGAAGATGGGGGTGCAGGATTCTGGGCAGAGACGATACGTACGGTGAAACGGGTCAATCCGGGAATCACCATGGAAACATTGATCCCCGATTTCGGCGGGAGAGAAACGGACATTCAAAAGGTGATCGATGCCGGACCGGAAGTCATTTCCCATAACCTGGAAACCGTGCGAAGATTAACTCCCGAAATCAGGAATAAAAACATGTATGACCGCAGCCTGGGTGTCCTGAAATTCATTGCACAGCAGGGGGTGACTACAAAATCGGGAATCATGCTGGGACTGGGTGAAACGGAAGAGGAAGTGCTGGAAACCATGGATGATCTGCTGAAAACGGGATGCCGGATCATGACCATCGGACAATACCTGGCTCCTACATTACACCACTACCCGGTGCGGGAATATATACCAGCCGAACAGTTTGATAAACTGAAAAAGATCGGATTGGAGAAAGGTTTCCGGTTTGTTGAGAGCAGCCCGCTGGTGCGGTCGTCGTATCATGCGGAGAAGCATGTAGTCAAGAGAAAAAAGGCTAAGGCTGAGGCGAAGGATAGTTGATTGTTAAATGTTATTGGTTATTGGGTGAGCAGTTACGGGATACGGGTAACGAGTGACGGGTGACGAGGAAGATGACAATGAGACTTTGAGATGGGGAGATGAAGAGAAAGGTCCTCGATAAAAGAAGTGAGAGTTGAGTAGTGAGTTGTGAGAGAGATGACAATTGAGTTATTGAGTTATTCCGCCTCCTCCGTCTTCTGACGGATACGGCGGACACAGTAGGTTATTAAGGTGTCTTACATAAAAATTGAAAGTTGTCGCAATGTTTGAAATTGAAGTGGGATTGGTTTATTAGGGTACGCTAAGTTTAAGGTTAATACCGATGTGCTCACTAACTTACTCCCGTAGGGATGCCTATGGCATAACTACTAACTTAATAACTTGTTTTCTAAAATGATTAGGAAAAGAATAACATACCAGGATCTTGGCCTGATCGATTACAAGAAAGCATGGGATTACCAGGAAGAGCTGTTCAGCAGGATCATGGACCGGAAAATCGTTAACCGGGAAGATCTCATGAAAGAGGATCAAGCCGGAGAGAACTACCTGCTTTTTTGTGAGCACCCCCATGTATTTACCCTTGGAAAAAGTGGCAAGGAGGAGAACATCCTGGTTGACCGTTCGAAACTGAACAGCGGTGAAATATCCTTTTATAAAATCAACCGGGGAGGAGATATTACCTATCATGGGCCCGGTCAGATTATCGGTTATCCCATCCTTGACCTGGAACAGTTTGGCCTGTCGATCAGGGAATACATACACCGGTTGGAGGAGGTGATCATCCGGACATTGAATCAATTCGGGATCACAGGAGAGCGATTAGATGGTGCAACCGGTATATGGATTGATTCAGACGATCCCCAAAAAGCAAAAAAAATATGTGCCATTGGAGTGCGGGCGAGCCGGTACATCACCATGCACGGGTTTGCCCTGAACGTAAAGACGGATCTGAACTATTTCAGGATGATTAATCCATGTGGCTTCACCGATAAAGGTGTTGTTTCCATGGAAACAGTGCTGGGCAAGGCTCCGGAGATGGATGGTGTAAAAAATGAGTTGAAAGAGAAATTTTTAGATATCTTTGAGGCAATATGGATAAAAAATGGATCATAAAAAAAATTCCCGATGCCACACTGGCAAAGGATCTTGCTGAGGAACTTCAGGTTGATGTTTCGTTATCTAATTTACTGATGCAGAGAGGAATACGGTCGAAAGATGATGCCAGGACTTTTTTCAAGCCTGATCTGGCCGATCTGCATGATCCGTTTTTAATGGCCGACATGAACAATGCAGTTGACCGGATTGGATCCGCTATAGCACGGAATGAAAAAATCCTGGTCTACGGTGATTATGATGTGGATGGAACCACCTCTGTTGCCATGATCTATTCCTTCTTTAAGGAGAGGTACCAGAATATCGGTTACTATATCCCGGACAGGTACAAAGAAGGGTATGGTGTTTCCCTCGAAGGCATTGATTATGCATCGGAAAACAATTACAACCTGATCATTGCACTCGACTGTGGTATCAAAGCAGTGGATAAAATAAAATATGCCAGCTCAAAACAGATTGATTTCATCGTTTGCGATCACCACCTGCCTGCGGAAACCATCCCGGATGCCGTTGCCGTTCTCGATCCGAAAAGGGAGGGCTGTTCTTACCCATACAAAGAGCTTTCCGGATGCGGTGTGGGTTTCAAACTGTTGCAGGCCTATTCCAGGATCAACGGGATACCGTTTGATGAGCTCATCCCCTACCTCGACCTGGTTGCTGTCAGTATTGCTTCGGATATTGTACCGGTTACGGGTGAAAACCGGATACTGGCACATTTCGGGTTGATTCAGCTCAACACCAATCCGCGGATCGGGTTGAAATCGATCATCAAGATCTCGGGGATGAGTGGAAAACAGATCGGTATTGAAGATATTATTTATAAGATCGGACCACGAATAAATGCTGCAGGACGCATTGAATCCGGGGAGAAAGCGGTTGATCTGCTGACCTCACTGGATGAACGGGATGCCGTTGAAATGAGCAGTAAGATCGATGATTTTAACCAGACCCGCAGGAATATCGATCGGTCCATAACGCAGGAAGCACTGCAGATGATCTCATCCGATCCCCGCCTGAATAACAGCAAATCCACTGTTCTTTACAATCCCAACTGGCACAAGGGAGTGATCGGTATCGTTGCTTCCAGGTTAACGGAAACCTATTACCGTCCGACAGTGATCCTCACCGAATCAAATGGGTTTGCTACCGGTTCTGCAAGATCTGTTCTGGGATATGATCTTTATCAGGCCATTGATGCCTGTGGCGATCTGTTGGAAAATTTTGGCGGACACATGTATGCAGCCGGACTTACCCTGAAAAAAGAGAATATTGAACTGTTTCAGGAACGCTTTGAAAAAGTGGTGAGTGAAACCATTACCGATGACCAACTCATTCCAAAAGTGGAAATCGACACGCAAATTGACTTTTCCGACATCTCTGAAAATTTCTATAATACATTGAAGCAGTTCCAGCCCTTCGGTCCGGGCAACATGGCACCTGTATTTATGAGCAGTAGTGTTTTTGATAATGGTTCCGGCAGGCTGGTGGGATCTTCATCGGAACACCTGAAACTTGAGCTCCTGCAGAAAGAAGCCCCCTATCATCAGTTCCCGGCAATCGGATTCAGCATGGTCGAACACTTCTCCCTGATCAGGGACGGCAAACCGTTCGATATTTGTTACTCCATCGAAGAGAATGAATTCCGCGGGAACATTACCCTCCAGCTCAACCTGAAGGATATTAAGGAGGGGTGAAGGAGTGGTTTAGATTGAAATAAGAAGAGGTATCTGAAGTGAAATAATGAACTCCCTAAGAGCGAAATAATTTCATAATTTGATTCCTGTTTTTTTGCATATTTTTCCAGCGATCATTAGAAATTGTAACAGCCTCCGCCTTACCTGTACGGTCTGACGGCTATAGTCCGTCCGACCGATAGGGAAAAACGGAACTCCCATCCGTCAGACCCGTAATGGGTCAGACGGTACCGACTGAAAACAATACTATAATAGTTATATCTTTTTTTTAAGAAGAATCGTGCCCCGATTTCAATTCGGGGTACGATTTAAGCTAAAACCTCAACTGCATCTGCACTTTCAATTCCGTTTTTGTCTTTCCTGAAATCTCATCCAGTCCGGTGCCAATCGATTGTACATGTGAGTAATAGGTTTGTGCCAGGCGGATCCAGAGATCCATATACTTCAATGGTGAGTATTTTATCAGGAGATAGGCGCGCATCCCGTTTTGATGAAGTGCCGGAATGGAAAAGGCATACAGGAGATCGTGTTCATAGGCATAGATCCTTGTATCCCAGGAATCGGTATCAAACATGGCGTAACGGAACGAGATAGAAAGCGGTAACTCTTCCGGTCTGAACAGAATATCCTGGAAAACCAGGTATCCCTGCTCTAAAGGATCATCATCAAGACGGAATCTCGATAGCTCAATCCTGCTTCGGAGCTGAAGGCTCGGGGAAACCCAGTATGCCAGCTGAAACCTGAATTTTGTCAACCGGGTATCTACAATTTCATTCAGCGAGGGCAATTCACCACTCCTGTTTCGTGGTTTTGACTCTTCTTTCAGACTGCAAAAAATTTCCAGTATTTCCGATGGATTATAATCGATCCGAACCATGTAATCTGTTCCTTGTGAAGGTGCATCCACGTTGTATTTCAGCCAGGGAAACCAGAATGCGTCGAAATAGGCTGAAAGCTTGAAATGTTTCATTGGATGCATTTCTGTTCCCAGGTAGAGACCACGCTCATTCTTATTGGTTGAATTTTCCGAAATAGCCTGGCTGTAAAAGGGATAATAATCTTTCTGGTAGTCTCTGTACAACAAGGAGAGTGAGATTAGGGAGTGCAGGTTGAGCAGCAAGCCATTCAGGTATGCTACACCGTGCCCCAGTGAGTGCGAAACCTCTCCGAAAAGATTAACCCTGTTCCACCCAACCCGATAATCGAAGCCGATGTTTGTATTGCTCTTTCCACGGAAATCAAATTGGTTGTAAGGTCGTTCATCGGGCATTAATTTCGCACCAAAGTGATAATTGACCAGGGTTAATCCCACGTGGAACTTATCCCTGCCATAGCTTAGATTCCCACCGGCAATGGATTCGGCGACAGCATCCTCATCCTCAACTTCTGATGGAATGGAATGGTATCCGGTAACCTGAAAGCTGGTGACATTCTCAATTTCGTCATACAGCGTGTCAAGGTAATGGATATTTGCATCAATTTTTTTTCTCGAGTAGAATGCAGAAATTTCCAGGTCTTTCAGACTGATTGTTGTCCCAACACCACGCAGAAAACGATTTTCTTCGGTTGAGCTGTACTTCGTGATCCCATATTGTCTTTTCTTAATGCTCAGAACATACGGCGTTTTTCCGTAAGAGATTCCTGACCAGAGTGTCAGTCCCTGTCCGAACCGGAGATGATAATCCCCGAGTGCCAGTGTTTTAATCTTTCCGATATCATTTACCAGAAGATGTCCGGAGTAGAAATCAAAGCCCTGTTTGTTGCTTCCCGAAAAAAATTCCTCTCCGGCATCTTTCTCCGCAGTAACGCCCCAGTAAATTCTATCTTTATAATGGTACCTGTATCGCAAAACCCCTTTCAGCGGACTGCCAAGGTAGCGGGAGTTGGGGTTTGCTTCATAGGCAGAGTCAGATATAGAAGCATATCCCATTTTCTCTTCCAATATCTGGTCTGCACGGAGGATCAGTTGATGTTTCCCTTTTTTTATGGAACTGAGTAGTGGTTCCTGTTCGGAAGACTGTGCCTCTTCAATCAGGATAAACGGGAGCAACATCCGGATCGTTTTTTCATCCAAGCCTTCGATCAATTGAAGTTCAAAGAGAGAGAGTATGGGTCCATGCTGGAGGATATAGCTGATCAGGTTTCGTGCCTGGAATTCAGTTAGAAACCGGAGCCGCTGCAAATCCTCCATCGTCGCACTGTTTATATTGATCGGATCTTCCTCTAACAGGAGAAGATCTTCATACAGGAGGGTATAGTCGATGTCCAGGTCGCTGTTGCGGGCAATCTCTTCAATGAGATCCTCGAGATTCAACCGCTCTTCTTTCGGGAGCTGCTGTGCGTGAACCGAAGTTATCAGGAGGGAAATGAGTATAGCCGTATATCCAGTCTTCATGTTGAGGATCTTGTGAAGAAAAGCAGTATCTATATATTTCAATCCCCTTTTAGTCCCTCTTTACCAAAGGGAACGGATTTAGTGTTTATTTATTTGTGTTTTTGTTCGTCCCCCTTTTCAAAAGGGGGATTAAGGGGGATTTTATTCTATGTTTTAAACCATTAGTGTAGTTCCACTGTCTTTGCCATGCATAAAAATTTACATCCCATTTCCAGTATAATCCCATGATGTATTCGGCCTTTATTGAAACGCATACATCAGGGTAAAATGGGGTGTAAGCCCCAGTTGCTGGTGAACGGTAAAGGCAAGATCGGCCCGGAATCCCTTCAGGCTGTAGCCGATTCCAAAGGAGGTCTGAGTGGGATTGGTGGATATTCCTGCCCTGAGAAAGAGGTTGTTCACCGGTTCCACTTCGATGCCTGCCTTATTGATCGGTTTATGGTCAAGCTCTTTTTCTGTTTCAATACCCAGGAAAACCATTTCAAAAAGCTGTACGCCAACTCCTACACGGATAATGGTAGGGACCGGTTCATCGTCATAGGTGGATATCTTGGTTCTTGTGGGATTAAAAACATGAGCACCGATATACAGGAAATCCAATGGTTTAGCCATGATCCCGCCTTCAACAGCAACATTTCCCTGACTACCATAATCTTCTGCAAGAAAGGTATTCAGGTAATCCAGTTGAATACCCGCTGCAATATATTCACCAAAGACCCTCCCGAAGGAGAGTCCGATTTTCGATTCGTGGTATTTTGAATAGCCGAAATAGCTGTAATTCAGTCCGATGGTTCCCGGCTTTGTGGGTATAGCAATTGCAAGGCTTTGCAGTGCATATTCGGGTATGATGAATTTGTTTTCATGATGGAACCCGATACTCAAGTTCCGGACCCAGCCCAGTCCTGCCTGGTTATGGGAAACAGACCAGAGGTCGGGAAGCATGACCGAAGTATTACGCATGGCGGCAAAGCGGGAGCCCAGAGGGTAATTATCGTATGTTGCGTAAGCACAAGGTCCTCGCAGAAACAGGAGAAGCAGCAATAGGAACGTTACTAACCGGCCCGTTGAAATCATTATGAGGTTGACTACCCGATGGTGTCTAATTGGTTTTGTACTTGTATTTTACCCCTGCCAGATCCTGGTTCGCTTTAACGATCTTCTCTTTCAGGCTATCTTTGAATTGGATCAGCTTTTCTGTCAGTTCAGGATTTCCAACCGCAAGGATCTGAACAGCCAGTATACCGGCATTTCGGGCAGCGTTGACACCTACTGTGGCAACCGGTATCCCCGGAGGCATTTGCAGGATTGACAGGATCGAATCCCAGCCGTCCAGTGAGGCTTTGATGGGTACTCCGATTACAGGAATGGTCGTCATTGCAGCAATCACACCGGGTAAATGAGCGGCCATCCCCGCTGCGGCAATGATCACACGAATGCCCCGGTCACTGGCGGAACGGGCAAATTTCTCAACCTCCTCGGGTGTGCGGTGAGCCGATAATGCGTTGATCTCAAAAGGAATTTGAAAATCATCCAGAATTTTTGCCGCATCTTCCATGACAGGCAAATCGGATGTACTGCCCATAATAATGCTCACGATCGGTTTCATCTGTTCGTTCTGGTTTTATGATTTTGTATTTGTATTTTCGCAAGTTAATTAAAATCCATTAAATTTAACGATCTATGGATCGGGTAAAAATATTGGATAAGGAATTTAAACTGGTGATCTCCTCTAACGAAATAGAAGGAGCAGTTACCAGTTTGGCAACACGGATGAACCGTGATCTGAGCGGTAAAAAAGTGATCTTCGTGGGGATATTAAACGGCTCATTCATGTTCGCAGCCGATCTTTTCCGAAAGATCACCTTTGATAGTCAGATTACCTTCCTTAAGCTGGCTTCCTACCAGGGAACATCAACATCCGGAAAGATCCAGCGGCTGATCGGTATGAACGAAGACATAAAAGACCATACGGTAATTATCCTTGAAGATATCGTTGATACGGGACATACACTCGACAGCATCATAAAGCAGCTTAAAGGGTATGAACCGGCAGAAATTAAAATTGCCACATTGCTTTTTAAACCGGATGCGTATCAGTTTAACATAAAACTGGATTATGTCGGGATAGAGGTACCCAATGACTTTCTCATTGGGTATGGACTTGATTATAATGGTTATGGGAGGAATCTGAAGCAAATATACTCAATAACCGAAACCTAAATTTTTTTACCATGCTGAATATCGTTTTGTTCGGTCCTCCCGGATCCGGGAAAGGTACACAGGCAGAAAAGCTGATAGAGAAATATGGACTCATACACCTGTCGACAGGAGATATCCTCCGGGAAGCCATTTCAAAAAAGACCCCTCTGGGATTGAAGGCGAAGGAATACCTGGATAAGGGAGAACTTGTCCCGGATGAGGATGTTGTAAATATGGTGATAAAAAAACTGGACGCCGAAAAAGATCCCGATGGCTTTATTTTTGACGGATTTCCGCGAACGTGTGGTCAGGCAAGGGTCTTGCGTAATTTGCTTACAGACCGTGATACCCGGATTAATGTAATGATCGCACTTGAAGTTCACGAAGACGAACTGATTAATCGGCTGTTGAAAAGAGGCCATGAATCAGGCAGGTCTGATGATCAGCTTTCGGTAATAAAGAACCGGATTGCGGTGTATGAACGAGACACCTATCCGGTCATCGATTTTTACCAGAAAATGCGGAAGTATCGTTCCGTTAATGGAGTTGGAACCGTGGATGAAATATTTCAGCGGATTGTTGAAGTGATTGATCAGATGAAGTGAATTCCCCGGAATAACATCCAACATCTCGTATTCTAACTTTTCGGATGATGGCAGGCTCAAATTTTGTTGACTACGTAAAAGTGTTTTGCCGTTCCGGCAACGGTGGATCCGGATCTGTCCATTTCCACAGGGATAGACTTAATCCCAGGGGAGGACCCGATGGGGGAGATGGAGGAAGGGGAGGTCATGTGATCTTAACAGGAAATAAACAGCTTTGGACGCTGCTGCACCTTAAATACCGGAAACATGTGTTTGCTAAAAACGGAAATAACGGTGCAGGAGCATTGAAAACCGGTGCCGATGGGGAAGATGCAGTTGTCGAAGTCCCACTGGGTACAGTAGCGAAAAAAGCGGATTCCGAAGAGATACTCTTTGAAATAACTGAACACCAGCGAAGCAAGATCCTCGCAGGTGGTGGACAGGGAGGCCTGGGTAATGCAAATTTCAAATCCGCAACAAACCGGACACCACGGTACGCCCAACCCGGAGAACCCGGAACCGAAGAATGGTATATCCTGGAATTGAAGATCCTGGCAGATGTCGGTCTTGTCGGATTTCCCAATGCAGGGAAATCCACACTGCTATCCGTTGTTTCAGCAGCAAAACCCAAAATAGCCGATTATCCTTTTACCACGCTGGTGCCAAACCTGGGGATCGTTAGCTACAGGGATGATAAATCATTCGTGATGGCAGATATACCCGGTATAATTGAAGGAGCGCATGAGGGGAAAGGACTGGGGATGAGATTTCTCAGACACATCGAAAGAAATTCCCTGCTGCTGTTCATGGTCCCTGCTGATAGCAACAATATCCACGAGGAATATAAGATCCTGGTCAGCGAACTCAATGAATATAACCCCGAATTACTTGATAAGAAAAGAATACTGGCAATTACCAAATCCGATATGCTCGATGAAGAACTGACGCAAGAGATCAAGCAGGACCTTCCCGATATTCCCTATCTTTTCATCTCATCCATCGAACAAACCGGGTTGGTGCAATTGAAAGATGTGATTTGGAGGGAGCTGAATGAAGGATGAGAGTTGAAGGATTAAGGATGAAGGAGGTGAAAAGTACAGAGCATAGAGCATGGGGCAAAGAGAAAAGGGAATATCGAATATTGAATGCTGAATTTCGAATTTAACCGAAAACTTGAATCCAACAGTTTATGGCATGCTGTTGAAAATAAAATAGTTAGTGGGTTATTAGGTTATTAAGTTATTTAGGTGTCTGAGTGGAATGTTTATCAGTGGGTGGCTCGGTATAATACAATATAAAGATTGAATTTATACCTTTAAGTCAAAACATTACATCAATGTACTCACTAACTTACTCCCGTAGCCCCAAAGGGATCCCTACGGGAGGATGCCTATGGCATAACCACTAACTTAATAACTTGCTTTCCAGATTGTTAAGTTGTAATGAAAACAGGAACCAGGAACTGAAAACTTAAAACCAGAAACCAATCAATGCTTGAAACACTAATCACCTGGGATACCGATCTTTTCCTGTTTCTGAACGGGATGCACTCCCCCTTCTGGGACCAGGTGATGTGGTTGATCACCGGGACATGGATCTGGATCCCACTTTACCTCTTCATCCTGGGATGGCTCATACGGGATTATCGCTGGAAAGCTTCAATCCTGTTGATTTTCGTTGTAATTTTGATTACCCTGAGTGATCAATCCTCTGTCCACCTGTTCAAAGAAGTTTTCCACCGGTTTCGTCCCTGCCATGATCCCCGGGTTGCTGATCTCGTGCATACCGTAAACGGGAAATGTGGTGGTAAATATGGATTCGTATCCTCACACGCTGCAAACACGTTTGCCATCGCTGTTTTTTCACTTCTGCTCATCCGAAACAGGTACTATTCTATCTCGATCATCGCCTGGGCTTCCCTGGTATCATACAGCAGGGTCTACCTGGGTGTGCATTTCCCCGGTGATATCATTGCAGGCGCCCTGCTGGGAGCGTTTGTTGGATATATTGTATACAAAGGGTACGGGATCACGGAGTCCAGACTGCTTTCCAGGTATAAACGGTTTCAATAAGGATATCCGTTCGCAGATTTCCTGGCAAAAAGAATGCGATCATGCTCTGCATAAAAAATGAACATACCGACCCCTGCTTTAATGCAGCCGCTGAAGAGCACCTCTTTCGCCACATAACCCGGGATTGCTTCATGCTTTACAGGAATCGTCCCAGCATTATTGTTGGGAAACATCAGAATGCCCTGGCAGAAATAAACCTTGATTTTGTAAAGAAGAAAAATATCAGCGTGGTCAGAAGGTTATCGGGAGGAGGAACGGTATACCATGATCTCGGAAATCTGAATTTCACGTTTATCCGGAACGGGGAGATGGGGAAACTGGTCGATTTTGTAAAATTTACCGGACCCATACTGGAAGTGTTAAACAGTTTGTCTGTGCCTGCCCGTCTTGAAGGAGTGAACGACCTCAGGGTAGGGAATAAAAAAATATCGGGAAATGCGGAACACGTTTTTAAAAACAGGGTCTTGCACCACGGAACCTTATTGTTCTCTTCCAACCTCGCGAATTTAAACATGGCGCTGAAGATCCGGCAGGGTGTTTACCGGGATAAAGCAGTCAGATCTGTTCGGGGTAATGTCGTAAATATCAGCGAATTCCTGGAATCTAAAATTTCAATTCTGAAGTTCCGCAATATAATTTTCCACCATATCCTTACCTCATTCTCCGGGACAGAAGAGTATGAACTGACCGAAAGTGACAAAAAGTCAATTCAACAATTAATGGAAGAAAAGTATACCAGATGGGAATGGAATTTTGGCTATTCGCCACGCTATCAATTTCGACAGGTACTGCAGTTTGGAGAAAAAAAGCTGGCAGTGAGGTTGCTGGTTGAACGGGGTATCATTTCAGAGATCCATCTGGTTGACCAGAAATCAAAGGAACCCCTGCATGAGATAGAGAAAGAATTGACCGGTGTAGCACATAATCAAGCAGTTATCATGGATAAATTGGACTCGTTTGATATCCATCCATCCCTTCCCGGCGTCGAGAAGACAGATCTTGTCAACGGGCTTTTCTGAGTTTTCCTAATTTTGTTAAACCAAATTACTTTTTTAAATTGGAGTAACAATAAATGAAACAGATGGTCGCTGCTATCAGATCATTCATATCCTATATCATCGTATTCAGCCTGGTGTTTGGTCTTTTCCCGTTTGCGCTGATTGTTTGGCTGGTGACTTTCCCTTTCGATAAGAAACATTTAGTGCTCCACTATTACAGTTGCTTCTGGGGATCCATGTTTATCTGGACAAATCCGATGTGGCGTGTTAAAATAGCTAACCGCGATCGCATCAGAATAGGAGAAACCTACATCCTGGTTTCCAATCATCAGTCCATGTTTGACATCTGTCTTATTTACCGCCTGTTCAAACCCTTTAAATGGGTCTCAAAATCGGAAAATTTTCTCTTACCGGTTATTGGCTGGAACCTGAGAATGAATGAATACATAAAAATAGAGAGGGAGAGCCGGAAAAGCATCATGAAAATGATGCAGGATTGCGAAAAAGCCATCGGGGAAGGGAACTCGATCATGATGTTCCCCGAAGGCACAAGAACAGTGGATGGTGAATTACGATCATTCAAGACAGGCGCTTTTATGCTGGCTCTGAAAACCAGGACACCCATCATTCCCATTGTGATCGACGGAAGCATAAAAGTGCTTCCGAAAAAAGGATGGATTTTAAGCCCTAACCGGAATATTAAACTCAATGTCCTGGAGGAAATACCGGCGGAAAAATTTGAACAGATGGAGGTAAATGAACTGACGAAAATGACCCGTGAAATAATGGAGAAAGAACTGCACCGTATACGCCGAAATTCATCCTGATATGGCTTGTTAACCATCATGAGATCTTTGCCGGAGAGAAAAATATTGCGAAAGATGAATTTTCTTTCTGACCAGGAAGGGATCATCTCCCGCTTTCTGAATGAAAGCAGCAACTGGGAACCACACCTGCATCAATCAAGGGAGTTTATTCTCGATTGCATTCGCGGAAAGAATATTCCGGTGATTACTATCCTGGGGAGCGGCTGGCTGCTCGATGTGCCGCTGGAAGAGCTTCAAAAACAGTGTAAGAAAATCCTGCTGGTCGATATCTTTCATCCTCCGCAGGTCCTGCGGAAAATCAGAGATCTTCCACATGTGGAAGCCATTCATCAGGACGTTACCGGCGGTATGATCGGACAGGCATATCAACTGGTACAGGAATTCAGAAAAACCGGAAGAAAACGGAATATAGCGGATCTGCAGTCATCCGTTTTTACGCCGGACATTGCTGCGGGATTTGTAGTGTCACTGAATTTATTAAACCAGCTGGATATACTCATTGTCGATTACCTTAAAAAATTCTCAATCTATACCGGGGAAGAGATCCTGGAATTGAGAAAGTTGATCCAGCAGTCGCATCTCGATTCACTACCGGATGCTCATTCCTGTATCATCACCGATTTTGAGGAGCGGGTTTATGCAGATAACAAGCTGGAACGAATTAGCCCGCTCATTCACGTTCCACTTCCGGAGGGGAAAAGAAAAACCACCTGGGAATGGCTGTTCGACTCACAAAAAACATACTATAGCGGTAAAATAACGAAATTTAATGTAGTGGCTATTGAATTATAAGGAAATTTTATACGAGGTAGGATGGAAAAGGAGCTCATAATTAAATACCGGGAAAGAGTCTCCCTTTTTACCCGGGAACTGAAAATCAGGAAGCGAAATGGCAACCTGTTGTCATTTCTCCGGTTGCTGATATTTATTGCCGGTATTATAATGATTTATCTTGCTTCCGGGATTCATCCTTTCCTGGCAGTAGCTTGCTTCCTCTTATCCGGTTTTTTGTTTTTTATCGCCGTTAAGAAACATGGACAAAACAACCTGCAACAGCGTCATGTAAAAGAGTTGATCAAGATCAATGATGATGAGGTGCGTGGTATGGAAGGTGATATCAGCCCGTTTGATAATGGATCTGAGTATGTCAACACCACCCATCCATTCTCCTTTGACCTGGATCTGTTTGGTGAGGGATCCCTGTTTCAATATCTGAACAGAACCTGTTCAACCGGTGGTAAAGAACGGTTAAAAAATTTATTGATCGAGCCTCTGAACGATCATTCTGAGATACGAGCAAGACAGGATGCAGTAAAAGAACTCACTCCTGGATTGGGTTGGAGGCAAAAGTTTCTGGCAACAGGAAACAGTTATGAAGAATCCGGAGAGGAGGAACAGAGTATTCTGGAATGGGCAAATAAAACGCCGGAATTCAGAAACTCCCAAATCCTTCATGTTATCCGTTTTTTGCTTCCGTTTGTAACCATGTTATTACTGGTTCTTTCTATATTCAGGATCCTGCCTGCCTCCCTGCCTGTTGCAATGATCCTTATCCAGCTGTTGATCGTGGCAATTCACCTGGTGCGCATTAACCGGGTCCACCAGCAGGTTACCAAACGGTATGAAATGCTGGGAAAATCTGCAAAGTTGCTTTCATTCATTCAGGACGAGGAGTTTTCTACTCCATTCCTGATCTCTCTTCAAAAAACCTTGAATCAGGATGGAAATTCAGCTGCCGATCAGATTCAACGGTTGGCGCGGATCATCCATCGGTTCGACAGGCGTTTGGATATGATCATCGGTGTATTGCTCAATGGCCTTCTTTTATGGGATATCCATTGTGTTATCGCATTGGATAGATGGAGAAGTGAATCCTGTAACAGAATCCCTTCATGGTTTACAGCTGTAAATGAGGTCGATGCTTTAATCAGTCTCTCCTCTTTCTCTTACAATAATCCGGATTATTCATTTCCGGAAATAAGACCAAATAAAGTCCTCCATTCAAAGAAACTGGGCCATCCGTTAATTCGCCGGGCAGAGCGGGTATCTAATGATTTCCAATTGGAGAATGAGGGGATACTGGTCATTCTGACCGGGCCCAACATGGCCGGGAAAAGCACCTTTTTAAGAACGGTTGGGATAAACCTTATTCTGGGGATGATTGGAGCACCCGTTTGTGCACATGAATTCCTCTTCAATCCGGTAAAGATATATTCCAGTATGAGGACCAGTGATTCCCTTCAAAAGAATGAATCCTATTTTTATGCTGAACTTCGACGTTTAAAAATCCTCAAAGAGAGCCTGATGAAACGGGAAAAAATCCTTATCCTCCTGGATGAAATATTGAAAGGGACCAATTCACAGGATAAACATGCAGGGTCACTCATGTTTATTGAACAGCTCATCAAACTGAAAGGAACCGGTTTGATTGCAACCCATGATGTGGAACTGGGCAAGCTGGAAAATGAATACCCTGACCAGATCTCCAATAAATGCTTTGAAGTGGAGATCAATGGAGACCAGATTTCGTTCGACTATATCCTGCGGAAAGGGATCACACAAAAAATGAATGCTGCCCACCTGATGAAGCAGATGGGCATTGTCTGATCCGGTTAATCACCCTGAAACCCCTGTGTTTTTTGATTTTTCCGGTAAATTTTCAACAACAAATAATTTCTAAGCTGATCAAATAACGATCAGTTTGTCAGTTAGTTAATGAAAAGCAAGCTCAAATGCCGGAGTTTTCAGGCTGTTCCTTGCTTTTGCTTTTGTTGAAAAGTCGCTTCATTCTCTTCTTTCCCTTTTTATATATTTGCAAAAATTCGAATGACCCATGACGGCGATTTACTCGGAAGAGACGATAAAAACCCTCGATTGGCGTGAACATATCCGGAAAAGACCGGGAATGTATATTGGTAAATTGGGGGATGGCACATCCAAGGACGATGGAATTTACATTCTGTTGAAGGAGACGTTTGATAATTCCATTGATGAGTACCTGATGGGGTATGGAAAGCACATTGATGTGACAATCGAGGAAAAAAAAGTACTTGTAAGAGATTACGGCAGGGGGATACCGCTCGGGAAAGTGATGGATGTCGTTTCCAAAATGAATACCGGGGCAAAATACGATTCGAAAGTCTTTAAAAAGTCAGTCGGACTGAATGGAGTTGGTATCAAGGCTGTTAATGCACTTTCGGCAAATTTTACGCTGCAATCGGTCAGGGAAAAGAAGCTGAAAGAGGTGGAATTTTCTGAAGGGAAATTGGTGCGGGATGAAAAACTCAAGGATTGCGATCTGGATGATGGAACGATTGTCACGTTTGTACCCGATGCGAAAATGTTTGGCAATTATCACTACATTTCGGAATATGTCGAGACCATGATGCGGAACTACGTTTATCTCAATTCCGGATTAGTGGTTAATTTTAACGGGAGCCGTTTTCATTCGAAAAATGGCCTGCTTGATCTGCTGGAAGAAAACATGAGTGGCGAGGGGCTGTATGAGATCATTCACCTGAAGAACCATGATATTGAAGTAGCCTTTACCCACGGGAACCAGTACGGTGAGGATTACTATAGTTTTGTAAATGGGCAACATACAACACAGGGAGGGACTCACCTGGCGGCGTTCCGGGAAGCGCTTGTGAAAACCATACGTGACTTTTACAAAAAAGATTTTGATCCGTCCGATATTCGTGCCTCCATTATTGCTGCCATCAGCATAAAAGTGGAAGAACCGGTTTTTGAATCACAGACAAAGACAAAACTCGGATCAAAAGACATTGGTCCGGATGGCCCTTCCGTCCGGAATTTTATTACCGATTTCCTGAAAACGGCACTGGATAATTTTCTTCATAAAAACCCGGATGCTGCTGATATTATTTATAAAAAGATCCTTGATTCGGAGAAGGAGAGAAAAGCAATCTCCAGCATACAAAAAATCGCCAGAGAACGAGCAAAAAAAGCCAGCCTGCATAACAAAAAATTGAGAGATTGCAGGATCCATTATAACTCAAAGGACAACCGGCGACTCAACACCACGATCTTTATCACTGAAGGAGATTCTGCCAGCGGATCGATTACCAAATCAAGGGATGTTGAGACACAAGCTGTTTTCAGCCTGAAAGGTAAACCATTGAATACCTATGGGCTGACGAAAAAAATTGTTTATGAAAATGAAGAGTTTAATCTGCTTCAGGCAGCATTGAACATTGAAGATGGACTTGAAAACCTCAGGTATAATAATGTTGTGATCGCTACCGATGCCGATGTGGATGGCATGCACATACGGCTGCTCCTGATCACTTTCTTTCTGCAGTTTTTCCCTGACCTGGTAAAACATGGTCACCTCTATATCCTGCAAACACCGCTATTCCGCGTACGGAATAAGAAGGAAACCCTTTACTGCTACTCGGCGGAAGAGAAAGATAAGGCCGTTCAAAAATTAGGCCCGAATCCTGAAATTACCCGGTTCAAAGGATTGGGGGAAATATCACCGGATGAGTTCAAACATTTTATTGGTAAGGCCATGCGACTCGATCCGGTCCGTTTGAGAAGAGAGGATAATGTGGCAGGATTTTTAGAATTTTACATGGGGAAAAATACCCCCGACCGCCAGGAATTCATTATTGAAAACCTGCGGGTTGAGGAGGACCTTGTGTAACAGATCTGACAGAGATCTGCCCCATTTCGCAATGGCTAACAGAACAGGTTAACATTTTCATTATTGTCACTGCAGGAGCATGGAACATTTGGAATGGAGTGAAGAGGGTAACGATCAGGACCCGATATCATCTGACCCGGAAACAGGCAAGACAAAAAGTACAGACCTCTACAAGGTTCTGAACCTGTCAGGAATGTACCAGGATTGGTTCCTTGATTATGCTTCTTATGTGATCCTCGAACGAGCAGTTCCTCATTTGAATGACGGGCTCAAACCGGTTCAACGCAGGATACTGCACGCCATGAAACGGCTGGATGATGGCCGCTTTAACAAGGTTGCCAACATCATCGGGCATACCATGCAGTTCCATCCCCATGGAGATGCCTCCATTGGGGATGCCCTGGTTCAGATAGGACAGCGTGATCTTCTCATCGAAACCCAGGGAAACTGGGGGAATATTCTGACCGGAGATGGTGCAGCAGCACCCCGGTATATCGAAGCCCGGCTCTCCAAATTCGCGAATGATGTCGTTTTTAATCCCAAAACAACCGAATGGAAACTTTCCTACGATGGCAGGAACAAAGAACCGGTAACCCTGCCCGTGAAATTCCCGCTCCTGCTTGCCCAGGGAATTGAGGGAATTGCTGTCGGCCTCGCTTCGAAAATACTGCCCCATAATTTTAATGAACTGATCGATGCGGTTATCCTTCACCTTCAGGATAAACCGTTTGAATTATTCCCCGATTTTTCTACAGGGGGACTGGCCGACTTCACCCGGTATAATGATGGACTCCGGGGAGGCCAGATCCGGGTCAGGGCAAAGATCTCAAAAGTCGATAAAAAAACACTGGCGATCACCGAAATACCCTATGGCAAAACCACAATTAGCCTGATTGAATCGATCATTAAAGCCAGCGAAAGGGGAAAAATCAAGGTTAAGAGAATCGATGATAATACTGCCGAGAACGTCGAGATCCTGGTTCACCTGGCACCCGGTGTATCTTCCGATAAAACCATCGATGCCCTGTTTGCCTTTACCGACTGTGAAATCTCGATCTCACCCAATTCATGTGTGATCAATGAGGAGAAACCCAACTTCATGGGAGTAAGTGATATCCTGAAACGATCAGCCCGGAGTACCGTCGACCTGTTGACCCTTGAACTTGAAATCAGGAAGAAAGAGCTACAGGATTCCTGGCATCAATCCTCCCTTGAAAAGATATTTATTGAAAACAGAATATACCGGAGCATTGAGCAGTGTGAAACATGGGAATCAATTATAGAAACCATAGACCAGGGACTTGAGCCGTTTAAAAAATTATTGTCAAGGGATGTAACCAGGGATGATATCATCCGGTTAACTGAAATAAAAATTAAGCGGATCTCGAAATACGATTCAGAGAAAGCGGATGAACAGATCCGGGAGATTGAAGCTGAAATTGAGGAGGTGAACAATCACCTGGCTAACATCATTTCCTATACCATTAATTATTTCAGGCAAATTAAAAAGAAGCACGGGAAAGGCCGGGAGAGAAGAACAGAGATCAAAAACTTTGATACGATCGTAGCAACAAAAGTTGTTGCCAACAATGCCAAGTTATACGTTAACCGGGAGGAAGGTTTTGCCGGAACCTCACTGAAAAAGGACGAATATGTGTGTGATTGTTCGGATATTGATGAGATCATCGTTTTCCTCCGGGATGGCAGATATATGATTGCCAAAATTGCCGATAAGCTATTTATCGGGAAAAACATCATTCATATTGCCGTCTTCAAGAAAAATGACAACCGTACGATCTATAATTTGGTATACCGGGATGGTAGAAATGGGAATGTGATGGTTAAGCGTGCCGCAGTAACCGGCGTTACACGAGACAAAGAATACCATATCACACGAGGGAAGGCAGATTCAAGAATCCTCTATTTCAGTGCTAACCCCAATGGAGAAGCCGAGATCATTAAGGTCCATCTGAAACCAAAACCCAGGTTGAAAAACCTGACATTCGAATTTGATTTCTCTGAGATTGCCATCAAAGGGAGGGATTCGATGGGAAATATTATGACTAAAAAACCGGTGTTGAAAATAACCCTGAAAGAGAGGGGTGTATCCACCCTGGGAGGACGCAAAATATGGTTCGATGAAGATGTCAACCGCCTGAATGCAGATAGCAGGGGCAGGTTCCTTGGAGAATTCAGCGCCAATGATAAAATCCTGGTCATTACCAAAAGCGGAACATTCAGGCTCTCCAATTTTGACCTGGCGAACCACTATGAAGACGATATCCTGGTGCTTGAGAAATTTGACACCTCAAAAGTCTATTCCGCCATTTATTTTGATGGTAAATTGAATTATAACTACGTGAAACGGTTCACCATCGAACCGACTGAGAAACCGCTGAGCTTCATTAATGGACATCCGGAATCACGTCTGGTTAGCCTTACCGAAGTTGAATATCCGCGTTTCGAAATTGAATTCGGCGGGAAAAATAAAAACAGAGAGCCTGAAATTATCGAGGTGGCAGAGTTTATCGGCATAAAAAGTTATAAGGCAAAAGGGAAACGACTGACCAATTATCATGTGGAGAACATAAAAGAACTGGAGCCTGTTGTGAAGAAAGAGGGTGTGACCCCGGAAGAAAAGGATGAAGAACAGGGAAATAAAAAGGACGATGTACTCCTGGAGCCTGACGATGAGAATGGTCAGATGAGACTGGATCTGAAATAGGAACACCATTGAAGATATTCCTGATTGGTTTTATGGGCAGCGGAAAGTCGACGGCGGGTAAAAAACTCGCCGTAAGGCTGGGTTATCAATTTATTGATCTGGATGAGTACATCGAAAAGATGAGCGGGATGACAGTCTCTTCCATCTTTTCTTCAAAGGGAGAACACGCCTTTCGGAAATTGGAAAAAGAAGCATTGGATCAGATCGATCGGCTAACCGGGGTTGTCATAGCAACGGGAGGAGGCACACCCTGCTTCTCAGACAATATGGATTTCATGAACAAATCGGGGGAAACAGTGTATCTCAAAATGCCGGTGAAGAAACTGATTGAACGGCTTCAGCATGAAAAGGAGCACAGGCCGCTGATCTGTGGGAAAAGTGATGAAGAGCTGGATCAGTATGTCAGGGATAAACTGAAAGAGCGGGAAGTCTATTATCGAAAAGCACAAATCATGATTGATGGTGACCCACTGAACCTGGAAGCATTACTCACCCGTTACCAGTGAATACTTCTTCTTGAATTCATAATCCGGATCAATCTCCAGGTATTTGGATAAAAACCTGGTACCAATATAAAAAGGAATGGTATCAAGCAGGGCAGATGTCATTTTAAAAACGTAGTTGGAGAGGATAAGGATAAGGACAGCATGCACGGCTGTTTCACCTCGATGTATGGTGATGGCATCGTGTACCCAGAGATAGGTGATTGTAACCACTGCAATGGAGTCAACCATCTGACTGGTCAGGGTTGACCCATTATTCCTCAACCATAACATCTTCCCTTTTGTTATTTTTCGCAACCGGTGAAAAATATGAACATCAATGAATTGGGCAGCTAAATAAGCCAGCATGGAGGCAATGGTTGCACCGAATGTCCACTTTCTTATCTGAAAAAAAGTCCTGACTTCAATGTCAATCGGAAGCCCATCGGGCGCCATTTCAGGATGAGGTGGCAATACACCCCCCAACCACAAAATGAATAAAACCCAAATGTTTAAAAACAATCCAACCCACACAACCTTATTCGCCCTTCTTTTTCCATACAGCTCACTGATAAAGTCGGTACAAAGGAATGTGATGGGATAGGGAAGAACCCCTATGAACACAATGAATGGAATAGTCTTTCCAAAAAGGGTGAATGAAAGATCTATTTGCCTTGAGATTCCTAATATATTCAGGATGGCAAGTGTCCCAAGGAAAAAGCCGGAGAGAATGATAAATACAACTTCCCTCCGTCTGTTGATAAGGTCATCCGCAGTGTCATCGTTGCCGAACATCCTTATAAATATAGGTATTATTGCAGAATTCCGGCTTCAAAGTATAAAAATTTTATGAATAGAACAGTTCCAAAAGATAACCTACCGGAAAAATAATATCAGAGATATTTTTTTGCCCGGTTTTCCTGTTCATTACAAATTCAAATCGGAATATTTCAGCAAGATTTTTAACGGGGATAGTGATTAGGAGGTATTGCTATAATCAACAAATCACGGGAAATTCTTGACTACAATTCATATTTTGTATTATCTTTAATCATTCTAAGATAGATAGGTTAGAAAAAAACAAGGGGTATTTGCCTCGTTAAACCGAAAAACTCTTAAAGTCATATGGCAGGTGGTATTTATAAGGCAC
>CAYMFM010000007.1:92676-101010 GCA_964389685.1 uncultured Rikenellaceae bacterium
CTCGTTAAACCGAAAAACTCTTAAAGTCATATGGCAGGTGGTATTTATAAGGCACTTAATATTGAAGATAATGAAAGGGCCAGTGTCCTGCTCCTGTTGACACAATCCATTTTTATCGGGATATTTTTCGGAGCATTTGAGGTGGGAGCCACAGCGCTTTTTCTCGATGAATTTGAAGAGAAAATGATCGCAAACGCTTTTGCAGTCTCAGGTCTGGTTGGAATAATCCTAACATCCATCTACACGAAAATGCAGTCGGTAATCACATTTAAACGGCTGGCAATTTTGAATCTGTTAACCATAGCAATTCTTACCGCTATCTTGAGGTATGGATTTGAGATTTTCCCGGTTCGGTGGCTGATCTTTGCCATTTTTGTGACGATGGGCCCACTGAATATCATCGCATTGCTTGGCTTCTGGGGAACTGTTGGACGGTTGTTTACCTTGAGACAGGGGAAGCGGCTTTTCGGTTTGATAGATACCGGTGGAATCCTTGGGATCATTCTCAGTAGCTACGCAGTCCCGGTTATTCTCGCTTTCCAGTTCCAAACGAAAGATATCCTGATCATCAGTGCTGTTAGCATTTTTATTGCTTTGGTTTTCCAGTTTGTCATTGGGAGTAAATTCGAGCTTGACACGGCTTCAGAATCCAGCGGTGTTAAATCCAGGAAAAAGCTATCGTTCTTTTCCCTGTTCAAAGACCGATATATTACCATGATGTCAGTTTTTGTAGCCCTCTCCATGATCATGCTTTTCTTTGTTAGTTACTCTTTCCTTGCAGCTACCCGTGAACAATATCCTGATTCCCGGGAGATGGCCTCATTCCTGGGGCTTTTCATGGGGACACTGATGATATTCACCCTGATCCTGAAAGCCTTTGTTTTCAGTTGGCTGATGAAGACATATGGATTGAAGATTGCCCTGGTGATATCCGCTTTTCTGATGACCCTGTTTACTATCATTGCGTCACTGGTTGGGACATTCTTTGGTTATAATTCAGCATCTGAGGGCTTTATGCTATTCTTTATGATCATTGCTTTAAGCCGGCTCTTTTCGAAAGCACTGAAGGATTCTATTGAGGCACCATCCTTTAAAATTTTATACCAATCTCTTGACGAACAGATCCGATACGATGTGCAGGCGAGGGTTGACGGTACCATAAACGAATTCGCAGCCCTGACGTCCGGTCTGATACTGGCGGGATTGGGTGCCCTTAGCTTCTTCAAACTGATTCATTTTTCCTATGTCCTGGTGGGAATCCTTATCATCTGGATATTTGTTGCTTTGCGACTCTATAAGGAATACAGGGGATCTCTCCAAGAAGCACTGGCATCATTCAAAACCCAGAGAACAGGGTCCGCCAAAACCGGGGTTGATTACTCGAATTACCTTGAATCGACCTTTGAACAGAAAAAACCAGGTGCTATGATCCAGGGAATGAAAGTCATTAAGGAGATTAATCCATACCTCTATGATGAATTGTTGCCCCAGGCCTTGCATCACAAATCCGAGAAGGGTCGTAATTATATCGTTCAATGGCTGAGAGAAGCCAATGACGGAACCATGTGGTTGAAAGCAGATGAAATTGTTACAGAATATGACCTGAATCTGGACAAGGAACATCAGAAAGAGATTTCAGCAAACGCCAGGGATTTTTTTAAGGATGTTGATTCAATGAAGCGAATCGACCAGCTTTTGCATTCAACCATTCCGGAAGAGCGACTTAAAGGGGCAAAGTACCTCAGAACACTTCCGGATGGCCCCGATACAACGATACTGGTTGCCTTGTTGAGGGATTTTGAACCACGCGTGAAAATCGAAGCGATCAAACTCGTGGGAGAGTTTAAAAAAGTCGAGATGGCACCAGCCCTGGTGGATCTCCTCTCATCCGACCTCTATGTGAACCATACCTACCATGCCCTGATCAGCCTCGGTGACGAAGTCCTGGATGCATTGGATCTTTACTTCTATAAAACAGGAATTGAAGTTCAAACATTGGTTCGGATTGTTCGCATATTTGGAAAAATTGGCGGAGAAAAGGCGATTCAATGTTTGCTGACTAAATTGGGTTATCACAAAAGAGAAGTCGTTCTTGAAACCGTTCGCTCCCTCAGATTATGTGATTACCGGGCAGCAGAAGCGGACCTGATCCGCTTGAACCAGGTGTTGGAAAATGTGATAGAAATTACCGCATGGAACATCACTGCATCAGCCAGCATCGTGGAAGAGGAGGCTGGAACCGACCTCAAAGAAGCTATTCAGGAAGAACTCAAATCAAATTTTGACCTGATTTTTGAGTTGTTAAGCTTGTCCTACGAATCCCAATCCATTTTCCAGATCCGGGAAAACCTGGAAAGCGGAACATCCGAAGGAGTCAATTTTGCCCTCGAGCTACTGGACCTGGTTGTGGCAGAAGAATTGAAACCACGGTTATTCCCACTGCTGGATGACATTTCACAGGATGAGAAAATAAAATTGTTGCAAAACTTCTTTCCCTTGCAGAAAATGGAGTCCCGGGATCTACTCTATGCCATTATAAACAGGGACTACAATAAAATGAATAACTGGACCAAGGCTTGTGCCATTAAAGCATTCTGGAACCTTAATCTGAAAGAGATAAAGGATGATCTGATCGCACAGTTGTTTAATCCCGACCCGTTACTTCGGGGAATTGCAGCCAGGTTGATACACAAAACAGATCCGCTCAAATATAAAGATGTCCTTTCAAGACTTCCGGAAGAGACCCGGGATGATCTTAACAAGATTATTGAACGAGAGAGCGATGAACACCACCTGCTCTTTTCCAAAATCCAGTATTTCAGGAACTCACCCCATTTCAAACAGATACCAGGCCTTGAACTGTACTACCTGGCCAGGAAGTTTGATATGATTTCATATACTGCTGATACGAAAATATCGAGTGATGAAGTCATCTCAAAAGATCTTTATCTCTGGATCGTTACAGGAGCAATTGAAATAAAATTGGATGATGGAACCCTGCACAAACTCGGCCCAAAGGATGTATTATGCAACTTCAACGATGGCGATTTTAATCTGTCAAACTGCACTATAAAGACCCTGGAAGAAACCGTCAGCTATCGACTGGAAGGAGGAAAAATTGGACTTTTACTGTTTGATTACCCGGATATTGCACAGGTTTTTCTGGAACTAACAACCATACCGGTTTAACTCTATGTGAGATGAAAAGGTAAATTAATCGTTTGTTGAATCTTTTTAAACAAGTACCAGCACCATGCCCAAGAAAAGAACCACGATATTTAGACAACTCATCCTTAATGTTGTTATCCCCGTCATTGCTGCCTTAATGGTACTGGGTGCCTTCAACTATTACCACACTCTGAAAATTCTCGATGAATCAAATACCAGCAAGAACAACATCATTTCTGATGGCATACAAAAAGTATTGGAATTTCAGGATAACGCCTTCGAACTGATGGAAGTCCACCTGGCACCCATCATGGAAGAATACAGTTCAATCCTGGTAAATGAAACTTTTCGTAGCACTGAAAACATTGAAGATGCCGACCTGGATCAGGTTCGCAGGGAGCTGGGAATGGATCCTGATTATGCTGATATTTATATCATTAACCAGGAAGGTACCATCATAAATACAACATTCGAAAAAGACAGAGGGTTTAATTTGTTCGAATTTGGTGAGGAGCATAAACAGTTTCTGATCAACGTGATGGAGGGAGGAAGATTTGTGAATGAGCGATTTGCCATTGAAGACCAAACCAAACGACCGAAGAAGTATACCTACCAGCCGACGCTTGACGGAAAATACATCATTCAAATCGGATTCTATTCAGAACAAGCCGATGAAATTATCACATTAATCGAGGAGGCAAAATCAGAGATCATCACAAAACAGGAAAGCATTGTGGATGTGGAACTCTTTTATATGGCAGACGTTCTGTTTTCACTGAATGTAAATGCTGAACAATACCACCCTGAACTACTGCTGGAATTGTTTAGTAACAGGGATGTCGATAATTGGGTAGTCCGGGAAGGAGAGAACAAGCTGAGTTATCGCTACCTCTATCTGGAACGGGAAAATTCAAACCTTTACCAGGGATCGGTCATACGGATCATCTCCGACCACTCGGGTGAAATAGCCTTGCTCAGACGGGAGGCAATTAAATTCCTGGTTATTTTTGGAATTACAATCATTGTTGTTCTTCTGTTGATCTACCGGAAGACCAAAGTCGTCGTATTCCCCGTAAAAAAACTGGCGGAAAATGTTGTCAGGATCACACATGGCCACCTGAATGAACGGGCTGAGGTAATCGGCAATAATGAAATTACCAGCCTCTCCATTGAGTTCAATAAAATGATTGCACAGCTGGAGAGTTATACAAATGAACTGGAGCAGAAAGTGAAGGAACGGACAGCCGAGATACAACAGCAGAAAGAGGAGATTGAAGCCCAGCGGGATTCCATCCAGGAACAGAAAATGAAGATCGAGACACAGAATGAATTGATATTGGATAGTATCCACTATGCAAAACGGATACAGACAGCCATATTGCCTCCGGATGAATACCTGCAATTCCTGGTTCCTAATAATTTTATTCTCTATAAGCCAAAAGATATTGTTAGTGGTGATTTTTACTGGCTGGCTAAAGAAGAAGAGCTGGTTTTTGTAGCTGCCGTGGATTGTACCGGACATGGTGTCCCCGGGGCATTCATGTCCATCGTTGGCAGCAATCAGCTCAATTATGCCTTGAATGTTAAAAATGCCCGCACTGCAGGCTGGATGCTGGAGGAATTAAATCAAGGAGTTACAGACACCCTGAGAGAAAAAGGGGGGCCCGGTTCAGTCAAAGATGGTATGGATATGGCACTCTGTGTCATTGACCCGAAAAGAAAGAAACTGCACTTTGCCGGAGCATATAACCCGCTGATCCTGATCCGTAACAGGGAGCTTATCCAGTACAAAGGAGATAAGATCCCTATTGGTTCCGTGGAAGGAGACATCATGCCAAAGTTTACCAATCATGAGATCGATATAGTTAATGGGGATTGCTTTTATATGTTCTCCGATGGCTTTCCGGATCAGTTTGGCGGACCGGAGGGAAAGAAATTTATGTCTAAACGCTTCAGGGAATTACTCTTTGAGATACATGAGAAACCAATGAAGGAACAGAAACAGATACTGGACCAAACTCTGAAAGATTGGATGGGGGATAATGACCAGGTCGATGATATCCTCGTAATGGGGCTTAAATTGTAGAAATTCTTCTTTTTTCATAATTTTGGTACTCAATCCCCGGTGTTTGATCATCGTATCCTGTTTCCGATAAAATGAATATGAATGGAAAAGAAAACAGAAATATCTATTCTGATTCCAGAACGACTGGACCAATTACCCGAAAATCTGCAACATTGGATCTATAATTTTGCTGGTTACCTCGGTATCTTGTTAGATCGGATTCTCCCTGATCAAACCCGTATCTCTATTGAGAAAGAGTTATTAAAAATCGATGATAACAAAATGGTTGTTTTGCTCCTTTCACACGATTTTATTGCTAAGAACGATCTTATCAAAGAAATTCAGAAAATTTCTGATCAGGATAATAAACGAATGGCAGCATCGGGAATAAGGATACCCAGGATCTTTAAAGTTTGTATCCTGCCTTTAGCAACAGAACAACAACCGGAATTCTTGAGGGATTATATCGATTATCAGGTTTGCCCAGCGGGTATGAAAATTGAAGATATCTCTTTTGCTACCGGTATGAAGAGTACAATATGGTCAGTCCTGGTTGACCTTGCTTACGATATCTCTGGTTCTGTAATGAATATGATGGATATAAAACTGGGTAAACAGAAAGGTCATAGAGGGCCCACCATCTACCTTGCCGAAACAAATCCGGGGCAGAAAGAAAACAGAGATGCTCTCAGGCGTGAATTGATTCAGTTCGGTTATCATGTAGTTCCATATAAACCTCTTTCAGGCGATGCAACAAAGATTGAAAAAAGCATCAATGATCTGCTGCATGAAGCCTCATTTGCTATTCATATTGTTGGAAATGAATACGGTGATCCTCTCCCTGGCTCAAAATACTCACTCGTTGAGCTGCAGCTCCGGCTTTCATCAATTGTTGAAGATTCATCGGTACAAAAAGGAAATTTTCAACGGGTCATATGGTTCCCCCCAGATCTGAAACCTTCCGATGTAAAACAGCAACTATTTATTGAAAACCTGATCAGGCAGGAAGAGACCATGCAGATTGCAGAGATTGTACAAACACCCCTTGAATTGCTTAAGTCAATTGTTCGAAGAAGAATATCAAAAAAGGATGAAGAATCAGAAAAGATGGGTAAGGTTTCACTTCCCGAAAAACCTTTTATTTATCTTATACATGAAAAGAAATATGAAAAAGAGATAGAACCGGTATTATCCTGGTTCAGAAAACAAAAAATTGACATAATATGGACAGGAATGGTGACTTCAGCAGAAAACCTGGTGCAATTGCACCGGCATTATCTGGCAAATTGTTCAGGAGTTCTGATCCATTATTCAGGAGACAATGTCCCCTGGATAAGCAGTAAATTGAAAGATTTACTTAAAGCCCCTGGTTTTGGAAGAAAACATCCCATTAAAGCAATGGCTGTAATGGTTCAGAATGGTGATAAATTTGCCCCCCCCATCTCTGGTCTTGATATTATTTCGATACCCAAAGGGACAAAAGCAGTAAATTTTGATAATTTCCTGGAAAAAATCAATCAATAAACATGAGTGAAGCAAGCAATCAAACACAAAAGGAAAAAAAGCAGCAACCGATAGGAAATCCTTTTCCTGGTCTGCGTCCTTTCAGTATTGATGAGAGCCATCTGTTTTTTGGCAGAGAAGGCCAAAGTGAGGAGGTTCTGAAAAAGCTGGCAGAGAGCCGGTTCGTCGCAGTCATCGGTGCTTCAGGAAGTGGAAAATCATCGTTGATCTATTGCGGATTGGTTCCTGTTTTGTATGGTGGATTTATTACCCAGGCGGGATCCCGTTGGAACATCATTACTTTAAGACCCGGGAATGATCCAATCCACAATCTGGCTGAATCGTTCGTCAACAAACAATCGGAAGATATTGATGATCCGGGAGTGCAGGTCTCAATGACCAAGGCGATCCTGCACAGAAGCTCTTTTGGGCTGGTGGAATGTGTGAAACAGTTGAAATTATCCCAGGATGAAAACATCCTGATTTTGATTGATCAGTTTGAAGAGTTGTTCCGGTTTAAAGCCAGCAGAGAGGATCCTTTGACATTTAATGAATCTGAAGCCTTTGTGAAATTATTGGTTGAAGCCATTGAACAAAGAGAAGTACCAATTTATGTAGTCCTTACAATGAGGTCCGATTTCATCGGAGAATGTTCCCAGTTCCAGGAGCTTACAGAGGAGATTAACAACAGCAACTACCTTGTCCCGCAAATGACACGCGAAGATTTCAAGGCAGCCATTGAAGGGCCGGTTGCTGTGGGCGGCGCTACCATTGAGAAAGCCCTGGTTCAGCAACTCCTGAATGAAGTAGGTGATGATCCCGACCAGCTGCCCATCCTCCAACACTCATTAATGCGGACCTGGGAATATTGGAAACAACTCAATGATCCAGACAAACCGATTAGTTTAAGTGACTATGAAGCCATTGGTAAAATGGAAAAGGCACTTTCTGAACATGCGAATGAAGCATTCGATGAACTCAATGCCAGTGGGAAAAGAGTGTGTGAAAGCATGTTTAAAACACTGACCGAAAAAGGGACAGATAACCGAGGTATCCGCCATCCCACCCGGGTTGAAGTGCTTGCTACAATATCCAAATCTTCCGTTGAGGAAGTGATAGATGTAGTGGAGAAGTATCGGGCAACGGGCAGATCTTTTCTGGCACCTGCACCCCAGGTGCTCCTAAATAAAGATTCTGTAATAGACCTGTCCCACGAAAGCCTGATGAGGATCTGGAACAAACTGAAAGTGTGGGTGGAGGAGGAATCACATGCAATACAGATGTATACCAGATTGGCAGAAGCATCCAAGATGTATCAGGAGGGAAAGACCGGACTCTGGAGACCCCCCGATTTGCAGCTTGCTTTGAACTGGAAAAAGAAACAGCAACCAACCCTCACCTGGGCAGAGAGATATAACCCTGCGTTTGAACGGGCAATGGTTTACCTGCAAACCAGTGAGAAAGAGTTTGTCGCAGAGGAAGAGAATAAAATAAGAATGCAGAAAAGAGCCCTGAAGAGAACAAGAATTACTGCCGTCATCCTGGGAACTGCTGCTATCATTTCCCTTGGATTCATGCTCTTTGCAGTGATACAGCAG
>CAYMFM010000008.1:0-9837 GCA_964389685.1 uncultured Rikenellaceae bacterium
TTCAATTATGTATCGTCATTATTCATGCTGAATGCATGAATAATTCGGGTTAACTTCCTCCACTGTTAACGCATATCAGTTGATTCACCTTTTTATTATCACTGAAAAATTGTATTTTCGGATCATGAGATCAATTCGCTGGTTCGTATTACTCGTTATATGCCTGGGAATGGCTTGTCAGCATCCCAAAGAGAGGGTAAAAAAGACGGAAATCATTCCCAAAGAAAATCTTGTCCCGGTACTGGCAGAGATACACCTTGCAGATGCATTGCTTCAAATGTCAGAGGTCCGGCAGAATTATCCCGGAAGGGATTCCATAAGTAATTACCAGGATATCCTGAAAAAACACGGTTATACCAAGGAGATGTTTGACAGGACGATTGAGTTTTATGAGAACGATCCGGATGAACTCAATGATCTTTATGAAGAGGTGGTCAGCGAGCTTACCCAGTTACAAAGTGAAATCAACCAGCGTACCCGTCAGATTACCCCGGACGATCTAACCTCTAACCTCTGGAACCAGAAAACTGTCTGGCACCTTCCCGATGACGGACGTATTAACCGGATTGGCTTCAAAATTCCGGTGACAGGACCCGGGAAATACCTTCTGTTTGCAACGATACGGATGCACCCGGACGATGGATCCATTGAGCCCAGGGTGACAGCATTCTTCTGGTTCGATGATGGGACAGAAACCGGATTCAGCATCCCTTTTGAACCGAGTCCAATACCCAAGAATGGCAAAATCATAACGCATACACTTTCCCTTAACCTAAAGGACGACAGGGCAACCCATATTTCCGGGTTTCTGCTGGATCATAATCCACGCAGTGGAAACTGGGAAAAACATGTGGATGTCCTTAATGTAAAAATCCAACATATACAGATAAGCACGCCTTTCCGCAATGCAGGACCAGAGTAGTCCGGAGCCCGATTGATTAGATCGATCTTGAGAGGATATGACGGGTAGAAAATGAGGAGGTAAACCTCTTGGAATAGAGACGCTATAAACTATTTTACCCCTTTATTCAGGAGGAACTCAAACGCTTCTTTATCATATTTCAGGATGTGATTCTCAAACCAATCAACCAGAAATCCATACATCTCCTCGCACACTTTATCCTTGCCATTTTCATAATCTTCCCTGAATTTAATAATGCGGTCAATGAAGTGTTTATGCGCCTCCTTATGCTGTGTAAAATTAGGATACTGGTAATTCTTGAAGTAGATCTCTTCCTGGATCAAATGGTTCTCGGCATAATGAACCAGGGAAAAGAAAATCTCGGAAATTTTCTCTTCACCTGGTTTATTTATTATTCCTTCCCGCAGTAAATTGAGGATCTCCAGGTATTTCTTGTGCTGGTCATCAATCAGGCTGACATTTACATTGTATTCCGGCTTCCAGGTAAAGGGATCCGTTCGGATTTCTCTTCGCATGTCAGATCAATTTGGAAAAATTACCTGATAACAAAGGTAGATTGAAAGCCATCGAATACAATGATAATTATCATAATGCCCCTGTGGCTTATCCAATACAAATTAATGACTAAATTAGAGTCTGTATAAAATAAAGTTGAGGGAGGTATCGTTGACCTGGTTCACCGGGCTCTCTTCCATATTGAATGAACTTGAAACAACCAAAAACCATCTTGTATTGTCCGCTTAACTGGGGCTTGGGGCACGCCAGCAGGGGGGTATTCCTGATCCGGAAATTTCTTGACAGGGGATTCGAGGTTATTCTTGCAGCCGATGGTGAGCCCCTTGCATTGTTACAGAACGAATTTCCACAACTCGGTTGGATCCAATTCACCTCGTTCAGAATACGTTATACAAAAAGAATTCCACTCCTGGTCAAACTCCTCTTTTACCTGCCTGTGATGTTGATCGGTATTGCTAAGGAACACCGGGAGCTGAAACGGATTCTCATGGAATATGCCATTGATATTGTCATTTCAGATAACCGATACGGATTGTGGAACAGGCATGTGTTAACAATCTTTATTACCCATCAGGTTTCAATCCGGCTTCCTGCCTGGTTATCCTGGTTCCAATATCCCTTATACCGGTTAAGTTGTAACCAGATCCGGAAATTCAATTATGCCTGGATCCCTGATATTCCCGGGGAAAAAAGCCTGACAGGCGAACTTTCGCAAAAATATCCACTGCCGGAAAATGCACGGTTTACAGGCATCTTTTCACGATTCATGTATGATGATCCCGGATCGCTTGATCATTTAGTTGCCAACTATGACCTGCTGGTGATCCTATCCGGGCCGGAACCACAACGAACCATACTGGAAGAAAAAATCTGTAATCAGCTTAAAATGAGCCGTCTTAAAACTTTGATTGTAAGGGGTTTACCTTCCCATACAGATGAATTTTCACCATCTGATAATCTCACCCTCGTACCTCATCTTCCTTCAAACAAACTGAGAGTCCTTATCAAAGCATCCAAAATGGTTATTACCCGATCGGGATACTCGACCATCATGGATCTGATTGCACTCAGGAAAACTGCGCTGTTAATACCAACACCCGGACAGACGGAACAGCAATACCTTGGTAAAAGAATGGAACAAAAGAAATATTTTCACTGTTTGGACCAGCGTGATTTTGATTTAAGTAAAGTCATTGCTTACGGGTACGATTACACCATTCAGTTTTCTGTTAACCATCACCTCATCGATCGTGCAATAAACGATCTCATGAGATGCCTCAGCCTATCCGAAGAGAAGGTTCTAAACTCCTGAAAATAAATCGTTTCAGGCAATAAGCAGTATGACAGAAACGGTGGCAAATCCGAGAAGAAAACCGGAATAAACCTGCAGCGAGTTATGGGAATTCAGCTGCAACCTGGCATATCCTGTTAACCCGGCAAAAAGAATCAGAACCATCCAAATTGTTTTAAGATCAACGCCCAAACGATATGAAAAGAGGATGACTGCTCCGATTAAACCACCAATCCCAAGCATGTGAAGGGAGATCTTCCACCGGATGGAAACGAGCAATGCCAGAATAACAGCAACAGCGCAGGCGAGCATATAGGATTTTATCAGGGGTGGTAGTTGCAGTTTGCTTAAAAACAGGTATCCAAGATAAAAAAAGAGGCTGTTTACCAGCAAGGGAATGATCCGCTCCCTGTTTGAGCGCATATGAATATCCTCAATAATTTTCCGGAAAAGGTAAAACGGGACAAAACTCAGCGGGAGAAGAACCGTACAGATCAGAACAATGAGGAAAATGTATTTTTTTGCTTCATAGGGAATAAAGGAAATAAATGTCCCGGAATTGAATAGAATAAGAAGGCCATACACCGGCATAAATATCGGATGGAAAAGAATGGAAATGATGGCGGGTAGAATGTTTCGCATGGGATCGGTTACAACTCTTTCCGTAATCTGGCTACTGAAATATTCAACTGTTCCCTGTACTTGGCAACGGTTCTTCGGGCTATCAGGTATCCTTTTTTCTGAAGAATTTCTGCCAGTTTCTCATCGGTCAGTGGTTTTCTTTTATCCTCATTAGTCACACACTCGGAAAGGATCGTTTTAATTTCCCGTGTAGATACTTCCTCTCCCGATTCCGTTTGCAATCCTTCCGAAAAGAAGTACTTGAGCGGGAAAATGCCGAAGTGTGTCTGAATATATTTACTGTTTGCTACGCGGGAGATGGTTGAAATATCGAGGTTTGTCATCTCTGCTATATCCTTCAGGATCATGGGTCTCATTTTTGTCTCGTCCCCGTCAATGAAGTATTCCTCCTGGAACTCAATGATCGCATTCATCGTAAGCAGCAGGGTGTTTTGTCTCTGTTTTATCGCGTCAATGAACCATTTAGCAGAATCAAGTTTTTGTTTTACAAAACTCACTGCATCCTTTTGCTCCTTGGACTGGCTGTTTTTATGGATGTTATAGGATTCCAGCATTTCACTATAGGTTCTGCTAATTTTCAGTTCAGGAACGTTCCTTGCATTGAGGGACAATTCGAGTGTTCCCTCATTATTATCCAGAATAAAATCAGGAATGATATGTTGAATGGTTTTATTCAGGGGGTCGTTGAAAGAGCTTCCTGGTTTAGGGTTAAGTTTCAGGATTTCATCGATCACCTCCTTCAATTCATCCTCTGAAATATTCATTCTTGTAATGATCTTCTCATAATGTTTCTTGGTAAACTCCTGAAAGAAATATTTCAAAAGGTGGCGTGCCTGTTTTATGACCGGGTTTTCCAGATTTTTCCTTTCGATCTGCAGTAAGAGGCATTCCTGTAAGTCTCTTGCTCCCACTCCTGCCGGATCAAGATCCTGAATGATTCTAAGCATCTCATGCAACTGCTCCTCTGTTGTTGAAATATTTTGTGAAAAAGCGAGGTCATCCACAATATTTTCAAGTTTTCGGCGGAGGTATCCATCCTCATCAATATTCCCCAGGATATATTGCGCCAATATTTCCTGCTCTTCAGTCAGGCTTCGCAGTCCCATTTGGCTTTCGAGGTAATCGTTAAAGGAAGCTCCGACAGAAAATGGTATTTCCGGTTTTTTAACTTCCGCTGGTATGTTTCTGGAGGAGAGTTTATATGCCGGTATATCTTCATCGTTCATGTAATCATTCAGCGAAAACTCATCCTCCTCAATATCCAGGTTATCTTCATTCAAAGTTTCTTCTTCATCTGTTTCCTGTTCATCATCATGTCCCTCCTCCAATACAGGATTCTCCTCCATCTCCTTTTTGATCCGCTGTTCAAGTTGAATGGTGGGTATTTCAAGCAACTTGATCATCTGGATCTGCTGCGGAGACAGTTTCTGCAATAACTTCTGTTGTAACTTCTGTTTTAGCATAACAAACCGTTGGCAGATTAAAATTCCGCATTTTTAGGCGTTCTTGGAAAGGGGATCACATCCCGGATATTGCTCATCCCTGTAATGAAAAGGATAAGTCGCTCAAAACCCAATCCAAACCCACTATGTGGGGCAGTACCGAATTTTCGTGTTTCGAGATACCACCAAAGATTCTGTTCGGGGATCTTTAATTCCCTGATTCGTTGATAGATTTTGTCATACCGCTCTTCCCGCTGCGATCCTCCGATAATTTCGCCGATCTTTGGGAACAACACATCCATCGCCCTTACTGTTTTTCCATCTTCGTTTTGCCACATATAAAAAGCCTTAATATCTTTTGGATAATCGGTAAGGATCACGGGGCGTTTAAACTCTTGTTCAACAAGGTACCGTTCATGTTCAGCCTGCAGATCAAGGCCCCACTTTACCGGAAATTCAAATGTCTGCCCGGATGCCAGCAACAGGTCAACCGCTTTGGTATATCCCATCCGTACGAAATCATGCTTAAGAATATTACGCAACCGGTCAAGCAATCCTTTATCATACATTTGATTCAGGAATTCGAGATCCGACCGACAATGGTCTAACGCATAACCTACCAGGAATTTCAAAAAATCTTCTGCCAGGTCCATGTTATCATCGATATCGTAAAACGCCATTTCGGGTTCAATCATCCAGAATTCAGCAAGGTGTCGGGGTGTATTCGAATTTTCCGCTCTGAACGTAGGACCGAAAGTGTAAATTTCGGAAAGTGCAAGAGCACCAATTTCCCCCTCCAACTGACCGGAAACAGTAAGGTTTGTCTCTTTACCGAAAAAATCTTTCTGGTAATCAACCGACCCATTATCCTTTTTTGGCGGATTAACATCATCCAGCACCGTTACCCTGAACATCTCTCCGGCTCCTTCGGCATCCGAACCGGTAATAATGGGAGTGTGAAGATAGACGAACCCACGATCGTTAAAATACTTATGGATGGCAAACGACATGGCATGGCGAATGCGAAAAATAGCCCCGAAGGTATTGGTCCTTGGCCTCAGGTGTGCAATCTCCCGGAGGAATTCCAGCGAGTGTCCTTTTTTCTGCAACGAGTAGACTTCCGAATCAGCCGTTCCATACAATTCAATATCCTTGGCCTGTATCTCTACCTGCTGCCCCTTCCCCTGCGACTCCACCAACTTACCGGTTACCGCAATACAGGATCCTGTTGTGATCTTCTTCAATAAATCCTCATCAAATTTTGAAGTGTCTGCCACAATCTGGATATGATGGATTACCGAACCATCGTTAAGTGCAATGAAGGCTACGTGACTGGTTCCCCTCTTAGTCCGGACCCACCCCTTAACATGAACCTCTTTACCATAATCTTTCGAGTCAAGTAACTCTTTAACCTTGTTCCTGCTCCTTATCATATCGTAATATTACTTGAAAATAAAGTATAAAAATAAGATTTTTGGACTAAGAAATTCAATTTATATCAATTTATAAACCCTTTTGCTGATTTTGGCCTGATTTTTGAAAACACCAAAGAAGAAAGACTCAGGTTTGCACCTGTTCGTGAAATGAGTTGATGGCGAAAACCCGTTGTTTTTCTTGCTGTTTTACTGCATGTGGGAAGCGAATACTATCCATATAAATACTGGAATGAAATCCAATTGTAATCTCTGATCAATCTGCTTCAAAACACTAAGATTCGAAATAAATCGTTATAATAATACATTTTTAAAAATTAAAAAATAAAGTAATTTTGCAAGCACAATGTTAAAGAAACTGAGATGGAAAAGGATAGCAAATTGATTGTGATACCCTGGGATTTTACAAAAGTAGCTGAAAACGCATTGGTTCATGGGGTTAAAATCGCGAAGATGGTGGACAACGAATTGCGCTTATTGCACATTGTTGACAAGAAGCTGGATACGGCGAAAAAAGAGGAAGTAACAAACCAGTTGAATGAAATTGCTGCAAAGACAGAGCGGATTTATAATGTCAAGGTCGATTCATTTATCATGCAGGGAAACATTTTTAATGCAATTTCCAAATATGTATCGGACATACAGGCGAATCTGGTCATTATGGGGACTCATGGAATGAAGGGAATGCAGAAAATTACCGGAAGCTGGGCACTGAAAGTAATTGCAGGATCTAAAGTTCCGTTCATAGTAGTGCAGGATCCACCGGAGGATATGTCAAAATATCAAAATATTCTTTTCCCAATCGATTTTAAAATGGAGCAAAAGGAAAAATTGTATTGGGCCATATTCATGAGTAAATATTTTGATTCAAAAATCCATATTCTACAGGCAGCAACACAGGACAAATCGTTGTTGAAAAAACAAAAAGTGAATCTTAACTTCGCCATCAAATTCCTGATTCAAAACAGGATCGACTATGAAATCCATACGATTGAAAAAAGCGGGAATTTTGCCAACGATACCATCAAGTTTACACAGGATAAAAAGATTGACCTGGTCATCATCATGACCACCAAGAACATCAATTTCAGTGATTATGTTGTGGGAGCGCATGAGCAATACATCATTGCGAACAGCTCTCATATACCGGTAATGTGCATCAATCCGAAAGCAAATTTCGCCAAGGTTGCACAATACATGTATGGATAACCCCATTCCCCGATTCAGGTACAATCAAAGAATGTATTCTTTCCTGGGGATAAGGTAGGTGGTCAGCACGGCCGTTACCAGAGCCACAATAAAGGTAAATAATCTAGCTGTTAATCCTTTCTGGGTAAAGGTTGTAACCAGTACCGGCAGTTTCTCTTCAACAATCCGTTCTGTTGCGGTTTCAGTAAATTTCTCCTCCAGGATCCGTTCAAATTTTGTGACACTGATGTATTTCTGATCCAACAACTCCACAAAACCCGATGCTTGTTCTTCGGAAATGATCTCCGCCTCCACCAGGGATGAGAGTTTATCATCCGTCACCCGGTAATGCTGCTCAAATCCTGCACTCATCCAGAATATGGTAAACAGCAAACCGGTAATAATGGTCGCAAGAACAGCCCGGCCATGAAATCGTTTCCAGAATAGGGAAAAGATGATCACCACTGAAAAAGTACATCCAATTCCTGCCCACACATAGCTTACCAGTGTAAAGATTAATCGGGAGGGAGAAACGTATGCCAGGGCAAGGGCTATAACAGCAAGTGAAGCAGTAACAATGCGGGACCTGCGCAGTCCTTGTTTCCTCCCGGTATCCAGGTATTTGCCAAACGATGGCTTAATGAGGTTTTCCGACATTTCCGTTGCGGAGAGGATAAGCAACGAGTCAGCCGTTGAGATCATAGCCGCGATAGCTCCGGTAATCAGGATAGCAGCAATCGCCGGTGGAAACAGTTCCAGGAGAACCGCAGGCATAACATATTCCGGATCATCCAATCCTTTTGGTCCGAACAAAGCAATTCCTATCCATCCCAGGGAGAGCGCGCCAACATAGGCAATGAGGGTCCATGCGATACCAATATCTCTTCCCCTCTTTGCCTGCCGGGGATCTTTGATTGCCATGAACCGCATGCTCAACTGTGGCTGACCACCCAGGTAGCCAAAGAACCATGCAAACCCACCCACCATGATCAATCCTGCACTGAAGCCCCGGGCAGCCCCGGTCAGTGAGGTATAGGTTGGTCCCGCACCGGCTAATGCCTCCGGGATCGATTGGGCAAAGAGCCCCGCATGTGAAGAGAGATAAATGATACCGACAATGGGTCCAATGATCAGGGTAATAATCATAATAATAGCCTGAATCACATCGGTATACACCACACTTCGAAATCCACCGTATATGGTATAGGGAACAATGATGGCTGCCGTGATTAACATGCCGAGGTTTGCATCAATATCAAAGATGGTGTGGAGTGTTTTCCCACCCCCGAGAAACTGTGCTCCAACATAGAAGAAAAAGAAAAAAACAATGGTAAAACTACCGATGATACGTATCCATTTCCCCACTTCACCGTGTTTCCTGGCAATAAATTCGGTGAAGGTGGATACCTGGTAGGATTCGGCTATATCCCTCAGTCTCCAGGCAATTACAGCCCAGGCTGTGACAATGCCAACAACACACCCCAATGCAGTCCAGATTTCAGTAAGACCCATGGCATATGCAGCACCGGGCAACCCGAGTAAAGCCCAGGAAGATTCTCCGGTAGCCCGCTCAGACAGGGCAGCAACCCACCCCGGCAATTGCCTGCCCGCAATGGCATAGTCGACATCGGATTTTACCTTCCTTCCCTGGTATAAACCCCATAATATCAAAAGGGTCATGTAGATCACCATGACCAGGAGTATCTGTAGCTGTTGATCCATGTTTGTGCTCTTTAATTACCCTACAGGAAGAACAGTGCATCCAACATACCGCATGAAAGATGCCTTAATGCTCAACAGCCTTAAAGATATCAAGTTCGTTGAAAATTTAAAACTAAGGCATGAAAAAAAGGCCATCCAGCACACCGGACAGCCCCATTCCACGTAAGATCCATCAATTGGCCTATTTCTTCATCGCCCAATACGAGCGGTCCATCATCCATTGTTCTAACCGGCTCGATGGTTCAGTGGTGACATGCTGAATAAAATCCGCTGCATACATCCAGCTTGCCAACTCGATCTCCGGTTCCTTCTCCGGCTTCTCTAAAATTCCCAGGTCTGATTCAAGCAATTCCCGTAAATCATCCCTGTGCATCGTCTCTTCACGCGGTGGTACGATGTTTGTCTTCTTTGTCTTGTGTATCCAAAAATCCCGGTCATGCATCCACCGTTCAATAAGAATCTCACGCTCAACATACATTTCGAAATCTATCTTCTCCAAGGTCTTTCGCTCAAGATGACAATTGCTTCCTGTATTATCTATACCAAGAACCAGCTTCTTTAACGAGGTCATTTCAGAACTACCCGGCAATACATCAAAATCCTGCGCACCCAATGTCACAGGCAAAAACAGAAAAGCAAATAGTAATCCCGATAACCTGTATACTCTATTGAAACTTGTAA
>CAYMFM010000008.1:9937-80384 GCA_964389685.1 uncultured Rikenellaceae bacterium
AACAGAAAAGCAAATAGTAATCCCGATAACCTGTATACTCTATTGAAACTTGTAAGAATTTTCATGATCTCTTCATTTTATTGCCCTTCCGCTGCTCACATCACTCCTGTTCATAAACCAATTATCACGTATTGTGCCAAACTTATTATGTTATTGTCATAGAGAACGTTAACCATCTTTTAAGAATTTGTTAATTTGTGTTAAAAACGACCAGAAATGTGCAGAAGTGTTCAAAATCGCACAGTGTATTAAAAAAGTATAACCGGCGCAGGGTGTCATTCACCAGCGAGGGATTACAACCTTATTATCATTTTCATTATTTTTGGATGTTGAAACTTCATTCGCTACCATGTCCATCATTGCAAAATCAGTAACAAAACGTTTCGGGAAGCAGAAAGCCCTGGATGATGTCTCCTTTGAGATACAGTCGGGGGAAGTGGTTGGTTTCCTTGGTCCCAATGGTGCTGGTAAATCGACCATGATGAAGATCATCACCGGTTTCCTTCCGCAGACTTCAGGGCAGGTACTGGTTAACCAATGGGATGTAATCGAAAAATCGGTTGAAGTCCGCAGGGTAATTGGTTATCTACCTGAAAACACACCCCTCTACCCTGAAATGTATGTCAGGGAATACCTGAAGTTTGTTGCCGGTATGTACAGGATGGGAAAACGCACAGACCTCCGGATCCATGAAATGATCGGTATGACCGGACTCGAACCGGAACAGCACAAGAAAATCGGTGCCCTGTCAAAAGGATACCGTCAGCGCGTCGGTTTAGCACAAGCACTGATCCATGATCCCGAGGTGCTGGTCCTGGATGAACCAACCTCCGGCCTCGATCCAAACCAGATCATCGAGATCCGAAGCCTGATTTCCGAAGCCGGAAGGGAAAAGACCGTGATGCTCTCCACCCATATCATGCAGGAGGTGGAAGCCATCTGTGATCGGGTCATCATCATCAACAAAGGGAAAATTGTTGCGGATGACCAAAAAGAAAAAATCCATTCAATCCTCGCGGAAAGCGTTCAGACCATACAGGTCGAATTCAGCGAAGCTCCTGATCAACAGGCACTGGAACGCCTCGACGGCGTGAACCGGGTTGCCTTTGTCAGGGAACACATCTGGCTGGTACAAAGCAGTGCAGACCGGGATATCCGGAAAGATATTTTCGATTTTGCAGTCAGAAATAAGCTGACAGTCCTCTCCATGCAAAAACAGGAAAAAAAACTGGAAGAACTTTTTCAGGAACTGACCCGAAATTAACCATTGGTTTGGACAAAGATTTGGTATCTTTCCAAATTATTGTTTCATTTGCATTTCACAACTATCAGTGGAAAAATTTGACTGATTGCAACCACAGAAAAAAATGCTAAAACAGTATCCGTTTTTGCTTTCCAGTCAATCACCCGCTAGTCTTTGTTAACATTTTTAATACCAATGAATTATGTCATACTTATTTACTTCTGAATCGGTATCGGAGGGACATCCTGACAAGGTAGCCGATCAGATCTCAGATGCATTGCTGGATGAATTCCTGAAACAGGATCCGGAATCGAAAGTTGCCTGTGAAACAATGGTCACCACCGGTCTGGTGGTTTGCAGTGGTGAAGTAAGAACCAATGGATGGGTTGATGTGCAGCAGGTTGTCAGGAGGGTAATCAGGGATATCGGGTATACTAAAGCTGCCTATAAGTTTGAGGCCGAATCGTGTGGAATCATCTCCACCATTCACGAACAATCATCCGACATTACACAGGGAGTTATCCGTGAAAAGGAGGAGGATCAGGGAGCAGGTGACCAGGGAATGATGTTCGGGTATGCCAACCGCGATATGGACAACGGAATGCCGCTGCCAATGGAGCTATCCCATATCCTCCTGCAGGAACTTGCGGCCATTCGCAAGGAGGGTAAGGAGATGACCTACCTCCGGCCCGATTCTAAATCACAGGTTACCATCGAATACGAAGATAACGGCAGACCAAAGTCAATCGATACCATCGTAATATCCACCCAGCACGACGAGTTTATTAAACCGGCTTCACCCTCCGTAACTGACTGCCGGAAAGCACAGGAGGCAATGCAGGCAACGATACGGAAAGACCTGCAGGAGATCCTGATACCACGGGTTAAGAAAGCCGTTCCTGACCGGATCAAAGTACTGTTCACTAATGGCTTCCACTTCCTGGTAAATCCTACCGGGATCTTTGTGATCGGCGGTCCCCACGGGGACACAGGACTGACCGGTCGAAAGATTGTGGTGGATACCTACGGGGGCATGGCACCACATGGTGGCGGAGCATTTTCAGGCAAGGATGCCTCGAAAGTCGATCGCTCAGCAGCCTATGCTGCACGACACATTGCCAATAATCTGGTGGCTGCCGGCGTGGCAAATGAAGTGCTGGTCCAACTCGCATATGCCATCGGAGTTGCAGAACCAGTCGGTATCTATGTCAATACCTTCGGAAGCTGTAAGATCAGAAAAGTTACCAGTCCGACCGAGTGCGATGGGGAGATCGCTACAAAAATTAAGCAAATTTTCGATCTTAGACCTTATGCCATCATCAAACGGTTCGGATTGAAAAATCCTATTTTTGAACGAACAGCCACCTACGGACACTTCGGACGCTCCCATTACCGGGAAGAGGTGGAAGTCTCCTATCAGGGAGAAGGTGTCACGGAAAAAGATATCGACGGTGAAACTCATTACTTCAAGGAGGTCGAATACTTTGCATGGGAAAAATTGGACTATGTCGATCGGATTAAAGAGGCATTTCAAATTACCTGATGGATTGTTTAACCCAAAAAAGACCCGTGCTGAAAAATTTGTAAATACCTCGGACTCTTTAACTACAAATAAAATTGAAATTGTAACTTTACATAGTATAAAAAAATAATTTGAAAAGGAAACTCACCTCTATAGTACTGTTTTTAATGCTTATTGCACCCGTTATCGGAACATATAGCTGGTTGCAGTACAAAAAGGCTACTGTCCAAAAAGAGGTAAAAAAACAACTGCTTGCCGGAAAAGACAAAGAGGAGCTGATTTTACTGAAATTTACTAAAAAAGAAGCCGTAACCCAGCTGCATTGGGAGCATTCCAGAGAATTTGAATACAACAACCTGATGTATGACATTGCTAAAACCGAAACGAAAGGTGATTCAATATTCTACTGGTGCTGGTTGGATTATGAAGAAACACAATTGAACCAGCAATTAAAAAATCTTGTAGCACAGATATTAGTAAATAATCAGCAAAACAAAGAGAATCAAAAACGACTGATAACCTTTTATAAATCCCTGTATCATTCAAAACAATCCGCATGGCATGCTCTGATTAATCAGACAGAGCCAAACACCGATGTTTATACGATCAATTGGTTATCCATTTCTTTTCCGCCTCCTGTTCCCCCTCCCAGGAAAGGTTAAATAGATGCAACAGATGAGACAACCTGCCATTTAGGTGGCAAGTTGAATCTGATTGTTCGCCATTATTTGTTTAACCTTAATTTCATTCATGATGAAAAAAATATTCATCGCATGGTTAGTGTTGGGTTTGTCCTGTTTTGCTCATTCCCAGACAATAACCATTAAAGATCACGAAACAGGCGAGCCGCTTGAACTGGTGACCCTGATGAGTGAAAAACCGAAAGCATTTACTACCACAAATTCCCAGGGACAAGCGGACATTTCAGCATTTAAAGAGGCTATAAAAATAGAAATTCGCGCACTGGGTTATAAAACAGCAATAAAAAGTTTTGCTGAACTGGTATCGTTATCTTTGGAGTTGCAATTGATACCCACAAATATTGGCCTGGATGCCGTTGTGGTCTCTGCAACACGCTGGAATCAAAGATCCAATGATATCCCCTCCAAAATAATCAATATTTCTCCTAAAGAAATGGCTTTACAAAATCCGCAGACAGCTGCTGATCTACTGAGTATTTCAGGGAAAGTATTCATCCAGAAAAGCCAGCAGGGAGGCGGTAGTCCCATGATCAGGGGATTTGCCACAAACAGGCTTTTGTACACGGTTGACGGAGTGCGTATGAACACTGCAATATTCAGGGAGGGAAATCTGCAAAACGTGATTTCGCTCGATCCCTTTGCCATTAAGAATACAGAAGTGTTTTTCGGACCCGGATCGGTTATATATAGCAGTGATGCCATCGGTGGGGTAATGAGTTTCGAAACCCTCACACCTCAATTGACGCTCATCGATAAGCCATTGATAACAGGAAGGGCCTTAACCCGCTATTCAACAGCAAACAATGAAAAAACAGAACATTTCGATATCAATCTCGGATGGGAAAAGTGGGCAATAATTACCAGTATCACTGCAACCGATTATGACGATTTGCGGATGGGAAGTCACGGACCGGATGAATACCTTCGCCCATTCTTTGTGCAAAGAATTGACAGTGTAGATGTGGTTGTCACGAATGATGATCCGAAGGTACAGGTCCCGTCCGGTTACTCGCAGGTCAATATTATGCAGAAAGTACATTTTAAACCCAATGAAAACTGGGATTTTCAATATGGTTTCCACTATTCTGAAACGTCCGATTATTCACGATACGATAGACACATGCGGTTAAGAAACGGTCTGCCTCGCTATGGCGAATGGTATTACGGTCCCCAAAAATGGATGATGAACAACCTGCACATTACCCATGCCGGAAACAATGCCATCTATGATCAAATGACACTTCGTTTGGCACACCAGGTCTTTGAAGAAAGCCGCATTAGCCGTGACTTGAACAAACCCGACAGGGAAATTCGTATTGAGAAAGTAAATGCCTCTTCTGCCAACCTTGATTTTTTAAAGTCAATCGGTTCTAAGAATAAGTTATTCTATGGTCTGGAAATAGTATTGGATGATGTTAATTCCAAAGGAATAAATGAGGACATCTCAACCGGAATAAGTGCACCCGGAGCCACCCGTTACCCGCAATCAATATGGGCTTCTTATGGAGCATACCTTACGGACCAGTTTAAAATTACAGAGAAGTTGCTTTTACAGGCCGGTATTCGGTATAATCATTTTCAAATTGAAGCGGAATTTGACACAACTTTTTACCCATTCCCGTTCACCACAACAACACTGAAAAACGGTGCATTAGCGGGAAGTTTTGGTTTTGTGTACCGCCCAACGGATAAGTGGGTGATCAATACCAACATTTCAACAGCATTTCGCTCACCCAATGTGGATGATATTGGGAAAGTGTTTGATTCTGAACCGGGAGCTGTAACGGTACCCAATCCAGACCTTGAACCGGAATATGCCTACAACATGGATTTGGGAATGACCAGGGTATTTAGTGACGCAGTAAAAATTGATCTTACCCTCTATTACACCATTCTCCAAAATGCACTGGTAAGGCGTGATTATACACTCAACGGCCTGGACAGCATAGTGTATGACGGTACATTGAGTCAGGTACAAGCTATACAAAATGCTGCCGCCGCCCATGTATTTGGAGTGCAGGCAGGTATGGAAGTTAAGTTTCCGTTAGGATTCGGATTCTCTACAGACTTCAATTACCAGGCAGGTGAAGAAGAACTGGATGACGGCACGACCAGCCCTTCCCGTCATGCCCCACCCTGGTTCGGCGTGTCAAGACTGACATATTCTGCCAATAGATTGAACTTGCAGTTCTATGCAGAGTATAGCGGCGAACGAAAATTTAAGGACATGCCGGAAGAAGAAAAAGGGAAAACAGAAATATATGCAGTAGATGAAAACGGAAATCCTTATTCTCCGTCATGGTATACACTCAATTTTAAGGCTTCCTATCCTTTTGCTGAGAATTTTACACTTAGTGCCGGATTGGAAAACCTGACAGATCAGAGATACCGACCATACAGTTCAGGTATTGTTTCCCCGGGGAGGAACTTTGTACTTTCCCTGAGAGTGAATTTCTGATTTAACCTATTATTTCATTCATGCATGATTTATTGACTAATTTTGCCTGCGAACAAATCAATCTACGATGCTTCCATCCCGTGAAAAAAAGTGGTATGCACTCTACACTAAATCCCGTACTGAGAAAAAGGTGTATCAATTGCTTATAGAAAAAGGGATCGAGGCATACCTACCCCTGCTGAAAACCCTGAAACAGTGGAGTGACCGGAAAAAATGGGTGGAAGAACCCCTCTTTCGTTCCTATATTTTTATCAGGATCTCGGAAAGGGAATGGCTTGATGCAATACGGACCGATGGTGTTGTACGCATGATCACCTTTCAGGGAAGACCCGTATCAATCCCCGATAAGCAGATTGAAGCCGTCCGTGCTTACATTAACGAAGGGGAAGACCGGGTGGAAAAGGAAGTTCAGTTCGAACGGGGCAACCGCGTGGAAGTGACACGCGGCACATTGCAGGGACTGCAAGGAATCATGGTTGAAACCAAAGGGAAAAAACGCGTCATGGTGGAGATTGAAGGGATTGGTGAGAAAATTATGCTCAACATCCCAAAATCTTCACTGAAAAGTATCCAACCATAATAATCAGCCTCTTTAACCGGAAAGAGAAAACTCTTTATTAATTTTGTCAATTCGTTTTTTTGATATTATACCATTAATCCCTGAATAGATGTTTCACGAATCAAATAACCGGTCGATCCTGAAAACCATCTCCTGGCGCTTCTGGGCAACTATCACCACTGCTGCCCTGGTACTTGCCTTTACCGGACACCTTAAGATTGCACTGGTAATCGGCGGAATAGAGGTCATACTGAAAATCGTTCTCTACTATTTCCATGAGCGGGTCTGGAATAAAATATCCTATGGGAAAAAAGAGATCAAACCGAGTGTTATCTGGTTTACCGGCCTTTCCGGTGCCGGTAAAAGCACCATCTCAGAAGCAGTCTATGAGCGGCTCAAAAAGAAAGGTCTGAAAATCGAACACCTGGATGGTGATGTCGTCCGCAGCATCTTCCCCACTACCGGATTCTCAAAAGAAGAGAGGAACAGGCACATCAAACGCGTAGGATTCCTGGCAAGCATGCTGGAGAAAAATGGCGTGTTCATTATCGCCTCCTTTATCTCTCCTTACAAGGAATCAAGGGATTTTGTCCGTAACCTTTGCTCAAACTTCCGCGAAGTGTATGTCTCCACACCACTTGCAGAATGCGAACGAAGGGATTCAAAAGGATTGTATGCCAAAGCACGGAAAGGAGAGATCAAACAGTTTACCGGTATAGACGATCCCTATGAAGTCCCCCAAAACCCGGAAATCACTGTCGATACCTCAAACCAATCCGTAAATGAAAGCATCGACTATGTCATGAAAGAACTGGGATTCTAATAAAACTAAGAGTACACAGATTGAGACCAAGAGACTTTGAGAGGGGGTGACGGGGTGACTTTGAAGAGACTGAGGGCGAAGGGAAAAAAGAAAAATGAAAGGTGAGAAGTGAGTAGTGCGCGGATTTCGAATTCTTAATCCAACCCCAATTCCTTCTTGCTATATCTAAAGTCACCATATGACTATTGTTTGACCATGGTATGACCACCGTATGACAATTGCCTTGCCTGCCGGCAGGCAGGTATGACCATTGTTTGACTATCGCATGACCACTTTCCGATTGTATTGCAACCATCCTGAAGGAAAATCAGTCCTTTTTAATACCCTGTAAAAAGATTACATTATCCCACAGGGATTATTAAATTTGGTACTACCTAAAAAACCAAGGTGTTGAAGAAAGGGCTGATTTTTTTTGTCATCGATCTGCTGTTGGTCACCTTTTCCTTCCTGCTAATTACCTGGATAAGGCCGGGGAGTGTGGGTAGTTATTTTTCCCGGTATTACCTCTCCTTTATCATTTTTATTGTGATCTGGATTGGATCATCCATCCCTTTTAAAAAATACGCTCCGCTAAGAAGTCCCACCTTTAAAAACGTTATTCTGCCAATCGTTATCAGCAACCTGGTTGCCCTTGGTACGATCAGCGTATTAATGTATTTCTTCCGGACTACCTACTACTCCCGTACAATCGTTTTGGGGACAATATTGTTGGCCAGTTTTTTTGAATTCCTTTTTAGCAGCCTCTATTTCTTCCTTAAAATCGCCATTGAATATCAGAACCCGCCGGATAATGAATACCTGGCTCTCAGGGCACAACAGTTAAACGGAAATTCCAATCATGCTGATATTTTTGAAGCAATGCCTGAAAACGGAAAAGCAATTGAATTATCCGGGGAACTCAGAAAACCCATCATTGATGAGTGCGGAGAGGAAGGATTATCTTTTATCTTGAAAAACAATTGTTGCGAATCGGAGGAAACGTTGCTTGTAGCGACTACAACATCATTTAATATTGCAACACAACCCGATAACCGGTACCGGGCCATCATCAACCTTAAACGGATCAACGATATCGCTTACCTGAACCGGTTCTTCGAAGCGGTAAATTCCAAAATTCCTAAAAACGGAACCTTCATCGGATGTGTGGAAACAAAAAACCTAAGGAAGCAACGGATCTTTAAAAAATACCCCTTTCTCCTGAATTATTTTTACTATTACTTTTTGGATTTTCCGGTAAAACGCCTGATGCCGAAATTTAAAATCACATCGGGTTTGTATCATTTCCTCACCCGTGGCCAGAACCGGGTGATTACCCGTGCCGAAACGCTCGGGCGGCTTATTTCCTGTGGATTTGATATCGTCAATGAAGCATACATCGATTCCCTGTTCTATTTTGCAGTAAAGAAAGTCGGGGAACCCTCCTTTGACCCCAACCCTACCTACGGTCCATTGGTCAGACTGAAACGTATTGGCAAAGAGGGTAAGGCTATCAAAGTACTTAAAATGAGGACTATGCACCCATATGCCGAATACCTTCAGGATTACATGTATAAGATGCATAACCTGACCGAGGGAGGTAAATTCGATTTTGACTTCAGGGTGTCAACACAGGGAAGAATCATGAGAAAACTCTGGATTGATGAACTGCCAATGCTGTTCAACTGGTTTAAAGGTGACCTGAAACTGGTTGGAGTGCGGCCCATCAGTGAGCATTATTTCAACCTGTATGATAAAGAAGTCCGTGAAAAGAGAACAAAATACAAACCCGGTCTTATACCTCCTTTCTATGCCGACCTGCCAAAAAGCCTCGGGGAGATACAGGAATCGGAAATGCGTTACCTTGAAGCGTATGAAAAAAAACCGTTCAGAACCGACTGGAGATATTTCTGGAAGGCAATGTATAATATTGTGATAAAGAGAGCCCGGAGCCAATAGTTTTTTGTTTCATTATATACATAAGTATAACTCAAAAATGCTATTTCGGGTAATTATGATTATTTTGTATTCCTTTGTTACCTTTGTCCTTAACCAATAGACTCATACAGAATATCCAGTGATGAAACGACTCGTTTATATTGGTCTGTTTATTCTTTCAATCACGAAGGGCTATCCACAGGAGGTGTATCAGCACATTTCCAATACCTCGATTTATCAATTCATAGACGAGTTAGCCAATCAACAAATCATCGATATTAACAGTGCCGTAAAACCTTATACCCGGAGGCTCATAGCGGAGAAACTATCAGAAGCAAATGCCAGAAGGGAGGAGCTTAACCCACGACAACAAAAAGATCTCGATTTTTACCTGAAGGATTTTCATAAGGAGCTGAAACCCGATAAGCATTTTAAGAAACGGCTTGACCTGTTCTACTACAAAGATTCCCTCTTCACCTTCTCACTCAATCCCATCCTGGGGATCCAATACTGGACAAATAATAACGGTTCGGTCTATCACCGGTGGAACGGGGCTGAAACATTTGCCTACATTGGTAAACATGTCGGGATCTATGCCAGCCTGAGGGACAATCATGAGAATAAAAAGATCTCGGAATACGATCAAATAACACAGCGTTTCGGAGCAAATTATAAAGCAAAATACGATTACAGTGAAATGCGGGGAGGAATTACCTTTTCGTGGAAGTGGGGATCTTTCGGACTGATCAAAGATCATTTCTCCTGGGGTAACAATTACAACGGAGCAAATATCTTTGCGGGAAGAACCCCATCCATTTCACAGGTACAACTTCACCTTGAACCCGCTAAATGGCTCGAATTCACCTATACACATGGCTGGCTGGTCTCAGAAGTGGTGGACAGCACAAGAAGCTTTTATTACGCCACTCCGCATGGCGATGAGTACCGCAAGGTTTACCACAATAAATACCTGGCTGCCAACATCTTTACCATCAAACCGTTTGAGCGATTCCGGTTCTCTTTCGGGAATTCCATCATTTACGACCACGAGATCGAAGCCGCCTACCTTACCCCATTCTTCTTCTTCAAATCGATTGACCATACGCTGAATTCGGGGATTGACAATCAGAACTCCCAAATGTTCTTTGATATCAGTTCACGTCAGATCAACCACCTCCACCTTTATGCCACGCTATTCCTGGATGAAATAGCGATTGGGCGTATGTTTGATCCGGACGAACACTCCAATTTTTACAGTGCAAAGCTGGGTTTCCGGCTATCCAATTTCCCCCTGCAGAACCTGTCGTTAACCACCGAATATACCCAGACCAATCCGTTGGTTTTCAGGCATTACGTTTCAACCCTGACCTTCGAATCAAACCAGTATAACCTGGGTCATTACCTCAAGGACAATGCCAGGGAACTTTTTCTTTCCCTCGAAGCAAAACCCATTCGCGGACTTACCCTGCATCTTTCCTATACCTTTGCCCAGAAAGGACCGGATCATACTGCACTGGACTCTGATCGCCTTGGTTTACCCTTTATGGAAAGCATTGAATGGGAGAGTAAAATGTTCGCCTTCCGAACACGCTATGAGGTCATTAATGACGGGTATGTCTTTGCGGAGTATATGCACCGCAACGTGGATGGCGTAACGGAATATCTACCCGAAATCTGGCAGGGCACAACCAATACCTTCTCGTTTGGAGTGAATTTCGGATTTTAAGCTGTACCACTTTTTATTACAAAGTATACCCGGTATTATTCATTGTGCTCGTACAGAAAAATCTTTGCGGTTTCTGAAATGCTCTGCTTTACCGGTTTAAAATCGATGCCTGTCAGATCCCTGATTTTTTTATTTGAAAAACAGGTTTTATGGTGTGCTGACCGTGCGGTGTCCCTGGTAAAGAGCTGTGGTCTGAACAGAAGTTTACTCACCAGCCAGTCACTGCGCCAGGTCATGCCGGTGAGAAAAGGAGGGGCATAGTGTTTCGGCGGTTTTTTACCCAACGCGTTTGCAACAAGCGTGAAAACCTCCCGGTAAGAGAGATTTTCAGACGACAGGATAAAACGCTCCCCTGAAATGGTACTCTCCATCATGGTAATCATTGCATGGACCACATCCCACACATCTACATACCCGGTCATACCGCAGGTGTAGAAACTCAACCCCTTCCAAACGGGTTTAAAAATAGTGGAACTGCTCCTGTTCCAGTCGCCGGGTCCAATAACAATCGACGGATTGACGATCACAGCGTTTAACCCTTCCCCAATACCTCTCCATACTTCCATTTCTGATCGGTACTTGCTGACAGAATAAGCAGAACGGTGCTTTGAATATTTCCAGATCACGGTTTCATCCACCGCTTCCCCCTGGCGGTAACCGATAGCAGCGGTTGAGCTGACAAAACAGAGCTTTCTTATTCCTCTCTCCAGGCATGCATTTACCACGTTTGCTGTTCCGGAAACATTATTTTCCATCATCTGCTGCTTCTGCTGGGTTACAAAGGAGACCATTGCAGCACAGTGGTAAACCCGTTCAACTCCCTCCATCGCTTCAGTGAGCGAGTCAGGGTTCAACAGATCTCCTTCAACCCAATCGATGCGTGAAAACAACTCTTCAGAATCCTCGGAATAATAGGAGAAGGTTTTCTTTACACGTTCGAGATTGCTGGTGGATCTTCTGATCGCTTTCACAGGCTTCCCCTGGCTTACCAATTCATAGAGGAGGTGCGATCCGATGAGACCGGTACCGCCCGTTACCAAATCCATATTTGCGTTTTTTGATGTATTACCGGTTCGAAAGGTAATCAGTTGTTTTGATATTTACTAACGCGCAGTATTCAAAAATAATCCTGCCGATTTACCTGGATAGAATGGCCCATTTGATATAAAAATGCAGATTTGTAAGTCCGGGAATGTCTTCTATTTTTTTTACCTTCGCAGATTGATCAAAAAAACAATTAAAAATTAAGATATCATGTTCTCAGGAATTGTTGAAGAAGCAGCCAAAGTGGTTAATCTTGAAAAAGAGCAGGAGAATCTCCACATTACCATGGAGTGCTCTTTTGTCGATGAACTAAAAATCGATCAGAGCATTTCGCATAATGGAGTGTGTCTGACAGTTGTAAAGAAAGAAGGGAAAACCTATACGGTTACGGCAATTAAAGAGACCCTGGTAAAATCAAATCTCGGAAAATTGCAGATCGGTGATAAAGTTAACCTTGAGCGAAGTCTGAAGATCGACAGTTTGCTGGATGGTCATCTTGTACAGGGTCATGTTGATCAAACCGCGGTATGTACCGAAGTAAAAGAGGCGGAAGGAAGCTGGTATTATACGTTTGAATATGAACCCGCACAGGATGATTACATTACGGTGGAAAAAGGTTCGATCTCTGTTAATGGGGTTAGCCTGACCGTTATTAATTCAAAAGACAAATCATTCCAGGTAGCGATCATTCCCTATACTTACGAAGTCACTAATTTTCATCAGATCCAGGCAGGAACCATTGTTAATCTTGAATTCGATATCATCGGAAAATATATCGCCAGGATTATGAAACAACAATTGCTATGAAAAGTCTTACACCACGACAAATTGCATTTATCATATCCTTTGCCACAGCATTGCTTACAACAGCTATATTGCTCCTTTTCCAATACCTGATACTATCTTACAGTTGGTATTACCTGTTGGCTACAATTGGCATACTATTTATCCTGATGTTTTGGGGCATATTATCCCTGCTCAATTATTTTATTACTGAAAAGATCAATCCAATCTATAAAACCATTCGTAATATCAGTGTACCGGAAAAAGTGCTTCATGGAGATTTTTCAGGAAGAGACATCATATCCGAAGTAAAAGATGAAGTGATCAATTGGGCAAAAGGAAAAATACAGGAAATCAATCAGTTAAAGCAGATGGAAAAGTATCGTAAGGAGTTTCTGGGAAATGTATCCCATGAACTGAAGACACCCATTTTTAACATCCAGGGATATGTGCTTACGTTACTGGATGGCGGTTTGGAAGATGCATCGATAAACCGGATGTATCTCGAACGTACTGAAAAAAGTATCAACCGCATGATCTCCATCGTGGAAGATCTTGAAATCATCTCCCGCCTGGAATCCGGTGAGCTGAAGCTGATGAAAGAGAAATTTGATATCGTTCGTCTCGTTGAGGAAGTTGTTGAGACCCAGGAGATGAGAGCACAAGAGAAAAAGATCAGGTTAACAATAAAGGGGGGAATAGAAAGGAAAATCTTTGTTCGTGCTGATAAAAAAAGAATTTATGAAGTCCTCAACAACCTGGTAATCAATTCGATGATTTACGGCATAGCGGGTGGAAGAACGACTATTTCTTTCAGCGATATGGGAGATAACATTCTGATCGATGTGACCGATAACGGTATCGGGATACCGGAAAAGGACATTCACCGGATTTTTGAACGATTTTACCGGGTCGATCGCAGCCGCTCCCGGCACTATGGGGGAACCGGTTTGGGCCTGTCCATAGTAAAACACATTATAGAGGCTCATAATCAGACAATTAACGTAAGAAGCTCAAAAGAGAAAGGAAGTTCTTTTGCCTTTACTCTGAAAAAAGCCTGATTTTGGTTTTTATTGCCAATTCTTCTACCTTTGTGGACTTCTAAAAAAGAGAGTAAAAAAGTAACAGTGCAAAACGATGGGTTCAACTTTTCCTGAATATAAAACATTCGATCTTGCAGACATCAACAAAGAGGTGCTGAAGATCTGGGATAAAAATGATACCTATCATAATACATTAGAAGCCACCAGGGGAAAACCGGCATTTGTCTTCTATGAAGGCCCACCTTCGGCAAATGGAATGCCAGGGATACATCATGTCATTGCCAGAACCATTAAGGATATTTTCTGCCGGTATAAAACCATGCAGGGATTTTATGTTGAACGGAAAGCCGGATGGGATACTCATGGCCTTCCGGTTGAATTAAGTGTTGAGCAGGACCTCGGCATTACCAAGGAAGATATTGGGCAAAAAATCTCCGTTGAGGAGTTCAATAAAGCCTGCAAAAAGGTTGTCATGAAATACACGGACGCATGGGAGGATCTCACCCGAAAAATGGGTTACTGGATCAGCATGGAAGATCCATACATAACCTATGACAACCGGTATATCGAAACACTGTGGTATTTGTTAAAAAAATTATACGAGAAAAAACTGCTCTATAAAGGGTATTCAATCCAACCTTATTCACCAGCTGCCGGTACCGGTCTCAGCACACACGAACTGAACCAACCCGGCTGCTATCGTGATGTCAAGGATACAACGGTTGTTGCCCAGCTCAAGATCATCCGAAATGAACAGTCTGAATTCCTGTTCAAGAATATCGACAGTGAACTCTATTTTCTCGCCTGGACAACCACTCCATGGACATTGCTTTCCAATACAGCATTGGCTGTTGGCAAAGGTCTTCACTATGTTAAGGTCAGGACCTTCAACCAGTATACCGGCGAACCCATTACCGTTATCCTTGCTAAAGATCGTTTCCGGTACTACTTCCCTGAACGGGATGAGGGACTTCGGTTGGAAGAGTATAAAAAGGGATATAAAAACATCCCCTACAAGATCCTTTCCGAGTTTCTGGGTGCTGACCTTGAAGGAATTCGTTATGAACAGCTCATGCCCTTCCAGCAGCCGAAAGAAGGGGATGCATTCCGAGTGCTTATTGGTGATTTTGTGACCACGGAAGAGGGAACGGGAATTGTTCATATTGCCCCAAGTTTCGGTGCAGATGACTTCCGGATCGCACAGGAAAATGGGATCGGATCACTTACCCTGGTTGATAAACAAGGGAAATTCGTTGAGGGTGTGGGTGAATTTTCCGGCCGTTTTGTTAAAAATCAATACGACAATAACCTGACGGAAAAAGATCCTACTGTTGATGTGGATATATCGGTTGATCTGAAATTAAACAACAAAGCATTCAAAATTGAAAAGTATGTTCACTCCTATCCACATTGCTGGAGGACCGACAAACCGGTATTGTATTATCCGTTAGATTCCTGGTTTATAAAGACCACGGCACTGAAGAAGCGTATGATGCAATTGAACGAAACCATCAATTGGAAACCCCCTTCAACCGGAATCGGGCGATTCGGGAAATGGTTGGAAAACCTGGTTGACTGGAACCTGTCACGCTCCAGATATTGGGGAACGCCCCTGCCGATTTGGAGGACCGAAGACAGAAAAGAACAGCTCTGCATTGGCTCGGTAAAAGAACTGAAAGGTGAGATCGAACGATCAATGGAAGCCGGGATCATGAAAAAGAATCCATTGGAGGATTTTATCCCGGGCGATAATTCAAAAGAGAATTATGAAAAATTTGACCTCCACCGGCCCTTTGTAGATGAGATCATTCTCGTTTCACCCAGCGGAAAAAAGATGTTTCGGGAACCCGATCTCATTGATGGATGGTTTGATTCTGGGGCAATGCCCTATGCACAGGTCCACTATCCATTCGAAAACAAAGAAAATTTCGGGAAAATCTTTCCCGCTGATTACATTGCCGAGGGAGTAGATCAGACCCGTGGATGGTTTTTTACACTTCATGCCATTGCGGTCATGCTTTTTGATTCCGTGGCGTTTAAAAACATCATTTCAAACGGACTTGTTCTTGATAAAGACGGGGCAAAGATGTCAAAACGGCTGGGGAATGTCGTTGATCCTTTTGAAACCATCGAAACCAATGGCTCCGACCCGCTCCGATGGTATCTGATCACCAATGCTCAACCCTGGGATAACCTGAAATTCGATCCCACCGGTGTGGAAGAGGTGAAACGCAAATTTTTCGGAACCCTGTTCAATACCTACTCATTTTTTGCACTGTATGCTAACGTTGACGGATTTATTTATAAAGAAGAAAAGGTCCGGGTGAACGAAAGACCGGAGATCGATCGGTGGATCATCTCGCTGCTGAATTCCCTGATCAAAGAGGTGCAAGAGAGCCTTGACAATTACGAGCCTACAAAAGCTGGAAGGGCTATACAGGATTTTGTAACTGAAAACCTCAGTAACTGGTATGTGCGGCTAAACCGAAAACGATTCTGGGGCGGCGAATATTCGATGGATAAAATCGCTGCTTATCAAACCCTGTATCTCTGCCTGGAAACCGTTTCCAGGCTCTCAGCACCCATATCTCCGTTCTATATGGACAAGTTGTTCTGTGATTTGAACCGTGTTTCCGGGAATCATGACGCTGTATCGGTCCACCTGGTTGCTTTCCCTGAATGCGATGCCCGCTTGATTGATACAGAGTTGGAAGAGAAAATGGCCCTTGCCCAGAAAGTTTCCTCAATGGTTCTCGGTCTTCGCCGAAAAGTGAACATCAAGGTACGCCAACCATTGCAAAAGATCAGAATTCCCGTTTCCAACTTCGATGATAAAGAGAAACTGGAAGCTGTCGAAAATATTATCCTTCCCGAAGTAAATGTAAAAGAATTGGAAATCATTACGGATGAAAAGGATAGCCTGATCGTGAAACGAATTAAACCAAATTTCAAGTTGCTTGGACCCCGTTTTGGTAAAGAGATGAAACAGGTTACTCAATTAATCGGTCAGTTCAGCCAGGAAGATATTCACGAAATTGAAGAAAAAGGACACCATACCATTCAGGTTGATGATGTAAACCGGGAAATAAAACTATCTGAAGTAGAGATATTTACTGAAGATATTCCGGGTTGGCTGGTGGCAAACGAAGGTCAACTGACGGTTGCTCTTGATATCAATGTGACCGATGAATTGAAGGAAGAAGGCATTGCACGTGAACTGATCAACCGTATTCAAAACATGAGAAAGGAGAACGGTTTCGATGTAACGGATAAGATTACCATCCAAATTAAGAAGCATACAGCGCTAAATAACGCCGTGAAACACCATGCTCACTACATTGCTTCCCAGACACTGGCAACCAAGGTGGACCTGGTGGATCAACCGGACGATAAAAAGGCGAAAACCATTGAATTGGAAGAAGGGGTAAATACAATCATTACTATTCAGAGAATAAACACATAACTGGCTATTATTCTTTTGGTTAGACTCGGTTTTCCGGAGCAGATCAAAAATGGTAAAATGTACGGTGTTTTATTAGAAATTTGTTATATTTATATAAAAATAAGAGCGCCATGGCAGAGAAGACACGCTATTCAGATGAAGAGCTCCTTGAGTTTAAAGAGATCATCTTACAAAAAATTGAAAAAGCCAAGCAGGATTACGACCTGCTGAAACATACCATTACTCATGAAGAGAGTAATGACACGGAGGACACATCACCTACTTTCAAGGTACTGGAGGAAGGAGCAGCAACCCTTTCAAAGGAGGAAGCCGGTAAACTGGCTCAACGCCAGTTGAAATTCATCCAGCACCTTCAGGCTGCATTGATACGAATTGAAAATAAAACGTATGGTATTTGCAGGGAAACCGGGAAACTGATATCGAAAGAGCGGCTCCGCGCTGTCCCGCATGCTACCCTTAGTATCGAAGCAAAACAGAGACAACGGTAAACGGCCTGAAAATCGCCCGGATGAAATGATTGAAGCAATGGTTTCAATCATTTTTTATTACTCCCTTTTTCAAATCGTTTAAAAATTATAGTTTTGGTCGAAAAATAATTCCGATGTCAATAAGAAAACAGTCCCTTTTCCTGATCCTCCTGATCCTTGTAGCTGACCAGATGTTAAAGATCTGGGTCAAAACCCACATGATGCTTGGACAGGAATACCATATCCTTGGGAATTGGTTTATCATGCATTTCCTGGAAAACAATGGAATGGCTTTCGGACTTGAAATTTCCGGTGAATTCGGGAAGATTATCCTTAGCATTTTTCGAATTATTGCTGTGGCTGCGATCGGTTGGTACCTCGTTCATCTGACCCGTCAAAACGCTTCTAACGGATTGATATTAAGTATCTCCATGGTGATGGCCGGAGCGATAGGAAACATTATTGACAGTGCATTCTATGGGATAATCTTTAGTGATAGCTATTTCAGGGTAGCAGAATTTTTACCCGAAGGTGGGGGGTATTCCAGTTTCCTGCATGGCCAGGTAGTCGATATGCTCTATTTCCCAATCATTAAAGGACATTTGCCAGGCTGGTTCCCCATCTGGGGATCACAGGAATTCATCTTTTTCCGGCCTGTTTTTAATCTTTCCGATAGCTCCATAACCATCGGCGTAGCCCTGATCCTTATCTTTCAAAAGCGGTTTTTTAAACATCAGGAAACCCAAGAACCACTGCCCGCTGATATCGAGCAAAAATAAAAATTAGCTAACCCGTTGTGCTATTATAGTCTGGCTACAATAATCTTTTTTAATGATTGATTTTTAAATACTTAGCTCCGTAGGCCGTGCCTGCCGACAGTGTAATACTTCACAATTTCGGTAACAAAATTTCAAATAAACATCTTAAAGTAGATTTTATCCCAGGTCCATCTATCGAAATTGTTTTAAATCATCTAAATTTACCCCGGTAGGGGTAGAACAATGAGTAACCACTGGTGTAACCGGTGGTTAAGGTGTACAAGAAGATAGCAACCCTACAGGGGTTGAATATTCAAATGTAAGGCATTAGTATTCAACCCCCTGCCTGCCGGCAGGCAGGCATCCGGGGTTGTGGATAAAGATCATCAACATACCCGGCACTTCGCCCCGACAAAATCGTCGGGGCTTGTACCGGGCTATTCATTATTCAATCCCTCCGGGATTGCGTTCTATATATCCTCCAGACCTTGTACAAAAAATTAGGCAATCAATTAACCAAATAGATCTTAAAATCTCAAACAAAATCTGTTATCTGAATACTGAAGAAATACACGGCAGGCAGGAGCGCCATATTGGTAGCCCGGGGCGAAGATCAAGGAATTTTAGAAGGTTAATGATAAAGTTGAGAAGAGAAAAGTAAGCTTATCAAACCTCATCACTTCAAATCTAACGTTTTACAAAAATCCTTTACTACTCTTTGGTAAGTTCGATGATCAGTTTAATGATCTCTGGAATTTCACTATCCGGAATTTTTCCTTTGTACAGCGCCCTTACTACCCGGTTTTTATCAACGATGATGACACTGTAGCTGTCCTCAGGCAGTCCCCATTGTTCCTGAAGAACAGCATCATAATCAAACAGTATGGTGGTTTCATACTTTTCTGCTTTTCTCCCGGCAATTAAACGGATCAGCCCGTTTGGTTTCCATGTGGATTTACAATCCACAATCCCAAATCCTTTAAAATGATCCTTGGATATGATCTTATCCACATCAACCGCTTTGTCTATTGCATCATTGAAAGGATCATTCAGATCCGACTCATCCGGATCCACATAATTGACCTGCAATACTTTCCCTTTCCATGTATCCATGGTGTGCACAATTCCGTCGGCATCTTTAAACTCCCAATCGGATGCCTTATCACCTACTTTGAGCTTGCTGCTCTGTGCCTGTAGTAATAATCCGGTTAACAGCAGTGTCAGGAATAGAAAATATGTTTTCATGAGTCTCTAAGTTTCAAGGGTTGTTATTCGATTATCAGATAATGAACATGGCTTGTTGTAAAGATAAAGAAATATTTATTTATTCAACTTTCTCCGACTACAGAACCGATTTTTTATTTTGTTGCTCTGGAAAAATGATATCGAAAAGTGGTCATTCTATCAATAACAGATCTACCTGCTTCCGGGGCAGGTCAACCCGGGAAATCTCAATAGTTATCGGATCTCCGAGCTGGTATCGTTTATGAGTAAGGCGACCGGTAATGCAATAATTCTCTTCATCCAGCTCATAAAAATCGTCATCCAGCTCTCTGATTGGGATCAATCCCTCGCATTTATTTTCACTGATCTCTACATAGATCCCCCAGTCTGCAACCCCGGAGATGATCCCATCATACTGCTGTCCGATTTTATCTTTCAGGAATTCAACCTGTTTGTATTTTATGGATGCCCGTTCTGCTTCAATGGCTTTGCGTTCCATTTCGGAGGCATGCATGCAGAGGCTCTCATAGTGTTCTTCACTCTCCGATTTTTCATTGCGCAGGTACTTTTCCAGCAATCGATGAACCATCATATCCGGATACCTGCGGATGGGTGAGGTAAAATGGGAATAATGGTCAAATGCAAGGCCATAGTGCCCGATATTGCGGGTTGAATATTTTGCTTTAGCCATTGTCCTGATCGCCAGGGTCTCAATCAGGTTTTGTTCCTTTTTCCCCTGGACATTCTTCAGGAGCTGATTCAGCGATTGGGACAGTTGCCGGTGTGAGGCGGTGGATATCTGGTGACCAAATTTCTTTATCAGGAAAGCAAAGGATGACAGTTTTTCCTGATCGGGCCGGTCATGAATCCGGTAAACAAAAGTTTTCGGCGGCTTGGTTTTTAATCCAACATACTCTGCAACATGCTTGTTCGCCAGTAGCATAAATTCTTCAATCAATTGATTGGACGGTTTATTTTGTTTAAGGAAAACGCCTAACGGTGTGCCCTTTTCATCAATTTCAAATGCCACTTCAGTACGTTCAAAATCAATGGAGCCGTTTTCAAACCTTCTTTTTCTCAACGTTTGAGCCAGTTGATGAAGCCTCATAATTTCCGTGCTCATATCGCCCTTTCCTGTTTCAATCACCTTCTGAGCCTCTTCATAGGTAAATCGCCTGTCAGAACGAATGACGCTTTTTCCCATCCACTCAGAAACAACATTGGCTTCATCATCCATTGCAAACACGGTGGAAAAACAAAGTTTATCCTCCTCCGGTCGCAGGGAGCAAAGCTGGTTTGATAATTTCTCAGGAAGCATCGGGATGACCCGGTCAACCAGGTAGACTGATGTTCCACGTTCCTGTGCTTCTTTGTCAAGAACTGAATTGGGTGAAATGAAAAAAGTAACGTCAGCAATGTGCACACCGACTTCCCATTTGCCGGAGTCAAGCTGTCGAATGGATAAAGCATCGTCAAAATCCTTCGCATCTTCCGGGTCAATGGTAAATGTTGGCACCGTCCGAAAATCCTTTCTCTGCCTGTACTCATCCCGTGATACGGTATCGGGCATCTTCGCTGCTTCCCGTTCTACTTCTTTCGGGAAAGAGTAAGGAAGGTCATACTCTGCAAGGATGGCATGCATCTCCACCTCATGTTCTCCCGGCTCTCCCAGTACTTCAACAATCTCACCGGTAGGATTTTTTACCGACTGAGGCCAGTCAACAATCCGTGCAATGGCTTTTTGTCCATTCAGTGCATGCTTCAGCTTCTCTTTTGGAATGTAGATATCATACGGCATCTTCTTGCTGTCGGGCAGGAGAAAGGCAAAGTGTGCAGCAATCTCAACCGTCCCGACAAAATTCCTTTTCCCCCTTTTGACGATCTCAACCACCTCTCCTTCCAACCGCCTGCTTTTTCTCCTGGCATACAGGTACACCTTAACCCAGTCACCATGAAGGGCATGATTCAGGTTTGCCTGTGTTACAAATATATCTTCAGAGAGGGATTCCGAATTGATGTAGGCAGATCCCTGAGCTGTCATTTCTACCGTTCCATAGATGTACCCTCCTTTTGATTTTAATTTGTACTTCCCGGTATAAATCTCTGTCAGGTAATCAGCACCTGCCAGTTCCCCGAGGATCACATTAATCAGTTGCCTTGTGGAAGTATCTTTGATGTTCAATAACCGGGTAAGTTGCTTGTAGTTATAGGTTTTGGAAGGGCTGCTGGAAAAGATACCCAGAATTTTCCCGGTCAGGGATTTTTTATTGATGGAACCGGATTTCTTGCTTTTTTTCTTTTTTTTGGTCATGTTCTCCGATTTTGCGGAAATTTACGAAAATCATTCGACGTGAAGCAACCAAACCGGGGTTTATACCTATCTTAATAATATAACAGTCAGATCACCATGAACCAGAACGAACCAAATGAATCCTCCTTTGGGCTAGGGATTGCACTCAGCGGTGGGGGTGCCCGGGGGCTTGCACACCTGGGTGTATTGAAAGCACTCAGGGAATACCATCTCTTCCCGGATATTATTTCCGGTGTTAGTGCCGGTGCCATTGGCGGGGCATTCTATGCCGATGGTTATCAGCCGGAAGAGATCCTTGAACTCTTTATCGAAGAAAAACTTTTCCACCTGATCCATGTCACTTTTCCCAAAGAGGGCTTGTTGAAGGCATCAGGATTCCACGAATTGATCAGGAATCACCTGAGGGCTAAAAACTTTGAAGACCTTAATTGTCCGCTTTATGTCGCCGCTACCAATATGAATACGGGAAAAATAGAATATTTCAATCAGGGCCCCCTGGAGGAAAAATTAATAGCCTCTTCCAGCATTCCGGTCCTTCTCAATCCCATTAAAATAGGAGGGAATACCTATGTCGATGGCGGAGTGGTCGATAACCTTCCCGTCAGACCATTAAAAGGGAAGTGTAAAAAGATCATTGGAGTAAACGTAAACCCCTTGTATGAGGAAAAAAACATTAAGGGAATCATTCAGTTAGCGGAACGTACATTTTACCTGAATATCGTTTCAAACAGCAGGGAACACATACCGGAATGTGATTTGTACATTGAAATCAAGGGATTGAAAGGGTATGGCGTTTTTGAGATCAGCAAGGCTCGACAGATTTTCAACGCCGGATACCGGGAAACGGTACAAATCCTGAAAAACACCGACCTAAAGGACTTCCAGGGCAATGAAAAGGAAGAGTAGTGTCATGTCAACCTTTTACTTACACTATTTTCGTTCCATCCGCCGTGTGGCGGATCTGAATCTGTATTAATTCAAAGAGATGCTGAAACAGGTTCAGCATGACGATCCTACTTTCATGCTTGATATGACACTGGAAATCAGAAACCGGTTTATCCACACCTTGCTCATGAGAGGAACACATTTATTGAATGAATTGTAAACAAGCTCACGGATTCTGTAATTTTTCAATTATCTTCACTTACGATATCTATCCGGATTCGATGATTTGATTCTGATCCTTTTCAGATATTCTTAAATGATTTTTCAAATCGATCCGGTTTGGTTTAACGGAAAAACCTGTTTGCTTCCAGGAAGTAAACGGCATATCATCCTGAGGCCTTTTCATCTGGTGAAGCATGAAACTTAGTCTTCCCAGTTTCTCTATTCCTGATCCCAGGATATCTTCAGATTAACCTGAATTTACTTCTGAACAATTAAATTCAGAAAACATGAAAAGGAGAATAAATAAATCATTCTTTTTTGCAATGGTGATGCTTTTCATGGGGATCTATAGCTGTGTAGACTTTGATGTGGAGAACCTGAACGTGCCTGATACCAGTCGCGTTTTTGAAAATCCGGAAGATCTTGAAAGGATAGCTGGTGATGCCTACAGAATCATAATAAACGCAACTCTTGCCTATACTGGCCCCAGCCTGCCGTTGATTACTATGGCTGACTTTATGACCTTTATTTGGGGTAGTGGAACAGGGATGTATAAATTTTCATCAGAACCCCGGGGAATTTTCAACAACACGATTCCCTATTCCTGTGCTTTCGTAAACCGGGAATACTGGCAATCGATAAATTTTTCCCTCTCCCAGGTGAACGATGTCCTGATCCAGATCAAGGGTGGTACAGTCATCGTTGATAGGGCTACCACCGAAATGGTTAAGGCATGGTGTTATTTCATACAGGGAGTTGCCCATGGCTATCTGGCCTTGGTCATGCAAAAGGGATTTATTGTTGATGAAAAAACGAATCTTGAGACACTCGAATGGAAAACATATTCTGAAATGGGAGATACTGCTATATTTTATCTGGACAGGGCTATTGAAGCTTGTGCAGCCAATGATTTCGTTTTGCCGGATGGCTGGATTAGGGGAAGTAACCTGACAAGCAGGGAGCTGGGGCAGCTTGCCAATTTCTATGCTGCTAAATTCCTTGTGAGCAATTCAAGGAATGCCACGGAGAATGAAACTGTTGACTGGGGTAAAGTAAAAACCTATTGCCAGAATGGTTTAGCAGCAGATTTTACCATAAACTTTGATGGTTACAGCACATGGGTAAGCCGTTTGATGGGATTCTCCCATAATGAAGGCTGGATGAGGGTTGACATGAGAGTCATTAACCTGATGGATCCCAATTATCCGTCCAGGTGGAATGCTGATGGCACTGCGCCCGATCCTTCACAGGCTACATCAGATGATTTACGCCTGGAATCTGACTTCATGTGGTTCTCTACTATACCAGCCAGCCCAACAAGGGGCTACTATAACTTCTCTTATTATGGTTATAACAGATATCCGGAATTTATGGAATGTGCAACGCAAGCTATTTGTGGTGTCCTGGCTATTTATCCAAAAGCCGAAAACGACCTGATGGAAGCAGAGGCTTTGTTGCGGACCGGAGACAAATCCGGTGCCCTTGCTATCATCAATGCCGGAACGCGAGTAACACGAGGTGGACTGGCTCCCCTGGATGCCGGTGCAACCGATGAGGAGGTGTTGGAGGCCATATTTTATGAGCGTACCTTAGAACTGTTTTCACATTCTTTGGGTACCGGATTTTTTGACATGAGGCGCAGAAATTACCTGCAACCCGGAACCCTTCTGCATTTTCCAGTTCCGGGTTACGAACTTGAAAACCTGGGAGAAGAGTATTATACATTGGGGGGCTCTTTCGGAACTCCTGGTGTTGATTTCGCCGATAGCGATTGGGGCTGGCCGGGGTGGGATGTCCAATATCCGTATTAATGAATCATTTATGTAAACTCACCGGGTGACTTCGAGTCACCCGGTGAGTATTGGTAAACATTAAAATACAGCCCTGGCAATTTTGAGTATATTGTCCGACCTTCCCATGGTATAATAGTGCACAACGGGCACTTCTGCGGCAATTAATTCTTTTGACTGTTCAATTGCCCACTCAACCCCAACCTCTTTGATTGCTTCCTGTGTTTTGCATTTCAAGACCGCTTTTACGAGCGTTTCAGGAAGATTTACATTAAACGTTTTTGGAAGATAGCTCAGGTGCTCATACATTGAAACGGGCTTGATCCCGGGGATAATCGGAACATTAATCCCCTTTTTCCGGCAGCTGTCGACAAAGGCAAAGTACTTAGCATTATCAAAAAACATCTGGGTAACCACGAAATCTGCTCCAGCATCTATCTTCTTCTTCAGGAAATGAAGATCCGATTCCATATTGGGCGCTTCCGGATGCTTTTCAGGGTATCCTGCGACACCGACCGAAAAATCGGTGGGAGACGGATGCTGCAAATCTTCATCCAGGTAGATGCCCCTGTTCATGTCCACTATCTGTTTCAGAAGATCAATCGAATGAACATGCCCCCCGTCCTCTGGTGTAAAAATTTTTGATTCGCTGTTTGGATCCCCACGCACTGCCAACAGGTTATTCACATCCAGAAAATTCAAATCGATCAATGCATTTTCGGTCTCCTCACGGGTAAATCCACCACATATCATATGGGGAACAACAATGACTTTGTACCTGTATTTCAATGCTGCAGAAATGGCTACGGTCCCCGGTCTTTTCCAGATCACTCTCCGCTCCACCATATTGTGGTTGATCTTTTTATAAACAACCTCCTCCTGGTGGTACGTGATGTTAAGATAGGGAGGGTTAAATTCCATCAATGGATCCAACGCCCGATAGATGCTGTCAATATCATCCCCTTTGAGGGGGGGAAGCAATTCAAATGATATTAATGTTTTCTCCGATTGATTTAAAATTTCAATTACTTTGGTACTCATGATTCTCTATTTATAATTCAACACGGGAGACAGCCATTGTTCAGCTTCAGCCAGGCTGATCCCTTTTCGTTTTGCATAATCCTCTACCTGGTCAATTCCTATTTTCCCTACCTCAATATACCTGGATTCGGGATGTGAGAACACCATGGCACAAACGGATGCGGCGGGTGTCATGGAGTAGTTTTCGGTTAAGCAGATCCCGGTTTTCTCCTCTACACCCAGCAGGTCAAATACCTTACTTTTTTCAGAATGATCCGGGCATGCCGGGTATCCGAAGGCAGGTCTGACCCCCCGGTATTTTGTCTGAAACAGCTCCTCCATTGATAGTTTTTCGTCCCGGGCAAAACCCCAGTACTCTCTCCTGATCTTTTCATGAAGCAATTCAGTAAATGCTTCAGCCAGCCGGTCTGCCAGTGCCTTGATCATAATGGCATGATAATCATCATGATCCTTGCTGAATTCTTCCAGGTACCCATTCAAACCCATCCCTCCTGTAATCGCCATTAGCCCGAAATAATCTTTCCTGCCTGAATGGGTGGGTGCAATAAAATCCGCCAGTGAAGCATGTTTCCCTGAGGTTGTCTTTGCTGTTTGTTGTCTCAACTGATTCAGGGTGCAAACCGGCGAGTTGCGATCCTCATCTTCGTAAATAAGAATATCATCTCCCGAAGCATTTGCCGGAAAAATGCCGAAAACGGCATTGGCTTTGATTTGGTTTTCACTGATTATTCTGTCAAGCAACGTTTGCGCATCACGGAAAAGTGTTTGTGCCTCTTCCCCCTTTTCAGGATGATTCAGGATCTCAGGATATTTCCCTTTCAGTTCCCACACATGATAAAAGAAGGTCCAGTCGATGTAGTTCCGGATCTCCCCAAGATCATACCCTTCAAACATCTTTATTCCAATGGTCTGGGGTATAACCGGCTGAAAATCATTCCATTTCATGTCGGGTCTGTTTTTCCGTGCCTGTTCCAGTGAAATGAAGGATCGTTTAATCCCGCTATTCATTTCACGGAGCTCCTGATACCGATGGTTGGTTTCACGCAAAAGTGTTCCTTTCCGTTCCTTTGAAAGAAGGTCGGCAACTACACCAACGCTGCGGGATGCATCTTTCACATGAATGACTCCGTTACCATAATGGGGCTGAATTTTAACGGCTGTATGCAAAACAGAAGTCGTTGCACCACCGATCAGCAGAGGAATATTCAGCTTTCCCCGTTCCATCTCTTTTGCAACATGCACCATCTCCTCCAGGGACGGTGTGATCAATCCGCTCAGTCCCAGGATATCCACGTTCTGCTTTTTTGCTTCGCCGATAATTTTTTCAGCAGGTACCATGACACCCAGGTCAATGATCCTGTAATTATTACAGCCGAGAACGATACCAACGATGTTCTTCCCTATATCATGAACATCGCCCTTCACTGTGGCAAGTAAGATGATTCCATTGCTGGACTGATCTCCTGTTCCGGAAGTTTCCTTTTCAATGAATGGCATCAGGATAGCAACTGCCTTTTTCATAACCCTGGCACTTTTTATTACCTGTGGCAGGAACATCTTACCTGATCCGAACAGATCGCCAACACGGTTCATCCCCTCCATCAAGGGACCTTCGATAACCTGTAATGATTTTTCATAATGCTCCCGTGCGACTTTCACGTCTTCTTCAATATATTCGTCAATACCACGGATCAGGGCATGAGTTAGTCTTTCTGCAACAGGCATTTTCCTCCACTCCTCTTCCGTGATAGCCCTTCTCTTTTCACCTGACGTTTTTTCAGCATAGATGATCAGCCTTTCGGTTGCATCTGCCCTTCTGTTCAGTATCACATCTTCAACCAGGACAAGCAGTTCTTCCGGAATGTCATCATACACAGTCAGCATTCCGGCATTCACAATTCCCATATCCAATCCTGCTTTTATGGCATGGTACAGGAATGCTGAATGCATCGCTTCCCGAATGGTATCATTCCCCCTGAATGCAAAAGAGAGGTTGCTGATCCCACCGCTCACCCTGGTATAAGGCAGGTTATTCTTTATCCATTTCACCGCACGGATAAAATCAACGGCATAGCTGTTATGTTCCTCAATCCCTGTGGCAATGGTAAGTACATTTGGATCGAAGATAATATCATGGGTAGGAAAATGCACCTTATCCGTAAGGATCGAATAGGCACGTTTACAAATGTCAATTTTTCTATCAAAAGATACGGCTTGCCCCTGCTCATCAAAAGCCATGACAACCGCGGCAGCACCATACTGTTTAATGCGTTCGGCGTGTGCAATGAAAACCTCCTCGCCCTCTTTCAGGCTAATGGAATTCACAATGGATTTTCCCTGAAGGCATTTCAATCCTGCTTCAATGACCGGCCAGCTGGAAGAATCAACCATGACCGGTATCCGGGCAATATCGGGTTCTGTCATCAGCAGGTTCAGGAATTTCACCATCGTGGCTTCAGAATCCAGCATGGCATCGTCCAGATTAACATCAAGGATCTGTGCTCCTCCTTCAACCTGTTGCCTGGCAACAGACAGTGCTTCTTCAAATTTCTCCTCCCTGATCAAACGAGCAAATCTTTTGGAACCGGATACGTTGGTTCGCTCCCCGATATTGATAAAATTGCTGCCTGGATACAGGTTAAGTGCCTCGAGTCCACTCAGGTTCAATCGGTGTTGTTGCACGGGTAGCTTCCTTTTTTCAAATTTGGCAACCAGTACTGAAAAACGCCGTATATGTTCCGGTGTGGTTCCACAACATCCCCCGACAATATTGACAAGTCCCTCCTGCAAGAATCCTTGAATATGCTCTGCCATCTCTTCGGCCGTTTCATCATACTCCCCAAACTGATTCGGAAGACCGGCATTGGGATATACAGAAACGGGAAGGTTTGTTTTCGAGGATAATTCCTCCAGGAAGGGTCTCAATTCTTTAGCACCAAAAGAGCAGTTCAGCCCGATGCTAAACAGGTCGTAGCCGGATACGGAATGCAAAAAGGCTTCAACGGTTTGTCCCGAAAGGTTACGTCCGCTGAGATCAACGATGGTGCCGGAAACCATGACCGGTACCTCTATTTTTCTCCTCCTTTTAATTTCCTGTATGGCAAAAAGTGCAGCCTTGCCATTGAGTGTGTCAAAAACAGTCTCTACCAGCAGCAGATCGACACCACCATCAATAAGTCCTTCTGCCTGCTCACCATAAGCAAGAACAAGCTCATCAAAGGTTACCGACCGTGATCCGGGATGTTCCACTGAGGGTGAGATGGAGGCAGACTTACTGGTTGGTCCCATTGCTCCGGCGACAAACCTCGGTTTTTCAGGGGTTTTGTCAGTATACAACCGGGCGGCTTCCGATGCAAGCCTTGCCGAAGCAACATTCATTTCATAAACCAGGTCTTCCACCTGATAATCAGCCATCGAGATGCGGTTGGCATTGAAGGTATTTGTCTCGATGATATCTGCTCCTGCTTCAAGGTATTGTTCATGGATCTCACGGATGACGGATGGCTTGGTCAGGGACAACAGATCGTTATTCCCCTTTAAGGGGCAGGGGTGATCAGCAAACCGTTCACCCCGAAAGTCATCCTCTTCAAGGTGGTATCCCTGGATCATGGTCCCCATGGCTCCATCCAGAACAAGAACCTTCCTCTCTACTATCTTCCATATGTTTTTATCCGTACTCATCCGTACAAGCAGCTACTGTTGAAATGTATTGAAATGATTGCGATGACTCTCTTCAGGCATTCCAGATCTTCAATGACTCCCCTCGAAAGATCTGGATTCAATCCATGCCCATAGGCATGCGCAGCATAAGAGATCCGGTCCGGCCTGTTGAGTGTGGGAAAATTTCCCGGTGCAGTGTTGGATACGTTTTCATGATGATGCGTTTAATTTATCATTTCCCGTTTACGGGATTAGGTTTTAGCACCTTTTTTCCTGATCTTCCGGAAATGGTTGCTAGAGGTTCACAGAGCCTAATCTCTCCCCTCTTCTCAATAAGTCAAACACCCTATAAGCGAAGAATATTTGATACTTGTGGTGGTAAAAGTAGAATGAATATTTGATAAATGCAAAAAATATGGTATTTGAAAAGCTGGTTTGCTCCTTAGCGGGTAGGGTGTTATATTGGAATAATTGCTAATTTTATGGACTCAAAGGACATTGACCATGGCTGAGAAAAGCAAATCCGACCTCTACCTGTACAACTCATTAACCCGGGAGAAGGAAAAATTTGAACCCATCAACCCCCCGTATGTTGGATTATATGTTTGTGGACCAACGGTATATGGCGATGCTCATCTGGGACATGCCAGACCATCGCTTACGTTTGACCTTCTTTTCAGGTACCTGAAGCACCTTGGGTATAAAGTGAGGTATGTGAGGAACATCACCGATGTTGGGCACCTCGAAAGCGATGCGGATGAAGGAGAAGATAAGGTGCTCAAAAAAGCCCGCCTGGAACAACTGGAACCCATGGAGGTGGTTCAATATTACACGAACCGTTTCCGCGAGAACATGAAACGGCTGAACGTCCTCGAGCCCAGCATCGAACCGCTGGCATCCGGACATATTATTGAACAACAACAATTTGTTGAACGGATCGTCAACATGGGATTCGGCTATGAGGTGAATGGATCGGTCTATTTTGACGTGGAGAAATACAACAAACAATACCACTATGGGAAATTGTCAGGTCGTATCCTGGAGGATCTGATCAGTAGCACCAGGGAGTTAGAAGGACAAGAAGAAAAGAAAAATCCGTATGATTTTGCCCTCTGGAAAAAAGCCAACCCTGAACACCTGATGCACTGGCCCTCAAAATGGGGTGAAGGATTCCCCGGCTGGCACCTCGAATGCTCCACCATGAGCACCAAATACCTTGGTGAACAGTTTGATATCCACGGTGGAGGAATGGACCTGCTGTTTCCTCACCATGAATGTGAAATTGCCCAGTCAACCGCTGCCCTTGGAAAAGAGTCGGTTAAATACTGGATGCATAACAACCTGATCACCCTCAATGGGCAGAAGATGGGTAAATCACTGGGAAACGCTATCAGCTTGTTCGAGTTCTTTTCCGGTGACCACCCGCTTCTGGAAAAAGGATATTCACCCATTACCATCCGCTTTTTTATCCTGCAGGCACATTACCGGAATCCGGTGGACTTTTCAAATGATGCGCTTCAGGCATCCGAAAAAGGACTTCACCGTTTATTTGAAGGGATGGATACCCTGAACAACCTTGTTCCTTCCGAAAATTCAACCATCGATCTGCCCCGGTTTGAGAAAAAATGCTACGACGCACTGAACGATGATCTCAATACACCGGTTTTGATCTCCCACCTGTTCGATGGGTTAAAAATGATCAATTTTATCCGTGCCGGACAGGATTTTATCAGTGAAAAGGACCTCCTGAAAATGACCGAAATCTATCACACGTTTGTATATGACATTCTGGGACTTAAGCAGGAAGAACAGGAGCAGTATGATGATCAGTTGAGTGAAACAGTGATCCGGGATTTTCTTACCCTCAGAAATCAATTAAAAGAAGAAAAAGACTTTAAAACGGCAGACCGAATCCGGAAAGTCCTTATTGATGCCGGTATTGAAATAAAGGACACAAAAGACGGTTTCGAGTGGAAGATCACCAAGCGATAATGGACCCTGGTAAAGCAAATTATACCTATTCATTCTCCCCGTCCCGGAATGTCAGACGCAAAACAAGGGTTGTTCAGATCGGAGATACTCCCCTTGGTGGTGAATTCCCCATTCGAATCCAGACCATGACAAACCGATCGACACTGGATACCCGGGCAATTGTCGGGCAATGTATCCGCATTGCGCATGCTGGCTCTGATTATATCCGCCTGGCAGCTCAAAACGTGAAAGAGGCTGAAAACCTTGCTGTCATTAAAAAAGAGTTGCAGAATAAAAACATATCCATACCCCTTATTGCTGATATACATTTTAATCCGAAACTGGCTGAAATTGCTGCCAGAATCGTTGAGAAAGTAAGGATCAATCCCGGGAATTTTATATCCACTTTTCCACGCACAGACAAACAGAAGTACTCTGAAAACGACTATCAGCAGGGATACGAAAAGATCGCTGACCGGCTTATTCCGCTGTTAGCAGTATGCAAAGAACATGGAACTGCTTTGAGGATCGGGGTGAACCACGGTTCCCTTTCAAACCGGATCATGGATCGCTTTGGAGATACCCCTGCCGGTATGGTTGAATCGGCACTTGAATTTGTGACAATCTGTGAAAGAGAAAATTTCCACCAGCTTGTCCTTTCCATGAAATCCAGCAATACCAGGGTAATGGTAGAAGCCTATCGTCTGCTGGTGGAAAAACTCGATGCAAACGGGTTCAACTATCCCCTTCACCTTGGCGTTACAGAAGCCGGACTTGGAGAAGAGGGCAGAATAAAATCGGCTGTCGGCATTGGTGCACTGCTGAATGATGGTATCGGGGATACGATCCGCATCTCGTTAACCGAAGACCCGGAATGTGAAATCCCGGTTGCCCGTAAAATCATCTCTTTCTATTTGGACAGGAGAGAACATGATCCAAAGCCTTCCGATGATAAAACAGCAGAAATGCCGGTTCACTTTAACAAACGGAATTCAGCAAGCGTGAGAAACGTCGGAGAGGATAACCCTCCCGTGGTGATTTCGGACGCCAGCGATCAGCCATTCATCCCCGATGAGGTCCTGAAACAATCGGGTCACCGGTTTGACCCCCGTAAGAAGGAATGGACAAAAGGAGATCAGGGAGCAGATCTTATATACCTTGGTAATCAGCTGCCACCTCCAGATTCTCCCGATGTTGCCGGTTATATCCTGAATTACCAGGAATGGGAAAACTTGGCGGATTCTCCGGAAAATCTTTTTCCTCTCTACTCAATCAACGAATACTTCTCCGTGGGAAACAGATCAAAGGATATGCACTTCCTGAAGGTTGACCTGCCCCCGCAAAAGGAGCAACTTATAGAACACATCAATAAAAAACAGCAGGAATCCAGGACAGGTTCCTGGCCTATTCTCATCCTTTCTGCCCAAAATCCGAAGGAATTGAGATCGTTCGTTAGAGAGATGATACAACAGGAATGCAAATCTCCTGTTATCCTCTACAACAGATACCAGGAGAATGATTTTGAAACATTCCAGTTGAAAAGCAGTTGTGATCTTGGTGTTTTTTTTATCGATGGATTGGGAGATGGTATCTGTTTAAGCAGTACCACTACCCTGCCGCGTGAACAGATCATTGCCACCAGTTTCGCAATCCTTCAGGCCTGTCGTGCAAGAATCTCCAGCCCGGAATACATATCCTGTCCATCCTGCGGAAGAACCCTGTTCGACCTGCAGAAAGTAACCGCTGAGATCCGGAAAGAAACCGCACACCTGAAGGGAATAAAGATCGGGATAATGGGCTGCATCGTAAACGGACCCGGAGAAATGGCAGATGCCGATTATGGGTATGTGGGGTCCGGAAAGGGTAAGGTGACGCTGTTTAAGAACCGGAAAATAGTAAAGAAAGGCGTTTCATCGGATAAGGCAGTCGACGAACTGATTGAGCTGATTAAAGATTCGGGAGACTGGATAGATCCCTGAAAAGCCCCGATCATAAAGAAATGCAGAAGAGTAATTGCTTTTTGAGATAAATGTGGTAATTTTAAATTACGATAACATGTTGAATTTAACTGGAAACAAAATGGAATGGATCAGAAAGATATTGGCTGCGTGTGTATGTTTCATGCTGCTGATTGCATTAACAGCATGCAGTGATGACGAAACAAGTCCCTACAAGGACGAATACGAACCCAATAACAGCATCACCTCTCCAACGGATATTACCCTGGGGACAACCTACAACGCCTCCATATCAAAAGGAGACCGGGATTTTTACCGGTTTTCCGTTGATAATGAAGGCATCCTGGAAAACATTAAGATCGAATTTGGAAATTTCTCGGAGACCCTTCAACTGGAATCTTCCATCTATGACGGACTTGGAAACAAAATCATTACCTATTGGAATGATCCCAGCTATGGCTACATTGTCTTCTATCCTACTATCGAAGGGACCTATTATCTTGAAATTGGAGATAAAAACAACAAGGAAAAAGGAGACTATTCACTGAAAGTTACGGATCTGAACGATAGTGATGCCAATGAACCAAACAACACCTTCAGCACTGCAACCGTCATCAATACCTATCCTACCGGTACGATCTCGGCAAATATCGTAACCACAGCATCTGCTGAATATTCCAGTGGGGACTGGGACTATTACCTGGTAGTGGTAAACGCCAACAAGAAAGTGGATTTCACCGTTTCACCACAGCCAACGGATCTGGCAATGCATTTTAAAATCTATAATGAAAGTCAGACTGAAATTGATCCCGGTCTCGATGGTACTCCCGGGCAGTCATTGAATTTCTCTTGGAACAATTCAGGCGCCGAACTGATCACTGTGTATGTTAAATTAGGTGGAACATTGGGCAGCAGCTACGAAAGGGACTATACCATCTCCTTTACCGAAACCGATGCGGATATAAAATAATTCAATTAGGGGAATTTATTATTGTTTGTCTCAATTCCTGTCTCCCGCAGGGATCCCTTGGGATAAGTCCCCATTCGCCCGGATGACACAGCCGAACGGGCTTCACCAAGCCTAGCTGTATGATTTGCTCTGTGGCGACTTGGAAACCTGCCTGCCGCAGGGTCGCCCTACCCTGGTCTATGCTATTCTCAACTTATCCGTTAAATCCCAAAGTATGTAGGTCGTCTCTCTGAGGCGACTTTGAAACCTGCCTGTTGGGCGGACGGGGTAGTAGATTCTACATTCAATATTCTGATCATACCAGTTAGTGAGGCTTCCATAATAAAATGAAATCATAAACAGCCTGCCCTGCGTTACGCAGCAAGCTGTTTCAGATGGTTACTCATTATACAAACCCCTGAAAAAATGTAGCAGAAGAATTATAACATGTTGTGTGTATTGACCCCCAATAAATTGGACAATAATTTTTTTTCAGTTTTTCAGAAAATCTAAATGATTATACCACCAATCAATTTCTTCCCCCTATCAGTTATTAGGTATTTCTGTTTGGGATCATGAGGATTGGTGGGATTTGTAAGATCAACAAGGTCATTGTCTCTTAATACCTTTATATAGCTATCCCTAAAACTCTCTTTGCTTCCATAACCTGCGAATTTCATTGCTTCTTCAAGTGTCATTTTTATTATCAATCCCATCAGCACCTTTAGCATCACTGCCCCTCTTTTCTTCAAGAGGTTCCCTCCTTTTTCGCTCCAGGTTCCCTCCTTTTTTAACTCGTTTGCTTCTATCTCTTTGTTTTTGAGAAAATTAATATTTGAGAGGTTCACTTCATTTTGAGCTAAGGTTCCCATAAAAGCATAAACAAAGTCATAATCAGATTCAATATTATATAGATCATTACTGATTGGAAGGTTTTTCAGTTCACTTACTCTTTTAGCACCTAATGACTCTTTAGTTATATCAAGGAGGTTAGTAAGAATTAATAGCCGGTCACCCAGAATTGATACGTTTAATGGAATGGTTGTTTTGAATACATCATTCTCAAAGAACTCGGGTATAGCCCCATTAGCATAAATTCTCAAATATTTGGTAACATTCCTAACACCAGAACCCGCTTCATCTGTCCATCCAAGCTCATTAAAGAACCTACGGATATTCGGATTTTTAGGATAAGGATTGAAGTTAGTTAAATCCAAGGGTCCTCGAAAGATTACCTTATTTGGATTCGTAGCTTCAACACGATCCTTATAAATGATGATTTCGGTCGAGAGATCGTTTCGATATTCCCGATGAACAATAACATTACCTACGACTTCTCGAAAAATCAAATCTCTTAAATCTTTTCTGATATCGCCCTCTTGAAAGAATGCAGTGGGTAAATGTCCTTTTAAAAAAGTCAGAGCTGCATCTCGAGTATCAATTAAGTTAGTTCGAAATATTTTCCTATCATCCCAGCGATCAAGGTTATTCTTTCTTACAATAATATCAAGCTTATAGGATGGGACTAAACTTCCGATCGTTTCATCTTTGCCTAATAGCAATGCTGCTGCAAGGGTCAATCCTTCATTTCTTGTATGAAAATCACGAAGGCGTAACATTGATCCACGTAAAATCTCCTCATTAGTCATTGACAACCATTTGTGTGATGAATCAACTCTTGAAGCCAAAGTGCGGGCTTTATCCAACAACGTTAAATCAAGATCAGATTCACTCAAGTAGGGTATAATTTCAGATTCAGAATAGAGGTGTCTTTTTCGGTCATACATTGCTGCTATTTCTCGTTCTTCATATATCCACTTGTTTTCTGTTCCAACTCGATCATATATTTTGTCCTCTGACTTATGCAAATATGAACTTCTCTCTACCTTTATCCATAGTAATCTATTGCCGTAAATAATTGCCTCACCCATAGGCAAACTATAAGTAGGTTTTAAAAACGCAGCATATTTTAGCAATTTCTGTGAAGTATCAGTTCTACAAAAATTTATTTGTTCTGGACTTAAATTCTGATACTTTTTCTCACGTGAAATCCCAATAAAAATAGTACCCCCTGCAGAGTTCAAGAATGCACAAATTGTTGCAAACAAATTCGGCACTTTATAATCTTTTTCCATAAGAAGAAAATCAAGATGATCTCCAGGAGGCTGTTCAAGTAATTGTCTTAGTTTTTCTTCTGTCATAATGAAGTTCTAAAATAACTGCAAAACAGCATTTAATAAATGTTTTACTTACTTTATATATTAACTGTTGAATGATTAGCAGTAATAAAATTACCCCAATCTTATATCAAATCCAAAAGAAGCCCTGGGTTAAGTCTGGTTTTCAATACATCTTGATCACAGGATTCCCTTTCCTAATGTATAGGGTTGGAATGTGGTTAAGGGGCAAGTTAGGGGGGCTAACTCTAAAAGGAAAAACCGTTCTGCGAAATCCAGCCTTGAGCAACCTTTTGGTCTGAGCTTCATGTTGCCCAGTAAACTGATCCCCTGAATTAATAATGCGGAGTACTCAATATTCTAAAGCAATCTTATCTTTTCAATTCAAGGAAAAATTATTCAGCCTGCCCTGCGTTACGAAGCAAGCAGAAATGCTTGCTTCGTGAGCCAGTTAGTGAGGCTTCCACATCGAAAGAAAAGCCAGCCTACCGGCTGATTTTTTATTTTTACTGTCAAATCCAAGCAAGCTTGTCTTTTCCCAGTAAAAAAATAAAAAACCGCCCCGAGTATACCCGGGACGGCTTTTCTTTCAATGTGGGCCCAGTTGGGTTCGAACCAACGACCCCCTGATTATGAGTTTCAAACCGGGATTTCCACCCGTTTACACAGATTTGTATCTATTTGTACCAGTTTAATTTAAAGTTGATTGAATGTAAAAGATTACATTGAATTACATGGTTTTGTAGAAATACTGGCACCAAAACTGGCACTATATTTTCACAGGTTAGGATTGCTGGATGAATCCGTCATTTGATTCATTTTGTGAAATTCAGTAGTTCAAATGTTTAACTTAACAAACAACACCTTTGGTAAAGGAGATTGGGATTTTTACATACCGAAAATTAGCATTTCAATCACAGACAGAAATTCTTAAACCATATATTGATTAATTCAAAGACCTGTATTCATTTGGAGTATAACCCGTTTCATTTTTAAACATACGACTGAAATGCTGCGGATATTTAAAACCTAACTCGCTTGAAATTTCACTTACAGTTTTATCTGTATTAAATATGATGTTTTTTGCTGTATTAATAATCTTGCATTGAATATATTCTTTTGCTGATTTACCAGTATCCTTTTTTATCAAATCGCCAAAATAATTGGAAGACAAATGAAATTCGTCCGCAAAATATGAAACAGAGGGCAAGCCAATTGCTTGAGGCTTTTCCGATGCAAAATAGCCATTTAAATGTTCTTCAAATTTTTCAAGAATTCCCCTGTTTACATTTTCTCTTGTAATAAACTGGCGGTCATAAAAACGGTCACAGTAATTCAGAAATAACTCAATATTGGAAGTAATGACCTTTTTACTATGCTTATCGACACCTTGCAGCAACTCATATTTTATTTTTGAAAAACAGTCCAAAATTATTTGCCTTTCGCGTTCAGACACATGTAAAGCTTCATTCGAATCATAACTGAAAAAACTATAATCATTGATGTTTTTAGCTAAAGCCGTTCCTTGCAGCAGGTCAGGATGAAACACCAACGCATGTCCTTTAGGCTGATATAATTTGCCGTCAGTTTCTATTTCCATTACTTGTCCCGGAGAAACAAACACCAGTGTACCTTCCTGATAATCGTAATAATTGCGGCCATATTTTAGATCTCCACACTTGATGTCTTTCAGAAAAATACAGTACATGCCATAATTTATTCTGACCTTACCTTCATTGCCCCATGTTCTTGGATTTGCTTTTGAAAAATCAATGATACTTACCAAAGGGTGAAGTATTTCATGATTGTTCAGGGCATTGTATTCGCTCACCGTATCAAATCTGAATATTCCTTCCATAACTGTATAATTTTCTCAAACAAATTTAAATATTCCTTTAAAACAATCACCATACTGGAAATCAAATCAGTAAAAGTGGTAGGAGAATCCGTAATTTGTATACTAATATTTTGGACTGGTTTACAGATATTTGTATTGTATAAATGGTCCTTGTTCGATATGGACAAGCACCACTAAAATTATAGTATGAAATCACGAAAATTAGGAAATCAGGGATTAGAAGTATCCGCTTTAGGTTTAGGATGCATGGGGCTGAATTTCGGATATGGAACCATAACGGACAAACAAGAGGCCATTAAACTTATCAGAAAAGCCTATGAGTTGGGAGTATGCCTTTTTGATACGGCTGAAGTTTATGGCCCCTTTACCAATGAAGAAGTACTGGGAGAAGCTATTGCACCTATCCGGAATGATGTGGTTATTGCAACAAAATTTGGGTTTAATATCAATAACAACGCAATGACAGTTTTAAACAGTAAACCAGAGCATATAAGAAAAGCCGTTGAAGGTTCCTTGAAAAGACTCAAGGTTGAAACTATTGACCTACTCTATCAGCATAGGGTTGACCCCGAAGTACCCATTGAAGAGGTGGCAGGAACTGTAAAAGATTTAATACACGAAGGAAAAGTCAAATACTTTGGTTTGTCTGAAGCCGGAATCAATACTATACGAAGAGCACATGCAGTTCAACCAATTTCCGCACTTCAAAGTGAATATTCACTATGGTGGCGTGAGCCGGAAGAACTAATCATTCCAGCACTCGAAGAATTAGGTATTGGCTTGGTTCCCTTTAGTCCACTGGGCAAAGGATTCCTGACAGGAAAAATAGATGAGAACACCACTTTTGATGCCAATGATTTCAGAAGTACGGTTCCTCGTTTATCTAAAGAAAACATTAAGGCGAATTTGGTTTTTGTTGACTTTATAAAGAAAGTAGCTGTACGCAAAAGTGCAACACCGGCTCAGATAGCTCTTGCCTGGTTAAATGCCCAAAAGCCTTGGATTGTACCAATTCCGGGTACGACAAAAATTCATCGATTAGAAGAAAATATTGCTTCAACAACAGTTGAGTTCACCGGGAAAGAATTGCAGGAAATAGAAACCGAAGCTTCAAAAATTAATGTTACGGGAGCCAGATATTCCGAAGGTTCGGCAAAATTGATTGACCGATAGCAATACTAATCTGTTTAAAAAAGAATTAATTGGAAAAACAAAAAAAATGATGTATGAGTATGAAATTTAAATCAGGGAATCATCCGACCAGAATTGTAACCATTGTTTTAATTTACCAGCTGTTTTTGGTTTCATCCTGCGTAAACAGAATTGAGAATAATAGCAGCGATTTAATTCAAATCAAAGAACAGGGAAGCTTTTCAGTTGGTGGAACAGTAATTTCTAATCCCGGTACTTTTGACCCTTATAATCCTACTCCGGAAGGGCAAACATTTCATGGCGATCATGCCTATGTCTTTTATCAAATTCCGGCTAATGCCCGTACATATCCTTTAGTAATGTGGCATGGATTTGGACAGTTTTCAAAAACATGGGAAACCACTCCTGATGGCCGCGAAGGCTTTCAGAATATTTTTTTACGCAGGCATTTTCTTGTGTATGTTATTGACCAGCCCCGCAGAGGCGATGCTGGTCGCAGTACAGCCTCTGCCAATATTGAACCGATACCTGACGAACAGCAATGGTTTGGAACATTTCGTATAGGCATTTGGCCGGATTATTTCGAGGGGGTGCAATTTGCACGTGACTCAGCTACACTTGAACAGTACTTCCGTTCCATGACGCCCAGCATTGGAACTATTGATGTAAGAGTGAATGCAGAAGCGGTTTCGGCCTTATTCGACAAAATTGGTCCGGGTATTTTAGTCACACATTCCCATTCGGGCGGAATGGGCTGGCTTACTGCCCTTATGAATCAAAATATAAAAGCTATTGTGTCGTACGAACCGGGTAGTGGTTTTTTGTTTCCTGAGGGTGAGGTGCCTGACCCCAAGCCAAGTTCGGGGGGAACACTCGAAGCTTTTGGGATTCCCATGCAGGATTTCATGAGCTTGACTAAAATTCCAATTGTCATTTACTATGGAGATAATATTCCCAACGAACCCAACACCAATCCGGGCCAGGATGGCTGGAGAGTGCGATTGGAAATGGCAAGATTATGGCGTGATGCAGTCAATAAATATGGCGGTGACGTAACGGTGGTGCATCTTCCTGAAATTGGAATTAAAGGCAATACCCATTTCCCATTTTCAGATTTAAACAATATAGAAATTGCCGACTTAATGTCGGAATGGTTAAAGAATAAAGAATTAGACAAATAGAAAAAGATGATATGAATAGAATAATTCGAAAGCAATTTTTGATCGCTATGTTTATGACAACAAGTATCATTGTTTCAGGTCAAACAAAGACTGACAATCCTTTTAGCCTTGTATACCAGGATGCCATTACAGAAAATATTTCAGGCAAGGTGAATATTCACCCTGTAAGCTATAAACTAAATGGCATTGAAATCTCTGCGAATATATACACTCCCGCTGACTATGATCCATCAGGAAACTATCCGGCAGTTGTTGTAGCTCATCCCAATGGCGGAGTTAAAGAGCAGGTGGCAGGATTATACGCGCAGCGTTTGGCAGAATCAGGGTACATCACCATTGCTGCCGATGCTTCCTATCAGGGAGCAAGTGGTGGAGAACCACGTAATGTGGATAAACCAGCTAATCGGATTGAAGATATTAGAGGAATGGCAGATTATATAACCCAATATGCAGGCGTAAATGCTGAGCACTTAGGATTATTGGGGGTTTGCGGCGGAGGTGGCTATTCCTTAGCAGCAGCTCAAACCGATAAACGTTTTAAAGCAGTGGCAACGTTGAGCATGTTTAATTCCGGCGTTGTAAGACGCAACGGATTTATGAACTCCCAGGTTGCTACTATTCAGGAACGTTTAAATCAAGCTTCAGAAGCCCGGTCCCTTGAAGCGGCAGGTGGAGAAATACTTTATGCTGCCGATACAGAAATAAGCGATGAAATGGCAGACAAAATGCCGTTTGATTTGTATCGCGAAGGCCATTATTATTACCATAGAACCCATGCGCACCCGAATTCCACATTCCGTTATACAATGAGCAGTCTGCTCGATTTAATGGCCTTTGATGCAAGCACAAACATGAATTTAATCAATCAGCCCCTGTTGATGATGGCAGGTAGCAAAGCCGATACTTATTACATGACAGACAATGCATTCAACCTTGCTACCGGAACAAAAGAGAAAGAATTGTACCTTATTCCCGGAGCTACGCATATTCAAACCTATTATGTTCCTGAATATGTAACCCAGGCAATGAAAAAACTCCGGGAGTTCTTTGGTAATTATTTGTAAGAAACTGTTAAACAAATAAAAACAATACTATGAAAACGAAAATTCTCGGACTGTTTATAGTACTTATGAGTACGCAAATGTCCTTCGGACAAAATTCTTCCGCAGAACAGGAAGTCATTAATCTATCCAAAGATAAGTGGCAGTGGATGTCAGACAAGAATGCGGATGTCCTGGCTGATCTCTTTCACGAAAAGGCTGTGTTTGTCCATATGGGTGGGTCCTGGGGGACGGAACAGGAACTCAACATCATTAAAAGTGGAGGGATCTGGTACAAGAAAGCCGATATCCATGAAGTATCGGTGAATATCATTGATAATACTGCTATCCTTTTAAATAGAATTGATCTGTTGGCTGAAGTGGGAGGAAATGAAGTAACTAACCCATTTATGGTTACAGAAGTCTATGTAAAACAAAAGGGGAATTGGAAATTAGGATCGCTATCATTTACAAGGTTGATGACGCCCGGCGATCATCAATAATCATGAAGAATATCATCAAAATGAAAAAAATACTAGCAGGTTTAGCCCTTCTCATCACTTGCAGTTTGCATGCTCAGCAAACGGCTGTCAATGCTGCATCGGAAACGTCGCCGACAGTTACTACCGCCTCCGGGATGGTGCGCGGGGTAACAGAAGGGGATGTTTCCATTTTCAAAGGGATTCCCTTTGCTGCTCCACCAGTTGGCAAATATCGTTGGCGCCCACCCCAACCCGTAAGCCCATGGGAGGGAGTTCGCGATGCAAGCGAGTTTGGTCCTAATTGTGCGCAGGCTGGATGGCCCCGTGGTTCCGGAGCCATTGCGGAAGGCTCATCGGAAGATTGCCTCTACCTAAATTTGTGGCTACCTGCCGGAACTAAGCCAGGAGCAAAACTGCCGGTCATGGTGTGGATACACGGCGGCGCCTTTGTAGGCGGGTCCGGTTCCTCTCCTGGCAATTCAGGAAATAATTTTGCCAAACAAGGTGTCATGCTGATCACCATCAACTACCGTCTGGGACGTCTGGGCCATTTTGCATTCCCGGCTTTGAGTGCTGAGCATCCGGAGGAACCCAAGGGTAGTTATGCCTACATGGACCAGATAGCAGCCCTCAAGTGGGTACAGCAGAACATCGGCGCATTCGGAGGCGATCCGAATAATGTTACTATTTTTGGTTTCTCTGCCGGAGGAGTCTCTGTCCATTCACTTATGACAATACCGGCTGCAAATGGCCTTTTCCAAAAGGCGATCAGTGAGTCAGGCGGTGGCCGGGATGGTGTTCTTACCGGTAGGCCGATTAGTAAAGAAAATGCCGATCCCCTCTACAACGTTTCAGCTGAAACGATTGGAATAAACTTTGCCCGCAAACATGGGATAGAGGGTACGGATGCAGCCGCTCTGGCCAAGCTGCGCGCCCTGAGTGTAGAAGAGATTGTGGATGGAGGTCAGGAAAGCGACGGCCAAGAAGGTCCGCGTATCTATTCGGGCCCGATTCTCGACGGTAAACTGGTTGTAGAGACTGCCGAGACCGCATACAAGGCAGGCAGGCAGGCACGCGTTCCGCTCATGATCGGGAATTGTAGTGCGGAAATAGGCGGAAGTTTTGTGAATGCCAGCAGTTCAAAGGAAGAACTGTTTTCACTGTTCGGGGAACTTGAGGGTGAGGCAAAAGCTGCCTATGATCCTGATGGTAAAAAAGAATTCGCTGAGGTAATCACTAAGTTTAACACGGACTGGGTATGGGCTGAACCGGGCCGTTTTACCGCAAGGGCTTTTGTCGCTAATGGAGAACCGGCCTACATCTACCATTTCGGATACGTCCCCACCCCAATGAAGGAGAGGATGCGTTATGGCGCCGGACACGGATCCGAAGTCGCATACGTATTCGACAACCTTATGAACCGAGATGGAACTCCTGTTGACCCTAAGGACAAAGAGCTTGCCAAAATGATGAACACCTATTGGGCGAACTTCGCCAAAACTGGTGATCCCAATGGTGAGGGACTGCCGCTTTGGCCCAATTACAATACTCAAAATGAAGAGATCCTCGATATTCAGTCTGATGGTAACCCGGTCGGTAAGCCCGATCCCAGGAAAGCGAGACTGGATGTGATTGAAAAGGCCTTCAAGTTTAGGGTTCGTCTACAATCACGTGGTATTTAACCGGAAAAGCTAAACAGTGAGACACGTGAAAAGTCTTTTCATAAAATTAAAAATACAGGTATGATGAAGATTGGAAAACAAATGCTTATTGTATTAACTATAATATGCTGCTTTTACGGCAGCCTTTATGCTCAAAATAAGGTAGAATCAAATAAAGCACTTACAACAAAGCAACAAAGTATTGTCCCCATTGCAGCTTACGCTGCTAAAGGGGAACTTCAGCAATTGAAACCGGCATTAAACGAAGGACTGGATGCCGGATTAACCGTAAATGAAATTAAAGAAGTCATGGTGCACCTGTACGCCTATTGCGGGTTTCCACGTAGTATCCGCGGGTTACAGACTTTTATGGAAGTGCTTGATGAACGAAAAGCCAAAGGAATTAATGATGAAACGGGGGCTGATGCCTCGCCGATAAGCGATGAGCTCAGTAAATATGAACGAGGTAAAAAGAATTTGGAAGAACTATTAGGAAGGCCAATAACCGGGCCGCAAAGTGGTTATGCGGCATTTGCCCCAGTAATAGAAATCTTTCTGAAAGAACATTTGTTCTCCGATATTTTCGACCGGGATGTTTTGACTTTTGCTGAAAGAGAGTTGGTTACAATATCTGTTCTCAGCAGTATTGGCGGTGTAGAGCCTATGCTTCGTTCCCATTTATCAATTTGTCTGAATGTTGGCTTTACGCCCGAACAGTTGAATGAATTTGTAGAAATTATAAAATCAACTGTCGGTAAAAAAGAAGCCAAAGATGTTCAGGCAGTTTTAAATGAAGTTCTCAAATAGAGGCAATCGCAATAAACTTTTGCAGGTTAAATGGTTAAACTAAAAATTACTAACAATGAACCATAGTTTTAAATACAGTTTACTTTTTTTGGTAATTCTGATTGCCGGTTGCAATGTTGAGAAAAAAACAGATGAAACAATCCATAATAGTGAACCTGTTTTTTTAAAAGGCGAAAAAATAAGCAGCAACAACTTTACAGGAACGGTGTGGTTAAACATGATGGGGGCCAATGATACCACATTGCATGCCAGGTTTGGCAATGTAACTTTCAAACCCAAAGCAAGAACAAACTGGCACTCGCATCCAGGTGGTCAAATACTCCTTATTACCGAAGGACGGGGGTATTACCAGGCAAAAGGACAGCCTGCCCGATTATTGCATAAAGGCGATTATGTAGAAATTCCACCGAATGTAATACACTGGCATGGAGCTGGTCCGGAAGAAGAATTTGCACACATCGCCATTAGTTTAAATACCGATGAAGGGGGTGCGGTTTGGTTAGGTCCGGTTACGGATGAGGAATATGGCGAGATGAATTTGTATTGAATAGTGTTAATTACCACCAACTTATTTCTTCACAGGCTACAATAATTATACTTCTAAAACCGGTTGCAATTGAATCTAATTGAGCTTAAATCCTGGCACCAACCTGGCACATAAAAAAAGAGTTACAATTTCTGAGGTTGTAACTCTTTGATAATTAAGTGGGCCCAGTTGGGAGTGTTACTCATCCCGACAATGCAGTCGGGACTCGTGAGCCAGTTAGTGAGGCTTCCACATCGAAAGAAAAGCCAGCCTACCGGCTGATTTTTTATTTTTACTGTCAAATCCAAGCAAGCTTGTCTTTTCCCAGTAAAAAAATAAAAAACCGCCCCGAGTATACCCGGGACGGCTTTTCTTTCAATGTGGGCCCAGTTGGGTTCGAACCAACGACCCCCTGATTATGAGTCAGGTGCTCTAACCTGCTGAGCTATGGGCCCTAATAATATTATAAAAACGAAATTAAGTTTTAATCTATACTTTCCATAACCTGTCCCGAAAATCAATGATTTTCGGGAATGCAATATTAATCAATTGTCGGTAATTTCGCAACAGTACCCACTGAAAAAGTCACTGCGGAAATCTACTGTTTCCCCTGATTATCTGATCATTGGCAAACATTCGATGAGCAGGTTTATCACGTTGTTCACGTTGTCGTGGAAGATTTTTAATACCTCCTCCCAGGTTACCGGCTCTTCATCCTCCTTCCAGCTGTCGTAATCGGTACTCATCGCTAGGGTCGCATAGGGTATGCCAATCTCATTTGCCAGGATTACTTCCGGAGCAATGGACATGTTGATCAGGTCAGCACCCCACAGACGGAACATTCTGGATTCAGCACGCGTTGAAAACCGCGGTCCTTCAATGGTAAGAATAGTGCCGGTGGGGTGAACCGATAAGCCCAGTTTGGATGCTGCTTCCAGTAAACAAACCCGAAGTTCTGCTGAAAAAGGGTCAGCCATGGCAGCATGCTTCAAATTTCCATCCTCAAACGATTCGTAAAAGCTAACTTCCCGGTGACGGGTGAAGTCGATGAACTGATCCGGGATTACCAGGTCTCCCCGCCCGATCTCTTCCCGCAAACTTCCGCAGGCAGTCGTCGTGAGCAGGTGCGTACAACCCGCCTCTTTAAGGGCATGAACATTCGCCCGGTTATTCACCTGGGTTGGAGGGATCTCATGCTGCCTGCCATGCCGGGAAAGAATCGCCACCTTTACACCATGGATCTCTCCCTGCAGTAATTCCGAACTGGGCTTCCCAAACGGAGTATCCAAGGATATGGATTCTGGTTTTTTGATCAAATCCGGATCCTCCAGTCCGGAACCACCGATGATGCCAATTTTTATCATGCTTGAGTTGATAAGTTAATCTGCCTTCGCCAAGGGGGACGATTTCTATTCCTCCTTTCTTACGTTGTCCCCCTTTTGAAAAGGGGAATTTAGGGGAATTTTTTTCTCACTAGCTCAATCCCCCTGTAGTCCCCCTTCGCCAAGGGGGACAAAATATTTTCTACCCTAAGTCGTCCCCCTTTCCTAAAGGGGGTGTCCGCCATCTGGCGGACGGGGGATTTTGTTTTCTCTTTCTAAATTTTCTATTACATCATAAATCTCACCAACTACATCATCAATTCTGTAAATTACTTGTCCTTCCTTAAATCTCAGTATAGTAAATCCCATTCCTTCCAGGGACTTTTGCTTTTTATAATCATCAACTCCTCTGTAATTATGTGTCGATCCATCTACCTCAATTATCAATCGCAGTTTACGGCAGATAAAATCAACAATATATTCACCTATTGGAAATTGTCTATTAAATTGATATCCATTCATCTTTTTTGCTCGTAAAGCATATTTCCACAAAATAGCTTCTCCTTTTGTTCCGTCTTTCCTTAAATGACGGGCAAGTGATTTAAGCTTCTTATTGTATTTGGTATTATTGGCCATGTGATTTTTAAAATGCCAGTTTACAATCCCCCTATAAGTCCCCCTTCACCAAGGGGGACAATTTCTATTCCTCCTTTTTTACGTTGTCCCCCTTTTGAAAAGGGGGATTTTTTTCTCACCAGCTCAATCCCCCTGTAGTCCCCCTTCGCCAAGGGGGACGAATTGTTTTTCAATCACTCGTTATCTTCCTTTTAAAAAGGGGATTTAAGTTTGCCATCAAAACCATCTATTAAATGATTGAATTAATATATGCCAGCAGGTAACTTCCGGCTTCGTCCAGGTCTTTCCCAAAGGTAATGATTCCCTCTTTATGTCCTCCCATTACCAGAATCTTCTTTACGGCAACATCAGTGTCGTGAAACAGCCGGATAATCTCACGAGCCATTTCGGGTGTGCCAAACTCTGCATGCGGACCGGTCACAGGAACCCGGTCCATCAGTCTTTCCCAGTATTCCAGATGATGAACATGGATCACGGCCTGCACATCAGGATTCGTCTCATAAATAGCGGCATGGCTCAACGATTCGGAGGAAGCAATAACGGGCCCCTTGCAATAGAGCATATTTTTTGAAAGGCTATAGTTCGTTACCAGTGAATAGCCCAGCCGGGTCAGGTGTTTCTGTTTTCCTGTACCTGAACCGGTAATGATAAACCGATCGGCGGGTTTGGTGCGAACACTGATGTTCCCGTAACCTACGCCATCTGGGTATGCACCGATCAGCTTCAGATCATACAACACATCTCTCCAGCGATTCAATTCCTTTAATACCTCGCCACTGACGATCGTTCCGGTCTTTTCCCAGTAACATTCAAATTTTATGGTTCCTTCATTTGTCATGAAATGTTACCTTTTCGCATTATCATTCAAGTTGATTACAAACGAATCTACCACCCCGTCTCCCGCCCAGGCGGGATCCAGAGGGTGTCTCAAAAGCCCGAAAAAACGTCATTCTGAATTCCTAATATTTAACCTTTTTTGCTTTACCTAAAATTTCATTTATAATCATTTCAGGATTTTCAAAAACTATTTTATTCTCAAACCGCAGTACTTCAATACCTTGCTGGTATAAAAAAGATTCCCTATCCATATCCTTACTCCTCTGACCTGGATGAATATGAACTTCTCCATCCAGCTCTATAGTCAATTTCTTTTCCGGGCAATAAAAGTCTACAATATACTTACCAATACTGTGTTGTCTTCTGAATTTAAGGCCTCCGACTTGTTTTTTTTTCAGAATTGTCCATAGTACTGCTTCAGCAGATGTTGCAGTATTTCTTAACTGCTTCCGGACATCTTTAAATTTAGGATTATTATGAATTCTGCATACCATCTGTAACAATTTCGTGACACCAAATTCTCCTCCTAAGATAGGAGGAGTACCCCTGACGATCTCTGTCAGGGGGGAGGTGGTATGAAAGTCTTCTACCTAATCCAATCCGCATGCCAGACATCCTCCTCACGTTTTGATACCATTAAGACTTTCTAAAAGGCAAATTCGTATTTTCCCTGAACTTTAACATTCAAAAACTCTTTCTGAATGATGGAAACAGACGTAAAATTGATTGTTCATTCGCTTCACATATCCCTCTTTCGGTTATTAGACCCGTTACAAAACGAGCGGGTGTGATATCGAATCCCGGGTTTAAAACCGGCGTTCCTTCCGAACAAATTCGTACCCGTTCCAACCCTGTTTCGGTCAAGCCTTCTACAAGCTCAACCTCTTCCCGGTTTCTTTCTTCAATCGGTATGCTTTCAAATCCATCCTGCAGGGAGGGATCGATGGAAGAGGAGGGTAATGCAACGTATAAGGGGATATGATTATCCTTTGCTGCCAAGGCTTTCTGGTAGGTTCCTATTTTGTTAACCACATCCCCGGACAGGGTTGTCCTGTCGCTTCCCACAATCACAACATCTACCTTTCCCTGCTGCATTAACAGACCTCCAGCATTGTCTGTGATGACTGTATATGGAACACCGTGTTGTGCAAGTTCCCACGCTGTTAATCTTGCACCCTGGTTTCGTGGACGTGTTTCATCAACCCACACGTGTACCTTGATGCCCCGGTCATGTGCCAGATAAATGGGAGCCGTTGCAGTACCGTAATCAATGCACGCCAGCCATCCGGCATTACAATGGGTAAGGATATTCACCACGCTGTTTCTTTTCTTCTTTGCCAGGTCTTCAATCACGGCAAGACCAAACTGCCCAATCTTCCTGCAGGCTTCAGTTTCCTCCTTTGCTATTTCCTGAGCTGTTTTCAATGCCACATCAAGTTTGGCATTGATGTCTTTTTCGCCTAAAATAGCATGGAGACTGCGGTCAACAGCATGTGAAAGATTGATTGCTGTTGGCCGGGTGGATGTTAATCTGCGAGCGCAATCCCGCAAGTAGCTGGTGAGATCTGCAAGAAAGGGATGGTCCAGCATAGCAAGGTACATTCCGTATGCTGCTGTTACACCGATCAGGGGCGCCCCACGAACGATCATGTCTGCTATAGCCGATCGTGCATCTTCAAAACACTTCAGATCCACAATGCGGAACTCAAAAGGAAGCAGACGCTGATCAATGGTTTGAACAATCGTTGCATCATCCGGGTGTAGCCAAATGGTCTGATATGGTTTATTGTTCACGTTCATGCAGGAGGCTTGCCAAAGATTACTATTTTTGTGGCCGGTATCAGGATCAAATTTAATAAATATATAACCATAAATCTGGTAATGATTCAAATCAAAAATATCATCTTCGACCTGGGCAGTGTTTTGCTGGATATTGATGTGGACAGAACATTGCGGTCATTCGATGAAATGGGTGTATCGGGTAAACAACTGGAAGAGATCTATAAAGACCCGGAGAATTTTTTCCTGCTTTTTGAAAAAGGCGCCATTGATGTGGATACCTTCCGGAATGCTTTCAGAACTTTATCGGATAATCATTTGACTGATCAGCAGATCAATGACGCCTGGAGCGCCATGGTTATCGGATTTCCAAAGAATAAAGTGGAACTGTTGAAATGCCTGGTAAACCGGTATGATTTGTATTTACTGAGCAACACCAATGAGATCCATGTGCCGATCTATACCCGACAATTCTGGGAAACATCCGGCGGAGTATCCTTTGAAGATATGTTTACCAGGATTTATTATTCGCATGTTGTGAAGTTGAGCAAACCCAACCCGGCGATTTTCCATTACATGTTGAATGATTCAGGCATTCTGCCGGAAGAGTCGCTCTTCATCGATGATCTTCAACGGAATGTGGATGCGGCGATTGAAACCGGTCTTCCTTCCTGTCATTTCAGAGAAGAGGATGATTTGGCTGAGGTGTTGGAACAGTATGGTATCCGGTGTAATAGAGAGTAGGATTTATTTAAAAACAGTGAAATTCTGATTATCAATATACAATACATCGAACTCATATTAAATTGAAATCACCCCCATGGAAAAGCGTATTCTTATTGTAGGAGCCGGTATCTCGGGCCTGTCAGCCGGTTTCTATTCCCGGATTAATGGTTACCAGACATCCATATTCGAGATGAACAGCATACCGGGAGGACTTTGTACCGCCTGGGAGCGTAAGGGATATACATTTGATATCAGCATGCACATGCTGACTGGCTCCCTCTCCGGCCCCATCCATGAAATGTGGAAGGAGCTGGGTATTCCTTCGAAGTTTACATTCCACTACCACGATCATATTGCCCGGATCGAAGGCATGGGGAAGAAACTCATCTTTTCAACCGACAGGAAAAAGTTTAAAGAGGAGTTGCTAGCCATTTCGCCGGAGGATGCCGATCTGATCCGGGAATTTACTCACCTTATCTTCGGGCCCGACATGATGAAAGGGATCTCTTTAAACCCAAAAGCGCTCAGGAATATTTGGGATTCACTTCGGTTGTTTTCTGCATTCCTTCCGCTGTTCAGGACGTTTGGCAAATACAACAAGATGACCATCCAGCAATTCGCGGCCCGGTTCAAGGATCCTTTTCTTCGCGAAGCGATTCGTTTTATCGTGGATGCTCCCGGCTGGCCCATGAAGCAATTCCCTATAGTAGCACTTGCAGGATTTGTAAAAAGCGGGGTGATGGAGGCTGGAGCGCCACTTGGGGGTTCACAACAAGTGGTGTATCATATTGCTGAATTGTATAAAGAGCTTGGAGGGGAGATCCAGGTGAACAGCCGTGTAACAGACCTGATCATAGAAAATAACCGTGTGGTAGGTATTACGCTGGAAGATGGCACACAGCACATGGCTGATCAGGTGATATGGGCTGGTGACGGACATACACTCATTTATGATATCCTGAAAGGGAAATATATCAGTGAGAAGATCAGGAACATGTATGAGAAGTGGATCCCTGTGAAACCCATTCTGCAGGTGATGATGGGTGTGAACCGGGATCTGTCTGAGGAACCCCACTGCATCATTTTTGAGGCCGATGAACCGATCACTATGGCCAGGCGGGAATACCGGTGGCTGACCGTGTTCCACCACTGTTTTGATAAATCCATGGCTCCGGAGGGCAAATCTGCAGTGGAGGTATGGTATGATACTGAATACGCACCCTGGGAGGAACTCTATAAGAACAAGGCAGAATACAAAGCAGAGAAGAAACGGATTGCAGACTATACGATTCGACAACTTGACAGGCGATGGCCCGGATTAGCTTCTCAGGTGGAAGTGATTGATGTGCCCACTCCAGCCACCTTTACCCGTTACACGGGCAACTGGAAAGGATCACCCGACGGATGGTACGTTACACCGGATAACATGGGAAATGGTGAACCTATACGTACCCTTCCGGGGCTTGAAGGATTGCAGATGATTGGCCAGTGGACAGCACCCTTTATGGGTACCGTGATGTCCGCCCTGTCCGGGCGCCAGGTCATTCAACTGATGTGCAAAAAAGAAGGCAGGAAGTTTAATACCCGGGCTGGATTATAATCCCAACCAGTAAGGTGGAATCATAATCTCGTCCCCCTTTTTCAAAGGGGGAATCAAAGGGGGATTTTAATTATCGCCTGGTGTATTCCGGTCAATGGTCAGTTTTCCCTTTGCATTCTGTTCGCAGTTTGACCGATTTACTATGTTGGTCTTATCCTAAAAACATGCCGCCCCTGACGGGGCTATTATAACTTTCCACTTCATAAATTAGAATCATTTTCACTTATCCAATTGGCGTCCAGCCGAAAATGTGTAATTCGGTCTGACGGCTAAAGTCCGTCTGACCGATGGGGATATAATTGCCTTTGAACAGATATTGTTGTAACTTGCTGGAAAGAATAATATTAGACGATGTTAAATCAATTGATAAGATAAGAACATATGGCACACAAAACCATTTCCAGGAGGGATTTCGTCGTCACCAGTTTTGTCGGTACCCTCGCATTTACAGTAGGTTGTAGCTTCAAAGATGCCAAACCCGTAGTAAGTATTGTAAAAATTAAAAACGATAACATCGGTTATGCGGTTGAAAAGGCAATTGACCTGCTTGGCGGGATCAATGAAGTTACAAGGAATAAGCAGCGCATCATGCTGAAGCCCAACCTTGTCAGCCCGGATCCAAACAGTACTACCAAAAAGGAAGTCATTGAGAATCTGGCTTTACTGATGAAAAAGGCCGGGAAGGAAGTATGCATTGGAGAGGGCTCGGCTGCTGCACCCGGATTCAATTTTACGGATGGAGAAATATTCCACACGACAAAACCCGAAGTACTGGATCCCATGCAACAATATGTTTTTGACCAGCTCGGATATACAGAACTGGCGGAATCAATGAATATTCCACTGATTAACCTTCATTCCGGTGAACTGGTAGAAGTGGAAGTGCCGGACGGATTTGTTTTCGATAAAATCACCGTACACAAATCGCTCACTGATATTGACCTGCTGTGTTCTGTACCCATGATGAAAACCCATGTGTTGGCTACGGTTACCCTTGGGATGAAAAACCTTATCGGTCTCTATCCGGGAAGTGTCTACTGCTCCGTAAGGTCCTGCTTACATACCATGGCAGCAGATAAAGAATCTCCGGGTATTGCCTTTGAAATCCTGGATATGGTAAAAGCATGCACCCCGGGATTGGTTGTCATTGATGGGTCAACGGCCATGGAAGGTAACGGGCCTTCAGACGGCGATCTGGTCAAGACCGATCTGATCATAGCAGGAACCAATCCGTTAGCGACCGATATGGTGGCCGCCCATGTTATGGGATTTGATAAAACCGAAATTCCTACCTTTACCAGTGCAATTCAATCCGGGATGAAACCATCGGCTGTGAGTGAGATTGAGATCAGGGGGGAACGACTGGAGGATGTACAACATAAGTTTAAAAAGCCGGAGATCGTTGCATGGAATGATATTAAAAGCTGGTGGGGTGTAAACGAAGTGTAAACGCTGCAACATCTGGAAAAGGATCACTGATATAAAACGGAAACCCCATCCGTCAGACCCGTAATGGGTCAGACGGTAGCGTGGAATTCGGTCTGACGGCTATAGTCCGTCTGACCGATAGGAAAAACTAAAACGCAAACGCCTTAAAGGAATGCGGTTTGAGGGTTACTTCAAACAGATTTACATCTTTCCCGAATTTCCGGTTCCGGAAGACAAATGCTTCACGGAAGGTCCCGGGGATTTCTTCCCCGGTAACAACATCTGCTATCTGTTTATATTCCCCGCTTAATACGATGTTTACCGTAACCGGTTCATCCAAAAACGATTCGACAACAAAGGAATGATTATCATAAACAAACAGGCTGACCTCAGCCGGCCCTTCGAGGGTTACATCAAGGTCTCCTGCAGTGTTCTGCCTGAGACTGTTCAAAACCGCAGCCGGCATGTTGTAAAAATCGATAAAATTATCCGGTACGGTCAGGACAAAGAGCCGGCCTGTGGAGTAATCAGCCCGGTGTAAAATTGGCCAGCCGTTGGTGTCATCCAATCCTGACACCACCTCCCATGAATCGTTGGTGAGGTATTGGATCTGCGGTATGATGATTTCACGATCAATGGAGGTTGTCGGCCCCCAACCGGCCCTGAATTCTTTCACATTCGCCCTGCGGTCGGTAACAACCAGCTCAACAACATCTTCTATGCCTTTACCCTGGAGTGCTTTGTACAGTCCTGAGGTTATTGTGACCCGTTTACCCGATCTCAGCTGCTTTTTTATTTTCTCAACAATCTGTGGATCAAACACGGCAGATTCTGTGAGCAGGACCATCTCTTCCCCTTCCGGGAATTCAGGGACGATATCGATCGGGATTCCGATCATTCCCAGGTAGTTCTGAAGAAAATCCTCACCTGAAGAATGATATGGCTTGTAACTTTTTACTCCGACCGGATTGCCCAGTGATCCCAAAACCTGGTCAACCACTTCCAGTGAATAGCCGGCAACCCTGGAAAACTTTGTTGGTTCGTACATCGACCCATCCTCCTGCCTGAGTGGTTTTTTCATTTTATCAAAATCAAAACTGGTACCTGTACCCTGCCAGGCTGCCTGTGTATCTTCGCGGAAGGGAGAATCCAACTGACGGACGTCAAACAGGGTAATTTCAGGAGCCTTAGCAAAAAGTGTCAGCCACAACTGTTCGGCATACCGGTCCAGTGGATTTGAACCGCCCGTATCCACCCATCCGCCCCGGTTCTGACCCGGTTTTATGTTTTCAAAATAGCGGAAAATGGCATAGCCGTGATACTGTTGCAAATGTTGGTTGCCTGTGCGGTTCCGGGTTTCGGTTCCGGTATAAAGGCCGTCAAACAATGCAGGCTGTTCCTCCAGGTTGAAACCCAGTCCCTGGAAATGTTCATACCAATTGGGATATTTGATCACCACCTCAACATCCGGATTAACTGCTTTTGCCGGATTCAGGATCAGGTCAACTGCTGCATCTTTCATCAACTTCAACCGGTATTCTGTCCAGCTCATCTCTTTCTTTGCCTCGATACACAGGTCGCATTTACAATTTGTGAAAAAGAAATCATCCAGGATGACTTCATCAAAGAAACGGGCTGTGTAGGTGGCTATCTCCTTAACTTTTGCACGGTGGTCGGGATTGGTATAACAGAACGTTTCAAAATTGTTGCTTTCGTCGATGGTATAGGTGATGCCACCCGCCACTTCAATGCCCCTGTCCCTGAAAAAGTCAATCGCTGCTTCCAGGGTTTTTTCGTCAACTATCAGCAGGTCCCTGTGCGTTTCCAGGTAGACCTTATCCACATGCACCTGTTTCAACAGCTCATCCCAGACCGTCTCCAGCCAGTTCAGATCGCTCATTTTTTCCACCTCGTAAGCACGGCAGTATACGGCAACTTTAAAGTTTTCATAACCTTCGGCAAATGACTGTTTAGCAGTTAGTGCTATGACAACTAATGTCAGTATTACTCTGATCTTGTACATAACAATGGAGGTTTTCAAGGTTAGCTTTTTATAAAGATAATACAATAGATAGTTTTACTCCGTCTGACCAATGGGGTAAAAATCTTTCAGTCCCTCCGGGACTCATTTGTTGTTGTCGTTCTGCATATTTTCAGGATACCAAAAACTCGTCACCCAAGTTTGAGTCGGGCGACGAGAAACACCCTATTTATGATCCGCGTACTGCCACCAGGCAATCGTTCCGAACAACCCGGCAAGAACGGTTAAACCATATATAAGGTAGCTGATGAAACCGGGTTGGGGCATCGCTTCTCCAGCCACCCCGCTGAACAGGGCGGGAAGAGCCCAGGGGAACCAGAAAGCAGCCCCGGGCAGGCCAACAAACAGCAACTGTGTCAGGATCATGATCAGGATAATGAAGCTTATGGGTAGCAAATACCCCCGCCCCGCACTGGCGACAAAGGCTACCGGGGTGATCAGCAAGGCATTTAAGACAGTACAAACAATATAATTCCACAGGAAGGGGAACCAGTCTACCGCTGTCCAACCGGGAATACGCACAGCCAGCCCGGTAAGAATGGCAGCCACAAGAACAATGACCGACAGGATCATACTCCAAAAAAACAGGATGATCAACTTGGCAAGGATAATCGTGAAACGGGGAACCGGCAGGGCAAGAAGATCCTTGACCACCCTGTCGGAGAACTCCCTCCCGAAATCCCAGCTGGTAATGATGCCGAAACCAATGACTCCGACGGTCAGGATGATCTGGATCAGTAAGTCATTGTAGGCAGCCCAACTGAATTCTCCAAGAAAGGAAGTTTTAACACTGAGCGTTGCCGACCGGCTTGCTATTTCAGGATGCTGGGAGACAAACATCAATAATCCCATCACAATTCCCATGAAGACGAAGAAGAACATAGATATGGGAAATATTGTTGTCCGCCTGACTTTCAGGACCTCCATCCACAATGCTGCCTGAATTGCTTTCATGATGATGGTTTACTGGTTTGAATGAGCCGCAGGAAAAAATGCTCCAGGTCTTCCTCTTCAACCAATATCTTTTTCGGTGCAAGTCCCTGTGATGCAAGCAAAGCGGAAATTTTTTCGGGATGGTTAATAGCTGCTTCACCGGATACCTCAAGGGATCCGTCGGATAAAAAATCTGCTGAATAACCGGCACTGGAAAGGATTTCATGAGCCTGTTCATTATCCAGTGTCTCCACATGCAGCGACCTGCGCCTGGATTGGTCCAACCGGTCAATGTCCGATTCATAAATCATATGTCCCTCATGGATGATCCCGATGCGGGTGGCAAACCGGGAGATCTCACCCAGGATATGACTGGAGATAAAGACGCTCACACCATGATTCCCGGCAAGGTCACTGAGCAATTCCCTGATTTCGACAATCCCTGCAGGATCCAGGCCATTGGCCGGTTCATCCAGGATGAGCAGGCCGGGGTGATGGATCATTGCTTTGGCAATACCCAATCGCTGGGCATTCCCGAGAGAAAGGTGTTTCGCCTTGGTATTCCTGTACTGGCCAAGATGAAGCTTCTCCACCACGTCTGCCAGTAGTCCCGGATCTTTTAATAACCTGAGCCGGTAGTAGATCTCCAGGTTTTCCATTACTGTAAGTTCCGGATAGGAATAGGGTGTTTCCACCAGGTGTCCCACCTGGTTCCAGAGATCAAGATTCCCCGGACCTACCTTCTGGCCAAACAGGAAAGCAGTTCCCATGGTGGGCCGGATCATTCCCAGGAGCATCCGGATGGTGGTTGTTTTACCCGCTCCGTTCAGCCCAAGAAAACCATAGATCTCCGCCTTTTTTATGTGCAAAGTAACATCCTCTGCAGCATGTACGTCCCCGTAATGTTTGGTGAGGTTTTCCGTATGAATGACATGGGTCATTTTGAACATTTCGGTTGCAGGATTTAAATATACTTCAACCCATGATCAAATCCAACTGTTTTTACTCACCGGGTCACTCGGAGGGGACCGCCTGGCCGGCCTCGCCAGCCCCCCCGGTTAGTTGTTCTTTTGTTGGCTTAACCCATAAATCAGTATGGCATTAGGTTAAAATCCCCCTTTATTTCCCCTTTACAAAAGGGGGACAAGGTTTGGATTTATAAATAATATAACCTGAAATCTCAATATAAAATGAAAGGGTTAGGAAGGTAATTGGCTGGAAACCCTATCCGTCAGACCCCGAATGGGTCAGACGGTAACAATAAATCCGGGCATTTCATTTGAAACGGGAGCAGGTGAAGTAAGAAAAATTACAGCGATATCGTTATATTCGCATTCTAAATAATTTCAAAACTCCGACCATTAACAATATAAATCCAGCATGCTTAACCGAATTATCAATTTCAGTATTAAGAACAAGCTTATTGCGATCCTGGTTACCATCAGTGTAGCCGGATTTGGTGTGTTTGCCATCCTTCAGATCCCCGTTGGAGCTGTGCCCGATATCACCAACAACCAGGTACAGGTGATCACCACTTCTACCAGCCTGTCAACCCAGGATGTGGAGCAATTTATCACCTACCCGATTGAGCTTGAGATGTCAAACCTTCCCGGTGTACAAGAGATCCGGTCAATCTCCAAATTTGGTCTGTCGGTAGTCACTATTGTTTTCGAAGATAAAATGGGCACGTACCTGCCACGCCAGCTGATTGCAGAAAAAATTAAGAGCGCATCCGCCAATATTCCAGAAGGTTTTGGGACGCCTGAAATGGGTCCGATCACTACCGGACTTGGAGAAATATACCAGTATATCCTGGATGTAAAACCGGGATATGAAAACAGCTATTCAATCATGGAGCTACGCACCATCCAGGACTGGATAGTGAAACGCCAGCTTTCCGGCATCCCGGGAGTCGTGGAGGTGAATACCTGGGGAGGGTACCTTAAACAATACGAGGTAGCCATCAATCCGGAACGAATCAAGGGATTGGGAATTTCGTTGCTTGAAGTGTACAATGCAATGCAGCAGAATAACAGTGTAGCCGGAGGTGCCTACATTGAAAAACAAAACCAGAGTTATTTCATCCGGGGTGATGGACTGGTAAAATCGCTCGAGGATCTTGAAAATATTGTCATCACCAATACCAGCGGAGTGCCAATCCTGATCAAGGATGTCGCAATGGTTCGTTTCGGGAGTGCTAACCGGTTCGGGGCAATCACAGCAAATGGTGAGGGAGAAAAGGTCATGGGGCAGATCATGATGCTGAAAGACGCCAATTCGAACAAGGTGATCGATGCCGTGAAAAAACGAGTAGCTGAAGTTCAGAACATACTTCCTGAAGGAATCTACATTAATCCGATCCTCGAACGGAGCGAATTGATCCATAAGACCTCTTTAACCGTGTTTGAGAATCTGCTCTTCGGATGTTTGATCGTCCTCATTATAGTGGTCCTGATGTTGGGTAACCTGCGCTCGGGTTTGGTGATCGCTTCGATTATTCCGCTCTCCCTTCTCTTTACCATCTCGATGATGTACATCTTTGGGATTGATGCTAACCTGATGAGTCTTGGAGCACTCGACTTCGGTATCATCATCGACGGAGCAGTGATCATTGTTGAATTTATTGCCATCCGGCTTACCGTTAACCAGAATGAGCTTGCCGGAGCAATGGGTGATGAGCGTCAGACGATCATGGACCGGATCACATATAACGGTGCATCCAAAATGATGAATTCAGCCATCTTCGGACAGGTGATCATCCTTATTGTTTTCATCCCGGTTCTTTCGCTGAGCGGGGTTGAAGGAAAAATGTTCCGCCCCATGGCTCTTTCATTCAGCTTTGCCCTTCTGGGTGCTATGTTTTTCGGACTCACCTGGTTGCCGGTAGCTTCCTCCCTTTTCCTCCGGCCTGAAAAAGAGAAACAATTCGCTTTGACCCGTTTTATCATGAACCTGTTTTACCGCTCTTATGATCCTGTAATCAGGTGGTCTTATGACCATAAAAGTGTGATCTTTGGACTGGCAATTGCATCATTGATTTTTACGGGTTTCATCTTCTCAAGAATGGGTGGTGAATTCGTACCGACACTGGATGAAGGTGATTTCGTGATCCAGCCGGTCCTGAAAACGGGTACATCCCTTTCAAAAACAATTGAAACAACCACCAGGATGGAAAATATCCTGATCTATCAGTTTCCTGAAGTGGATCAGATTGTATGCAGGATCGGTGCCGCTGAGGTGCCGACAGATCCAATGTCCATGGAGGAGATTGACATGATCATCAAACTCAAGCCTAAAAAGGAATGGATTACGGCAGAAAGCAAGGAGGAACTGGCGAATAATTTCAAAGAGGCATTGCTTGTGATTCCCGGTATTGATTATGAGTTCACCCAACCAATCGAAATGCGGTTCAACGAATTAATAACCGGTGTACGTGCTGACCTGGCAATAAAGATCTTTGGGGAGGATCTTGAAATCCTGGCCGAGAAAGCCCTTGAAGTCAAACAGTTGATTGCCGGTGTCCCGGGAGCTTCAGATATAATCCTGGAAAAGACCGCAGGGCTGCCCCAGATGAGTGTGAAATACAGGCGAAATAAGATTGCTTATTATGGACTTTCAATCGAAGAACTGAACCGGTATCTTACCATGGCATTTGGTGGAGCCATTGGTGGAAGTGTGTTTGAAGGTGAGAAACGGTTTGACCTGGTGGCACGCCTTCAACCCGAATTCCGCAACGATATAGAACACATTAGAAACCTTCAGGTAAGCTTGCCGAATGGTAAACAGGTACCTTTAAGAGAACTGGCTGATATTGAATACGCAACAGGCCCTGCAAAAATCTCCAGGGATAATACGCATCGAAGGGTCGTAGTAAGCGTGAACGTGCGGAATCGTGACCTGGAATCCGTGGTGAATGATATAAGCGCAATCCTGGACAAGCAACTGGACCTGCCCACAGGCTATTCTGTCGATTACGGTGGTCAGTTCGAAAACCTTCGCAATGCATCAGGAAGATTGAAAATTGCTGTACCCATTGCCCTGTTGTTGATCTTTATTTTCCTTCATTTCGCTTTTCAATCCTTCAAAGAGGCAGGAATGGTTTTCTCGGCTGTTCCTCTATCCATTGTCGGAGGTGTTTCCCTGCTATGGATAAGGGGTATGCCTTTCAGCATTTCGGCTGGTATCGGTTTTATCGCCCTGTTTGGTGTCGCTGTATTAAATGGTATCGTTCTGATTGAACACCTGAAGGAATTGAAAGAGCAGGGTATCACCGATATGCGCGAACGTATTCTGAAGGGAACACGCGAACGGCTTCGTCCTGTTCTGCTAACGGCCGCTGCTGCAGCTCTGGGATTTCTGCCAATGGCGATCTCTACCTCAGCAGGTGCCGAAGTACAGCGCCCGTTGGCCACAGTTGTTATTGGCGGTCTCGTTACTTCCACCATGCTGACCATGCTGGCACTGCCACTGCTGTACAGCATTTTCGATGAAATTACCGGCATACAACTTTGGCCTCCAAAATTCAAGAGAAGAAAAATCGTTTCTTTGATCCTTCTGTTATTGATCCCTGCATTTGCTCAGTCTCAACCAGCATCACAATCCATGGATCAGCCGTATACATTAATCCTTACCGATGCTCTTGATATCGCTTACCGGAACAACATGGAGCTGGCAGCATACCGTTCAAAAGCCGAAGAAAGCAAAGCCCTTATAAGAACTGCATTTGCTATCGATCAGACAACCCTCTATTTCAATTACGATGAAAATAACATCGCGAAAAATGACTACCCGATCGGCGTTTTTGGAGCCGAACAGCGCTTTGATTTTCCAACCACTTATTTTACACAGCGAAAAGCAAATACTATCGATTTCAATATGGCAAAAGATGAACTCGAAAAGAGGAAAAGAGTGCTAACCAGGGATGTTTCAAAAACTTATTATACTGTTATCTATCTTCAAAATAAGCAGCAACAGTACCGTCTGATCGACAGCATTTACCGTCGGTTTTCCACTGCTGCAGAGTTCAGTTTTAACCAGGGTGAAATTACCTATCTTGAAATGCTGAATGCCCAGTCAAAATACAACCAGGTCCGGATCATGCAAAACCAATTTCAATACGACATCGATATTGCCCTTGCCAACCTGGCGACTTTAATGAATTACGATAGCCTGTTCACTATACCCAATGAACCGCTCAAGGAACTGGTCGTTGAATCTGAAGGGGTGGCATCAGATCCCGGATTACACTATCTGCAACATGCCATCCTGCTCCAGGATGCAGAATTAAAGGTGGAAAAAAACAGGTTTCTACCCGATATGACCCTCAGTTACTTCAACGGGACCAATAAATACCCGGGCTCAAGAAACTATCAGGGCTTCCAGGTAGGTCTTGAGATTCCCCTGTTTTTCAGCGAGCAGAGGGCAAAAGTGAAAGCAAAGCGGTACGCCTGGGAATCGTCAGTAAACCTGAAGGCTAATTATATCCGTGTGTATGAAAACAAAGTTTCCGAAATGATGACCGGACTTGAAAAATACAGAGAGTCTATTCAATATTATGAGCAAACAGGGAAGCACCTGGCAGACCAGCTGATCCGGTCTGCGCAGGAAAGCTATGCTGCAGGAGAGATTGACTTTTTTAAATTTGCCCAGAGCATAGATAGTGCTATCGAGATCGAACTGAATTACCTGGATAACCTGTATGAATACAACGAGGTGGTGCTTGAGATCAATTACCTGACACTCTGACTCAGGTTAACAGCTATGCAATAATGAAAGGTCAGGTGAAAATACATCTAAAAACAAAATAGTAACAATATGAAACGGAACGTAAACTATATTTTGCTTGTTGTTATGCTGGCATCTGTTTCCTTACCCTCCTGTCACAAGAGGAACCAGGACGATGCAAGGGATTTAAATACGGAGGCATCAGGACCTGCTGCAGAGGAATCTATGGAAATAGTCATCACAAAGGAGCAATTTGAATCGTCCGGGATGAGACTCGGAGAACCTTTACCCAGGATGTTCCAAAACGTGATCAATGCCAATGGGTATGTTGTCGCATCACCCTCCGGTTGGGTAAAGATCAGCACACTGACCCCCGGAAGGGTAAAACAGGTTACCCTTTCGGTTGGCGATTACATTAACAAAGGCCAGTTGTTATTCACCCTTGAAAGCAATGAGATCATTTTGCTTCAGCAAGAGTATGGCGAAACATTTAATCAGTTGAAATCATTGAAAGCCAACTATGAACGGCAGAAAGCACTATCTGAAGAACAGATCACTGCACAGAAAGATTTTATCACTGCCGAGAGTGAATATAGAAGCTTTCTCCTGAAAGCTGAAGGGTTGAAGGCGCGGTTAAAGATGATTAATATCGATCCTTTACAGGTTGAGAAGGGGACCATCGTTCCCCTTGCACCTGTCTATTCACCCATTCATGGATTTGTCGCTAAACAGGATCTGGTACTGGGACAGTCTATTGAACCCCAGGCAACGGTTATGGAACTGATCGATCCCGATCAATTTCAGCTTAACATACATGTTTTTGAGAAAGACCTGAAAAATTTGGTGGTCGGTCAACCAGTGCTCTATTATAACCCGGATAATATGGAAAGGGTATTTGAGGCTATACTGAGCCATATCGGAAAATCGATCGACCCGGATTCTAAAACGGTACTGTGCATTGCTCAGATCAAAGCTGAAGACCGGAGTACTCTTGTGAACCGGTTGTTTGTCGAAACCGAAACCATAACCTGCCAGCGTGAAGCACCCGCCATTCCAAGCCAGGCTTTGATCAGGGAAAATAACCGCTATTATGTGCTGTCCCTGGTTGATGAGAAGGGAGAAAATTTAATCTTTCGTAAGATCCCGGTCAATATAGGTGTTATACTCCAGGAATATGCCGAGGTGCTGGATGAAGGACTAAAGGATATTTTAATTGAAGGCGTCTATAATATGTTACCGGGGGAATAAGCATCCTTTCCTCCCAATCATCAGGAAAGAAATTGTTTAGATAAACGGGGTGACTCCTAATACCCTCCAGAGTTTTGAAAATACGTTACGAATAAAGATGAACCAGTGGAGGGGCTGTCAAAAGTCATTCAAGGAAAATCTTACCATTGACCTTAACCCGGATTATTCATGCATTCAGCATGAATAATGACGATACATAATTGAAATCTATTGATTATCAATTATATATGTCAGGGTTAACACACCAGGCGATGAATAGGAAAGTCAGTGGGCAATAATCCCCATCCGTCAGACCCGGAATGGGTCAGACGGTACCGTGGAATCCGGTCTGACCGATAAAAAAACAAACCTCCTATCCTTCACAATCCAAAAGGATATCAGTCCCGGTATGTTATTTTATAACCTACCCTACCATTGTAGGGATCACCGTGAATACGAAATTGATTCCCGTCTTTAATCAATGTAATCTCTTTTAACACATCTTCAGACGGCAGACACAGTTTCCCTGTAACTGCTGTTGCGGAAACAGCATATACTTTCAGTTCCAGTTCAGACCAATCCATGAACCGGGTTGACTGTGCCAGTTTGATATGGGGAATCACTGATCCGTCACGAACCATTATAACAATGGGTATCTCACCGGCTTCGATATGATGCCATCCAGTGGAATAGGTTTCTCCTGTCTGGTAATCGATCCATTCTCCCGGGGGTAGATAGATATCCCGTGAATTACCTTCTTCCAGCAGTGGAGCCACCAGCATGTCGCTGCCAAAAAGGTACTGGTTATCAATCAGCCAGCTTCCCGGATCGTCAGGGAATTCAACAAACAGTGCCCGTAGCATGGGCCATCCATTTTCGGTACACTCTTTGGCCTGTGCATAAATATAGGGCATCAGTTTATACCGCATCTCATCAGCTATACGGAATGCATCCATAAAATCTTCCCCGTATTCCCAGGGTTCTTTTGGAGGAGCACCATGACTCCTGACATGGGAGGTCAGCATACCGAAGGGAGTCCACCGGCGATAAATATCCTCGGGGGTTTTTAATACGAATCCTCCGATGTCGTGGCTCCAGAAGGAAAATCCGGATACCCCGAGTGACAATCCACCGCGCAGGGTAGCTGCCATGGCTGTATTGGTATTGGCAGGATCTCCTCCCCAATGCACCGGGTAGCGCTGACTTCCTGCCCACGTGCTGCGTGCCCAGATGATGCGCTCCCCGTTTACTTCCTTAGTAATATCGGAAACGGCTTTATTATACCGCAGCGGATAGAGGTTGTGCTCATAGAAACCGGTACGCCCTGAAGCATACACACCGTTGGCGGGAGCAGCTTCGCCAAAATCAACCTTGATCACTCCTACTCCCAGGTCAAGTAATCCTTTGATTTTCCCCTGGTACCAGCTGACTGCTTCAGGATTTGAAAAATCCAGAACGGCATCTTCGTATGGAAGCTTCCCTTTCGCATTTTTTACATACAGCTCCTTTTCAATAATTTCCGGGAATAACGAATTTTTGGGAACGAAATAGGGTAGCTGCCATAAACAGGTCCGCAAACCCTTCTCCTTTAATTCCCGGATCATGCCCTCCGGATCTTCAAAACGCGAGGGAGAAAACCGATAATCGCATCGCCAATCGGTTTCGAACCAGCCAGTATCGAAATGAAGTACATCGGCCGGAATCCGGTACACACGTAGTTTATCCGCCACAGCAAGACCCTCTTCCTGCGAGAAATAGGTAATACGGCTCATCCAGAAACCAAACGACCAGAGTGGTGGCATTTCGGGTTTTCCGGTCAGGTTGGTGTACTCATCCAGGATATCTTTTGGTTCACCAATAAAAATGAAAAGGTCAAGCGCTTCATCACCGATCATCATGGCATTGGCTCCACTGAAATATTTCCCGAAATCGCATGTGATGGGAGTGGAAGTATGCATAAAGACACCGTATCCCCGACTGCTGATATAAAACGGAACCGGTTTATACATCGTTTCGTTCTGCACACCGTTTGCATCATCAACCCATAATACCACTTTTTGTCCCCGCTTGTCGAATGACTGGAACGACTCACCGCATCCGAAGATTTTCTCGTTCGCTGACAAGGTAAATACTGCTGAGAAACTCCTTGAGTAATCACTGGCACGTCGCACAAAGGAGAAGGGCAGGACAGGTGTAAACGTCGTTGAAGCATCGGTATAATGCATTGTCGACGTTAACAATTTGTTGCCGGTATCGTAAAATACTACATGCCAGGGATCTGTCTCAATGACGACTTTCCCGTATTTCGACGTGTACTGGTGCCCTTTATCGGTTTTGGAATACTTCCAGGAATTGTCAACCGGTGCCTTGCCATTTATCAGCATGAGGGATTCCTCCCGGTTTGAGGGTTCAAAACCGGATTTGGCCCTGATGCGTATGGTACGGGGGGATGAAAATTCAATAATAAAAGGTAACTCCGGGGCAGCCTCATACTCATTTTGGGGAAACTCATTAGCCGGGACCGGTCGTAAACCACCCATCATGTTGTCGAACGCCATACGGGTGGCATATTCGTACCGTTCATAGGATAATTTCCCATGCCCCGTTTCAGGATCAAAACTGACCAGTTTGTTGGCAAGGTAATAAGTGTTTTTGAAATCCTGGAAATCGGGACTGATGTCAATGGGTTCGTTGACCAGCTGAAATCCCTGTAACTGGGCAAACGCACTGCCTGCCGTCAGCAGGAAGAAAAACATACAGACTGCGGCTTTGAGAAACAGGTTTGTCTTATTCATAATAGATGTATTTTAGATCGTTTTGTGGTTGGATTTATAAATATACCTCAACCCGTATTCAAATCCAACTGTTTCTAATCATAGGGTGACAAATCTGCTCACGGGGTGATTTGTAGCTGCTCACGGGGTGACTCGGAGGGGCACACCCAGTGTCATCCCGTGAGTTTTTTAGGGACAGGCTAAACTGGCCACGTCTTGGTGACCATGCCCAGGCTCACCAAGTGGGTTTCAAAGCCCGACTGGCTTACATGTAGGAAGGCTTTTCCATTCAATCCGTTTGTGAAAATGAAAAAAAATAGTAACCTATAATGGATAAATGGATGATGCTAAGGACATGCTGCTCCTGGTAAGAAAAAACCGGGAGATAAGGGCAAAAAAACTGGGTTTTATCGAATGATAATCCATGTTGTTATGTTCGTCATAACGACATCAGGTTGTTCATTATATACATCAGCATATTGAATGATAAACAGGAATATCCTACCTTTATAAAAAGAACTGCAGGAATACGACCATGAACAAAACTCGAACTGTATATTCAATGTTATTTCTCTTTCTGGCCTGCGGATTGCTTTCAGCACAAACCAGGGAATTTACACGACAGGATACCCTGCGGGGTTCAATAACACCAGAAAGAGCCTGGTGGAAACTAACCTATTACCACCTGGATGTAACGGTAGATCCTTCAGACAGTAGTCTTACCGGAAGTGTTACTGTACATTACAAGGTGCTTGAAGAGAATAACCGGATGCAAATTGATCTGCAGCCGCCTATGTCGATCCAAAAAATCCTTCAAAATGATAAAGAGCAGAAGTTCACTCAGGATGGGAATGCCTGGTTTATTGATCTGGCAGAGAAACAACCGGTTGGTGCTATAAAAAAAATTACCGTCTTTTATGGCGGCAAACCAAAAGTCAATAAGAGACCACCATGGGACGGAGGAATCGCCTGGAAACACGATAACCGGGGGAATCCGTTTGTGGCTTCTGCCTGCCAGGGAGCAGGAGCAAGCCTCTGGTGGCCGTGTAAAGACCATATGTATGAAGAGCCGGATAGTATGCTGATTACTGTAACTACTCCCGGTAACCTTATGGATGTATCGAATGGTCGTTTTCGCGGTATGACAGAAAATAAAGACGGTACCAAAACATGGAGCTGGTTCGTTGCCAATCCCATCAGCAACTATGCCGTGAATATTAATGTGGGTGATTATGTTCATTTTGGAGAGATCTACCAGGGTGAGCTGGGAAAACTCAATTGCGATTACTATGTCCTCCGGGATAACCTGAAAAAAGCAAAAGAACATTTTAAACAGGCTCCCATGATGCTGAAGGCCTTTGAACATTGGTTCGGTCCCTATCCATTCTATGAAGACGGATATAAACTGGTTGAGGTACCCTATCCCGGAATGGAGCACCAAAGTTCGGTAACGTATGGGAATGGCTATAAAAACGGTTATGGCGGAAGGGATGTGAGTCAAACCGGCTGGGGCGATCAATTCGATTTTATCATCATCCATGAATCGGGCCATGAATGGTTCGCCAATAACATCACCTACAAGGACATTGCGGATATGTGGATCCATGAGAGCTTCATCGCCTATTCCGAAGGTCTTTATGTCGATTACTTCTTCGGGAAGGAAGCAGGGGGTGAATACCTTCGCGGCGTACGATCCAATATCCGGAATGACCGCCCAATTATCGGAAAATATGATGTGAATTATTCAGGATCGGGGGATATGTACCCCAAAGGAGCTAATATGCTACATACCATGCGCCAGATTATTGATGACGACGAACAGTGGAGGAAGATTCTCAGAGGCTTGAACAAAACCTTCTGGCATCAGACAGTAACAACTGAACAAATCGAAAGGTATATGAACGAGCACACCGAATATGATCTGAATCACTTCTTTGACCAGTATCTACGTGATGTGCGCATTCCTACCCTGGAATACCGGTTTGTGAATAACCAGCTGGCATACCGGTGGGGAAACTCTGTCCGGGGATTTGATATGCCGGTAAAAGTTATCCTCAATGGAAATAAGACTTGGCTGAAACCCAAAACCAGATGGTCTTTTCTTGAAAATATAAAGCCAGGATCTCTGGAAATCGATAAGGATTTTTATGTGGCCGGTTTCAATATTACCGGCCAACCTCAATAATCCGTTCTGCACTTATCATTATTATTCAGCATTTCCAATTCTTCGAAAAAAATGGTGACAGCTTCCTATTTAAATTTTTCAAAAGATATTCTTATTTAATTGATTATACGTTGTTTACATAAGATTTTATTTCATTCGAAATTACCTCTAAATTCACTAAAATACAGTAAAACAATATGTTAGATTTTAATAAAATAGGAAGCTGTCACTAGTTTTTTGAGGTATCACTCTGTTTTCCAAATCGCCCTTGACATCTTTAAGGGAAAGACTTAACTTGTCCCTAAATCTGAGGATAACCTAAACCTAACAACCATGCAAAACCGTCGAAAATTTTTGCGAAATAGTTTGCTGACTGTAACCGGTGCCGGCTTGATTTCCAAATCTTTCCCGCAATCCCTGGCTAGCTATAAATCCACTGAAAAAGAAAACAGATTTTTATACCGCACCCTTGGAAGAACCGGGATCAAACTGCCCGTTGTCAGTATGGGAACCGCATACACCAACAATCAAAACCTGGTCAGGCTTGCTCTGGATGAAGGGGTAACGCTTTTTGCCACCGCAGAAGCCTATACTCATGGGAACAATCAAATCATGCTGGGGAATGCAATGAAAGAGCGGCCCAGAAATTCTTTCACAATGTTAACAAGCGTTGGAGAACATCACTATTATGAACAGCAGGATGGCAGATTCAGACTGGATATGGATCCGAAGATCTTTCTGGATCATGCTGAAAGCAGTCTTGAACGATTGCAGGTGGACTATGTTGATATTTTGATTTTACCCTTTGCAGCCCGCAGAGAATCCGTATTGTTTAAACCGCTGTTAAAAGCAATGGAGAAATTGAAGCAGGAGGGAAAAGCAAAATTCCTTGGGATAGCCACACATTCGTATCAGGATGAAGCCATTCGTGCAGCGGTGGATGCGGGAATCTTTGATGTAGTTATGACAGCTTATAATTTCCGCATAAAAAACAGGGAGGCCATTGAAGAAGCAATCCAGCATGCAGCCCATGCGGATCTCGGTATCATTGCCATGAAAACCATGGCCGGTACCTATTGGGACAAAGAAAGAACGAAACCGATTAACCCGAAAGCGGCACTGAAATGGGTACTCCAGAATGAAAATATACATACAACCGTACCGGGTTGTACTAACTACGATCAGTTATACCAGAATCTATCCATAATGGAAGACCTGGAATTAACCGAAGAAGAAGAAGAGGACCTGAAACCACCCTCGGGGGAAGTATCATCCGGCCTCTATTGCCAGCAATGTAGTAAATGCATAACACAATGCCCCGAAGGTTTAGACATACCAACCATCATGAGGAGCTACATGTACGCTTATGGTTACAGGAACCTGGAGCACGCCCGGAAAACACTCTGCTCTACCGGCATCCATTCTTTTCCATGTACCGATTGTAGCAGTTGCACTGTCCGTTGTCAGATGGGTTTTGATGTCAGGACAAAGATCCTCGATATAGCCAGGCTGCAGGACGTCCCGGAAGACTTTATCCGGCAGGTGTAGCATCTTTTTGTGATACGATGACTTTCGTTCATCGTATCACTAAAGTTTACATGTACGGTCTGACCGCTGGAATTTGTTTTGGACTGTGGCGAGCCCGTCTGACCGAGCGTGTCTGACCAATTTCATTTCACCACGATTTCAAGTCGCCTTTCAGTCGACTCTTCCATGGGAATGCCTTCGGCAAGAGAGTCGACCTACATGGTTACTATTTTAACAAGAATTAACCCCGTCAGGGGCGGTATGTTTTTAGAATGTATCGCAAAAAATAAAACCAATAAAACTGCTCTGTCTGCGATGATCTACAAATTA
>CAYMFM010000008.1:80484-84443 GCA_964389685.1 uncultured Rikenellaceae bacterium
TATCGCAAAAAATAAAACCAATAAAACTGCTCTGTCTGCGATGATCTACAAATTATTATCAGGCATCCAGATATCATTGCCGGTTAGACCGCACTCCTCAATCATTTCAATAGCGTATTCCATTCTACCCAGATCATCTTTCCCGCCATTATTTGTTCCGAATGTGAATTTTACCCCGGCTTCTTTGGCCCTTTTAATAAACGCAGGGCTGGGAATCATATACCGGTTGTTGATTTCCAGCGCAACCTGATTTTCCACTAGTGCCGTTATGACCCGATCCATCCTCTCTTCTGTCCAGAGTTCATCATACCGGTCATTTATCTCCTCGGGCAGGTATGTAGGATTGACAAAAATATCAATCGGCTCATTCTCCAAAATACCAACGGTCCGGTCCACCAGTTGCTCCATAAAATCCTGGGGATCTCCCACTTCGGTCTCCTCTTCAATCCATAACCGCATGCGTTTGTTGTTGTTATTGGTCCAGGTCATGGCATCTGTGAACACATAATCAAACTGTGAAACCACCTCTCCGGAAAACATATCCAGCCATTCACGTCCCTCGGCCTGCATGGCCAGCCAGGTGTGTGATGGTTTTGCATAGTCATCCAGAAATTGTTGCACAGCTGCATCCGTTTCCAGTCCCATATTCAATCCGCAATTCACGGCAATCCCGTAAGTGAATCCGTACTTTCGTGCATGCATCATAGCGTCCTCCAGTGTCAATCCCTCTTTCAAATGCATGTGCAGGTCGATCAAAGGAAAATTGCCGGCTGCCAGATCAACCAGGTGCTTTTCAAACTCAAGGTCTTCCGGTGGTTCTCCAGGAGTGGGAAGATCATCGGGCAGCAGTTTTACCTTAACGTTTTTATAGTAGACCACACTTTCTGGATCATGACACTGGAAAGCGAACGTTCCGGAAGAGAGGACGCGGCCTTTCATGGATTCAGGTCTGTAAACCTCGTCCGGCTCCGTATATTCAGCAATCAGTTCACCATTGATGAACGTTTGGATGGTCTTACCCCGGACGACGATGTGGTAATTAAACCATTCGTTATCAGGCACGGGTGATTTCCATGTATTTCGAATGGCATAAATGCTTCCGGTCATTTTGTACTCTACATAATCTCCTGGTTCTGCGGGTTTGTTTGAATTGATTACCTGACATTCATAGCCCTTTTCAGGCCAGCCTTCTTCCTGGAATTCGGTATGAAAATAGATCCCCGAGTTGGATCCCGGAATGGTTCTTACATCAACCATCAACTCAAAATTCTTAAAATCATGGTTCATAACTTCCCCGTCATAAAAGAGATGCGAACGGGGACCGGAAGTAACCAGTGCACCATCCTCGATTTTCCAGGACCCGGCGTTTTCGGATGCCCTCCATCCTGAAAGTGTTTCCCCGTCAAACAACGTGATCCAATGATCCGACTGGCAACCCATCATGAACAACGGAAAGAAAAAGATGATTAATGAACGAAGATTTTTCATAGTCAAAATGTATTTCAGGTTAGTTAAGAAAAGAAAGGATTCTTTTATAAAAGTACAAATTATTTGCAAATGAAAACGACAGGTGATCTTCAACCCGTGTGGCCTGCACCTGATACAGGTCGGCAAAAGCAAAGATATTATTCCCGATCATGTTCTCTTTTCCATAATGTTGATGGAAGCCCCCGGTTTTTGTATTGAAAACCAGGTTGTTTTTCGCCGGGCTATGGGCATAACCCCATACCCAACCCACGGAAACGCCGGTGTAACGAAAATCTGCTATATCATATGGATCTGAAGCGGTCCCGTATCCACTGTCGTTTCCGTCGGGTGATACATGAATCTCTCTGGTGTAATTACACGATGATAGTGCAACAAGAATACCAAGCACTAAAACAATTAAATTGATTTTCACGGTAATGATGGTTTTAAGGAATACCCCTGCTCCAGAATCAACGATCCCACTTCATCATTAACTCGTTTGAGAAAATCGGTATCAAAATGATAGGCATTTACTCTATGGTGGGAATAAGAAGGAATTTTCTGAATAATTTCTTCCTTTTCTGAAGCTTGTTCAGGAAAAAACCGGTCGAAAATTCTATTTACAATATGTTCGGGATTTTTGATTAGATCGGTATACTGAATTTCAATCAACTGATCTTCCGGTATTAATGTTTTATACTTCTGATAGCGCTCGATCAATGAACGGTAGGTATTCATCACAATCTTCCATAAATCAGCATTACTCACCTCCTGCAATTGAAGGGTTTTAAGAAACGCTTTACAGAACCGGAAGGTAGAAACCAGTGTTTCATATGGATCCCTGGATAAATAGATAAACTTTGCATCCGGGAACATGGTTAATAAAATGGGAATCCTGGCTGTATTGGGCGGATTTTTCGAAATGTACCTGGATCCTCCGGTGTTAATCATTGTCCGCTTGATAAAGCGGAGATAATTTTTGGTAAACTGACTCTTCTCCTCATCCGTGATGTGTTCAATGAATAAAAACCGCTCGGCAATTTCATGATACTCCTTCGGGAAGTAAAACCAGTAATAGTAGCTGAAAAAAAATGCATTCCCGAAAGCGATTTCCTCCTCCTGCGGATTGCTGCTATCCATTTTCACTCCATCAACCGGTCTCCTTTTCGGTAAAAAAAATTGCATGATCCATTTGATAATGCCCTTGAATGCAAACAGGTTATTGGGAAATACCGTATGAAAAGTAGTCGGGTAAGCAGCATCACTCATGCAGGATAGCAGGTTGTGAATAAAGGTGGTGCCACTTCGCCAGTGACCAATGATAAAGATGGGTGGTTTTTCTATAGTAACCTTTTTTTCCAGTTGCCTGTAACGGATTTCATCAAATGTGGAAATGAACGTCATGATTCCACTTATAGCCTTCGATCGGATAAAAATATCCCGGAACTTCCGGTCAATGGTAAATACACGCTCAATCTTCTTTAAGACAGAATATTTGCATCCCAACAGGGTGTTTACAGGAAATATGAAATCTGATCCGGCCATAACGTTTCTCTATCAAAAATCCCGTAACGCTTTGATTAATAATATAATTAATATTTTTTTCAAGATCTTGATTTCATATAAAATACAAAAAATGCAAGGGGAATGCAAGAGAAAAAAAGTTTTTGTTTAACCACTAAAATATTGACATTCAATTAAATCTAATGTTAGAAAACCAACGAGGAGAAACCTTTTGTAGAAAAACCATGCTGGATTTTTTGAATATAGGTAAAATGCATAGTCATCGTATCGCTTTTTTTGCTTTAATCATTGACCGGAACGATACAGATCTTTCAAGAAAAAGAAACCCAGGAAGTAAATATGTGTGAGGAAATACGAAATTGCTGAATGATCTATAACGGTATGGGTACTCTGTCGTCACTTACCTTAACATAGGTGAAATTCCCTTCGGTGACCTTGATTTGTTTTTCGGTTTCGAACCGCCGGTTAACCCAGGCTTCTATATGAACCGTCATGGATGTTCTTCCCCGTTTTATCAGGTCAACGTAACAGGACAATATGTCTCCATTAAATACCGGTAATTTGAAGGTAATTGAATTAATCGCTACGGTGACGACACGGCCCTTCGCAATTTTCTGGGCATAGATACCACCTGCAATGTCCATTTGTGATACCAGCCAGCCCCCGAAAATATCACCAGCCGGATTTGTGTCTTTCGGCATGGCCAGAACCTGTATGGTCAGTTCTCCCTTTAGTTCTTCTTTCATAACGCATGATTTTTGTTTGGATACTTTATAAAAGTAAAGCTAAATCTTTAACTCAAGAAACCACGCTGAAATATTCAAACAGAAAGCAGGACCATGTTAACCCGCATTATTCATGCAAAAACGTAGTACATTGCATGAACCGGAGCGAAGCGAAGCTCAACGAAGTTAATGTGTGATGGGTAGAGGGAAGCAATGCGGGAACCGAACTCGCCTTGAGCGAGT
>CAYMFM010000009.1:0-14864 GCA_964389685.1 uncultured Rikenellaceae bacterium
AGGGTGGTACACTTTTAGATATCGAAGGTGGTACAGTTTACAGTATCTTTAACACCTACAGCAGGGTCGCAGATTTTTAGGTCATTTATTATGTCATTTGCTTCTTGTTTATCATCAATTTTTTCGTAAAGGTCATCAATGGTTTTACAATTCCAGTTTTTCGTTTCATTGAATTTTTGTACAACTGCCCTGCGGATTGTTTCACGGCACATGTACATGGTAATAAAACCAGGTGTAAAGAATGAACCGTCTTTGTATCCGTTTATTTTTTCAAAGATTAATCCAAGTACTGATGCATTAATCAGGGTTTTATTTTCTTCCTGAATTTCTTCGGCTCCTTCGCTGGCAAAATCATATGAATCCAAAAATTCAAATAGGTATTCCAATGTATTTAATTCATCGTTTCGACGTTTTCCTGTTTTGTCTTTGAGTACGGTAGAATTTAATATTGGCAAAGAATATTCATCTTCTAGATTGCTAACTCGAATTGTCTTGTGTTCCAAATCGTTCGGCTCAAAAAGCGAACTATTGAGATAAGGGATGTTACCAAATTTCTGTTTTACAAAATCATTTCGTTCATTCTCTTTTATTGCCAAAACTTGAAAAAAGAGTTTATTTAAAGCATCAAAATCAGGAATCCGCTCAATATCCAAGAATTTGAAAGATTTATCTCCTGAATGATACTTAACCAATTGTCCTTCTAATAATTTCAGAAATAAAACGCGGTTTATCCATGTAATAACTAGTTCAAGAGCAATATTGTAAAGTTGTTCTTCCTTGTTTGCTCCGTAGTCGCTAGCTTTTATTTGAGAAAGGCAATCTTCGTACTTTAAAATTGTTATAGTGTTCTCAATTAACGAACCAGAATATCTTTCTTTCTCGGTTTTACGTCCAATAAGTTTCTTGCTGCCTTCTTTTGTTTCCTTTAAACCAATAATATGTAATAATTCTATATAAAATCCTTTATCAAGACTATTATTATCATTTGCAAAAGGAAGTTTTAAAAGGTTCTCGGGTGAGAAAAGCTTAAATAATGCAACCAGTTTGTTATCATCCAGTTTATCATTGTTTCTAATAATTTTTATATAATCTCTGATGTCAAGAGAAGTAAATGGAATTTCGCTATCAAGTTCATTTAGGAAAGGTTCAGCAATTTGTTTGTAAAAAAAGTCAGTTTTTGTGTCCGCTAATCTTCCTTCCTCAAAATCTTTAAATTGTTTTACCAGTCTTTTATTTTGTGCAAATAATCGGTCAAAGTCATTGGCATTGAAAATAAACCACTCATAAATATTGGTAATTATCAGGTGTTTTACTTCAATATTTTTTCCAGAAATCCGCTCTCTCAGATAATACAAAATCAGTTCCTGAAGCGCTTTTGCATTCAAATTATCTTTTGACGGCATTTCAGATTTATTTGATGGCTTTTTGGTCTCAATAAGCACTCCAACAGTTGAAGATGTGTCTTTGCCATTATGTATTACCAAATCAGTCCGACCTTTTGTGTTAACATAGTGGTCAGGTGAATAATAAGTCTGCTTGAGGAATGTGCTTATTATATTTTTATGAAATTCTTCTGTTTCAGATTCATTTATTTGGTTGTATAGATACAGGATGTTCTTTTTGAAATTCTCAATCTGAGTACGGTTAGGCTTTACCTTTAAATAGGCTTTATTAATCGATTTTCTTATGCTGATAATATTCGATTTCATATAATTCTGTCAAATACACTAAATTTTAAAATACTAAATGTACAAAATCTTATCAGTGGCCAATTGAGTATGGGCAAAAAAAGTATGTGTGTAGAAGCGACGGGATGATGAGAGTTGATAGAAAACCTGTTGTTATCTTTTAAATTATAGATCTTATTTTTTCCTCAACTAATTCTCTACTAAGCTCTTCGTAATAATAGAAGTAAACTAATTTAATATTATTTTGTTCACATAATTTTTTCTTCTTTTTATCTCTCTTTATTGTTTGTTCCAAAGATTCTTTTCCACCCCAATATTTAATTGGTTCAAAGTGTTGAATTCCTTGATATTCCATTCCAATATTTAAACTAGGAATAAAAATATCCAACTCAAGAGATACCAAAAAATCAGGACGATAATGACGAAAAATCTTTTCTTCAGGTAAAATTTCGCACACTAATTGATATAGGAAAGTTTCATTTGCCCATGCTTCACCAACTTTTTTAAATCCAAATTTCACTCTGACTTCATTTTCTATAATATTCCTAATTTTTCTTGTAGCTTTTTGAAAATCGCTATCTTGTGCTTGTGCCATTATTAATTCAGTTTCAGAAAAGGTATTATATTTTTCTAAAAATCCCTTTTTGCCGAAATCCAGTGAATTAAAGACTTCATCAGGACATACATCTTCAAGTATTTTATAACTTACTGGCATTACACCATATTCAAAAGATTGCTTATTTATATACCAACCATAATTTTGTTCAAATACTCCAGCATACATAGGATGACAATAACTGTAAACAGGAGTTTGTTTATTACATTCATGACAAATCCCATCTTTAAATCTCAATTTATCAATTACTTCCTTACCTGCTTTTTCATCTTGGTCTACAAGTTTTTTAACAATTGATTGGGGAAACTTTGATTTAGATAAAATAAAGTTTCGTTCTGAGTCACTATTCATTCTATTTTCAAATTTTATCCTAAAGAGAATATAATTTTCAATTGCTAATTTGGAACACGAACAAAAAAATATATCTGATTCATTTTCCTTGCTAAAACCTAAAAAAGTTCCATAATGTCCAGGATAATAAACTTTTGGATATGGTAAAAATGGTTCAACTGAAACCATATTATCTTGAAATGCAATAATTTTTGATGGTTTATTATTCTTTGACATTTTTATAACCAGGAATATTTATAAATCGTTAATACCAAAACTGATATTAATGTAGCATGTAAAATTAAAAAGATTATAACTGTTAAGAAGGGTAGGTCTTCTGATGTTTTTCCTTCTTTTTTTAATTTATTTCTATGTCTTAACCACAATAATCTATGAAAATATGATATAAATACTGAAATGATTGTATATAGAGTTAAGATTATAAGAAAATATCGTGCACGGTCTTCACTCCATGATATATTACCTAAAGTAAAAGAAGCAGTAAGAAACGCACCAAAAGCAGGCAAGGCATAGTTTCCTATTTTTGAGATTAAATCAATTGGATTTCCAGACATTTTATTTGTTTTTTATTAAAGTACTATTTCAAACATTAAACTGGGATTCTATATTTATATTTTAAATCCATGAAAAATCTGCTGTGCACTAGCTAAAAAACAAGTGTTTGGAAGCGACTTGATAGAAGTAGGACGGGAAGAAAAGTTCTTTGGCAAACTTTGATAGCAACGTTTGCTTTGTGAGTTTTGTTAATGTACCTTGCAATGAATGGATAAAAAGTTTTAGGTTAATTGTTCCTTCGATTAATTTTATCAACTTTCTGTTTATAAAGTAATAAACCTCTTATTTGTTCTTTTGCTAATGAAGCAGTATCACTCAGTTTTTTAAAAAAGGTTTCAGGTAATTTCAAATAATTATTCATAGGATGAATACCTGTCACCAATGGATTTCTTGAATAATTAGTTTTATTATGGCTTATTTTGAAACCATCCTTAATAATTATTTCAATTATCTCATAGGATTTATCTTTGAAATCAAAAGGAGATGAGAATGTTAAGTCATCAACAAATGAAGTAAATGTTATTTGATATTTCTTGGCAAACAAATCAAGATTTTTCCCGGTTTTGACAAAAACAAGATTTGCAATTGTTGAAGATGTTGGTGAACCTTGGGGCAATCTGCCCTTATATGTTGTCAATTGTGTAAGTAGTCTAGCAACCCCAGGTGAAAATTCATAATTACGGAACATGTTAAAAACTTTGTAATGATTTATTGATGGAAAAAAGTTTCTTAAATCTGTTGTGAAATGATATTTTTTCCCTTTGTGAACATTTGCATTATCCACATTATCATGCCCTTTTACAGCTCCATAGGCATAATCTGGAAGTTGAAGTTTTAAAAGAATATTTTTCTGTATGCGTTTTTGTATAACTTTTAGTCTATTATGGCTGGGATTCAGAATTCGAGATTTTGGAAGTCCCTTATTGTCTAATATTGGTAAATCTTCTTTGTTTTTCTTTATAATAATGGTCTCGGTATAATAATTGTCAATGTTATCAATGATGCTATAAATCTCTTTAATTTTAACCTTAAGAGTATATGCCAAGTGTTTTGGCGTGTTTATCATATTTGGAATGTAGATTAAAATTAATGCCAATAAGAAAAAATTAGGGGTGTCAGATTAAATTAAGCTTCGAAGGAAATGAATTAGCAAAAGAATGACAGAAATCAATTTAATTAAATTAGGCCAAAATAGTTGACTAATCTTTCGCCTTCCACTTACTTTGTTTAGCCTAAAAGCATACAATGTAAGCACTTTACAATCTGATAAAGAACACCGGTTCTTCGAAATGATAGCTATTATACCTAGTATACAACCATCATAATTTTGGTAAAAAAGAAAATAACGCATATTGAAAAAATTTAAGTTAAGGACAATATTGTCCTGCCAAATTCCAATATACCTGTAACTTAACTCATATGCGATGTTCTATTTTTCACCCCTTAAATTCCTGCCAAAACAATGATTAATAATGTTTTAATAATTGGCAGTTATTGAGTTATACATCATGTTATAAGTGCTTATGAACTGTTATAGTTATAATATCATCACAAATGTTGCCCTCAATAGAACCTAATCAGGTTGTGTAACTTAATACACTTTACAAAGTGAGTATAGTTACAGTTTTTACCAAAATATTTCAAAGAACTATATGGTTGTTTTATGTCAAACTTTATGCCATAATTGTTTTTTTTATCAGACTCTGCCAGCTTGTCAGAATTATGCCAAAATATTTTTATTTTGGTTAATTTTTCTGTCTATGATTATGTTTTGGGTGTCATGAAGGTAAAAAAGCAAGTGTGTGAAAGCGAAAGGACGGTGGCGGGATGGGCTGGAACACTCTTGCTTTGTGTGTTGGCAATCATTGTAATTTTAACTATTTAATTTCATTGTTGCAGGGTTCTCTCATCCGCTTGTGCCTAACGGTTTGCCGGTATGAATAGTTTGGCATTTCAAAGCGTTTCATTATCAAGTTACAGTAAACATAAATAAAAGAACTGACCTGCGCAAACCACTGATTGCCAAATTATTTATGACCGGCTGTGTGTGCCTTGAATGGTAAACTTAGTAAAGTTCTTTGAATAAAAGAAAGTCCAGAGGGTGTAAGTCCCTTATGCGCTGGGGTAACGCCTGGAAGCATTAGCAAGTCGCAAGGTGGCTTGGGGTGACCCATGCACTGAAGTAAGCGAGACTGCAAAAGTCGGTACTGACGAACAGGAACTGCATAAGAGGCATTGTAGGTCGGATAAGGTAGCACATCATACTGACGTCCAAAACTCCGGAGATTATCGGAGAAGTACCTGTAATGTAGATGCAGCAGGAATTGACCGAAGGACATTTACCTTACCAAGGGAGGTCTCATCAACCACGGGTTGGTTATGGTGAGAAGTCAGCCGAGGTCATAGTAGGTACAGGAAACGAGCCAACATTATAAAGTTGGAAGTCTCACGGAGTACTGAAGGACTGAACGCTAAACAGCCTGATAATTGCAATTTTCATGGTATAATCTATTATGGGTGACCGAATCCCAAGATGAGCCAACGGTTTTGCGAATAAGGGCAATGTACAGTCGGTGAAAAGAGCTTCTGTACTGTTTGGTGAACCGCCGTATACGAGAACCGTACGTACGGTGGTGTGAGAGGTGCACTGGCGGGGCTACAATCCCGTCAGCCGCCTACTCGATTACCCACAGTATTTTTATTTTAAAACATTGGTCCATCTTTCATCAATCTCTTTGTTATCGGTGGAATTGTTATATCTCCAACAAACTTATTATACTTATCTCCATAAATTTCAACAATAAAGCCAGTTATAAGAACGAAACAGAATCTCATACTTTGATATTGTAACATAATCTTTTTGTCAGTACTTTTTACAAACTCTTCAAATGATTCAAAGAGAATCTGGTTTGAACTATTTTTATCATCTGAACTTTGTCTCAAAATAATAGAAAATAGATTAGGGTTTTTCTCTCCTTTTAAAAGGATGATATTTGAATGAGAAATAGTATGTCTAATTTCTCCGTCAAAGTATTTTAAAATTAGTTCATGTCTGGTTTTGGTAGTTTCTGAACGAAGAATCTTCTCAGGGTGTCCAATATTGAATAGGTAATAATCTAAATCATCAAATTCTTGATTTGTCTTAAATTTATGACATACGACACAATATACAAGAAATTTCCTATAGGTTTCATAAACAGAACAATACCACCTAAAATATGAATTTATTATTAATGCTTGGTCTCTTGGGTTCTTAAAATCTAAGGTTTTTAATGAATTAATATAGAGTCTTTGCAAATTCACACAGTCATGAATTGAGTAATATAAGTCGGTATAATCTTTCCTTGGATAGCCCAAAGTCAAATAACTTATAAATTCCGCTCCTTTTTTATAATCTTTTCGTATTACATCCATAACAAAAAGAAGGAGAGCATGACCAGTTTTAATTATTTCAGATCCATAATTGTCTGATATGAAGTCTTTATATTGACTTAGAAAAGGTTCAGGTAAATATTCAAATTTTCCTTGTTGTAAGAATTTTATTTTCTTGAAAAATTGTTCATTTATAAGTCTTTCATTTGACATAGGGCAGCGTTTTTTTATATTGTGGGTAACGTTCCTCGTGTATGAGCAGTGGCGGGATAGGGACGAAGTCCTTATTCCATCCTGTGAATGCTGGTAAAGGATGATAAGCTAATACTCGACCGAATTGCAGCCATTGCTTATACACGATAGCATTAGTTTGTTTTAATATTCAAGCGTTTATGTTTAAAATCCCCTTGTTTTCTAAGTCATCCAATATTTGAGATATCTCCTTAGCTTTATGAGTTCCAATTAAGATTTTTTTCTCATTCATAAGTATAAGTCTTATCCCATGGTCTCCTGATATTGTATAACACCAACCTTTTCCCGGCATAAGTCTAAACCCAAAACCCCAATATTCCTTAATACCTTCATATTTAACAACTGTAATTTTTCTAATCTCACTCCATTCGATGGTTTTCTTCTTAATATGAAATGGAAACATTCTAAAACTAATACTTTTTTCAGTGATCACGGTTTTAAGGTTAATTGAAAAGAACAATAAAATCAAAATGAAGACTCCGAAATTGATAATAATCAAGGTAATATCACTTGCTTGTTTTGTTCCCCAAGGTTTGTTAAAAATTACTTGCTGAATCAATCCCCAAAGAAATAATGCTTGTAATAATCCTAAAAGGATATAAAAAGCAATCTCTTTAAATCGCTGTTTTTCTTCAAAATGGATAGTGTCCATCTTTTCTCAAATTAATGCTGACGGTCGCCGGTATGCGAAGTGCGAATCTAAGCGTAATACAAGTTAATAAATACCAAACTGTTTTCAGTGTCTGCCTAATATGTTTGAGAAGTAGTGGAGGAGCAAGCATTTTGTATACCGTGCTTGTTAGGGCAAGTTAATTATCTGTCGATAAATCAATCTTTCCTTCATTAACAATCACTGGATTTTCCTCTCGAGGATCAATCAAAATTATTTTAAAGAAATATTCTTTTTCATCAAAATCAATAAACAAATAATCCCATATATAATAACATATGCAGCGACAATAACAATTTTGATATGGATTTGAACATGTGTCATTCAATGTCATTATTATTGAATCATTTGAGATGATTGCATTTGACGTGAAAGGTGCACAACATATGTAATTCAATCCTATAAATATATCAAGTGTGTCATTCTCAATAGTAAAAACTACGGTATCGGCGCTTTCATCAATTCCACTTTTTAATTGTGGAAAATTTAAACCATTACAGCCCCCAATAACAGTCTTTACATATGTTATATTTTTATCAACATAACCATTATCAGACGTTTTTTCACATTCCACTAATAGAAATATTAGGCAAATCATTCCTAAAACCAATATATAATTTCTTCTTCCCATTTGTTAACAGCTATACCTTCTATAATGATGGTCAAAATGTATATCCGGTTGCGTCATTAATAATCACAATTTCATTTTATAATAATGTCTTCAATTAATTTGCCCTAACGCCGCGCTAAACGAAGTTCCGCACTGAGGGCGATTCCGCGAGAGCTTGCTCTCAGCGGAAGTAAAGCCCGTAAGGGCGGGACCAAATTGCGTTTAGCGACTTTGTTCGGGCACGTTTTGATTCGATATCCAGCTAAAGCTGATTATATGTATAAAGTTACAAAGCAATTTGGTTTAGCGCGGCGTTCAGGCACATTTCTTTTGGATGCAGGAGTCCCGCCCTGGCGGGACGGGCAGACAAAAGTTCAGCTTTAGCTGAATGTGCCTGAACTTGTTTATAAAGGAAGGAAATGTTCGTTTTATTGACTCAAAACAGGGGGTAAAACGAATGTTTTGTTCCTTTAAACACAACAAGTTACATCATAATCTTAACTTATCCAAGGGATTCATGATATTCATCAGGTTTTTCCTGCTTACGTATGTGTAAATCTCTGTTGTCCTGCTACTTGAGTGCCCAAATAGCACCTGTATGTTCAATCCGGTAATTCCACCAGATCGCTCAGAAGGGGGAACTGATACCCCCTGGATTTCAATTCAATGATCAGACTGTTCAGCAAGGAATAGAATTTATCGGTCCGGTGTGGATCGGTCCCAAGGTGAAGCAGCAGTATGAATCCGTTCAGGTTATTGGATTCTTCATATGCCAGGATGTTTTTGAAAATCGAATCGGAGCTGAAATAAAGACTCCCCGGCTCTGGAATGGTCCAGTCGTGATTCGCAATGGTGCCGGGTGTAAAGTTTACCAGTGTGATCCCCAACTGCCTGCACCATGCACTGATGGAATCGTTGTACCACTCGAAGGGTGGGAGAAACAGGAGTGCAGAATCTTTCGGTATTCCAAATTGTTCCATCTCCCGGTAATTAGCCAGCAGATCATTCGAGAACTCCGCTTTGGTTACCAGCAGGGAATCCCTGTTCTCCCAGGAAGCATACAGCAGATGCCTGTCGGAATGAGCACCGACGTAATGCCCCTGATTGACCAGTTCCTGGATTAGAAAGGTATGCCCGGGATTCCGGTAAAAGTCACCGGTAAAGAAAAAGGATGCCCTGATACCGTGCTTATCAAGAACCTCTTTTACCGTGCTGTATCCTTCAGCAAATTCGTGAGCGGTAAATACCAGCGAGATATTCTTCCGGCTTGTATCCGTTCGGATGAGAGCACCTTTGTAATAAAGGGCGTTGGGTTGAACTTTGTCAGTATATTCTTCATCGGTTGTTACGGATTGATGACAGGAGTGCAGGATCCCTGTCATGAATAAAATAGCAATCAGGAGATCCTGGATATGGGTTCGTATGATGCTGCCTGTCATGAGCTACTTCCTTTTGATCCATCCAAGATATGAATGATTATTTTTTTTTTAAAATCTTTCCTTGCAAAGAGTTATTAATTGATCATAATTCATAAATTTGCGTCCATAACTGACTAATAAGGAGGAACGTAAAATGAAGAATCATCTCTATCTATTTTTCCTGATATTATCCGGTTTCTTTCTATTGGGTTGCCAGGGATCAGTTGAACAAGAAACAACTGATCAATTATCAACGGAAGGACAGGATTCCGTGTTGATACAGATAGAAAAGGATTGGAGCCAGGCTGTCATATCCCAGGATATTCCGATGCTTGAAAACATCCTGTCAGAAGACATCGTTTATCATACCGAAGAGGGAGAAGTGCTCAACCGGAAAGAGTACATCGATAATTTTATACGGAATAAAAGGAACATCCAGTCGGTAGAGGTGGATAACATGAATGTCTTCTTTTTCGAAGGTAATATTGCCGTGGTTACCGGAACCTCCAAAGAGATCGGTATGGACGAGGACAATACCCTGGTTGAATATTCAGGTCTCTGGACCAACGTATGGTTAAGAAAAGATGGAACCTGGCAATGCATTGCCGGCCATGGCAATACAAAAGTTGTTAAGTAGATTCCTCCTTTCCTGTTGAATTTTACTGAACAGTAATTTCATCCAGGAAGACCCAGGCTTTTTTGCCAGCTCCTTCGTGCCATTCCGGGCATTCTCTAATGCTTGTCAAATAGACGTGAACATACCGGGCTGAGGTTGCATAGAAGTCAACAACAAGGTTCCGGATTGATGCTTCGCGATGCTCTTCCGGTATCTCCTGTTCCAGCTCACCACATTCACGATATTCAATACCATCATCGGATACTTCAACGGTTATTTTTTCAGGCAAGAATATCCAGCCTCGGGTGGATTCAAGGCAGCCGATGGTTATTTCTGAGATATTCCGGATCTCACCCAGGTCAAATGTAACTTCAACATCCGTTCCTTCAAATCCCTGCCATTTACCATCACGCTGATCCGTTGTCCCTATTATCCCGTCACGAAGTCCAAAATCACCCCCGGCACTGTATCGTTCAGCATACCGGGTGGTATAAACCGGCCGGATAATATCCGTTTTTGTAAAGACTGCTTCAGCGATCCTGCTGCTCATATCTTCCGAAAATGCCCTTGCTTTAAGTGTACAATCCATCGTAAGGGTGATGGATTTTTTGTATTCAGGGGAGGTCTTGACAGGATCGGAACCATCGGTGGTATAACGAATGACATGATCATTTACCCGGGCTATCTGCACCGTATCGTTTTCATTGAACCAGCCACCCGGCGGTTTGATTTCAGGAGCCGGAATGAAGCTGTTTGTGTTGATCCGGAAGGCGTCTTCCAGATTCAGCTTCACGATTTCCCGGTCATAGGTTAACAATCCGTTTGTTTCCGTCTCAACATCGGTTATCTGTGTATAGACGGATGCACTTAATCCTTTATGCATGAAATCATAAACCTGAGTATAAAATTGCTCATATCGGTTCATCAGCTCCTGTTTGTCAGACATGTTTCTGTATCCCCAGTGTTCTTCAATCCAGGTATGTCCTTCAATCGCCAGTCCCAGTCCACCGAATTCACCCAAGACGATTGCTCTCTCCCCTTGCGGTTCCGGCATCCTCGGCTCTGGATAGTGGTGTATATCCAGAATACCACCGACACCACGGTCTGTCCAACCGCTTGCATTGTTGACCAGCCTTGTCGGATCAAGCTCCTTTATCCGGTTCACGATTCCTTCCGTATTGAATTGTCCCCATCCCTCATTAAACGGTACCCATACGATGATGGAGGGATGATTGAATTTGGTCAGGATCATTCGATCCAGTTCCTGTTCAAACTGAGCGGCTGATTCGGAGGTCCTGTTCAGATCAGGGTTTCTCGATCCGATATATTTATCCCCGCTCGGCATATCCTGCCAGACCATGATGCCCAGCTTGTCGCACCAGGTATAAAACCTGCGGGGTTCGACTTTCACATGCTTCCTGAGCATATTGAAGCCCAGTTGTTTGGTGATCTCAATATCATGCCTGAGCGCTTCATCCGTGGGAGCAGTGTAAATGCCATCCGGCCAGAATCCCTGATCCAGCGGGCCATTCTGGAATACAAATTCATTGTTCAGGAGCATTCGCGTATATCCTGATGCATCCTTCCCAAGGCTTATTTTTCGCATGCCAAAATAACTGGTAACTTCATCAATAGCCTCCCCATCTTTTATAAGGGTTAGTTTAAGATCGTAAAGATAGGGGGATCCCGGAGTCCAGAGTTGCGGATTGTTCAGTGGGATGGTAATAGGATTACCGGCAAGGCCCTCTCCGGCTGCAACTTCCTGGAATCCATCAAGGACCGCTATGGCAATATTGGATCCGGATTGGTACCGGTCAGATATCACCGTGATTTCAATAGTGCTGTCATCAATATTAGTAGTGGTAAATATTTCGGTTATACTTTCCTCCGGCACCGGCTCGATCCAGACGGTCTGCCAGATACCCGTTACCGGTGTGTACCAGATACCGTGGGGATCATTTACCTGTTTGCCCCTGGGTTGTGTGCCATCGCTTGTAGGGTCAAATACCGATACCAGCATAACCTGTTCTTTCGCATCATTGATGTATTCAGTAATATCAAGGCTGAACGGATCGTATCCTCCCTTATGAGAACCTGCCAGCTGATCGTTAATCCACACTTTCGTTTCCCAGTCTACTGCCTCAAAATGAAGCAGGACTTTCCGGTTTAACCATCCATCGGGAATAGTAAACCGGTTGAAATACCAGAGCAGGCTATCTTTACCTACCCTGCTTTTTACACCCGACAGGGCTGATTCAACCGGAAAGGGAACCAGGATCTTACCATCCCATTCTTCAGGTACATCCTGGTCGATGGGTGTTATGGCATAGTCCCATAATCCATTCAGGTTTCTCCATTCATCCCGTACCATCATAGGACGCGGGTATTCGGGATGAGGATTACCAGGATCTACTTCCTGTGCCCACCTGGTTTCAATCGGGTTGGGAACCATCTTCCAGGTAATCCTGGGTTGACAGGAACAAAGGGAAAATAATATCCCCGAAACAACTAAGATTGGTGATAATGACCGGATACTTTTCATGTTAGAACCATTTGTTAAATTAAATAGACTAAGCTGCTGCGAAGGTATGCTTTAGGAGTAAAATATAAAAGGAATACACAGAGACGTCAGGAATATATCTGGTAAATTTTTTTGCTATTGGAGAACGACTTTCCAAATCGCTTGCGCTCTATTGAGCGCTTTTTAACTTCCCACCAATGGAAAAATAAATAATTTCAACGTCAATTCATTTTTGTATAAGCAGTTACAGAGGAACACTTACCGTACAATTTTAGTTGAATACATAGAGTTCTAATTAAACCGGAGTATTCCGAATTTCCAGGGACAATGGAAGTCGATCTTACCGGTTGGACTCCAGGCATAATATCTTGTTGCGCCACCTTCTTGTGAATCGATACGATACAGGTTAATCCGCCATTCATCACCAGGAACCGGAACGGGATTCTGAGCACCAAATAATTCACTGAAGGGGATGGCATATTCAACAGACCAAAACCGTCCTTTGCCTGGTATTCCGAATTCTCCTTCAATATGGACCTTCGTGGTAATCCCGGAATCAAAATCGGTCAATCCTGTAAAGTCCGCAGCTTCTCTGTGACTTGCCCTGTTGGAAAGAATGCATGCATCAAAAACTGTATTCTTCGGACTGACATTGATTTCATAATACTGATGATCTGATCCTGCGGGGCTGAGAAACACTTCAACACACTCTTCATTATATATCGGTGAATCCCTCTGGTCATAAGTGCCCCAGATATAATCATCTTCACAGTGAAACGCTATATATAAGCTTGTCCCTGAATATACCATACGCACTACTGTTTGTTGGTCCGCATCCTTACCAGTAACATTATCAACCAGTCGAATAACATCTCCCAATTCCCATAACGGATCATCTATCTGTCCCGTTAGAGCTATTTCACGGTCTATTCTCCGGCAGGTATAAACCTTTCCCTCAACCATGTTTCTAAGATAGTCATATTTGATTGCAATTTGAGTTGTAATCGTTATGATTTTGTTCCGGTAAATATTAATTTCACATGCACAAAATTTCGAACGAAAAGATTTAATAAAGTATTAATCCAAAAATTTAATCTTAAAACCCGATATCATGAAAAAAACATTTGTTACACTGGCTGCAGTTGTTTTTGCTTCCGCTATGCTTTCATCGTTCACCTTTCCCGGAATAGATGGGGCAAGTCAGGAAAAGCCCAACTGGCATGTTGGATTCCAGGCATATACTTTCCGCCTTTTCTCTTTTGAAGAGGCACTGGAAAAAGGATCCTCCATTGGATTGAAATATGTGGAGGCCTATTACGGACAGACGCTATCGAAAGATGGTGATGTGAGTATTGATTATAAAATGGATGAAAAAAACCGTCAGAAAATGAAAGAGCTCCTGAAAAAGTATGATGTGAAGCTGATCAGTTCAGGAGTTGTTACCTGCAGAAATGAGGAGGATTGGAATGCCCTGTTTGAATTCGCCGATGAGATGGGTATTCAGACCATTACTTCTGAACCGGCTCCCAATGACCTTGATCTCGTTGAGTCGCTGGCAGATGAATATGGAATAAACGTTGCCTTTCATAACCATCCACAACCCTCGCGTTATTGGAATCCGGATGTTGCACTTGAAGCGTTGGAAGGAAGAAGTGAGCGGCTTGGGGTTTGTGCAGATACCGGGCACTGGATACGATCGGGGCTGGATCCGGTAGAATGCCTGAAAAAACTGGAAGGCAGGATCATTAACCTGCATTTTAAGGACCTCAATGAAAAATCCCGCGATGCGCATGATGTACCGTGGGGTACAGGTATTGCTGATGTACCGGCAATATTGCAGGAACTGAAAAGACAGAATTTTGCCGGTTATTTTATGATTGAATATGAATACAACTGGGAAAATTCAGTTCCTGACCTGAAACAGTGCGTTGAGAATTTCAACAAAATGGTCGCTGAATTATAGAATCTCTGGACTCTGAGTCCAGAGATTCTATAATAGTTATATGTTATAAGTTATAAGTTAATTGTTGGACGTTAGGCTATTTGAGTGCTGGCTTCAATAATTTCAAATAATAATTGATTTTTGGGTATTTAGCTCCATATTTACCCCGGCAGGGGTAGAACAATGAGTAACCACCGGTGACCACCGGTGGTTAAAATGCACGAGAAGATTACAACCCTGCAGGGGTTGAATA
>CAYMFM010000009.1:14964-62082 GCA_964389685.1 uncultured Rikenellaceae bacterium
TGACCACCGGTGGTTAAAATGCACGAGAAGATTACAACCCTGCAGGGGTTGAATAGTAATCATCAACTCTGTAATATTCAACCCAATTCAGGGTTGAGCAATATCCTCATCTTAATTACCCGGCAGGCAGGAATGTTGAACGTTGGTTGATGTGGCGTAGCCATGCCTTTGGCAGATGTTGAACGTTCATTGCTAAACTTCCTTCAACCCTTCCAGCATTGCCACAACATTTTCAATGGGTACGTTTGCCTGGATATTGTGTACAGCATTGAAAACGAATCCTCCGTTTTCCCCGAATACCTTGCAATTATCCATTACCTGTTTCTTTACCTCTTCGGGTTTTCCGAACGGAAGAACCTGCTGGGTATCGATTCCGCCACCCCAGAAAACAAGCCGATCGCCAAATTCCATTTTCAGGAATTCCGGTTTCATATCCTGAGCATTGATCTGAACGGGATTGATGATATCGAAACCTGCTTCAATGAATAGTTCCATAAATGGAACGACTGCTCCACAGGAATGCTTGAAGGGTTTCCAGCTGGTGTTTTGGTGAATCCAGTCATTCACCTTTTTATAGTAGGGGAGGTATAGATCATTGAGTGTCTCGGGAGGGCAAAACTGCCCGAATTGTGTTCCAAAATCAGTGCCACAGGTGAAAACTGCATCAATCCGGTTTCCGATCCTGTCATAGAACTTTTTCAGGTTCCCGACAGCAATGTCTGTTTGTTTATCGAAGACCGCGTGGATGTAATCCTGCCTCATCAGCGTTGACATATACCATTCCTTTATGTCGCGAATTCCCTTTGGGTGTTTTAGTTGTAATCCCGGAACAAGGGCAATATCACCCAATCCTGTTCCACCGAATGATGCAATGATTCCTTTCCCGGTCTTTTCCAATCTTTTGCATTCCAGATCAAACCAATCCAGATCTTCATCAGACAGAGGACCAAACTCCTCGAGATTATCCTCAGGATCAAGTGAGTCTTCCCGAAAGGGCGACTGCCGGATGATGGCATTGAAAAAAAAGGATCCACTGGGCATTACGGCACTTGGTTCAACAGACAGATCTCCTTCAGGGTAAACGTAAAGATCACCTTTGTTATCAGGAAAAGTATTGAAGTCTCCCGGAAGAAGCACAACCTGCCCCCACCAGGTTTTGCATTCTTTCCAGCGTTCATTCTCAATACCGAACAGGTTCTTTTTTCCGCACAATCCAACAACATCGATTCCCATCAGATCAATTAACTCCTCATCAATTTCTCCCAGCATCTGGTAGGGCTCGATAGCTTTAATCGGCTTCCATTCCAGTCCGAAATGATTTCTCAACCCTTCAACCACCTTAATATGGACACCCGTTACGCCGGTCCCACCAAAATCGACGGGGATCCGGTCAGGTCCCTGATGAGCAAGGGTTTTTTGTAATCTGCTTCGGCTGTTCATTTTTTATAGCATCGAATTTTTATTGATCTCCCAGTTTTTATAACTTGCTTCAGATACCTTCTATCCTCCCTGCCTTCATGTAAAACTTCACTATTTTGATAACAAGATATTACAATAATCCTTTAAAGTATTGTTTTCTTTCAGGTTTTTATATAGAGCTCAATCAGTAATCATAATATACCCCGGATAGGGGTAGAATAATGAATAACCATCGGTGCAAACCGATGGTGCTTAGCAACAGATTATTTACAACCCTAAAGGGGTTGAATGGAAAACGTCAACGCGGTAATATTAATTAAAGTCCTTTTTTGAAGATATTCTTAGCTTACTATTTTACTTCAATTCATCAACACCAACCATCTCAGCACTTCCCATTACCCGGAATTCAATGCTCACCACCGCATCCCCATCACCTTTGAACACTCCGTCAAACAAAATCTCATGATCTCCCGCCCCAGCCACTAGGTTATCCGCTGGAATTTCCCGGATGATATTCCACGAACTGTCATACAGGATCGCCTGATCACCTTCCTTGTACTGAAGGATCTCACCCGGTTTGAGCACAGTCTGGAGAGTAATGGTTTTAAATTGATCCAGTTCCAACGAGATATTCGAGACCATCACGGACGGAGTATCAGTAACCAGTTTGATGGTATACTGAAGTTGCTGCTCTCCGTATGGATTGGTAAAATTGAATGTTGTTGCAGCTTGCTCTCCGGGTTGTTTGCCTGACCTTGGATGGTCGTTCTTCAGACTGGCATGGACAGGAATCCAATGCCAGCTTTTTAAAGACAGTTTCTCGAGATGGAATTCCCTGTTTATGTCCTGCATCAATCGTTTCTGGTCGTTATTGAATGCATTCCCCATGCGAAGGGTCTCCCACTCTTTTATCGCCTGCAGGATTTCTTCACCATGCCCGTTCTTCTCTACAATCGCGGGTGAGGTGACAAGGCAAAAACCGGCATCGAACCCTGCCGCCCGTGCCAGCAACCATTCAATATCCTCAATGCTGGTCTCCGGTGACATTCTAAACCACCCCAGCATAGCTGGCATCAGGTTACGGTAAAAGAATTCTTGATTCAACAGTCGAAGCTGTGTCTGGCTCTCCCGGAACCCGGCATACCATGGTTCTCCCCAGTTCATCCTGGTAAACATATGCCAGAAGTAATGCCCGGGGTTACTGGCATCGGTAATGACTTTCCCCTGCAACTCTGGATTCAGGTGATCATACCAGAACTTCACAAAACGCTGCCTGCCATACTGCCCCATACCGGTTGACCAGTTGCCTTCCAATCCATCGAAAGAAATTTGACGAAGCCCGGTTTGGTTAAACAGGTCAGCAATAGTTTTTGCCATCTCCTCTGAAAGTGAATTGTCGGTCAGGAACGTTTTATATGCATGATCCATCAGTTTGCCTATTGTTGAACTTGCTTCATGGGAAGATGCCTGTGTGGCAAATGCTCCCCGTTCGCAATCCATAAGTTCCCATGGTGGATTCTCAGATACACGGTTGTACCGGATGATCTCATTTCCAATGACGGCAGCATGAAGGTTATTGTTCTCCATCTGGTTAAAGAAATCGGGACTTTCGATCTCAATATCGGTTGATGCTTCGTCAATATCATTTACAATGTAACTTTCACCTACCCTGGCAAGTCGGGGATCGGGTATCGGAGTCACATACGGATCATTGGTGGTTATGAAGTTTGAAAGGGTATGAACACCAATCCGGATGCCCTGTTTTTCGGCTCTCTCAACACATCGTTTCAGGCTTTCCCAGTTATCAGGGAAAAATTCTTCCCGTAAATCGAAATGACCCCAGTTCGCAAATGGACTGCCATGGTAAAGGTATCTCAACCCGGCTTTCCTGACAAGGTTCAATGCGTCATCCAGGTTATCCTCACCAAAATCAACGATCAGGTATGCAGCCGTGGCACCCGGAGAAGTCTTGCCCCATTCCCCACCAATCAACGGATGGGGTAAGTTCTCCTCAATTTCAATCTCTTCCAGTATGGATAATGCCTGATCGGCAGGAGATCCGAAAAGCGCGATTTTTGAGCCCGTAACCCCACCATCCTCAAACGCCGGCACAAAATACCTTTCATGCCTCCATACAGGAATTACCCGGTCCTTATTCCTGTTCCTGCAGTAAGCCTGGAGAATGCTGCCGAATTCGGATGCCCGGGCTGTTTGACCCCGGTAAAGGATTTCAATACTGTCACTGACATCAACGTAGCTGGATGTTGAGAAAATATTGTAGGACGGTTCTGAATCGTCTTCATTGGTTGGGTAACCACCCAGTGTTTTCAAATTCAAAGACTGGATGCCTATCGCAAAATCGTCATCCCTTACCACACCCACCGATTCACCGATGGTTTTACTAATAGTGGTTGGAAACGGGCCCCACAGAATTAGTTCGATCTGGTCTGAAGGTTCGAGAGAAAGGAGTTCAAAGACCAGGTGGCTCTTTTTTTCCTCCGTTTTGACCAGGGCTTTAACCTGGCTTTCAGAAAACAATAATGTGATGGTCTGATTGGGTTCGTCGAATGTAGCTGAGGATGGAATCTCATACTGACTGTTTATCCTGATGCTGAGCAGTGGGGATTCCTGATCCTTCGGGAAATAGTCTCTCTCAGTTGATTTATCAACCAGGGAAGTTACATAACCCTTTTGGTCAATGCTCATCCTGAAGTATTCCGTTTCCAGGTTGTGATGCTTTATAGAACAGGAAAAGAATAAGCATGTCAGTATGAGAAGATAAGCAGTGTGTTTCATGGGGGATGTGATAAGTTATAGGTGTATAAGTTATGAGTTGATAAGTTAAGCCATAGGCATCACCTTGTGATAAGTTGGATGCTAAATTTTTGATTGTAAGGTTATTTTTCCTTGATCAAAAAAAAAAATTAAAATATGTCGCCCCTTCAGGGCTGATTGGCACTCTTGACTGTAAATTTCCACATATATTTCATCCCTTCGGGATTGGCCTTGTCTCCAGCTATTTTCTCACAAAAAAGAATAACGCTTCAAAGTCCCGAAGGCCTGCCTGCCGTCCAGGCAGGGACGACATATAGTAGATACAAGCCATTGAATAATTTCTGAGCCCTGAAGGGGCGACATAGTCACCATGATCATTCTATTCCTTCAGGACATGTTTCGGTACGTCCACCGGAGGAAAAACGTCCACGGGTTTGTTCATTTCCAGCACAATAACCGTATCATCCGGATCAACGGGCTTTCCCGGAAGCTGAATAATCACTTCTGTTTTTCCCTGGTCGAATTCAAGGTCACTGCCTCCCATCAATCCTGCATTTTTGATCTTTATATCTTTTACAACCGGTAATTTTAAATTGCCATCCGGCCATTTTAGCAGGTGAATATAGATCATGTTCCCTTTATGTGTTGATGCGATCCAGTGTTGGGGTTTAAACGGACCTCCCCGGGTACCATAGATTGATTCACCATATTTGTCTAACCATTCCCCAATCTCCTTCAGTCGGTCAATCTGCCGCTGTTCGATTCTACCATCCATCATTGGGCCAACGTTCAGTAAGAGGTTCCCGTTTCCCCCTGCTGTTAATGCAAGGGTCTGGATACATTCCTTCCTGGATTTTAGTGAGTCGTTGGGCTTCCATGCCCACTGTTTGCAAATGGTGATGCAGGATTCCCAGGGGAATTCCAGGTTGAATTCCCCGATTTTTTGTTCCGGTGTGCCAAAATCACCGGCATATATCGATTCCCTTCTATCTTCTCCGGCGAAACGCCCTTTATCCACCCTGTTGTTTATCAGGATATCGTTCCGAAGATTCCGGCAATGCTGGTAGAGTCTCATCCCTTCTTCATGTGTCCAGGAATCCTCCCATTGCCCGTCAAACCAGAGGATGTTTGTTCCGTATTCTGTGATCAGTTCTTCCACCTGGCCATGCAGGTAGGGAATATACCGGGTCATATCAGATTCCTCAACCGGTCTCGGATCTCCGCCATACCTTGTGGTGTAATCCGGATGATGCCAGTCAAGTATGGAGTAATATGTCCCAAACAGGATACCCTGTTTTTTACATTCATCAGAAAGTTGCCGGATAATATCTTTTTCATAGGGTGTAGAAGCAATATCATAATCTGTGTATTTTGAATCCCAGAGGCAAAAACCATCATGGTGTTTCGTAGTAATGATCAGGTATTTCATCCCTGCTTCTTTCGCGATCTGAACCCATCTGGCAGCATCAAACAATACCGGGTTGAACTCTTTGTAGAGTTGATCATACTCTTCAATCGGCACCTGGGGTCCGCGCGACCATCCGATCTCGGTTCCCCGCAGCGTTACCGGTCCCCAATGGATGAACATTCCAAACCGCATATCTCTCCATTGCTCCAGGGATTCATGATGGGTTTTAAGGCAGGGATTGGCTTCTCCACCACCGAAGGATTGGGGATTGGCGAATTGTGCAGCAAATATGATAAATTGAAAAGCCAGGTAGAGAAATTTTACTTTCATGCAAATGGTTTTAGTTAATGGTTAAATGAAAAATGTTAAATGTTATATTCTTCAATATCTTCTGCTGTAATGTTCTCATCTGGTTTCTGATTCCTCGATTTTGCTTTATTCAGATAATTTATATATCCATTTAATAGTGCCAGTGCAATCATTATCAATTTTTGCCCCTTTGCTTGATCCTCCTCAGATATGTAATTGTTATCATGTGCACTAATGAGTTGATCTTTAATTTCATAGAGTGACCCTCTACTTTGTCTGCAAAACTGAATGTTTTCCTGGAAATGATAACGACCATAACCTTCGGCAATATTCTCTGTGATTGAATAAGATGCCCTTCTCATACCATCCGTTAAAGCAAATTTTTCTTCTTCCGGGAAATTTTTGATCAGACTTTGGATAAATAGTCTTACTTCTCTACAAGCTTTCCAGCATTCCAAATCCTCAAAACTTTTAATTTTCTTCGTCATGTAAACATTTTACAATTAACATTTAACAATTAACTTATAACTGCATCCTATCCAGGATGCCCGACGGAAACTCTCCCGAAGGAACACGTGCGGCCTTCATGATCTCTTCCATCCGTTTTACAATATCCGGGTGGTCCATGGAGATGTCCTCAACTTCACCAATATCATCAGCCAGGTTATAGAGTTCAGTATGCAAACTGTCATTGAAAATGTTTTGACGCACGCCCTTCCAGTCTCCCATTCGCACCATTTGCTGTCCTCCGTATGATGAAAATTCCATATAGAGGTACTCGTGATTTTTCTGACCTTCTTTCCCGAAAAGGGTTGGGGTAAAGGATATCCCATCTGTATTTTCCGGTAAGTCAGCCCCGGCAATCCCGGCAAGGGTAGGCAGCAGATCCTGGAATGCACCGATATGATCCGTAACCGAACCGGGCTGAATTTTTCCCGGCCAGCATGCGACCAGGGGCACCCTGATTCCCCCTTCATAAACACTTCCTTTCAGTCCCCTGAAGGGTCCGGCACTATTAAAAAATTCTGAATCGGATCCTCCAAGCCGGTCATAAGTCGGACCGTTATCGGATGTAAAAATTATCACTGTGTTCTCTTGAAGTCCCAGCTCTTCCAGGAGATCCAGGATCTCACCAATTCCCCTGTCCATGTGAGTGATCATGGCGGCATATCCTGCTCTTGGGAAAGGATGTTGAAGGTAACCCCGGTGAACATACTCCTCTTCCGGAATTTTTCCTTTGTATTCATCAAGGCTCTTTTCCGGCACCTGGATCGACAGGTGTGGAATAATAAAAGGTAGAAAAAGGAAAAATGGTTTATCACTGTTTTCAGAAATGAATTGTTTCGCCTCCTCGATGAAGAGGTCCTGGGAATACTGTTCGCCGTAAAGTTCTCGCGAATTTCCCTTCAGCCAGATGGTATCCTTGTTCCTGATGAGATACCTGGGATAGTGGTTATGGGCGTGACGCTGGCAATTATATCCAAAGAAGAGGTCGAAACCCTGGTTGTTGGGATCTCCTTCCGAACCGACCTTTCCAAGACCCCATTTACCCATTGCTCCTGTGGCGTATCCTTTTCCTTTTAGTGTTTCTGCCAGTGTGATCAAACTGTCAGCCAGGGGTTTCTGTCCCCAAAAGCCATCCCCACCTTTCACTTCAAAATTGTCGCGGATAAAGGCATGGCCGGTATGTTGCCCGGTCATAAGGACACAACGTGATGGAGCGCAGACAGGACTGCCGGAGTAAAACTGGGTGAAGCGTATTCCATCTTCAGCCAGCTGATCAATGAAAGGTGTTTTAATGATCTCCTGACCATAACACCCCAGTTCATTGTAACCCAGGTCATCAGCAACGATAAGAATGATGTTCGGCGGTGTCTCTTCTTTACTGGTAACACGATGGCAATTGATTAACAGAAAATTGAATGAGAATGTTACGGAAAGAATAACGAATGCTTTACAGGTGATTTTCATGATTTGATCAGTTAACGTGAGTTTGATTGGTCAGCCAAAAAACATTTTAGATACAAAAACATCCTGGAATTCCTTACAGGATTCCAGGGAGATATGCCTTGTAATTTGTACTATCTCTTCCCACTCTTTGTGTTCCTGAAAGAGTGCCATTTTCGCACCGATCAGGGCTGTATTTCCAAAACGGGTGATCTTTTCAACAGGGAATTCCAGCAAACCGAGAGTAACGGCATTCCCGAGGTTAATAAAATTCCCAAATGCTCCGGCAATATAGAGACTGTCGATTTCCGATTTTTTTATTTCCAGTTGAGAAGCAAGGATATCCACTCCTGAGGCAATGGCTGCTTTGGCAAGCTGGAATTCATAGATATCCTTCTGGGTCAGAAACACTTCTCCATCAAGCACGATTTTGGCTTTATTTCCTGCTATCTGTCCCGTTGTATCAATCCAGCCCTGCTCAAGAAACAGGGCCACGGTGTCAATGAGACCGCTTCCACAGATCCCGCGTACTTTTTCGTTTCCAATGGTATGGTATGAGAGCTTTTTATTTTCCATGAAAACGGAAGATATGGCTCCGGTAGATGCTGTCATTCCCATGGTGATGGTGGTGCCTTCGAATGCCGGTCCTGCTGCTGTTGAGGCGCACAAGATCCGTTCCCTGTTTCCCATGCATATTTCTCCATTGGTACCCAGATCGATCAGGACGTTGATCTTCTTCTGATGGTGCATACCCGTGGACATGATCCCGGCTAATATGTCACTACCGACAAAACTGCCAATGGAGGGATAAAAAGTGATCTTGCAATCCTTCAGGTGATCCACTCCCAATTGATCCGGGGTGAATTCAACGAATTCATGCTTTCGGGACTCAAAGGGATATGCGGATAGAGGCAAGAGATCAATATTACAAAAGGTATGTTGCATCACGCTGTTTCCTACAATTACGATTCGACAAAGATCCCCGGTCAACTCTCCGGAAAGTTCACGAATGAGGTTAGAAATATCCCCTCTTACCGTTTCATTCAGGATCTCCTGTCCATCCTGGTTCACGGCAAAATCAACCCGTGACATGATATCGGCTCCATATCTTGACTGGGAATTCAGCAGTGATATGACGTTGATGACTTTTCCGTCAGACAGGTTGAGAAGCTGTCCCACAATGGTAGTCGTACCCAGGTCGATGGCTATCCCCAATCCTTCCCGTGGTTTGAAATCAAACTCGCTATTATCAGCAAGAATTATGGTCTCAAACTGTCCGATTTCAAGTTCAACCGGCTCGTCCACGTAGCACATGCACGCCAGTTTAACATTCTCCGGGAGGTTCAGCTTCCTGGCATATTGATCGTGTTGTTTGGCAGTCCTTAGTTTGCCACTCCGGACCGTAATACGACATCTTCCACACGTCCCCTTACCGCCACAGGGAAACTCAATTCCGTACTGGAAGAGAATATCAATGAGTGGTGCTCCTCTGGGTATTTTTTTTACAATACCCAAAGGCTCTAACCGGACAGTGGTGTATTCAGGTAAACGGGCCAAATGTTATATTCCTGTTATTTCAGTTATTAATTTCTTTCCCTCCGTAATGGCAGAAGCAGCGTTCTTTGACAAATCGTGCGAACCCCTGATCTTCTCAAGAAAGGAATTCAATTCCTGGAGTTTGCCGGCTATTTCATCATTGGCTGAATGTTCTAACGTTTCTTGCAGGATCCTGATCTTTTCATAATCCTGGATCCCTTCCTTCAGTTTTTCAAAACGGATGGAGCTCCTGGGACCGGGATAAACAAAATAGGTATCTCCGGCAGGCCAGGTACGGAACCTTGAGTCTTTTAACGGATCTTCAACCCAGGAATTGTAAGCCCATCTCAGGAATCCGTCAAATCCCATTGCAGCTGCAAACCACCCTTCAAAGGTTGATTCGGCAGGAGGGGAGAAGGTGAAATTATTCGGACAGGGAATGCCACAGGCAACATAGTAGGTGGTGATCTGTCCTCTCTCCCTGCGGACTTTTGCTATTTCCTTTGAACTGGCTTGTACGTGCCCCCAGTTGTAACTGAAGTCATAGATATCTGAGTTTGCTTCTTCAAAATAGTGTCCTGCCATGGCTATCTTAAATTCAGGTACCGTTCGATGTAGAAAATCGAACATATTCTTCATCTCCTCCAGGTTTCGTTCATCCAGTGCTATGGTTATTTTATCCAGCCAGCTCATTTCCATCAGATGAGCCCTGAAATCATAGAGGAACGGCCTCCATAATTCTTCATATAGTGTCGTTCCTGGCTTCGCTTCGATGGTTACAAATTTCGAGGAATCTTCATCCAGGTACATGAACTGGTTTCCCCACGGCACCATCGAGTAACAGTTAATCTGATGAGTAATGCCACAGTCCATGGCAAGCGATACATACAGGTCGAAAAGGTGGTAATCGAATTCCCATCGACCATCTGAGTTCCTTATCCATGTGATCATCGATTCGAAGGGATCGTGTGTTTGTCCACCCCAGGGTTTGTCTACGATAGAGGTGGTAATGCACTTCTGACCTGCCCCGGCAAGCAGGGTTAGCAGGGGTCGGAGTAATTCCAAATGCTCCTGTGACCAGAGTTCAACATCGTGATACCGGGCAACCGCAAAAGGATTTTGCCAGAGATCCAGGTGGAAAGACCAGTCTGACGGTTCGGGTAACGTCCAATTGTGGACCAGTACAGAGAGCGTGAACCGTATGGTACTGTTTGATGCTGATTCAATTTCAATGCTGCCGGAGTAATTACCGGTTTTTGTTTCCTTAGGAATAGAAAGGGTAATCCACAACGGTCTTGTAGAATGTGCAGGGATGTTAAATACTGATAATGTGTCAAGGATGTCAGCTGCAAGATGTGAGGGGAGGGTATCCGCACTGCGGTAGCCGCAACCCGATGAAAATTCATCGGTTAATACGTACCGGACCGGCCGGATCTGTATCGATCCTGCTCCAATCTCTCGGCCCTGTTTATCAGTGAACCCTTTTACTGATGGTCTGACCTTTTCAATGTTTTCTGAAGACCATAGTAACAATTGTGCACTGACCGTTTCCCCTTTCCAGGCGGAAAGTTCAAGATCATGCGTGATCCCGATATCAGGAGGTTTATTCCTTGCATACCGGACATTCGTAGTACTGAAGCTTCCCTGGAGACCGGGTGGAACCGTCTGCCAGACAGCAGCATCGATGGTATCCGGATCTGTCGGTTCATCGAAACCGGAAACCGAAGGAGAAATCCCTTTACGACATCCTGAAAGCAGGACCATGAGGAACAATGAGAAAAAAAACAATAACCAATTCTTTGTTTGATATGTGACCTCCATAAACGATGGTATTTTGTTGCTTAAGTTAATATAAAATCTGTTTGATAATAAGAGGTGGATGGTTTTATTCGTTGTTCCGCACCTACGGAGCGGGTGGTTATACGTGCTTTGTTCGGCTACCAACGTTCCGCTCCTCCGGAGCGGATAAATGGTTGAATCCATTAGGGATGCCTACCTCTCACTCTTTGGAGTGATAATTCTTTAATTTGATTACATTCATTTTTTCAATTGCTCCAGCGGAGCAAAACATTGGTAAAAAAGATCATTTTCCCTGAATCCAAATTGCTCCGTAGGAGCAAAACGTTGGTAGAATTGATGTATTTGAAAAAAACATCTTCGCTCCGTAGGCCGTGCCTGCCGGCAGGCAGGTGCAAAACATCGTATATCGGTGCATGATTAAATTTCATACCGGTATTTAACATATTCTATAAGGCTGGTTTCCGTTTTATTTAGAAACAACCCCAGATATTTTAAACGCCCATGCATACCTGCAGGGTGGATTCTTAACTACCTCTTCCGGAACTTCGATCAATATTCCCTTTCCGATATTTTCCCACTTCAGTGAATGATCATGACCAAGCAAGGTAACGGTTGTACCAGTTCCCGGTTGAATCGAACTGAGCAGGATTTTTGTAGGAGGAATGGTCTCATCTTCATCGGCGAGATAGATTGCAAAAACGGATCCATCTTTAAGGGATGTCAGGCACGTCTTCCCTTCTTTAAAGGGTGGGATGGGTCTTGTATTATAGATCGCTTCTCCATTTACTTTCATCCATTCGCCAATTTCCTTCATGCGGTTTATGGCATCGGGTGGCAACTCCCCGTTGGGTCCGGGGCCAACATTTAAAAGGTAATTACCTCCTTTGGCAACAATATCGACCAGCAGGTGGATGATCTGACGGGTGGGCTTATACCGGTCCCTCGGATTGTATGACCAGGATCCTCCCATCGTCATGCAGGTTTCCCATGGATAGTCAGGTGGCTCATCAGGAACATGCTGCTCCGGGGTACGGTAATTTTCATATTTGCCTGTAACGGTGCGGTCAACGATGATCAATCCGGGTTGTTTGCTTCTTGCCATAGCGGCAATTTTTGGCATATCGATATCCTGGTTGTATTGCTCCGATTCCAACCAGGCTCTGCTTTCATCATCCACGGTTTCTTTCGGTCTTACCCATCCGCCATCCAGCCACAATATATCCAATTTTCCATAATGCGTCATCAATTCTTCAATCTGTCCATAGGTGTAATCCTTAAAGCGCTGCCATCGCTCAGGGTATTTATCAGGATCGTAATTTACATTTCTGTCCGGAGTGGCGAAATAGGGCCACCAGTAATCGTCAGAATGCCAATCGGGTTTCGAAAAATAGGCACCAACCTTGAATCCTTCATCACGGAATGCCTCAAACAACGCTCTGGTGATGTTTGCTTTTGGATTCTTGTGGAAGGGACATGCCGGATCGGTAATTTTATAATCAGTCAGTTTTGTGTCAAACATGCAGAACCCATCGTGGTGTTTGGTGGTAAAAACCAGGTATTTCATTCCGGCTTCTTTAGTCAGCTTCGCCCAGCTTTCAGGATCAAACTCAACCGGATTGAACGTTGTTTTCAGGTTTTCATAGGCTTTAACATAGTCAACATAATTGTCCATGTTCCTGCGGCACCAGGGTACATCCTCGGAGCATATTGACCATGATTCAACAACGCCCCACTGGGAATAGGGCCCCCAGTGCATCATAAAACCAAATTTCAGGTCCTGCCATTCCTCAAGATTTTTCAGGACGAGCGGATCGGTTTCGGTATCCGGATGTTGAGCAGATACGGATAACACACTCAGTAAGAGAATTATCGTGTGGAAGAATCTTCGATTTCGACGGATAGGCGTTGTTTTCATGGGTGTTTATTTTAAGTTCCGCACCTGCCTGCCGGCAGGCACGGCCTACGGAGCGGGTGATTTTACGTGTTCTGTTGATCTACCAACGTTCCGCTCCTCCAGAGCGGATATTTATTTGTCGCATTAAATCTACCAATGTTCCGCTCCCCTGGAGCGGGCAAATGATTGAATCCGTTCGGGTTGCCTACCTCTCACCCGTTTGGAGTGATAATTCTTCAATTTGATTACATTCTATTTTTCATTGCTCCAGCGGAGCAAAACGTTGGTAGAAAAAGATCATTTTTCCTGAACCCAAATTGCTCCGTAGGAGCAAAACCCTGGTAGCATTAATTTGTCAAAAGAATAAAATCGCTCCGTAGGAGCGAAACAATTACTATGTGTCAAAGAAATCAAAAAGATATTTTACATTGTATTCAACATCAAACTGTTTTAATAATTCAATGTATTCTTCTCTGAATGTCCTTGTCCGGTGATGTTCTTCCTGATTCATTATGTATTTGATTACCGGATCTCTTTGTTCTTTACTATAGGAAAATGCTCCAAAACCTTCCTGCCAGTAAAACCTGAATTTTGACAATTTATTATCATTTATGAAAAGCGAAGAATCAGATTTAATATCCCTGACCAGGTCTGAAATTCTTATATCAGGCGCCAAACCAAGGAGCATATGGATATGGTTGTGTGTGCCATTAATTGCAAGCATTTTCTGATTTTGGTTAGTAACAATTCCCGTAATGTATTTATAAAGTCTCTCTTTAAACGCAGGAAGGATCATTGCGTCTCTGCTTTTAACGGCAAAAATCAAATGGATGGTTATTTGTGAGTATGTGTTTGCCATAATCTTAACTAACTTGTTCCGCACTTACGGAGCGGGTAGTTATACGTGCTTTGTTCGGCTACCAACGTTCCGCTCCTCCGGAGCGATTGGAGCAATAACATTTCAATTTTAACAAAACCTTGCTCCGTCAGGAGCAAAACGTTGGTAGAAAAAATCGATTTAAGAAAAAACTTCGCGCCGTAGGCCTTGCCTGCCGGCAGGCAGGTGCGAAACTTCATTACTCAAAACCTTACCACAACCGGATTGGTTCCTGGTTCACCTGGGATTAATTCTGAAATAGTTTTCCACCTCTCCGTTTCGGGATTGCCGATTTTCAGGTTGTATCTTCCTGAACCGTCCACAATCCCTGAGAATTTATCTCCCTTCATTCGCACACTCAGAAGCAATTCTTCCGTTTTAGCGTCATAAACAAGGAGCGCCGGATTAAGAACCCCGTTTGATTGAATGGTGATTTTATCGCCCGTTCTGTTTATTCCGGCATTATCAAACTGATTCACCGTAACAGGCCACCCGGGAAAACTGTCTTCCGGTCTCAATCGGTCCGCATCGGCCAGAAAACGAATGGCATTGCATGAAATATCCCGTGATTCCGGGTCAAAGGTGATGATTGAGTAGCCGGAAGAACTCAGCTGAGCCCGCTCATACCGAAGCTCAGACCGGGTGTTATCGGGCAGGTTGCCCACGGCATAAACATAATTTTTATGTCCCATGCCACCAATGTATTCACCTGTATTGTCAAGATCGTGGTCCGGTCTGTTCTTGTAGGGAATACCTAACCTGTCGGGGAGAAATCGCCGCTGGTAACCGACAGTGATGGCAGGTGTGCATAACGCCCAACCGGCATCCCTGAACTCATCTATACCGTATTGAACGAAGAGCGGCAGATGCTGATCCCCGCAAACATGAAAAGCATAACATCTCCTTAACAGATCAACCAACTTGTTTCGCGGAGTTTGCGGCCAGCCACCTGAATCCATGTCTCCAGCCAGGATACCGTCAATACTGCCGTGGTGTGTCGGGATGTTGGCAAACAGAGTCTGGCTTAGCAGCACCTTCATGTTTGCTCCCTTCCAATCTTTCATCCAGTGTGTTAAAAATTCGAACTGGCGATCACCGATTAATTTCAAACCGGGTTTATCCAGCCGTGACAGGTCGATACCCTGTTCGGTGATCCAATCCTTTCGACCTTCCTCCCAGAAAGCCGCTTCTTTGGGTCCTGATTTAAAGATGCGGTCGCTGATGATGGCAAAGCTTATTTTCCCATAAACCATGTCTGTATACCAGATGGTAATTCCTTGCTCTACCGGTGTCGGATCGTATGGGTCAGGCAGGTGACTGGATTGTGTGGCATGGACAACATTGATCATCTCTGCCGGTTCAATATACCCTCCACTTGTACCTGCATACTCCTGCCAATCCTCCAATTCAATTTTACGACCTCCATCACCCCACAGGTTTCCCTGAAAAACATCGTGGTCATCGGGCGTGCAAATGGTTGGTCTTCCTTTCATCACATCACCGAACGCCCATCCAAACATGTACCATTTGCCCAGGTAATTCAAGATCGCACGTTCAGCCGGGAAACGAATAATGGAATATCCCCCGTTTCCTTCATAAATCTGGTCTCCTGAAAAATAGAGAATGTCAGGATCTTCCTTCAGGAGGTTAATGACTACCGGTGTGTATGGGAATCCATAGCCATACTGGCAGGTCATTCCTCCGAAAACCAGCGGTTTATCAACCGGTTCCTTGCGTATGGTACCAATATATTCATAATCCGATGTTTCACCATCCTTCAGGTTTTCCGAATAAGAAATGCGGTAGTTTACCTCCAGATCGGGATCCCAGTTGCCAACCCTGAAAGTAGCGGTATAGGAATCAACCCTGAGTTTTTCCGTTGCCAGTTTTTTCCAGCCATCACCTTCCTCAATTTCAAGGTGAACTTCACCGTTAACTTGGGCAGAAACCGGAGCAAGTTGGGCGGTTAATTTCAGAACATTACGGCTGTTTGTATACATAGCCCAGAGGATTGCACCAAACCGATTTTCTTCTTCATAGCTGATCTTGGTTCCTGAAATTTCAAGATCATCAAGCCAGAAGGAGGGGCCGTTCGAAAATGGAGAAGCAACATGATGGTTTACACCCAGCACGATCAGTCCCTCTATTTCATCAATACTCTCTTTTACCAGCCACGCAACCTCTTCCTGTTGTTCATTCATGAGTCGAAGCGTGATCGCTTTTCCCTTTAAACTGAAGTTTCCTTCTACCTGGATATGAAATTTTTCCCAGCTAAAATCTGCGGGAAAACTGACCGTTTGGTCTTCTATGAACAGAACACCATTCGTCCTGACACCCAGGTTTAATCCCTTGCCGAAATAACAGGCAGCTTTAACATCCGGATCTTCATCGTCTTTCACCCCGATTGAAAAGCCAACAGTCCCTTCCTGATCTCCTTTATGCAGCATTCCACAGGTAACGTTCAATGCAAATGTTCCGTTTCCGGGCTTTATCGGATAGGTGATGAGATTTGTTCTCATATTGGAACTGTTCCCGGTACATTCCAGCCGGCCTTCGTTGATTTGCCAATCCTCCAGCGGGATGGTCCAGAAATCCTCACCCGCCCAGACCCGGTCAGGAAGAATGTCGAAATTATTGCTGTATTTGATTGCTTCTTTTCTCCTGGAGCAATTGCTGAAAAGCAAAGTAAGCCCAAGTAAAAATGTTAGAAAACAATAATTTTTCATGCTCTTTCTTTGTCGGTTTTGAAAATTGTGATTTGGGACTTATTTGTCATTTGTGAATTGCAATTTGTAATTTATCTATGTATGATGAATTCAAATTAAAGGATATAAAGTTTATATTTTCATTTGCATGAGAGGTTTTATTACTCCGCATCCTCTAACCATCTGAGGTTAATAATGGCAAAGGTGATTTTTCCATAATTGTCATTTTCATACAGTATCCCAACGGTTTCCTGATCGATTTTTGTCAGGCAGGAATAGGCAAAGGAGCCACTATGGACCACTTTGCTGACCGGCCAGGTTTTACCTTCATCGTAACTGATCCGGATGGTTCCCATTTCCCTCTTTTCCTGTGATGCCGGGTTGGAAAACAAAATCCGGCTTCTATCACTCCTCCAGGTAAAGGAAAACCGTATAATACTTCCCATGCATTCGGGTTCCGGTAATTCAGGATGGTCAACCAATCCTGACCAGCTTTCCCCGCCATCCTGACTAAACGTCACTTTTCTCAGCTTGTTACCGGAGGCGCTTCTTGAATTGAGCTGAACCGTACCGTCCGGCATTTCAACCATTTGAACTTCATTTCCCATTCCAGCTGAATTTTCCGGTGCTACCTTCCCATAGTTCCAGGTTTCACCCTGATCATCACTGTAGGCAGCATAAACCTTCCAGTTGCCATAGGGCCCCTGGTTGAACGGCATGATGATCCTTCCTGCATGCTCTCCGCGAGTAAGTTCTATCCCAACTCCCGGGCCGGTTGCGGTGCTTGTGACAACCGATTCTCGTTTTACACCACGGGTCACCTCTTCGGGATCAGACCATGTAACCCCATCGTCATCGCTGTACATGATAAAGGTCCGGCAAACCTTTTCTCCGTCATAACCCGGTTCCGCTTTGTGCTCATCGAAGCCTTTGAAATAGCGCTGGTACATCAGCAGGATCCTGCCTGTCTCCCGGATCTGCACAGCCGTGGGATTGTTCAGGCAGTTTTCCCCATCCTCTGCAATGGTCTCCAGGGGGCTCCAGGTAAAACCACCATCCAGGCTTCTCTTAAGGACTATGTTATTCTCAGCGTGATCCGAAAGACTTGCCCTGCCTTCTGCAAAAGCAAGTATTGTACCGGTGCTGGTTGTCAGGACAGCGGGTATCCGGTAGGTATCGTACCCTTCTTCCCCGCTGATAAAAACATCAATATGAGTGGTATCATCACCGGATATTCTGCACCCGGAAACGGAAACCAGGATTGCTGTTAAAACGATGATTCTGTTCATTAGTTTCATGAAAATATAGATTGGTATGAATGGAATCTAATTTTCTGTTATCTTATTTTTCTTAATTTTTTCTCTATTTTACGTTTGATTTTTTTGTAGGAGGGAGGTGGTCCCGTCCGAACCTGCCTGTTGTCGATAAACAGCGCATCCCCCATCCCGCAATCTCTGCAGACGGAGGGTTCGAATGTGTCAATTTCACTGAATACAACTTTATCCCCCAGTTCAACAGCAGCTCTTTTTGCCCGCTCATAAGCCAGGTTTTGAGCAGGGCACCAGCCATTGACAAAAGCTGTCACTGTAACCTGCCCGGGAATCTTCTCCGGCTTCTTCTTTTTCCTGATCCATTTCGGAGGAACGGCATCCGCTGTAAACGGTTTCCAGACCAGGGTCATTATGCTTTGCCTGTCAACCTTTTTAAAACCGTGTTTCTTAAACCACGAAGCTTTCATCCATACCGGGATTGACAGTCCCCAGGCAACAATTCCTTTCAGCCCCATATTTTTCACATCCTCTTCTGCAGCGTTTAGCAAGGCTTTACCCATCCCTTTCTTTCTGAAATCACCTCTTCCCTGTTTGTATCCGTGTACCCAGATGCAGTTAATGAAATATAGATCCTTTCCTTCAGCGACAGAATATTCTATAGGGACATACTGAATCATGCCTCCGACTACTCCCTGATCATCCAGGGCCAGTTTTACACGGAGTCCACGATCCTTCATCCTATTATACCAGAGCTGTTTCTTGTTCCCAGACTCCTTCATATCATCCGACCAGTCTTCAAGACAGATAAAATATCGATCTTCATGTTCCGGTGTCAGGTCAATGACTCTTGGTTTTTTCATGGCTTATTTGGACTTGAATTCATTAAATGTATAAATTTACAAGGACTAAAAAAAGAGTATTCTATGAAATCAATAGGCATAACCGGTCTTTTTGGCTTAATCCTTGTTTTCGGATTTAATGCGTGCAAAAATGTTGCTGCACCAACCATATACTCGAAAGAGAATACACCCATTGAATATACCATTGAGGGTGCTGGAGAAAAAACGGTGGTTTTTGTGCATGGTTGGAGTTGTGACAGGAGTTACTGGGATCTCCAGATGCCCTATTTTGCTGAAAACTATACTGTGGTGGCAGTGGACCTGCCCGGCCATGGCGAATCCTCTTACAACCGGGAGGAATGGAACATGGAAGCGTTTGGCGAAGACGTTGCTGCCGTTGTGGAAGGACTTGACCTTCGAAATGTAGTGCTTGTAGGACACTCCATGGGCGGGGCGGTTATTCTTACAGCAGCAAGCAACCTGGGAAATCGCGTTACCGCTCTTGTTGGTGTTGATACCTTCCAGGATTTAGAATCAGCTATTCCCGAAGAAGATGAACTCGATGCTTTCATACAACCCTTTCAGGATAATTTTGTTGAGACCACCAGAAATTTTGTTCGTAACATGTTTTACCCAACAGCCGATTCGCTGCTGGTGGAACAAATTGCAAACGATATGTCCGCTGCCCCTCAGGAAGTTGCCCTTGGATCATTTAAGGGATTGTTTGCATTCAATCCCATTCCTGTTTTGGAACAGATTGCAGTACCCATCTACGGTATAAATTCAGATATGTATCCTGTAAATGTTGAAGCAGGGAAGAGACATACAATAGCGTTTGAAATTCAAATTATGGAGGGGCGCGGTCATTTCCTCCACCAGGAAGATCCCGAAACCTTTAACAGGATGCTTGAAGACATTTTAAAAGAGATATTTTGATTAAGGTAATTCAGGGTGTATTAACAAGAATCCCAACGGGATTCAACTATGAATAACCCGGTACAAGCCCCGATGATTTTGTCGGGGCGTAGTGCCGGGTATATGAGAATAAAATTCAACCCTGGATGGGGTTGAATAATAACGTGTTGAGGATTACTATTCAACCCCTCTAGGGTTGTAAATCATCCGTTACCAAGCACCACCGGTTGTTACCGGTGGTTATTCATTGTTCTACCCCTAAGGGGTAGATTTTTATGATCTTTAATTTAATCAAAGAACCGAAAATACAATCTGAACTGGCAACTTAAGCTAATCTGCGGTATCATACGAAATCATCACCCAACGATTCTTCTGCTTTTCAAGAATCAGTAGAAAAGCCGCACTCAGATCCTTGTATTCCAGCGATTGCCATATCACAGCGTGTTGTTTATCCTGACTGAACAAAGGGGGCGAAATGAAAAGAAGCATGGAATTGCAAAGCTCCTCCAGGTTGCTCTCCCTGTCTGTGATGACGGTAATGTTGTAACTGTCTACTAACGAACGGTTGATTTTTTTATTCCAGTTCTGTTCCAATTGCCACTCCATGTATTCCCGGTCCTCCTGTGATAGGATCTCTTCCGTCTTTTTAAGCATTGTCAGAATCGGATCCATCTGTTCCTTGCCCGGCATGAGATGGAAAACACAACCGGTATAACCAACCGCTCTGACATCATCACCATAGGGGATAAACACATACTGATTGAGCACTTCATTGATCAGATCATACTGGATCTTATTGGAGGCCTTTCTGAACGAAGAACTGTCGCTGCATCCTGTAAAAAGCAGGAGAAGGAAGAGGAGTGCTAATGGTGTTTTCATGATGCAAGTTACGAATTAAAATGAATCGAGGGAAACAGTAAGGCAAATCGATAAATTGGGACATTAGGTTATTACAATCGTTGGAATAACTACTTTTATAAAACCATTTGTTTGCAATGAACATGATTTTTCTTATTAAAAACAGGTTACTATGAAATCGATAGGTATTTCTTCCACAAAATTCCTTGCGCTATTCCTTATGACTTTGAGTTACAGCCAGGGCCTGATTGCACAGGAAGAGGGTTTAAACGCGATTGACATACAGGATTTGCAGGGACACCTCTATTTCCTTTCATCTGATGAGCTGGATGGAAGGGCAACTACTGATCCAAGCATCCATACAGCAGCCCGGTATATTGCCGGCGAATTGAAAAAACTGAGGCTTAATGCAGTCGACGGGGATAAAGATTATTACCAGTATTATACACTGATAAAAAATGGATTCGTTTGGGATAGCTGTATGATAACCATGGATCATGGTGGAGAAACGGCTACAATTAATGAGGAAAGCTTCTATTTCTTTCCTTATCCGCAGGAAAACATCGACATTACAGGAGAAGTTGTTTTTGCAGGCTACGGTATCTCTTTACCCGGTGAGGAGTTTGATGAGTATTCCGGGATAGATGTAACGGACAAGATCGTGGTTGTCATGGATGGAGCACCGCTGGATGAAGAGGGTAATTCCCGGATTGAGGACGTGTCCATATCGGGCTATTACCGGTTCTTTTATAAACTGATGACTGCCCAGAGTGCTGGAGCAAAAGCGGTGATCTACGTTTACCCCCCGAACAGCAAGTATGATAATCTCCTGGATGAGCAACCCGGATTCGGATCGTTCCTTAGCGAATCGATAAAAATGGAGGGGGATGATGAATCGGGACAAATGAATGTGATTCCCGGAGTTACTACCAAACTGATCATGACAGGAAGGGAGGTGGCAGAACATTTGCTGGAGGGAACGGGCAAGACACTGGCAGACCTGCAAAACAAGATTGACCGTGAACTTAAACCCGGATCCTTTCTTATTCCGGATAAAAAGGTTACGATACAGGCACGGGTTGAGGAATCCTGCCTGGAGGTTCCCAACATCATCGGGTACCTGGAAGGGAGTGATCCGGAATACAAACACGAGGTGGTTGTGTACAGCGCACATTTTGATCACCTGGGATCAAGGAATAGTGAACAGATCTTTAATGGAGCAGATGATAACGCTTCAGGTAGCACCGCACTGCTCGAACTGGCAGAGGCATATACCATGCTCAGACAAAAACCAAAACGAAGCATTTTGTTTTTATGGGTTTCCGGTGAGGAGATCGGACTCTTCGGCTCAAGATTCTATTCGAATAACCCGGTTATTCCGCTTGAAAATACACTGGTGGATATCAACCTCGATATGGTCGGCAGGGTAAAAACAGATGCCGATACGGGTAGCTCGGTCTTCATGACCGATAGGGAAACCGTTTTTGTGATTGGTGGGCACCAGAGTATAGACCTTCGTGAAATAAATAACAAGGTGTTTGAAAAAATGAGATTGACTCCCGATTATTCCCTTGGCGATCTGGACCACCCGGATCGTTTGTATTACCGAAGCGATCATTTTAATTTCGCCAGAAATGATGTTCCGGCACTTTTTTTTACAACCGGACTGCATGCCGACTATCATACCATAAGGGATACCTATGACCGCATCGATTTTGAAAAATTTCTTGCGGTTACCAGACTGGCTTTTATGGTAGGATATGAAGTGGCAAACCGTACGGAGCGAATTGAGGTTGATAATCCGTTCAGCAGCTGGGAGCAGTGAAATATACTTCTATTATTGGAGAGCGACTCTCCGAGTCGCTTTTTTCGCTGAAGACGGGAGGTGAAGAAGCGCTCCATTGAGCGCAAACGATCAAACAGCCTGAGGACCTTCTCCAAAAGTGAAAGCATTTCCCACTACTAAATGCATCGCTGAACCACTTCATTCATTTCATCTTCCTGTTCCTCAATCGATTTTAGAAGGGCGAACTGGTTCTGCGTCCGGTGGAGGTTGTGTTCTTCGTAATCAATTTTATAATAGACATCTCCCATCAGGTAATCCGTAAGATTCCGGATCCCCTGCATCAGGGTGATCAGTTTTCCTCCATAGACCAGTTGCTTTTTTTCTACCGGTTCAAGAAAACGGTTTGCTTCTGACAGGTAGCCTTCCGTAAGTGCACGGAAAATGTTCAGGCGCATGGCAACCTTATCGATGTGAGGATCATCCTCCTTTCGCGTATTGGTAAAGGTCCTGACCATATCGCCAAAATCAGAGAGTACGGTTCCGGGCATGACGGTATCCAGATCAATCACGCAAAGTCCTTTCTCACTCTGCTCATCCATCAGTACATTGTTGATCTTGGTGTCGTTGTGTGTCACACGAATGGGTATTTCTTTCCTTTCAAGCAATCCGGTAATGGGCTCTGTCAAGTGTTCATGACCCATTGCGAAAACAATCTCCTGTTCACATGATCTCTTTCGGTTCGCTACATCTGCTTCGACTGACTGCTTTAATTTCCCATATCGCATGGTGATGTTATGGAAATCGGGGATGGTATAGTGCATTTTCGTAATATCCAGGTCAGACAGGTACCGGCTGAACCTGCCAAAGGTCATAGCGGCTTCAAAAGCCTGTGATTCTGTATCGACGGTATTAAAGACTTTCGTATTTTCAATGTACCGGTACACCCGCCAGTAATCACCTTTCTCGTCGGCATAAAAGCTTTTCCCACTCTGGGTCATGATCAGTTGAAGAACTCCCCTTTCCGGATCAGGATGTTCGGTATCGGACCGGATCTTCTCAACCTGGTGGTTAAGAATGGTTTCAATATTCGCCATTACCTCCATGGGTTTGGTGAACACACGGATATTGATGCGCTGGAGAATGAACCGGATATCCTGGTCATCCCGGTAGATAACAATGTACGTATCGTTGATCAATCCGGTGATATCGACTGTCGCCCGGATGAATTTGCCGGGTAACAGGAAATGCTGCAATATTTTCTTTACATCGTGAATCATTGGTGTAAGAAATAGGCTGAAGATGAGGCTGAGGCTAAGGATATAGCCATTTTATAGATAGTATATTTTTCTTCAAGGATCATTATCGATAAAGTATCTCTTTTTTAATCCTCCTTCTCCGCACGCTGTCGCCGTAACTTCAGCGTAGGCGCCCGGTCGGTGGATTATTCGCGCACGCAATGCTTTCGCACCATCCGCTCATGAGGTTTTCGCTCCTTTGTCACTCAAACGTTCGGCGGACGAGAAGGTCTGGTCTAACCTGCCAGCCGGAAGGCTGGTTCCCCGGGGCTTGCCCTGGGGTTTAATACCATTTATTCAAATCTTTGCCTTAGCCTCAGCCTTAGCCTTTTAAATTATTGTGCTCTGAGCTTACTGAAAGACTTGAACAGGAAGAACATTCCTCCTGAAGCAATAACCGCCAGGATCACTCCCTGTAACAGTTTACCGTAAACAAAACTGCCAATGGAGAATAGGGAGCAATAGATTGCAATGCATCCAATAAAAACGCAAAGTAACTGGATCGGCATTTCCCAGGCAATGCCATGGTCCTTTTCATCGATCATATCGTTCTCTTCCCTGGCATTTTTTACGACTGTTTTCCACCCTGGACCTCCCGGTCTGGTCAACCGGTAGAATCCACGCAAGGTTTCTTTTCTTTCCGGTTTGGTCAGGTAAGTGGTTAATACCCAAGCGAAGCTGGTACAAACAATGGCGATCAGGAGTTTGATCGGAAAAACTGTTCCGGAGAGCGCCTTTTCCCCCATTTCCAGGTAATCGGGTGGCAGTGGGTAGATGTTTTTAAATGCATCTGCAAGCGCAAGATCATTCACAGCAAATACCAGAATGATGGCTACAGCGGTTGCAACGATCATGGCAACCAGCTCTGTCCATGCATTGATTCGCCACCAGAACCAGCGAAGCAGGTATATCAGTCCGGATCCGGCACCTGACAATAGCAAGATATTAAAGGCCTGTGTCGCATCCTCAAGGAAAAACAGGGCAATGCAGCCGGCAATTACCATTAATAAAAAGGTTGAGATCCTTCCGACCAGGACGAACTCCTTCTCACCGGCCCCCGGTCTTACAAAACGTCGGTAAAAATCATTGACCAGGTAAGAGGATCCCCAGTTAAGATGCGTCCCGATGGTGGACATATAGGCTGCGATGATCGAAGCAACAACCAATCCCAGCCAACCGTGCGATAATTTTGATAACATGACCGGGTAAGCCACATCATCCTTCAGGAATTCTGATGTGATGGCCGGGAATTCAACCTTGATGGATGCCAGGTCGGGATAGATAATGATCGAAGCCAGCGCAACGATAATCCAAGGCCATGGGCGTAAGGCATAGTGTGCAAAGTTAAAGAGCATGGTGGCTCCAATGGCATTTTTCTCATCTTTTGCAGCCAGCATTCTCTGGGCAATATAGCCGCCACCTCCGGGTTCGGCTCCGGGATACCACACAGACCACCACTGGACGGCGATCGGGATGATAAGCAGGGGGATAAAGACCGCCGGGTTGCTGAAATCGGGGAAAAAATCGAGCTTCTCCTGAAGTGCAGGATGGCTCAACAAACTGTCCAGACCTCCGACTTCTGGCTGTCTGACTGCCACAACAGCAGCTAAGACAGCTCCGAACATGGCGATGCTGTATTGAAAAAAATCGGCCCAGATCACCCCCTTCAAACCCCCGAGTAGGGAGTACATAACAACGACTGTGGAGGCGCCAACAACAATGATCCATGGCTTTAGCCCAAGCATTACGGCGCCGATCTTAATGGCGGCTAACGTTACCGTACCCATGATCAGTGTATTGAAAAAGAGCCCCAGGTAAATGGACCTGAACCCGCGCAGGAAAGAGGCTGCTTTTCCACCATACCGCTTTTCATAAAACTCCAGATCGGTCATTACATTGGACCTGCGCCAGAGCTTGGCATAAATAAAAACAGTAACCATCCCGGTGATTAGAAAAGCCCACCAGGCCCAGTTTTTTGCCACCCCGTTTTCCCGTACCATCCCCGTTACCAGGTTTGGTGTATCGGCTGAAAATGTGCAAGCTACCATTGAGATCCCAAGAAGCCACCAGGGCATTCCCCTGCCGCCAAGAAAAAATTCCGTGGTGTCTTTACCGGCTGTTTTTGAGGCAGCCCAACCGATAATCAGTACAATGATAAAAAATATCCCAACGATGGTCCAGTCAATTGCGATGAGTTTCATTTTATTGAAGTAAATCCGTAAAAATTCTAAAAAATTCTTGCCAGATCCGGTAAAACTAATTTAAAATGAATTTTTTTCCAAATGAATTGAAAAATCAAATTCGGTGAACTCATTCATCCATAACATGACAATACCGGTTGCAGAAAAAGATACTGAATCGCGTTTTTTCTCCGTTAAATTTGAGGATATCTTTTTTTATTCAGATATTCAGGGAAAATAAACTCAAGATCCTATGAAACCAACAGTAAAAGATCAAATCAAACGATTTATTGTATTGATAATGAGCTTTTTATTAATGTATGGTTGCCAGCAGAAACAGCCAGTGAATTACCTTGAAGAATCGAATGAAGATTTTGATAAACGAATGGAATGGTGGCGGGATGCCGGATTTGGAATGTTTATCCATTGGGGAGCGTATGCTGTTCCCGCAGGAATCTATAAAGGAGAAGAAATACCCGGAATTGGAGAATGGATCATGAATACCGCTCAAATACCCGTTGATGAATATGAGGAATATGTGAAACAGTTTAATCCTGAAGATTTTGATGCGAATGAGTGGGTGCAGATTGCAAAAAATGCAGGCATGAAATACATCGTCATTACCTCCAAACATCATGACGGTTTTTGCCTGTGGGACTCTGATGTCACTGAATATGATATCATGGATTTCGCCCCGTTCAAAAGGAACATATTAAAGGAGCTGTCAGAGGCTTGTGAAAAGGAGGGAATCCGCCTGTGCTTCTACCATTCCATTATGGATTGGCATCATCCTGATGCAACCGGTGAAAATTTTGAGAAATACAGGGAGGAGTATCTGAAACCACAGGTTAAGGAGCTGATAACGGAATATGGAGATATCGGCGTGATGTGGTTCGATGGGGAATGGATCGAAGAGTGGACGGAAGAACAGGGTGAAGAACTATACAATTTTATCCGCAACATCAAACCGGAAATGATCATCAATAACCGGGTCGGAAAAGGCAGGATGGGCATGCAGGGAATGAATAAAGACCAGACCTATGCCGGTGATTTTGGGACCCCGGAACAGGAAATTCTCGGAACATCATCCACCTTCGACTGGGAATCATGCATGACCATGAACAACACATGGGGATTCAAGAAAAATGACCATGACTGGAAATCGGCAAAAGTATTGATCCATAATCTGGTGGATATTGCTGCCAAAGGCGGTAACTACCTGTTGAATGTCGGTCCTACCGCGGAAGGAATTATTCCACAACCCAGTGTCGACCGCCTGGAAGAAATAGGAGAGTGGATGAAGATCAATGGTGAGGTGATTCATGATACCAGAACATTCCCGTTTTATAAAGAGGGCAACGATATCCGACTTGTGTTGAGCAAAGATGGAGAAACAATATATGCAATTGCACTCTCTTGGCCAGGTGAATCACTTGTCCTGCAAAGTGTTAGACCCGATGAGGGGAGCGAGATCCAATTGCTTGGCTCCAGCCTCCCCATGAACTGGACCGTTCTGGAAAATGGAGACCTGGAAATTGAATTACCCGAAAACCTCCGGGAAGAGTCGAACAGACCCTGTAAATACGCATGGACATTCAAGATCAGAGGAGAGGCATTACCCTTAGCCGATGCACCCGCAATCATTACAGCCCGGAATGAAAGCGGTGAGCAGATCCTGTTCTCCGGAGAAATTGAAGTGCGAATTGAGGGAGCTGAACCGGGTGTACCCGTGCATTTTACCCTGGATGGTTCAGATCCAACTCCGGCTTCTCCCGAATTTACCACTCCAATCAACCTGGATAAAAGTACGATCCTTACAGCAAAAGCATTCAAGGATGGAAATAAAGCAAGCTTCACCGGATTTACCGAATTCCTGGATATCGAGGAGGAAGAAGTCCACTGCCTGAATTATGCCTGCTATGAAGGGGAATGGGAACAGCTCCCTGATTTCAGCCAGCTGGACCCTGTAAGAGAAGGCTATGTTTATCAGATTGGATTACACCAGGTCCATCCCCGTGAAAACTATTTTGGGATCGTCTTTAGCGGAAAAATTCACATCAAAGAACCGGGAGAGTATACCTTTTATACCCAATCGGATGATGGCTCCAGACTGTATATTGATGGAGAAATGATCGTAGATAATGACGGCCTTCATGGAATGGAAGAAAAAGCAGGCAAGGTTTCGCTGACGAAAGGGCTCCATGATTTAACTGTTAACTATTTTGAAGCAGGAGGTGGTAATGCCCTTCGGGTGTATATGGAAGGCCCTGGACTTGACAAACAAACCATCCCAAATGAATTACTCAACCATAACTTTTAATATAAAACATTTAACATATAACTCATAACTAGTAACTTATAACTTCCTCTCCATGACTTTTCTGAAAAGGACAGTAACTCTTGCTTTGTTGACGTTGTTTCATTTCATGTTGGCCGGACAGGAATATTCAAGCGATTCAGTCATGAAAGAATGGCCCTTTCTTAAACACTACGACCAGGATCATATCGCCCGGATTGCCTTACCTATTGGTGGCATTGGAACAGGCACTGTATCACTGGGAGGCAATGGGGCACTGAAAGACTGGGAGATCATGAATCGGCCAGGCAAGGGATTCAGCGGTGCACCAACAGGGAACAGGGCTCCTTTTCTTGCACTCTTTGTGCAAACAGAAGATGGTAAAAAACACACCACTTCCCTGATGGGACCATTGGAGTATTTTGAGTATGAACACATGGAGGGTCGCGGAGCAGATAACCATGGATTGCCCCGGTTTCGTGAGTGCAGCTTTGATGCTTCCTATCCCTTTGGAAGAGTTAACCTGTCAGATCCTGACCTGCCGGTTGATGTGGAGATCTATGCTTTCAATCCCCTGATTCCCGGTGATGCAGACAAAAGCGGAATACCCATTGCTGTTTTCAGGATTGTTGTGAAAAACAAGACAGAGCAAAAATTGACAGCATCTGTATGCTGGGTAATGGAAAACTTCATTGGGGAAGACGGGTCAAATATTGCCCAGGATTGGAAAGGCGACTGGATACCACAGGGAGCCAAAGGAAATGTTAACGAGTTCAGAAAAGATGAACAAATCCAGGGTATCTATATGTATTCAGAAGGAGTGGAAGCAGGGAATGAAGCCTGGGGCACGATGGCCCTGACTACTCCGGATAATCAACGGATCTCTTACCGGATTTCTTCTGTGCCCGGGGATTGGGGAAACGATCTCCTGGACTTCTGGGATGATTTCAGTGCCGATGGTGAATTGACCGAAAAAGAGATCCGGGTGGGAGAAACCCCACAGGCATCCCTGTCGGTGAAAGGTGAGATCGATGGCAGAACAGAAAAAATGTTTACCTATTACCTCACATGGCATTTCCCAAACCGGTATGCATGGGCAAGCGAGCGCGTGGGAAATTATTATACTACCCGGTACGATGATGCATGGGATGTGATTAGAAAAGTCTACCCAATATTGCCTGACCTTGAAGCCAAAACCGTTGAATTTGTAACAACATTCCTTCAAAGTGACTACCCTGAAGTGGTAAAGGAATCCGCTTTGTTTAATGTGAGCACCCTGCGAACCCAGACCTGCTTCAGGACGGAGGATGGACGGCTTTTTGGATGGGAGGGTTGCATGGATACGCGGGGCTCCTGTTACGGCTCCTGTACGCATGTCTGGAATTATGAACAGGCTACCCCTTTCCTGTTCGGGGAACTGGCAAAAACAATGCGTGATATCGAATTCGGTTATGCTACCAGTGAAAATGGGTTGATGAGTTTTCGTGTCATGTTGCCCCTTGAAAAAGCACAACATGCCGCTGTAGCTGCAGCAGACGGACAGATGGGTACGGTAATGAAAATGTACCGTGACTGGCAGCTTTCCGGAGATGATGACATGCTGAAACGTCTCTGGCCTAACGTAAAAAAAACCATTGAGTTTTGCTGGATTCCGGGAGGATGGGATGCCGATATGGATGGGGTGATGGAAGGGGCACAGCACAATACTATGGATGTAGAGTATTTCGGCCCAAATCCCCAGATGGGAATCTGGTACCTCGGAGCACTCAGGGCGACAGAAGAGATGGCGAAACAGATGGGCGATAAACCATTTGCAAAAAAATGCCAGTCCCTCTTTGCGAATGGCAGCCGGTGGATCGATGAAAACCTGTTCAATGGAGAATACTACGAACAGGAAATCCGGCCGCCCATGAAAAAAGAAAATGTTGCCCCAAGCCTGATTGTGGGTATGGGCAGCAGCGACCTGACCAGTCCTGATTACCAGCTCGGAAAAGGATGCCTGGTGGATCAACTCGTTGGACAATACATGGCACACATCTGCAACCTGGGGTATCTCGTTGACCGGGACAATGTGAGAACTGCCCTGAACAGCATCCTTAAATACAATCATATGGAATCATTCCACGATCATTTTAATAAAATGAGATCGTATGTACTGGGTGAAGAGTCAGGACTGCTGATGGCAAGCTACCCGAATGAACGCCCGGAAATTCCATTTCCCTATTTCACAGAAGTGATGACCGGGTTTGAATACACTGCAGCGGTGGGTATGTTGTTCGAAGGACAGCTTGGAAATGGAATAAAATGCATTCAGGATGTGAGGGATCGGTACGATGGCAAAAAACGAAACCCATTCAATGAAGCCGAATGCGGACACCATTATGCCAGAGCCATGGCAAGTTGGGCGGAGGTCATTGCCTTGTCCGGATTCCACTACTCCGGTGTTGAAAAAACCATACAGTTCAAAGCATTTAAAGGCAACTATTTCTGGTCGAACGGCTATGCTTGGGGTACTGTCTCTATCCGGGATTATAGTGACAGGAAAAAACTGGAATTCAGTGTTTTATCCGGGACTGTTGCGATCCGCACATTCAGCCTGAAAAGTTACGGGAGCTATGAATTCAAAGAAGAAAAGATGCTTCAACCCGGTGATACTTTATCTTTTGAAATAAAAAGAGATTAATAACCATATAAATAAAACCGTTTATTATGAATACAAAATTTCCGGTAAATCCTCCCACAAAAAGATTGCGGGGGAGTTTACCAAAAGTTGGCATTCGCCCTGTGATCGATGGCAGACGGCAGGGTGTTCGTGAATCTCTTGAGGATCAGACAATGAATATGGCAAAGGCAGCAGCTGATCTGATCACTGAAAACCTGCGGCATGCCAATGGACTTCCGGTTGAATGTATCATCGCCGATACAACCATCGGAAGATTTGCGGAGGCGGCAGAATGTGCCGAAAAATTTGCGCGGGAGGGAGTGGAAGTTTCCCTCACCGTAACACCCTGCTGGTGCTACGGTACTGAAGTGATGGATACAGATCCTCTGATACCCAAAGCTGTCTGGGGATTCAACGGCACCGAGCGACCCGGTGCAGTCTACCTGGCAGCAGCACTCGCAGGATATAACCAGAAGGGCCTTCCTACTTTTGGGATTTATGGCCGGGATGTCCAGGATCAGGATGATACAACAGTTCCGGATGATGTGAAAGAGAAGATCCTGAATTTTGTCCGGGCAGGCCTGGCCGTGGCAGAGATGAAAGGTAAGGCTTACCTCGCTATGGGAGGAGTATCCATGGGTATCGCCGGATCAATGGTCGACCAGGAATTCTTCCTCGATTACCTGGGAATGAGATCCGAAATGGTCGATATGAGTGAATTCATTCGCCGGATCGACCGCGAGATCTATGATAAAGAGGAGTTTAAACATGCCCTGGAATGGGTTAAAAAATACTGTAAGGAAGGCACAGATGAAAATCCGGAACAGATGCAGGCTTCCAGAGAGAGGAAAGACTATGAATGGGAAATGGTGGTGAAAATGACCATCATTGCACGGGATATGATGATCGGTAATCCCAAATTAGCCGAATTGGGATACGGGGAGGAAGCTGCCGGATTCAATGCCCTGGTATCCGGATTCCAGGGACAACGGCAATGGACCGACCATTTTCCGAATGGAGACTTCATGGAAGCAATGCTCAACTCTTCATTTGACTGGAATGGTATCCGTGAGGCATTTATCATGGCTACGGAAAACGATAGCCTCAACGGCGTTTCGATGATGTTCGGCCACCTGCTTACCAATACATCCCAGATATTTTCCGATGTAAGAACCTACTGGAGCCCGGAAGCCGTAAAACGAGTTACGGGTAAAACATTGCAGGGAATAGCTGAACAGGGTATCATTCACCTCATCAACAGCGGTTCGACAACCCTCGATGCCACCGGGCAGATGAAAAAATCCGGCAAATCGATCATGAAACCGTTCTGGGAAATTACCGGTGAAGATGTTGAAAAATGCCTGAAGGAAACCGTGTGGAGCCCGGCTAACCAGGGTTATTTCAGGGGCGGGGGATTCTCCTCGAACTTCAATACGGTCGGGGAAATGCCTGTAACCATGTCACGGGTGAACCTGGTGAAAGGAATCGGCCCCGTATTGCAGATCGCTGAAGGGTATACCGTGGATCTTGATGCAAAAGTCCATGAAATACTCGATCTGAGAACGGACCCAACCTGGCCAACAACCTGGTTCGTGCCTAACCTCACCAGAAAGGGAGTCTTCCGCAATGTCTATTCCGTCATGGCTAACTGGGGTGCCAATCATGGCGCGATCAGCTATGGTCATATCGGGGATCGTCTGATCACTCTCGCTTCAATGTTGAGAATTCCGGTGAACATGCACAATGTTCCTGAAACACGGATCTTCCGGCCAAGTGCATGGGGAATGTTCGGTACGGATAACCCCGAAGGAGCTGATTTCAGGGCATGCAAGGCATACGGACCACTGTATGGATGAAGATGAATGAATGCCTTAAATGCCTTGAATGCCTTAATTGCCTCAAATACGTTTAAATTTTTAGTAGTATTTACTATTAACAATTAACAGATAACAATTAACAACAATTTCAACTCAACGTTAAGGTGTAAGAAGTAGAGTAGATAACAGATTAGATACCATGAGATGATGGAAAAAATTGTTTTGGTTCTCGACTGCGGAGCTACGAATGTGCGGGTTATTGCTATTGATGAAACGGGAACCATAAAGGCAATACACAGTGTGCCAAATGCCACCGAGCCCGACCCGGAATATCCGGAATACAGGATATGGAATGTGGGTAAGATATGGGATAAATTCAAAACCTGCATCAATGCCGTGTTGCAAAACGTCAACAAATTAGATGTAGCAGCCCTTACGGTCACTGCCTTTGGTGTCGATGGTGCACCATTTAAACGAACCGGGCAAATGCTCTATCCGGTGATATCCTGGCAATGCGAAAGAACACCACCCATTATGGAAAATATCGGGAAGTATATTCCATTAGCGCATCTTTTCCGGATTAATGGAGTACAACCTTTTGGATTCAATACCATAAACAAGCTGATATGGCTGAAGGAAAACAGGCCGGAAATCCTGGAAGAGATGGACCATTTCCTCTTCCTCCCATCCATATTCCTCTATTTTCTCGCCGGTGAGATGGTAAACGACACATCCATGGCAGGCACTTCGATGATGACGGACCTGCACAACCGGCAGTTTTCCGATGAAATAACAGAAGCCATTGGAGTGAATAAGGAGAAGTTTTATCCTGTTGTAGAACCCGGTACAATGGTTGGAAAAATAACGTCTGCAGCTGCTCGTGAAACGGGATTGCCTGCCGGTATTCCGGTTGTCGCAGCAGGGCATGACACGCAATTTGCCATTTTTGGGGCGGGAGCAGATGAAAATATCCCGGTATTGAGTTCAGGTACATGGGAGATACTGATGGTGAGGGCAAGAGAGGTTATGCCGGATGAGGAACTGTTGCGGCAGGGCGTGACCACTGAACTGGATCCATTGCCCGGTTTATACAATATGGGTGTCCAATGGATCGCCTCGGGCGCCATCGAATGGATCAAAAAGCTGTTCTTCCTGGATGTGATCGAGGGAAGCAATGTTTATGATTTCATGGTGGGAGAGGCCCTGGCAGTACCTCCCGGAAGCAATGGAGTCAGGATTAATCCTGCATTTTACCCGGTACCTGGCAGTCAGCAACCTGGAACCATTACGGGAATTAACCTGAATACAGAACGGGGAGAGGTTTTTCGAGCTGTTCTCGAGGCGCTGTCATGCAAAACAAGGATGGGACTCGAGACCCTTCAAAAGGCAGGCGGTTTTAATGCCGATTCCCTGATCTGTGTTGGTGGGGGAACGAAAAACAGGTTGTGGAACCGGATCCGTGCTGATGTGTTTGGCATTCCCGTCAGGATCATTGAACAGAAAGAGACCACCGTGCTGGGTGCTGCACTGTTTGCCTTGTCCGGGATCGGTCACTACGCTTCAGCCATGGAAGCCCGCTCAAGAATCTGCTACTCAGGAGAGACCTTTACCCCCGGAGAAGATGCCCCCCTCTACGATCAATTGTTTAAGGAGTATTCGGCTATTTTGAAATAAATCATTAAATAAAATTCGTTTCTGCATTTGGGAGAATCCTGAAAAATGGGCAGAAGACCAATTGAATCCTTATATAGCACAATAGAAGTCGATTCAAGCATTTAAAATCGCTCTCTTTATAAAAAACTGTTATGAAAAAAAATCTGTTTGTCTTCGCCGTGGCAATGACCCTTATATGCGGCTGCCAGAACAATAAAGCAGTGTCAGAGCTTGAAGAACTCCAGGCTCAAATCGCCGTTGAAGAACAGAATAAATCGGTTGTTTACAAATGGCTGCAGGAAGTCAATAATGAAAATTTCGAACAGCTGCTCAGTGAATTGTGGACAGCGGACGCTAAGCAATATTTCAATTCCAGCTCTGAATCCGTGGACTTTGAAGCGTTTATACAAATGATCAATCAGTTATATCAACAATACCCCATACTTCGAAATGGAATTTACAACAATCCCAAAAATTGAAAATCACCTGCACCTGGAAGGAGCAATTCCCTATAAAGCCCTGTGGCAATTAATTGAAAAGTATGGTGGAGATGAAACGGTTCATAACCTGGATCAACTGAAAGAGAAATTTGTATACCGGGATTTTAACCATTTCATCGAAATGTGGGTGTGGAAAAACCAGTTCATCAGGGAATATGAAGATTTCGTTTTCATCTCAGAAGCCGTATTCTCGGATCTGGTCAAACAAAACGTTAACTATGCAGAGATTTTTATATCACCATCTCTATTTAAGGACAAACTTTCTGCACAAAAGATAATTGAGGCAATTTCCCTCAGCATTCATAAAGTATCCGGAATAAAAATAAACCTGATTGTGGATCTGGTACGTGATTACGGACCGGAAGAGGAGATCAAAACACTCTTTGAGATCAATGAAGTGAAAAACCTGGGTGTTATTGGAATAGGTATTGGAGGAACAGAAAACAAATATCCGGCAGGATTATTTATTAACGTATATGAAAAGGCACGAAAATTTGGATTTAGGACAACTGCTCATGCCGGTGAGGCTTCCGGACCTGAAAGCATCTGGTCGGCAATTCATGATTTGCAGGTCGACAGGATAGGACACGGCACAAGAGCTGTTGAAGACCTGAAATTGTTAGAATATCTTTCAGAGCACAAAATTCCTGTTGAATTGTGCGTGCTGTCCAATTTACGTACCCGGGTTATTCATTCAATTGAAGAGCATCCGGTAAAAACCTTTATTGAGAAAAAGATCCCGGTTTCAATTAATACGGATGACCCGAAGATGTTTGGAAATTCGCTCGCTGAAGAGTACCAAACGTTACATGATGTATTCAACTATTCACATGAGAAAATCCATACGATTATTCTGAATTCAATTGATACCATGTGGCTGGATGAACAGGAGAAGAATGAATTGGTTAAGGAGTTTAAGCAAGAGTTTAAAAAAATCGAACACTAATAGAACTGTATCCCGGGTCTTTTTTGAAAAACGATGAATTCTCAAATCAGTAAGAAACAGGAAGAGAAAACCTTTCTTAACTACTTCTCGCAAGCATACCCTGATTTCCCAAAAGGAAGAATAATTGATATTACAGAAAAGATAGCAGTTGATATCCGGAAACACAGCATGGGAATTGATAGAAAATCTATTTTTCAGATTAATATCCAAAACCCAATAGCAAAGGACCATGTGGATTTGATTCAAGGTATCTACCACCCCAATGTTACAACATCTTATTGGGGTACTGCCGGTGGGTATTTTGTGCCACCCCTATCCAGAGAATATCTTATCCAAAAGATTAGATCCAAGGAAGATAAACTACCATTATATCAGAAAAAAAAGCTAAGTAAGTTGTGGCTGATTATTGTAACAGACAGTTTTCAAAGATCAACCGCTTTTAATATCGATAATCAGATTGAAGCATGGTATATAGAATCACGATTTGATAAGGTGTTTTTGTTTGAAGTGATCGGCAATAATGTCTATGTTATAAAATAAATAAAACTACGACCAGACATCAAATCCTATGGCAACATACTGACCTTGTAATACTTCACAATTTCGGTAACAAAATCAAATAATCATCTAATAAAATTACCCCGGCAGGGGTAGAATAATGAATAGCCACCGGTCGTAACCGGTGGTTAAGATGTACGAGGAGATAACAACCCTACCGGGCTATTCATTATCCAATCCCTTCGGGATTCTATTTACAAACTAATCTAGAATTCATTAAAAAATCTTTATCTTATTAATTATCATTCATCTGAATACATGAAATAAAAATCCGTTACCTGAATACTGAAGAAATACACGGTAGGCAGGGGAGCGGCCCACTCGAGTCACAATCTGAGTAACCCGTCAGAATATACCATACAGGGCATGCTCTGAGGTGTTGCAATAGAGACTGGAATAAAAACTGAAGCCGGGCCGGCTGGTGTTGATCTTCCGTTCGAGGTGCAGCACGGGTTGGCCAAGCTTGATCTGCAGGAACTGGCTGATCTCTTTGCTGGCAGGTACCGCTTTTAACTTCTGCTCACCTCCGGTTACATCAATTTGATAATACTTCCTCAGTGTGTCGAACAAAGACCTGTTTTCAAACGTCCGGGACCTGAACCTTGGCATGTTGATGTTGGGAATGTAGGTAACATCATAGAACAGCGGTTGCCCGTCAATCAACCGTAACCGTGCCAGGTAGATGCAACCCGACTCTAATTCTGTTTCTGTTAGGGGAAACATGAAGGATTCTTTCCACCGCTGAATCACCGGCTTAACCAGTATCCTGGTTTCCAGATTTCGGTCGGCAAGCGCCCTGGTAGTCCCCGAAACCGAAAGGATCCCGATACCCTTGGGCAATGGATTGACAATGCTCCCCTTTCCTTTATGCTTCTTGATGAATCCATCACGTACAAGCGCTTCCAGTGCATGCCGTACTGTTGGGCGGGTCATGCTATGCACCATACACAATTCGTTTTCGGAAGGCAGGAGATCACCCTCGCGGTAAACCCCATCCTTGATGTGCTTTCGAAGCACCTCATACAGACGACGATATTGCGGAATCTGTTTCGGTAACGTTGACATTTATCCTGTAATAAGTGAAATTAAGTGTAAAAATATACAAAATAACTTGTAAATACAAGTTTTAAATTATATATTTGTTAATTATTTGTAAGTATTTGATAAATAAATATATAAATTATTAGATTTAATTGTTGATTTTCAACCTATCTTGACAGGTTTATATATTTTATACCACTAATTTAAAATAAAACATGGCTCAACCGGTAATCATGCCAAAGCAGGGCCAGTCTGTCGAAACCTGCATGCTCACAGAATGGTTTAAGCAGAAGGGAGAGAAGGTATCAAAGGGTGATCTGTTGTTCTCGTATGAAACGGATAAGGCAGCGTTTGAGGAGGAAGCGAAAACCGACGGGATACTGCTTGAACTCTTTTACGATGCCGGTGATGAAGTACCCGTATTGTCAAATGTTGCCGTTATTGGAAAGAAAGGGGAACCGGTTGATGAGTTTCGTCCTGCAGTGAAAGAAACGGCTGATTTAAAGAAAACGGTTGAAGAAGAACAAAAACAGGATAGTGAAACAGATGCCCGGGAACGGATAAAAGATAAGGATGAGGGGACAGCTTGGGCGATAGGGATCTCTCCACGGGCAGGACGGATGGCTGCACAATTACGAATCGATATCTCGCACCTGACGGGATCAGGGCCTGGAGGAAGAATTGTTGAGAAAGATATTCTCTGTGCCCCGAAGCAACAACCAAAAATAACCCCGCTTGCCAGGGAGATGATGAAAAAGGGAGACCTGGTGTATGACCGTGAAAAACCCCGGGAACGGGTAACCAGCAAGGACCTGGTTGAACGTGGGCGAAAATATCCGGAGGAAACAGAGATCCACCCCCTGTCTAATATCCGGAGACGGATTGCAGAAACCATGCACCGGTCCCTGCAAAGTTCTGCCCAGCTTACCCACCATACCAGCGCTGACGCGAGAAAAATTCTTGAACTCAGGAAAAAGGTGAAAGCGAAAACGGCAAAAGTGGAATATCCCGATATCACCCTGAATGACATGATCTGCTTTGCCGTGGTCAGAACATTGCAGAAACACCCGGAAGTGAACGCTCATCTCCTGGGTGATCAGATTAAAATGTTCAGGAACGTAAACCTGGGTTTTGCCGTAGATACGGAACGGGGATTGATGGTTCCTGCAGTGATTGGAGCAGAAAAATTAACACTCGCGGAACTATCCGTTCAATTGAAAAAACTAGCAGGCAAATGCAGGAAAGGGAATATCGATCCGGATCTGCTGAACCCTGAATTAGCAGGATTCACGGTTTCAAACCTGGGTGCCTATGGTGTGGAAATGTTTACACCGGTCATTAACCTTCCCCAGGTTGCCATACTGGGCGTGAACACCATTGTGAAACGTCCGGCAGAACTGGAAGGAGATAAAATCGGTATCATTCCCTATATCGGACTCTCCCTTACCTATGACCACCGTGCGCTGGACGGCGGCCCGGCATCTCTTTTTCTGAAAGAGGTGAAAGAGGAGATTGAACGGTTTGAAGACGAAGATATAAGTTAAAAGTTATAAGTTGATATGTTATGAGTTGATAAGTTGGTAGGAAACCGAAACCGAAAACCCTGCCTGCCGGCAGGCAGGCGAGAACCAGAAACCAGAAACCACACCACACGTGTCCAAAAAACAGTATATCGATCCGGAAAAAGAGAGGAAACCAGGGTATATTACCTTTGGTAAGATCCCGCTGAATCAATACAACAGAACGATTCAACAGGAAAGGGAGAATTATTCTGATGAAGACCTGGTCAGGATCTACCGGGATATGGTGATCATCCGTGAGTTTGAAACCATGCTCAACAGGGTGAAAACTACCGGAGAATACAACGGCATCCGGTACAGCCATCCCGGTCCGGCTCACCTCTCCATTGGTCAGGAAGCTTCTGCCGTTGGGATGGCTTACCACCTGACCGTCGATGATTTTATCTTTGGCTCCCACCGCAGCCATGGAGAGATCCTGGCAAAAGGATTATCTGCCATTCACCGGTCGGAAGAGAATAGCCTGATGCAGATCATGTCAGGCTATTTTGACGGGACCATTTTGCGTATTGTGGAAAAAGGTGGTAAAGGAGAGGTGAAGGATCTGGCTGTCCGGTTTTTACTGTATGGTACTCTTGCTGAAATTTTTGCAAGGGAAACCGGATTCAATAAGGGCTTGGGCGGATCCATGCATGCCTTTTTCCCACCCTTTGGTATCTATCCCAACAACGCCATTGTTGGCGGATCCGGTGATATCTCTGTGGGCGCTGCCCTGTACAAAAGGGTGAATAGAAAACCGGGAATCGTAGTAGCAAACATTGGTGATGCCTCGATGGGATGTGGTGCGGTCTGGGAAGGTATAAGTTTTGCTTCCATGGATCAGTTCAAGACCCTCTGGGATGAAGAATACAGGGGAGGTTTGCCAATACTGTTCAATTTCATGAACAATCAGTATGGAATGGGCGGTCAAACACGGGGTGAAACCATGGGTTATGATATACTGGCACGGGTAGGTGCCGGAGTAAACCCTGAAATGATGCATGCAGAACGGGTGGATGGCTATAATCCGCTTGCTGTGATGGATGCTTTCAAATGGAAAAAAGCAATCCTCGAAGAAAGAAAAGGCCCGGTACTGCTCGATACACTGACCTACAGGATTAGCGGACATTCACCATCCGATGCCTCATCCTACCGTTCTAAAGAAGAGATTGAAGCATGGAAAAATGTTGACTCCATTATTGAATTTGGAATCCAGCTGGTGACTGCTGGAGTAGCCTCTGCCAGTGCGCTGGAATCCATCCGGGGAAAAATGAAGGATCTGATCACTGAGATCATGGTCCTTGTGGTGGATGATACGCAATCCCCCCGCATGAACCTCACGAGGGATCCCGATACAATAGGCCGGAAGATGTTCTCCAACGGATCAGTCGATACCTTTGACCACAGGGATCCGGAAGTTTGTCTGCCGATCGGTGAGAACCCGAGAGTTCTTCAAATAAAAAAGAAAGAACGGTTTGGCCTCGATACCGATGGAAAGCCCTTCTCTAAAGTCAAATCCTTTCAATTGAGGGATGGCATTTTTGAAGCCATCATTGACCGGTTCTATAAAGATCCGACGTTAATCGCCTTTGGCGAGGAGAACCGCGATTGGGGAGGGGCATTCGCTGTGTACCGGGGGTTAACGGAAGCCCTGCCATACCACCGGCTGTTTAACACTCCGATCTCTGAAGGGGCGATCGCCGGTGCTGCTGTGGGATATGCCATGTGTGGTGGAAGAGTAATCCCCGAGATCATGTATTGTGATTTCCTGGGCCGGTCAGGTGATGAAGTGTTCAACCAGCTTCCAAAATGGCAATCCATGAGTGGGAATATCCTGAAAATGCCCGTTGTGCTGAGGGTTTCAGTTGGTTCAAAATATGGTGCACAACACTCCCAGGACTGGTCATCCATCGTAGCACATATTCCCGGGTTAAAGGTTGTTTTTCCCGCCACACCCTATGATGCCAAGGGATTGATGAATGCTGCCCTGCAGGGAACTGATCCCGTTGTTTTCTTTGAAAGTCAAAGAATCTATGATGTAGGTGAACTGTTTCATGAAGGCGGTGTTCCTGAGGAATACTATGAGATCCCCATCGGAGAACCCGACATAAAGAAGCAGGGGAAAGATATAACCATTCTCTCGGTAGGAGCAACCCTTTATACTGTTATGGAAGCTTCCGAAGAACTGTCTGCAAGGTGGGGGATCTCAACAGAGGTGATCGATGGCCGCAGCCTGGTACCGTTCAATTATGAACCGGTGCTGGAGTCTGTGAAAAAAACCGGAAAGATCATTCTTGCCAGTGATGCATCATCCAGGGGATCGTTCATGAAAGAGATGGCACAAACGGTAACAGAACTGGCGTTCGATTACCTGGACGCACCCCCTGTGGTTGTAGGATCAAGAAACTGGATCGTTCCGGCTCATGAACTGGAAGAGTTCTTCTTTCCACAAAAAGAGTGGATCCTGGATGCCTGCCACCAGAAGATCATGCCACTGAAAGGATACAACCCATCGAATGACTTCAGTGATGATGAACAGATCAGAACAAACCGGCTGGGGATTTGAGTTATTATAAAATGACAAAAACCCAACATAACATTTTAAAAGACTTCCCGGAACCGGATGAACTCCTGATGGATGGTTTCAAGAAACCCGACCTGCCAATATACAAGGTAAACGGGCATGTCCATACACCCTTTTCATTCAGTGCTTTCACCGGTTTCGATCAGATCTTTCGCATGGCACGCCAGGAAGAAATCAGGGTGCTGGGTATTAACGATTTCTATACCATGGCTGGCTACCAGCCGTTTTATCAATATTGTCTGAAAGACAAAATTTTTCCATTGTTTAACATTGAGTTCATTGGGCTATCTGCTGAAGACCAAAGAAAAGAGATCCGGATAAACGATCCGAACAATCCTGGCAGGATCTATCTCAGTGGTAAAGGACTGAACTTCCCTGTCACCCTGAGTGAGCAAAACGTAGCCAGGATTGATCGGGTAGTCAAGGAAAATCATAAGCAGATTGCACGGATGATCGACAAGACCAACAGGTTGCTGGAGGGATTGAACCCCACGTTTCAGATATCCATGAACGAAATCAGGGATCGCTTTGCAAAGGAACTCGTGCGGGAACGGCATGTGGCAAAAGCGATCCGTGTTACATTGCATGAAAAAATTCAGGGGAAAGCTGAACGGTATGATTTTCTGAGAAAACTATATCGCGGAAAGGAGCCGGAAGCAGATCCGGGAAGTATTGCTGCACTGGAAAATGAAATCCGTTCAAACCTCCTGAAAGCAGGTGGATCCGCTTTTGTCCCGGAGAATAAAAAGGCGTTTCTTCCAGTAGAACAGGTAATACAGATAATCCAGGATGGTGGTGGAATACCCTGTTATCCGGTATTGCTCGATGATATAAATGGAAAATTTACCGACCTGGAAAGGGATTGGTATAACCTGATTGAGCGATTGACCAGCTACCACATTTCCTGCATTGAACTGATCCCCGGCAGGAACAACTTCCATGTGTTGAAGGATTTTATCAGCTTCTTTTCCCAGCATAACTTCGTGATCCTTTTTGGAACAGAACACAACACTCCCGATCTCTGGCCGCTTACCGTTTCATGCAGGAATGGGATCCCACTGGATGAGGAGATGAAAAGAATTTCCTATGAGGGCGCCTGTATTATAGCAGCCCATCAGTACCTGAAAGCAAAAGGAAAGCCCGGTTTGATTAAAGCAGATGCTGCCGCCGGCATAACCAAAAAGGAGAAATTTGTTACTCTGGGAAATGCCGTAATAGAAAAATTCATTACTCCATAACGATCATGAACAAATACCTGAAACAACTTGTTGAAATCAGCAGGTTCTATGGCTCAAAAAAAGACTATGTCATCGCCGGTGGAGGCAATACATCCTGTAAGGATGAAAAGAAGATCTGGGTGAAAGCAAGCGGAACCAGCCTGGCAAATATCCCGATCGATGATTTTGTCGTACTGCATCGTAAAAAGTTGAAGTCACTATCCGAACAAACGTTTTCAGATGATCCCCAACAGCGCGAAGTGCAGGTTAAGGAAGCATTGTCCGAATGCCTTGTTGATCCAAACTCCGGTAAAAGACCCTCTGTGGAAACATCCCTGCACGAATTGATCCGGTACAGGTTCGTTGTGCATATGCATCCGACATTGGTCAATGGGTTGATGTGCAGCCGAAATGCCAGAACAATTACGCATAAATTGTTCGGTGAAAAAGCACTCTTCGTTCCCTATACTGATCCCGGTTACACCCTCTTTCACTGTTTGAAAAAGAAAGTCTTATCCTTCAGGAAAACATTCGGTGAGGATCCTAAAATTATTTTTCTTGAGAACCATGGAGTCTTTGTCAGCTCCGATTCAGTTGGGGAAATAAAGAAAATATACCGGGAGATCATGTCTGCCCTTCAAACTGCCATAGATAAACCGCTTGAAATAAAATCCCAACCAATACCCGGATTGGTAATTGAAACAGTACCGGCAGTCCGGATGATGCTGGCCGGTGATGCCTTTCCGGTTGTAAGGTTATGTACAAATTCCTTGCTCCTTCCATATACCCGGAATAAAACTTCATTTGATAAAATCAGCAAACCATTTATCCCGGACGCGGTGGTTTATTGCCGAAAGGAGTGGATTTATATCGAAAATACCAGCAATCCGGATAAGCTGCTGGAGGAGTTGGGTCATAAGCTGAAGGAATACGAGGATCGCAACGGGTATAAACCGAAAATTGTGGTTCTCAAAAACGTCGGAGTATTGGGTATTGATAGTGATTCACGCTCAGTTGATACCGTCTTAAAAGTCTTTGAAGACCTTGTTAAGATCCGATATTACTCAGAATTCTTTGGAAGAGGAAAGGTGTTGACGAACAGTCAGATCGATTTTATTGATCAATGGGAGGTTGAGAACTATCGGCGAAAGATATCAAAGGGGTCTATGTCAGGTCATTCTGCACGAAATATGATCGCCCTCGTTACCGGAGGAGCACAGGGTTTTGGTAAGGGAATAACAGAAGCACTGTTTCACTCCGGAGCGGATGTTGTCATTGCCGATATTAATGGGAAACAGGGAAAGAAATTGGAGAATCATCTGAATGTTCAGGCTCTGAGAAACAGGGCACTCTTCCTGAAAGCGGATGTTACCAGACCTAAGGAGGTTAGGAACCTGATGGTTCAAACGGTTGCTAACTTCGGCGGACTGGACTTGTTGATCAGTAATGCAGGTGTACTGAAAGCCGGGAGCCTGGATGAAATGGATCCGGAATCTTTTGATCTTGTGACAAAGGTGAATTATACCGGTTATTTTAACTGTGCAAAAGCTGCATCTGAAATTTTCATTATTCAACAAAAACAGAGACCCGATAAATATTCAGACATCATCCAGATCAACTCAAAATCGGGACTGAAAGGGAGCAATAAGAACTTTGCCTATGCCGGGAGTAAATTTGGAGGGATCGGTTTAACACAGTCTTTCGCACTTGAACTGATTCCCTTTAAAATCAAGGTGAACTCGATCTGTCCCGGTAACTTTTTTGATGGTCCTCTCTGGTCAGATCCGGAAAATGGATTGTTTGTCCAGTATTTAAGGGCAGGAAAAGTTCCGGGAGCAAAATCAATTGCCGATGTGAAAAAACAGTATGAAAGCCTGGTACCTATGGGTAGGGGATGTGAGGTCGATGATGTAATGAAAGCCATATGGTATGCGATGGATCAGAAATATGAAACAGGACAGGCCATTCCCGTAACCGGTGGTCAGGTCATGTTGAGTTAGATGAAAAGAGGTTTTTTGTATACACAAACACGATGAAGACAAAAGCAGTACGAATCTATGGTAAAAACGACCTCAGGCTGGAGGAGTTTGAATTACCTCCCATGAAAGAGGGTGAAATCCTTGCTAAGGTGGTCTCTGACAGCATTTGCATGTCTTCTCATAAAGCAACGTTGCAGGGACCGGAACACAAACGCATTCCGGACAATGTGGCAGAAAATCCCACCATCATAGGTCATGAATTCAGCGGGGAACTTATCGAAGTGGGAAAGAAATGGTCGGATAAGTTCAAACCGGGTCAGAAATTTTCCGTTCAGCCGGCTTTGAATTACAAAGGAAGCCTGGATGCCCCCGGCTATTCATACCCCTATATTGGTGGTAATGCTACCCATATCCTCATTCCGGAGGAGGTCATGGTGATGGATTGCCTGCTGACTTATGATGGTCCGGGCTATTTCCCTGCCTCTCTGGCTGAACCCATGTCCTGTGTTATCGGTGCATTTAATGCTAATTACCATACCGATCCGGGATCCTACATCCATAAAATGGGAATTGTCGAAGGTGGATCGCTGGCGATCCTTGCCGGTGCAGGCCCTATGGGACTGGCAGCCATCAATTATGTACTGAATCGATCCGGAAAGCCCAAGCTGATGGTGGTTACAGATGTGGATGATCAACGGCTTCAACGGGCAGAATCACTCTATTCTGTCGAACAGGCCAGGGGAAAAGGAATTGATCTGAAGTACATCAACCCCGGCAACCTGGATGATCCGGTAAATCATCTGCGCTCATTTACCAGTGGTTCAGGCTATAGTGATGTTTTTGTTTTTGCTCCTGTATCAGAGGTGGTTGAACAGGGTGACCAATTGCTGGCAAGGGGTGGATGTCTCAATTTTTTTGCCGGTCCGGAAGATCCTCGATTTACTGCATTGATCAACTTCTACAACCTCCACTATGAATCAACCCATATTGTCGGGACTTCCGGTGGAAATAACCACGATATGGTAACCGCACTATCAATGATGGCAGAGGGGCTGGATCCTGCAGGGCTGGTTACACATATAGGGGGATTGAATGCGGTGATCGATACAACAAAAAGATTACCCCAGATACCAGGCGGCAAGAAACTGATCTATACGCACCTGAATATGGATCTTGTCGCTATTGAAGATTTTGAACGATTAGGTAAAACAAACCCTCTATTCAGTGAATTAGCCAATATTACCCGGAAACATAATGAACTATGGTCGGTTGAAGCAGAGGCGTACCTGCTGCGCTATGCCACGGTGAACAGTCAATGACCAGAAAAGGTATCAACCTCTTTTTTCGTCAGGTAATTTTCCATGGTCAGGCAGGCCATGGTGCCAAAATTTATTCCGGAGTGGATGATATCATCCCAAACCCTGATATCAAGACGCAACATTTCATTACGGGAGATCCTGTTTTGAAACAGTGAATAGATAATCCCGGCGTTAAAATTGTCACCCGCTCCGATTGTGCTTACCGGAGTTATCTTGTGTACCGGGTAGCTCTTACTGAACCGCTGCGTAATGAGCGATACTCCCTTCTGGTTAGCTGTATAGATAAGTACCTTTCTGGGATCATGAATCACGTTCCATACCTCTTCAGGGTCCTCCATTCCGAAAATGCATCTGAAATCTTCGTCCGATCCACGAATGATATCGGCTGACCGGATGTTTTCCATGATCACCGGTTTCAGTCTATCCAGCTCATCCTGGTGAGCCTTTCTGAAATTAGGGTCATAGAAAACGATAGACCCTGCTTTCCGTGCAGCAGTTGTCAGGGGCCTGAGAACAGGAATGTACCGTGGGGTAAGTGCAAAGAAAGATCCGAAAAGAAAAAAATCTCCCGGGCTGAATTTTGGAAAAGGTATAATGAAATCACTTTCCGGGTATTGTTTATAAAAGTCGTATTGTGCATTGCTTGTCTGATCAAGAAAAGCAAGAGCAAGAGCGGTTTTGCAACTTTTCTCCTGTTGGATCAGCCGGATTGAAATCTGATTTTGTTGAAGAAAGGTCAGGACGATCTCTCCAATTTTATCCCGCCCGGTTTCACTGATAAAGCTTACCGGCAAACCCAACCTGCCAAGGGTGACGGAAGCGTTCAGCATCGCTCCTCCAGGTGTCCCCGATACAGGTTGGTTCTCTTTGAATATCAGGTCGTACACTATTTCGCCTATGGTGTAGATATGAGCCATGATTTGATTTGTCAGTTCGAGGCACCAGTGGAGAACGACTCTCTGAGTCGTTTGCGCTCTTCAGAGCGCTTTTTTATCCCGCTAATCGTAGAATGAGCGACTTGGAAACCTGCCTGCCGTCGGCAGGGGCGCTCTCTAAGAGTTAATTTCATTATTCGCTCTGATTGTAATAGAAAAATTCAATCTTCATTCCGTGATTTCTTACCCAGATAGCCTCCATGATGCCGCTTTGCATACTCCCCATTCGTGAATTGTATCT
>CAYMFM010000009.1:62182-79000 GCA_964389685.1 uncultured Rikenellaceae bacterium
CCCAGATAGCCTCCATGATGCCGCTTTGCATACTCCCCATTCGTGAATTGTATCTTTTCCATCATCAATACAACCATCACATCACCGATGACCGTCATTGTCGTAGTGGAAGTTGTGGGTGTTAGCCCAAGGGGACATACCTCATCCGGATTGCCGGTACTTATGACAACATCCGCAAGGCTGGGCAGAGGACTATCCGGACTCCCTGTGATAACAATTAGCGGTAAATGGTTAAACAACCGTTTTGCCAGTTCCACCAATTCCAGGATTTCACGAGTTTTTCCTGAATTCGACACCAGGAGAAGGATATCATTTTTTTGAATTACACCAAGGTCACCATGCTGAGCATCGCTGGGATGGAGAAAAACAGCAGGGGTTCCCGTTGAGCTGAACGTGGTTGCAATGTTGATCGCGATCTGTCCCGCTTTTCCCATGCCGCTGGCAACCAGTTTTCCTCCTTCTTTGTGAACACGATTGTAGATGATTTCAATGGCCCGTTCGAAACCATTTGGCAGGGGGATGTGTCTGATTGCATTGGCTTCTGCTTCCAGAATCCTGGAGATCTTATCCTTATTCATGTGCACTATTCGTTAACTGAGTGATAGACCAATTGTTTGCCTCCAAATTTATCAAAAAAAAAGGGATAAGGAGAAATCCCTCTTCATTTATCCTGTTTTTTTCGCTGCTTTTTATAATTTTAGGCTGGTCTTTGCAAAAGGGTTTTATACCCGTGAAATTGATTGTGCGTTACAAGGATACATTAATAGGATGAGTGTATGAAAGCTATGGCTCTTACCGGACTTAACCGAATGGAAATGAGGGAAGTTCCTGACCCTCTTATGACATCCGGACATGATGTGATTATCCGGATGGGTGCTGTTGGGGTTTGCGGTTCTGATATCCATTACTATACCGAGGGTAAGATCGGTAAAAAAGTTGTACAGTACCCTTTCTGTGTTGGTCATGAGGGAGCCGGCACTGTTTATGAGACAGGAAAGGAGGTTACACGCGTAAAGCCGGGGGATCGTGTTGCTTTTGATCCGGCCATCTCATGTGGAAAGTGTGACCAATGCCTGGTAGGACGCCCGCATACCTGTCGAAATCTTGCCTTCCTTGGGTGTCCGGGGCAGGCAGAAGGGTGCTTATCTGAATTTATTGTCATTCCGGAATCCTGCCTCTATCCGATTCCGGAAACCATGAGTTTTGAAATGGCTGCTTTGTCAGAACCGCTTTCTATTGGATTGTATGCTGCAGATATGTCTATCCCCCTGAAAGATGCTAAAGTGGGTATCTTGGGTTCAGGTCCCATCGGAATAAGCGTTTTATTACCGGCTTTGACCATGGGGGCAGGTGATGTTTATATGACCGACAAAATTGATGAACGGGTGAATTTAGCCATGCAGTTTGGTGCTTCGTGGAGTGGTAATCCATTAAAAACGGATGTAGTTTCGGAAATTCTTAAAAAGGAACCAGCCATGCTCGATGTGGTTTTCGAATGTTGTGGCCAGCAGGAAGCAATGGACCAGGCAGTTGAATTGCTAAAACCCGGGGGTAAACTCATGATCGTCGGGATTCCCTCTTTTGATACCTGGAGATTCCCCGTGGATCTCCTGCGTCACAAAGAACTATCCATTCAAAATGTCCGGAGACAGGTTCATAGAGTAGCAAAAACCCTTACCCTTATCTCGCAGGGTGTTATTCTTCCGGAAGCCATGATAACCCATGAGTTCTCATTTCAGGACACAAAAAAAGCATTTGATATAGTCTCATCGTACACCGACGGTGTGTTAAAAGCCATGATCCATTTTGATTAAGTCGCTGTTCTATCCCGGATAAAGACTGATCATAGGTCATGTAGATTTTCCCATTTAAATGATTTATTTTGCGCTATGGATTATAACTCAGACAACCGGATTGTTCTAACCCTGGATGCCGGCGGTACAAATTTTGTATTTTCAGCCATTCAGGCGAACAGGGAGATCGTCCAACCGGTGACGTTGCCTTCAGAGGCACATAACCTGGACCGCTCCCTTAAAAACATCATCCAGGGATTTACATCGGTCAGGGAATTGTTGGATAAGGATCCTGTAGCTATAAGTTTTGCTTTTCCTGGTCCTTCTGATTATCCCGGGGGTATTATTGGTGACCTGGGTAACCTGCCGGCCTATCAGGGCGGTATTGCCCTTGGACCCCTGCTCAACAAAATATTCAACATGCCGGTCTTTATAAATAACGATGGGGATCTATATGCTTATGGCGAAGCCATATCCGGATACCTTCCATACATCAACCGGTTGCTGAAGAAAGCTGGAAGCAATAAGCGGTTCAGGAACCTCATTGGTTTTACTCTTGGGACAGGTTTTGGAGCAGGCATTGTTCATGATGGGAAATTATTCATCGGAGATAATGCCTGTGCAGCAGAAGTATGGCTTTTACGCCATAAACTGATTCCTGATACCTTTGCTGAAGAGGGCGTTAGCATACGAGCCATTCAGCGTGTTTATGCAGGTAATGCTGGCATATCACAGCAGGAAGCACCAACACCAAAAGACGTATTCGAAATTGGAATGGGACGGTTAAAGGGCGATCAGAAAGCCGCCGTTAAAGCGTACCATGAAATGGCAGAAGTACTTGGTGACGCTGTTTCCAATGTGCTTACCTTACTTGACGGGCTGGTTGTCATTGGCGGTGGACTTGCCGGGGCATACCCTCTCTTTCTGGATCAGATGGTGGCGGAGATGAATAGCAGTTTCCGGACGATGGACGGAAAAGAAATACGCCGACTGGCCCATCAGGTGTTTAACCTGGAGAATAACGAGGAACTGAATCTTTTTCTTAAGGGATCTGAAAGAGAAATTGATATTCCCGGAGGCCTGGGTAAAGTGAAGTATGATCCGGTTCCCAGGATAGGAGTTGGAATATCAAAAATCGGAACTAGCAGGGCAATAGCCCTCGGAGCTTATGCATTTGCTTTGCATAAACTCGATGAACATTAAATTCAGTTATGGAAATATAAATCGTGAGATCATGACAATTGAAAACCTGACCAATGTTGAAAAGGAGTTTCTAAAAGAGTCTCCCGTTAAAGATATCACAACAAAAATTCCCTATATCCTGATTGATAATTTTCCCAAGCTGGGAAAATTTGTCGCCATGCGGTTCCTTGAATGGGTAGCCGCGAATCCGGAAGGAGTGATCAGTTTGCCCACCGGGAAAACACCAGAATATTTCATAAAATGGACTGAATACCTCCTGAAAAACTGGAGTGACAAGAAAGTAGAAGCAGAACGGGAAAAATATGGCCTCATCGGGAAAACACCACCCGACTTCAAAGGCCTTCAGTTCGTTCAGATTGATGAGTTTTATCCAATCGATCCCGCGCAACACAATAGCTTTTATCATTACGTCAATAAATTCTATATCGAAGGGTTTGGATTGGATAAGAGAAAAGCATTGCTGATAAACAGTGAAGAGATACCGCTTGAAGAAGGAAAGAACTTCAGGGAGGTGTTCCCCGACCTTACCATAGATACTTCCCTGCGATACAGGGAGAGTCGCTCAAACCTTGAACGACTTCAGCAACTGTCAATATATCATATCGATAACTGGTGCTCCCGGTATGAAGCAAAGATCCGGGATAAAGGGGGTATCGGTTTCTTCCTGGGTGGGATAGGCCCGGATGGACACATCGCCTTCAATACCCGTGGATCAGACCCGAATTCAAATACCCGACTCACTCAAACAAACTTTGAAACCCAGGCTGTCGCTGCTGGTGATCTGGGTGGAATAGAAATATCAAGACACCGGCTGGTCATTACAATCGGACTGGAAACCATTACCCACAACCCCGAATCGGTTGCCATTATATTTGCTGCCGGTGAATCAAAAGCAGATATTGTTAAAAACTCCCTTGAGAGTGAACCTACCAACCTTTACCCCGCAACCGTATTGCAGAAGCTGAAAAACAGCAGGTTCTACATCACTCTTGGAGCAGGGAAAAAGCTGGAAGATGTACGGATAATGGATTATAAGGAGGGTGAATGGACGCATGCAAAGTCGGAAAAAGCCGTGATCAATCTTTGCAGACACATCAATAAATATGGTGCTGATGTTACAGTAGATGATCTTACGGCAAGCCAGAAGTGCAGGATGATCCCAAACCTCGGAAATCAAACGGTGCAGTCGGTCATCGATTCCATTACTCAAAAACAGGAAAAGGGACTTGAAAATGAGAAAAATCAGGTCTACCTCCATACCGGTCCTCACCACGACGACATCATGCTGGGAATACTTCCTCATGTTGCACACCAGCTAAGGGAACCAACCAACGAATTCCATTTTGCAGTTTTAACATCCGGCTTTACAGCTGTTACCAATAATTTTATCAAGATTGCACTGAAAGAAACACGGGAATTTCTCAAACAGGAACGCATCGAAATGGTCAAATATCCTGATTTCTTCAGTGGGGGATACAAGTTTAAATGGGATAAAGATGTCTATCATTATCTGAATAAAGTGGCTTCGCTCGACAGGGAAGGTCAGAAACGCGGATTAAGCCACCGGCTGGTTAGAGCAATCGTTGATATCTATCGGGTCAGGAATGAGGAGGAATTGATGGATAAGATCTACGACATACTGAATAAGATCAATCAAAGCTATGACGGAGAAAAAAATCCTCCTGAAATCCAGAAATTAAAAGGCATGCTGCGCGAATTTGAAGAGGAGCTGGTCTGGGCTCATTTTGGGGTACAGGTAAAAAACATCTCCCACCTGCGCCTGGGGTTCTATACCGGTGATATTTTTACAGAACAACCTACCAGATCAAGGGATGTTAAACCAATCCTTGATCTACTTCGTAAAGTCAAACCAACGGTCTTAAGTCTTGCACTCGACCCGGAAGGTAGCGGTCCCGATACCCACTACAAGGTGTTACAGGCTATTGCTGAAGCCATCAGGGAGTGGGGAAAGGAAAAAGAACTGAGTAACTTCAGGGTGTGGGGCTATCGGAATGTCTGGTATAAATTCCATCCATCCGAAGTGAATACCATCGTTCCGGTATCACTCAACTCTATGGCAGTCCTCACCGATTCATTTAAAAACTGCTACCTCAGCCAGGTGGATGCATCATTCCCCAGTTATGAACACGATGGACATTTTAGTACACTTGCTCAGAAAATATGGGTCGAACAGCTTAAGGATATGCAACTGCTCATGGGCAAGGAATATTTCTTCAATAACCCGCATCCACGAATACGGTCAGCACATGGATTGCTCTATTTCAGGGATATGAACGTTGATGCATTCCTGTCACAGGCAAGAGAACTGGAAAAAAGTACAGAAGGATAATCCCGCTCCAAAAACCGCAATAAGAGTAAAATAACCGATAAAAACTTTCCGGAAAATGTAAAATGATTATTTTTGGCGGCAATAAAATGATTAACCATTAATTGAAAAAAATGCGAATCGTAATTAAGAAAGATGAAAAGAAAGTTGGGAAATGGGTAGCTAACTACATTGCGGATAGGATCAATGCAGCCAATCCAACCAAAGATAAGCCTTTTGTCCTCGGACTTCCTACCGGTTCCTCACCCATTTCTGCCTACAAACATTTGATTGAATTAAACAAGGCAGGGAAAATATCCTTCCAGAATGTGATTACATTTAATATGGATGAATATGTCGGTCTTCCGGAAAGCCATCCGGAAAGTTATCACTATTTCATGTATGAACATCTGTTTAATCATATTGATATTCCGAAAGAAAATATCAACATTTTAGATGGTAATGCTCCTGACCTTGAAAAAGAGTGTGAGGACTATGAAAAGCGAATCGTAGAGGTGGGGGGTATCGACCTGTTCCTTGGTGGTATTGGCCCGGATGGACACATCGCATTCAACGAACCCGGTTCATCCCTGGCTTCAAGAACCCGGTTGAAAACACTCAGTTATGACACAATCCTGGCAAATTCAAGATTCTTCGATGGTGATATGAGCAAGGTGCCGACTACAGCCCTCACGGTGGGCGTTGGTACCGTAATGGATGCAAAGGAAGTGCTGATAATAATCACGGGATATGGGAAAGCCCGTGCCCTTCGACAGGTTGTGGAGGGCGGTATCAGTCACATGTGGACCGTCTCCATGTTGCAGATGCATCCAAAGGGTATTATCGTTTGCGATGATCCGGCTACCATGGAACTGCAGGTTGAAACTGTTAAATATTTTAAAGATATTGAAGGTGTTGTAGCAAAAAAGCTGCCATCCTGATAACCAGGCCCGGTCTTATGAAAAAGCGATTTTTGGATTTAATGCAATAGCGGATATCCGGAAAATCGCTTTTTCCTTTTGATACCGGCAGAAAAAAAATGTATGGAATTTAGAAAATTAAGTAAGGAAGAGATCACAGCATTGACCAGGCAGGGCTGCTCTGCTGAAGATTGGAACACGGTCCTCGTAAAAGAGGAGTTTAACCCCGAAAGAATAAGAAATGTTGCTTTCAGTGGTAAAATAAAAGTAGGAAAGGTTGAGGGTACTCTGGATATGGGGAATGCCATTCAAAAACAAACCGGTATTTATAATAGCTCTATCCACGATTGTACCATTGGGGATCATTGTTACATCTCAGGTGTCAGGAATCTGATCCGGTACGATATTGCCGATAATGTGGGTATTGAAGATGTATCCTCGATAACCATGACGGGGGAATCAACCTTTGGAAACGGCGTGATGATAGAGGTGCTGAACGAGGGTGGGGGAAGGAAAAAACCGCTTTTCGATAAACTGACCTCGCAACTGGCGTATATTATTGTTACTTACCGGCATGACCAGAAACTGATCGAGAAATTGTATCGCATGATCGATCGGTATGTGAAAACCAGGAAAAGTGACCGCGGTACCATCGGGGAAGGCGCACGGATCATGTCAACAACAATATTGAAAAATAGTTACATCGGGGAGAAAACAAGAATCGAAGGCGCCCTTCTCCTGGAGGAAGGAACCATTGCTTCAAACCAGCATGATCCGGTTTTTATTGGAGAAGGAGTTATTGCTAAACAGTTCATTGTGCTCTCCGGTTCGAAAATCGATGGAGCATCTGTGATAGAAAAATGTTTCATCGGACAGGGAGTTAAAATAGGAAAACAATTCTCGGGTGAGAATTCAGGCTTCTTTGCAAACTGTGAAGGGTTTCATGGTGAAGCACTGAGCATCTTTGCCGGACCATATACGGTAACCCATCATAAATCAACACTGCTGATTGCCGCTCTTTTCTCCTTCTATAATGCAGGTAGTGGCTCCAATCAGTCAAACCACATGTATAAACTCGGCCCAAATCACCAGGGGATCCTTGAACGGGGAGCAAAAACGGGATCTTTTTCATACATGATGTGGCCCTGTAGGGTGGGAGCATTTACCGCTGTTATCGGGAAACATTATGCAAATTTCGATAGTTCAGACCTCCCCTTTTCATACATCCTTGATAGCAACGGTAAAAGCGTGATTATGCCAGCAATGAACCTGAGTACAGTGGGTACCCTTCGCGATAGCACAAAATGGCCAAACCGCGATCGCCGTAAAGATCCCGATAAAAAAGACTTGCTGAATTTTGAAATGTTCAGCCCATATACCGTTGGTAAAATGATCAAGGGAGTGGATCATTTGAAACAATTTGACGAAAATACACCGGAAGAGGAACCATTCGTGGAATACAATGGGTTAAATATTAAACGGAACAAACTTAAATTTGGCTACCATAATTACGAAATGGCCATCCGAATCTATATCGGGAGAGAGGTTATTAAACAACTTGAAAAAAACCGGAATACAGAATCCTTCGATGATTTGATAAGCAAAATGTACCTGCGCGATCCCAATGCCCTGGGACACTGGGTCGATATGTCGGGAATGCTGGCCCCACAAAACAGTGTTGATGAACTCATATCAGAAGTTTACAATGACACCATTCATGAGATTGATGAGTTTATCTCCAAATTACACCAGATTAATGAAGCCTATGATCAATATTCCTGGGCATGGTGTATTGACCTGCTGCAGGATCGACTGGGTAACCTGTTTGGTGATATTACCAGAGAACAGATGATTCAGATTATCAGCGACTGGAAGGAGAGTTCCCTGGAATTCAACCACCTGGTCCTCATGGATGCAAAAAAGGAATTTTCTGAAAAAAGTAAAATTGGGTATGGAATCGATGGAGGATTGGATGAAAAGAACAGGGATTTTGAAGCAGTACTTGGTAAGTATGAAGAAAATAAATTTGTGAAAGAATTACTCGAAGAATCAAAACCAATCGAGGAGAAAGCTGAAGAACTGATCGGTTTTATCCAGAATTTGAAATAACGTAAAACCTTGCCTGCCGTGTAGGCAGGCGAGAACCGTAAAAACTGTAACCGTAAACCGTAAACCCACCCACCATGTCTCTTAACCTAACCGACTGGGGCATCATTGTCCTCTATCTGATCATCAGTCTTTCCATTGGATTTTTCCTGTCAAAACGGGCGGGAAAAGATACAAGTACCTTCTTCCTAAGCGGTCGAAACCTGCCCTGGTATATTGCCGGAACAAGCATGGTGGCTACCACTTTTGCAGCGGATACACCCCTCGCGGTAACCGAGCTGGTTGCAAAGAATGGGATAGCTGGGAACTGGTTGTGGTGGAATTTGGTTTTCGGGGGTATGCTCACCGTATTCTTTTTTGCCCGTCTCTGGCGTAGAGCCGGGATCATGACCGATGCCGAGTTTGTAGATATCCGGTATGCCGGTCGACCGGCAAACTTCCTGCGGGGATTTCGGGCGGTCTATATCGGGATCTTTATGAACTTGATCGTGATTGCCTGGGTAAATCTGGCAATGGTGAAAATTATTAGCGTTATGTTTCCCGGGGTAACCTTTTTAGGAATTGACCAGATATCCTTTCTGGGGTTCACCTTTTCCGCCCCCCTGCTGATTGTAGGCTGCATGATGCTCTTTGTCGCATTGTATTCCTCCTTGTCCGGACTGATGGGGGTCTCCATCACCGATACCTTTCAATTTGTCATGGCAATGACCGGTACCATTATCCTTGCTGTAGTCGCTGTGAATCATGTGGATGTGGGAGGGATTGCTGGTTTGAAAGAAAAACTACCTGACTGGGTGTTAAGTTATACTCCCAAAGTGGGCGGAAGTACTGGAGGGGCAGCAGCAGAAGCTGGTGTATTAAAGATGACCCTAATAGCATTTATCACCTTCCTGGGTGTTCAATGGTGGGCAAGCTGGTATCCTGGTGCTGAACCCGGTGGGGGTGGCTATGTTGCTCAGCGGATGATGTCGGCGAAAGATGAAAAACATTCCCTGTTTGCAACCTTGTGGTTTCAGATTGCACACTATGCTATCAGACCCTGGCCATGGGTGATTGTCGGACTGGTTGCACTCATTTTATATCCCGATCTTGCACTGGATCAAAAGGGAGAAGGATATGTAATGGTTATCCGCGATATATTACCGCACGGATTGCTCGGACTACTCCTGGCAGCATTTCTCGCTGCTTACATGTCAACCATCGCTTCCCAGACCGTGTGGGGAACATCCTATATTGTAAATGACCTGTTTAAACCCTTTATCAAGCGTGGCGCAAAAGAAAAATATTATGTGAAGGTTGCCCGGATTACCACCTTCGTGTTGATGATATTCTCCCTGTTTGTTACCTCCAAATTCGACCGGATCAGTGATGCCTGGATCTTTGTGTTGAATTGCAGCGCAGGAATCGGCCTTGTACTGATCCTGCGATGGTTCTGGTGGAGGATCAATGCCTGGACTGAAATATCAGCTATTCTGGCTCCCTTTACTATCTATCCCTTCATCTACAAACATGTTGAGTTTCCAAATACACTACTGATTATTGTTGCCTGGTCATCACTGGTGTGGCTTGTCGTTACATTCCTGACTAAACCGGAACGGGAAGAGAAGTTGAAAAGCTTCTATTCCCGTGTTCATCCCGGCGGAGCCGGATGGAAAAGGATCGCTGGCTTGATGCCAGAAGTGAAAGGAGATTCCGGTTATAAATACCTGTTTATCAACTGGGCCGCAGGCTGTATCCTGGTGATTTTTACCCTGTTTGGGTTTGGAAAGATCATTTTTGGAGAACTTGGAAAAGGATTCCTCTTTATGGCGATTGGCCTCGTTGCCGGGAGTATCATCTATTTCAACATGAAAAAAATTGGCTGGGAAAAAATTGCTGAGTAACCCGACCTTTCCATTACAACAATTCCGCCAGGGTACCGACAGGCTCTTTTCGCCCGACTGAACCCTGTTAGGAAAAATTACAAATGGAACGAAGTGTAAACTGTTGTCCCCCTTCCAAAGTAGCATTGTTCATGATCATCATTATCACCTGCATCGTATAGGTTCCTCTCCAATTTATTATTACCTTTATTAGTCGAATTGTTATACCCTTAATATTGCACGAGAAACGACTAATAATATGAAGAAATTCATTCTTCTTTTCGCACTTTCGGGACTGTTCATCTATACTGGATTTTCCAATTTCCTGGTTAGCAAAAACGATTTCAACCTGAACACGCTAACGACCAGTGACGATACGGTTCGCTACGTATCATTTACAGGTAAAGTTATCGACAACAGAGACGGTTCTCCCATCGTGTTTGCCAGCGTCTTTATTGTTGGAACGAACCTGGGGACGGTGACAAACTCCGATGGTGAATTCATCATTAAGATCCCTGAAAATCTGTTGAAGAATTACATTGGGATCACGCACATTGGCTACGGCAGGGCCACTGTGCCCATTGAGACCCTGAACCCGGAGGATAATATCATTGAATTGGAAATCTCACCCATTCCCATCAGAGAGGTTGTGGTGTCTAAACCTGATCCCAGAAAACTGATCGAACAGGCGATTTACAACATTAATGAAAACTATCCGACTGAACCGATGATGATAATCACCTTCTACAGGGAAACCGTAAAGAAAAACAGGAACTATGTTGCCATCTCCGAAGCCGTATTGGATGTCTATAAAGCTTCCTATAGCAGCCAGATCGATAATGACCGGATAAGGATATTCAAGGGCAGGAAAGGACAGGATGTTAACCGGATGGATACGGTGATGTTCAAATACCAGGGAGGACACTATACTGCATTCCTGCTTGACATTGTGAAAAACCCCGGATATCTTCTTTCCATTGATGTGCTCGAAGATTATGATTATACCATGGGAGGCATGATTAGCATCGATGACAAACAGACATGGATCGTCGAATTTGATCAGAAAATCGGAGTGGAATATCCACTATATAAAGGGAAAATCTATATCGATACCGAAGGTTATGCCATTGTCGGATTGGAATTCAATATCAGTCCAAAGATGATCTCAACCGCTGCCAGGTACATGATACAAAAAAAACCAGCTGGCATGAAGGTGGATGTGCTGTCGGGTCATTACCTCATCAATTACCGGCTTGTACAGGGGAAATGGTACCTGAATTATGTGCGAGCAGAATTTGTTCTCGATTGCAAATGGGATAAGAGGCTTTTTAAATCCACCTATACAGTTATGTCAGAAATGGCTGTGACTGACATCACCCGGGGAAATATCAATAAATTTAAAATCCGTGAGTCGGCAAAAAAAAGCGATGTGCTGATAGACCAGGTTGTTTATTTTGAAGATCCTGATTTCTGGGGCGATTATAACGTAATAAAACCGGACGAATCCATTGAATCAGCTATCAGCAAACTTGGCAGAAGGCTTAAACGGCAGAATAATAATTGACGTGATTTCACACGATCATTTTCCTGGATTTTAAACAGATGAACAGAAAACATACAGAAACCAAAAAAAGAAAAAATGACACAGAAAAAGAACATGAATCGGCGTGAATTTCTGGGTTCTGCTGCTGCAACAGTAGCATTTACAGTTGTTCCAAGAAGCGTACTTGGCGGACTCAATTATGTTGCCCCCAGCGATAAGATCACACTGGCTTACATCGGCTGTGGTACCCAGGGTTTACGCGAAATGGTGCGGCTTGTCACCAATCCGGAGATACAGATTGTCGCTGTATGCGATCCGAACAAATACACCACCGATTACGTTGATTGGTCGTTGCATGGCATCCGGAACGGAATACGGGGTGTGCTGGAAGAGCCCCGTTGGGGTGAAGGTCTTACCGGTATCCCCGGGGGACGTGATATCGGTCAGGAAGTTGTAAATTCCTATTATGCAAAGAAAAGAGCTTCGGAACATTTTAATGGATGCTCTTCATATGCTGATTTTCGGGAGTTGCTCGAAAAGGAAAAAGACATCGATGCCGTGAAAGTCATGACCCCGGATCATTTGCATGCCACAATCTCTATCGCGGCAATGAAAAAAGGGAAACATGTAGTGATTCACAAACCCATTGCTAACCGGGTATATGAAGCCAGGTTGGCGATCGATACTGCCCGTGAAACGGGGGTTAGCACACACCTCCTGGCTTGGAGTAGAAGAAAAGAGTATGACCTGATACTGAAATGGATACGCGATGGTGCCATCGGAACCCTTCGCGAGATCCATAACTGGTCAAACAGGCCGGTATGGCCGCAATGGACCGCTAACCCAACCGATTCGCCCCCAATCCCGGAAGGGTTTGACTGGGATTTATGGCTGGGTTGTGTCCCCGAAAGACCCTATCATCCCAATTATACACATGCTGTGTTTCGCGGCTGGTATGATTTTGGAGCCGGAAGCGTTGCAGATATGGGTACATACAGCCTCTGGCCCCTCTTTATCACGTTTGGACTGAAAAGCGCTCCAACCAGTGTCAATGCTTACGGAACCACTACCTGTGCCATCATTGACCATGTGAGCAGAAGCCATAACAATGATGTTGCATTCCCTTACTCCTGTATCTTCCATTATAAATTTCCGGCACAGGGAGAATGGGAGCCACTCGATATATTCTGGTACGATGGAGGCATGAAACCCCCACTACCTGAGGAATTGGAAGCTGATGGTAAGGAATTCGAAGCAGAGGGAATGATGTTCGTCGGAGATAAGGGGAAAATACTTGGGGGATTCCGCGGTGAAAATCCACGAATTGTTCCGGAACAAAAAATGCGTGAGTACCAGGGACAAAAAGAGGTATCCGAAGATGCAGTTGAACGCGGGGACCATGTTTGGATAAATGCATTCAGAAACCGTACCCAGTCGCCGGGAAGCTTTTTGTATGCCCAGGCCGTTACCGAAACAATCCTCCTTTCAGCCGTTGCATTACGGGCCGGTAAAAAAATTGTTTATGACCCCGAAAAAATGAAAATCATAAACCTGCCGGAAGCCAATAAATACCTTCGCCGCGAATACCGCAAAGGATGGGAATTGTAATTGTTTAACTAAATAAAATAAGTATGAGTAAAAAGCCTATTAGCAGACGGAATTTTCTTGGAAAATCCATAGCCCTTGGGGCGTCAGGCCTTGTTGCCCCTGCTTTGTTGAAAAACGCTGATCTTCTGGCCGGAACCCGGCTGATCAAAGACGATATCTCCATTGCCCAGTGGGCATTGGTCGAGGAGATCAGGAAAGGCAAATGGAACACACTCGATTTTCCAAAGATCGCCCGTGAAGATTTTGATATTAACGGAATTGAGTTTGTGAATACACTGTTTGATGTTCCAACTCTGGATTATCTCAACAGCCTCAAGAAAAATGCCGAAGACTATGGAGTAACCATGGTGCTCATCATGATTGATGATGAAGGGGAAACATGCACTCCATCAAAAGAAGAACGAAAACAAACCGTTATCAACCATCAGAAATGGATCGATATTGCACACTACCTGGGATGCCATTCCATTCGCACAAATTGTAGGGGACCACAGGATGTTTCTAAGGAGGATGCCCTGAAATGGTCGGCAGAAACCTACTGCATGATGCTCGAATATGCAATACCTGCCAATATTAGCATCCTGATTGAGAACCATGGTGGTGTTTCCGATGATCCGGATTGGATAGTCGCTCTGATGAAAGAGGTTGACAGCCTCTATTTCGGGACCTATCCCGACTGGAGGCAACCATCCGACAGGTTTGATAATTACGCCTACTTGGAGAAAACATTACCCTATGCCGGAGGGATGTCATACCGCAACCAGCCAACCGAAGAACTATCTGCAAAAATGATCAAATTATGCCATGACGCTGGTTACCGGGGGTGGTACGGTATTGAATCCTCCGGACGGAAAGAGATCAGTAAGGGGAAGGAAATACTGCAGAAATACCTCCTGAACAAATAACTTCCGGTGAAGGATTATTGAACCATGAAAGCCCTGGTCCTGAAGGATTATATGAAGTTTGAGTATATGGATGTTCCGGACCCGGAAGTCGGCCAGGATGAGGTCCTTGTAAATGTGAAGGCAGCAGGAATTTGTGGTAGTGATGTGCAGGGTATGGATGGTAGTACGCAGAGGAGAATACCCCCTGTGATAATGGGACACGAAGCATCCGGAATAATCGTTGAACGGGGAGGAAAGGTGAAGAAATGGAAGATTGGAAAACGCGTGACCTTTGATTCGACAGTATACAGGCTGGATGACTGGTATACCAGGCGTGGAATGTGTAATCTCAGTGACGGACGGGAAGTGCTTGGTGTATCTGCAAAAGAGTTTAAAAGAGACGGAGCATTTGCTGAATACATTGCCATCCCGCAACACATACTGTATAAGATACCGGAAAATGTATCTTTTACACAGGCTGCCATGACCGAACCAGCAGCGGTAGCCCTCCATGCAATAAACCTTACACTCATTTCACATCTTGATACGGCTATGGTGATCGGAACAGGAATGATCGGATCGTTCATTATCCAGGGATTAAAATTGGCCGGATGCAGTGAAATCATTGCAGTGGATGTGAGAGATGACCGGTTGGAGATGGCTGAGAAGCTGGGCGCTATTGCTGCTTTAAATCCACAGGATCAGGATATAATTGAGGAAGCAAGAAAAATTACCGGTCACCGGGGCGTGGATGTTGCTTTTGAAGCAGCAGGAAACTCGGATGCATTTCAAATAGCCATCGAAAGCCTGAGAAAAGGAGGTACACTAACCCTTATTGGAAACCTTGTTCCATCAGTTGACATGCCGTTACAGCGGGTAGTAACCCACCAATTGAGACTTCAGGGATCTTATGCCATCGCCGGAGAGTTTCCTGCTGTTCTGAAAATGATTGCTTCCGGAAAGATAAATGTGGACGCACTACTGAGCGCTGAAGCTCCCCTTTCTGAGGGAGCTGAATGGTTTCAACGGTTATATGAAAGGGAAAAAGGATTATTCAAAGTGGTTCTGATCCCAGGCAGTTAAATTTGTCTCTAAAAAAAAAATTCCGGGGTTATGACTGAACTCAGGACAGGAATAGTCGGGTGTGGAAAAGTTGCGCACCTCCATGCGAAAGCATATTCGGCATTGAAATCATCTCTTTTTAATGCTGTATGTGGAAGAGAAATAGAGAAGACCAGCCGGTTTGCAAAGGAGTATCAGGTTAAACCCTATACCAGCGTCACGGAGATGGTGAAAATGGAAACCCTGGACGTTGTGTCGGTTTGTACTCCCCACCCCTTTCACAGGAATCCCGTGATTGAAGCCTTGAAATGTGGGGCGAATGTCCTGGTGGAAAAACCACTTGCTTCTTCGTTAAACGACTGCGATGACATGCTGGAAACAGCAAAATCGTGTGATAAAATACTCGGAGTTGTCAGTCAGCGCAGGTTTTACCCGGCTTGTCAGAGAGTAAAAAAGGCAATAGAGGATGGTAAGCTTGGAAAACCCCTGCTTGGCACCGTGAATATGCTCGGCTGGCGAGATGAACATTACTATGAGATGGATCCATGGCGTGGGACATGGAAAGAAGAGGGTGGGGGAGTCCTGGTCAACCAGTCACCCCACTACCTGGATATCCTGCACTGGTGCATGGGTGAGGTTGATGAATTGTTCGGAGTATGGAGAAATTTGAATCATCCAAATATTGAAGTGGACGATACAGCCCTCGCTGTTCTTACATTTAAAAATGGCGGTATCGGCAATTTAACGGTTAGCAATTCCCAAAAACCCGGACTCTTTGGCAAGATTCATGTACATGGGGACAACGGTGCATCGGCAGGAGTACAGACCGACGGAGGAGCCATGTTCATTACCGGGGTATCAGATCTCCTGCAACCTCCGGTGAATGACCTCTGGACAATACCAGGTGAGGAGAAAATGCTTGAGAAATGGCAACGCGAGGATAGCACGTTTTTCCATCGGATCGGTGCTATGGAATACTTTCACCAGCTTCAGATAAAAGATTTTATTGAATCGGTTCTGATGAATAGACAACCCATGGTCACCGGTGAGGATGGTCGGGTTACCGTAGAGATCTTTACGGCAATATACCGTTCGGCAAGGGATAAAAAACCGGTACAATTCCCCGTTATGCCGGAAACCGGAAGGGACGATTTTGACGGCAGGTTAATGAAAATATAACCCGTATTTTAAATTCTGGTACCGAATTTAGTTTTTGGTTATCCAAATTACCCCGGAGGGGTAAAACAATGAATAGCCACCGGTGTAACCGGTGGTTATAATGTACGTTGAGATTACAACCCTTGAGGGGTTGAATGTTTTTATGTTAAGTATGAGTATTCAACCCCCTGCCTGCCGTCCGGGGTTGAGGGTAATTATCATCAACATACCCGGCACTATGCCCCGACAAAATCCTGCCTGCCGGCAGGCAAGCGTCAGGGCTTGTACTGGGTTTTCACCTACCAGATCCTGGGTATCTGGTAAATGCAAAAATATCCGAATACAAGGGAAGC
>CAYMFM010000010.1:0-34523 GCA_964389685.1 uncultured Rikenellaceae bacterium
CCCATATACTCAGAGTTATTAATACTGCTGCAAAAATTGTAAATATTCGTTTCATAATTTTTTACTTTTTAATGATTTTGAATGTTTTTACTTCTTTGTTGCCTTTGGTAACTTTCAAAAAATAATTTGCCGGCACAAGATTGCTCATAACAATGCTTGTTTCGTTGCCTATAATCTTTTTGTTTTCTAAAAGTTTTCCGTTCATATCAAAAAGCTGATAAGTCAACTTTACATTGTTGAAATCTTTTATCTGCAAGGTAAGATTGTCGGCAGTAGGGTTAGGATAAACGGTCAATGAAATATTCATTGATGTTTCCTTAATTCCTACTGCAAAGATTTCGTAAGGTTGTTGTACACCTTGTGCAACCGAACCTGATGTTCCGTTGTTTGTGGTATAAACCACCTGTCCTACGGAATAGCTCGCCGAGCCTCCACTGCCCGAAGCGTTACCGCCAGCGGTGGAGATGGCTTCCTGTGCTTGTAGTCCTGAAAGTCCGAAGCCGAACATAAGCGCTATTGAAAAAACCACTTTTTTGTGTTGCATTTAACCTCCGTTTTTTTAATAGTTAAAATTCATTCAATTTATCGTTAATGTTTCTTTTCGTTGTCGTTGTTTTTTTATTATGTTGAGTAACAAGTGGATAAACGCATTGCGTTTATATTCCTATATACGCAATAGTTGTTTGGTTTACTCAAATAAATTTACGCTAATCATACAATAAATCCTAGGGACTAGTGATATTTTTAAGATATTAAAAAGAGAGCATCCTTTTGGACACTCTCTTTCACACTACATTGTTTTCAGTGGTTTTTTGTTTTCTTTCAAGTCCTTCCGGCTGTCGGGATAAACTGCTGACGAACTTTGTTGTCAGCACAAGTTCTCGCCCTAGTGGGTTTTGTCGAACTATTAACTTTTCAACTATTCCCGAAGTTAGGGATGCCTACGGCATAACCATTAACCAAGAAAGCCGGCTAGTACCGGCTTTCTTCTGTTGTCCCACTAGGGCTCGAACCTAGACTCTTCGGAACCAAAATCCGATGTGTTGCCAGTTACACCATGGGACAATCCGCTTTTCTTTTTCAAAAAAAGTAGTGCAAAGATAGAAAAAAATCGAAACGACAATCATAAAATCGAAGCATTACACGGTGTGTCACCTTAAACGTAACACCTCCCTGGTTAATTCAAGGAAACGCTTATAGGGGATGGCGGGCAGACTCTGCGCCTGAAACGCACCGTGGGCCTGGCTGATGATCGATACCTTGGTCGCCACCTCCTCATTGGGTGCTTCATAAATGTCAAGAAAATCATACTGCCCAAGCAACGCGTAGTGGGCAAGGAACTTTACCTCCGGACACTTTTTCCTTACCTGGTCGAGCCAGGTCCTGCCAAGCTCCGCACGATCCTTCATCTTTTTGGAAAGATCGGGTGAAAGCTTTGTCAACAAAATAAAGGTTTGCATGATTTCTGAAAGTTTTACCGGTTATACCTGCTCATTTCCTAACTAAGGTAAGAAAAAGAAACACACTTGTCAATAGCTTTTAAAACTCACGTAAAAAGACTCACCGGGTGAGTAGAAAACAACCGGCTGTTCCCGCATGTGCTTCAGCAGGTGAGTTCAGGAAAGAGTGATGAGTTCAGATTTTCAGAAGCGCATTTGGGAACAGCCAGTTGTCAACGAACAATGGGATCAGGTGAACGTCAATGCTTCCCGTACGGACTCAAACCATCTTCAGTCATAATCCACATTCTGCCTGTCATGTCAAAATCCCATGCATTCTCTGTGTTTCGTATGTCATAGATGATTTCATGCATCTCATCGCTGAGGTAAACCACCATCCCCTCGGGGATTTTCAGAGTAAGGTTCATTTCAGGTGCTCTCCATTTTTCTCCTTCAGGAAGGTGAAAAAACTGATCCAGGTATAAGACAGAATCTTTCAATTCCCAGTTGTACATCAACGTCCTGGCATTTTCAGCTGCCTGCCTGCGGCTTTTTCCCTGTGACCTGCGCTCTATGTCAAGCGCCAGAGCTTCGGTTTCACTCATTTCAATATCAAAGGTCGGTTTGCAATAAAATACATCTTCCTGCCGGCTTGCTATGATCTCCACATCATCAACCTCAAACCGGAAATCATTGGGGTAACCTATGTCAGGATAGTTTTCGGTCAGTTCAAGGTAGAGTGTGTCACCGAATAAACCGGTTACGGGATAGCTGCTGGTAAGGCGGGCTGAATCGGTATAATTCACTCCTTCCACAACGGTAAAAGCAAATAATGTTATGGCACTTAAAAACCATAATACAAATGCAGTAAGGCCAACTATCTTATCATTAGCTTTAAATCTAAAGATCAATTTTATACCACCGTATATCAGGGCAATGAGGGGAATACAGACCGTGAGCAACAGGGCTACGATGATCAGTGGAACATTCCCGGGATCGACAAACATTTGAAGGAAATCCGGGAAGTAGAAGATTTCCGTATCGAAGAGGGTTGGAATAAAGAAGGAGTGTTTAAAGAAAAATATCCCAATGAAGCCGATAAGGACTGCAAAACCGGCAAGAATAAAGGATACACCGATGATGATCAGTATGATTTTCAGGATAGCGAGGAGGACTCCTCCGATCAGATCGACAACATCATGAATGGCACTTCTGGTTCGGTGATACCCTTTGCTTTTTTTCACATTTTTGAGGTTATCCTTCACGTTTTCATATTCCTTTTTTACCGATTTTTCAATGTTCTGAATGGTGATGTGTTCACCGCGCATCTCCAGTTTCTGGGTGTGGGAGGTAGCCCTGGGAACAACAACCCATAGAATCAGGTAGATGAGTACTCCGGAGAGGTATCCCAGGGTTAAAAAGATAAAGATGATCCGGAACCAGAGGGGGTCAATACCGAAATAGGCTCCCAACCCGCCACAGACTCCACCAAGGATTGCATCATTGGGATCCCGGTAGAGTCTTTTTGCCGTTTTGTACCGGTAGGTTTTCTTTTTGCCGGTTTCTTCGGTGAACTCTTCACCGTTCAGATACTCCTCGGGCTTTCCCATGATGGTTATCATCTTTTCCACATCCGCAATCGTTATGACCTCTTTGTTTTCATCGATATACTCCTGGAAGAGTTCAGCAATTCGTGATTCAATATCGTTGATGATCTCCTCACCCTCCTCCAGCTCTTTGAATTGTTCGGTAATGGCATGCAGGTATTCTTTCAGTTTCTGGTAAGCATCTTCGTCGATGTGAAATACCAGTCCTGCCAGGTTAATTTTTATGGACTTTTTCATTTTTTCTGGTTTTATCTATTTCTTATTCTGGATTACTTGTACGGCATCGACCAGTTCCTGCCAGGAGGAGTCGAGCTCTTTCAGGAATTCTTTTCCTGAATCGGTCAGTTCATAATATTTCCGGGGAGGGCCCTGTGTGGATTCTTCCCAGCGGTAACTCAATAAGCCCGCATTTTTCTGACGGGTAAGCAGGGGGTAAAGCGTCCCCTCAACCACAATCACCTTCGCCTCCTTCAATCCCTTGATGATATCGGAAGCATAGCAGGAGTTTTTTGACAGGATCAGGAGAATGCAATACTCCAGGACCCCCTTCCTCATTTGTGCTTTCGCGTTTTCTACGTTCATTTTCTTGAATTTATAAAATTTATTTAACTTTTTTGTCTACCTATTTTGCAGGTTCAGATGTTCATTTTTTTCTTGATGTTTTCAAACTCCTCTTTTACTGCTTTTCCGATGTTTGAGATGGTAACCGGCTCTCCACGCATTTCCAGCTTTTGAGCGGTAGTTTTCGCTTCGGGCAATACGACCCACAGGATCAGGTAAATAATCGTTCCGGAGAGAAAGATCAGGGTGGCAACAATAAAAATAATGCGGATGATCAGGGGATCGGTACCCCAGTAAGCACCCATTCCGGAGCATACTCCGCCAAGGATCCGGTTATCGGGATCACGATACATCCGGCGGTAACCGCTCGGACCAAACCGTTCCTTGCTGCGGTATTGATCAGAATCGCCCGGATCGATAATCTCCTCCGGCTGTCCCATGATCTCAATGATCTCCTCCACATCGTTAATGACAATCACCTGTTTGTAATCCGTGATGCGCTCCTTAAGCAATTCAGCAATTCTTGCTTCAATATCTGAAATGATCTCCTTACTCTCCTCTTCATTACCAAAATGCTTCTCAATCAGGTTCAGGTAATCACTCAACAGACGGTAGGCGTCATCGTCAATGTTAAATACTGATCCGCTTAAATTGATACTCAGTGTTCTTTTCATCTGTTATGCTGTTAATTGAAGTTTATTACATTCAACACATCGATTTGTTGAATGGGTAAAAGGTTTGTTAATCTCTTTTGTTCGTTTTGAAGCTCCTCAATAAAGTGAATGATCGAATCGCTATCCCAGGGCGCCGTTCCCGTATATTCACACCGTACCTGTCCCTGATGAATAATGCAGGTATGCGGAAGTTCGGTTTGTTGAAGAAAGCAAGGCAGGTCATCCTGATGAGTGAAAAAATAACAGGGTAGATCAACCTTCTGGCTTTTCAGGATCCGCAATACCTTTGCAGGTTCTTCTCCGGTAAGGAGATAGAAATCAACTTCTCCTTTTTTTCTTTCATACAAGCGGGAAAGAGCAGGAAGGTTTTCAACAGAGGAAATGTCCCAGCTGGCCCAAATGTAAATGAGTACTATACGCTCCGGTTCCGAGGGTACAGTGATCGGATTCCCGTTTTGATCAGTTATCCGCATGGAATCATACTTAATCGGATATCCCTGACCCGTGGTCAGGTCATTTCCCCCTTTATTATAAAGCATAGCAAAGTACTTTTCCGCTTTATGTTGCTGAATCGATCGTTCTATACGGTCATACGTGAACCACATGGTCAATCCAATCAGCAATCCGGTGATCAGAAATAATCCGTTTGTTTTCATCTCTTGAGCATTCATATAGAACTATTATATTTAGAATACTATTCAATACAATGTAATATCCATTACAAAGATATATAAAAAAATAAGTACCATGCAATACATAGTACTAAAAAAATTTAATTTTTTTTATTTATTTTTTCTATATCTTTGATTAACAATGAAATAAATAAGAAAATTTTTTTCTGTTTTTTTTAGTTATTTTTGATGAAATGGTTGAAATTGCCTTTTTCATTCTGTGCGCATAAGATAATTGTAATCCAACATCGCCAGCATACCATGAAAAGAGCGGGTGTGATCAGAAAAATGATTTCAGAAGGCAGGCAGGAATTTCCATCTGGCCCATTGCACGTCTATTATTTTTTACCAATAGGGGATGATACAATCCTGATGAACGATCTATTGAACCGACACGTTCATATGACCTTTACGGGTGAGATATATTGCATGCACTGCAGAAAAAGGACGAAAAAATCGTATGGTCAGGGGTACTGCTATCCCTGTTTCATTTCAATTCCTGAAACAGATGAGTGTATTCTGAGGCCGGAGTTATGCCAGGCACATCTTGGTATTTCCCGGGATATGGAGTGGTCTAAAACACATTGCCTGCAGGACCATTATGTCTATCTGGCGATTTCAAGCGGCTTAAAAGTTGGTGTTACCAGGGCTTCACAGGTGCCAACGCGGTGGATCGATCAGGGTGCATACCGGGCGATCCTTCTGGCCCAGACCCCCAACCGGCATCTTGCAGGGAAAATTGAAGTCGCTTTGAAAAGGAATGTTGCAGACCGGACCAACTGGAGGGATATGTTGAGGAACTATCAGGATACCAGCATTGATCTGTTGGTTGAAAAAGAGAAAGCCACCGGAATGATTCCGGATGATTATGTTCAATACAGGCTTTCGGATAACCGGATTTGGGAATTTTACTATCCGGTGGTAACTTTCCCGGAGAAGGTAAAGAGCATTGGATTTGATAAAGAACCGAACTATTCCGGAATACTCAGGGGAATAAAAGGGCAATACCTGATCTTCGATGGGGGAGATGTGCTGAATATTAGAAAGCACAACGGTTACCTGGTTGAACTAGAGATGAATTGATCATGAGTGAATCGGATCATAACGAAAGCAACAAAGTCCGGGAGGATGGTCAACTGGAAAAAAGGCGGTTTTTCCTCAGCATGGCTTTTCCGGCGCTTTTCCTGCTGCTCCTTTGGATGATCAAACTGGTTGAAACCACATTGGACTTGAATTTTGCGTTCTGGGGGATCTATCCCCTGAGCGTGAAAGGATTGAAAGGCATTCTGCTTTCTCCACTGGTACATGCTGATTACAAACACCTCATAAACAATTCAATTCCCCTCTTCATCCTCGGTGTCTCTATTTTCTATTTTTATTCCAGGGTCGCTTTCCGTGTTTTTTTCCTTACTTATATCATGGTCGGGATCTGGGTATGGTTTGGGGGACGACCCGCTTACCATATCGGTGCCAGTGGCCTGGTGTATGGATTCGCCTCTTTTCTTTTCTTCAGCGGGATCATACGGAATCACATTAGCCTGATGGCCATCTCTCTCCTGGTGGTATTTCTTTATGGGGGAATGATATGGGGTATTTTCCCGATTTATGAAAAAGTTTCCTGGGAATCCCATATGCTGGGCAGTATTGCAGGGCTTTTCCTGGCGTTCTATTACCGCCATGAAGGACCACAGAAACCAGACTATTTTTGGGAAGAAGAAGAGGAAGAAGACAGGGGGGAAAGTTAATTGTTAATCGGTTAATAGTTATTGGTTTAATTCGTTGTGCTATTGAACTTCCCTACTATTAAAGGATATCCGGTTGATATTATGATTTAAATATTAAACCGGAACGTATCTTTCATCCGTCAGACAGACTGCATGCCGAAGCATGGCTCTCTCCACTGAAAAAATGAAAAAAACACCTAAAATGCTTATCAATTCATTTTTTTTTTATTATTGCAGTGTTTTTTAATCATTATTTATGATACATAACATCGAATAGATCAATCTCAAATTTTATACAGTCAGACAAGACAACAAGGATGTAACGGCTCAATTTTACGGGTATAGAAAGAGAGATTTAAATCTGGCAACATTACACACAATGAATCCACATCTTTGTCTTTTGGTTGACTGGGATCAGAAATTCTCTCTTCCTCCAACCTTTTTCCGACACTTTATTAGTTACCGGCTATTTTACAAGCTGTTTAAAATTGTTATTTGATAACGGATCCTCTTTGTTTTATCCTCCTGGATTTTATTCGGTAAGAAAGGACTAATCCATTCGATCCGATCACAAAAGAAAGGATTCAGATTTAATGGTATCAAAAAATGTAATTAGTAAAGGTCAGTTATCATGAAAAATAATACATTACAATATAAATTTACGAGAGAAAGAAACAGAAACGAAACCGGGGGGTTCTGGGTAGGAAACCGAATTCCCTGGCAATTTTTTGAAACAAGCGGAACCGGTGAAAGCGACATTACTATTCACGCCGGATCGTATCATCTGGCATTACGAAATGCCAATATTGAGCGGTATAATATCATGACCTATTCCTCCATTTTGCCAGGGATTGCTGAGAAAACGGGATTCCCGGCAGATTTTACCCACGGAGCTGTGATGGAATCGATCATGTCTGTCTATCACTCCAACAAGGGAGAAAGGGCCACTGCAGGTATCATTTATGGCTGGCTGTTTGACAGGGGAACTGGTGAAAAGTATGGAGGCCTGGTGTGTGAGCATGCAGGAAATTATGATCAGCAGGAGTTGAGGTATAGATTGGGTGCAAGCCTGGAGGAGCTGTACATCAACGGTTACTCAGATCAATATGAGATGAAAGATATTGAAGTGCTGTCAGAGAGTTTTATTCCGAGAAAGAAATTTGGAACTGCCCTGGTTGCGCTCTGTTTTACATCATACTACTACCCGATTATTCATAACTAACCCGGGAATGAATCATTTTGGAGATTTACCGGAGCGGTTTACAAACCGGGATAATGCATCAATTGTTATTCTCCCGGTACCGTATGATGGAACATCAACCTGGATGAAAGGCGCCATTCAGGGACCAAAGGCATTATTGGAAGCTTCAGCAAACCTTGAGTTATATGATATTGAAACAGGATTTGAAGCCTATAAGAAAGGAATTTTTACAGACGATCCGATTGAGGGATGCGAGTTACCGGAAGATATGGTAGAAGCGGTGTTTCAGCGTTCGTTAACATGGGTGAATGGCAACAAATTTTTGGTTACGGTCGGTGGAGAACATACGGTATGCCTGGGTCCCATTAAAGCTTTCAAGCATAAATTTCCCGGATTGTCCGTGTTGCAAATTGACGCACATGCTGATCTGAGAAATGTGTATGATGGAACACCTTACAACCATGCGTGTGTCATGGCACGGGTTAGGGAAATATGTCCTTTTGTACAGGTCGGTATACGAAGTATGGATATTGAGGAGAAATCAGGAATGGATGAGAAGAGGGTTTTCTGGGCGCATGAAATAGAGGGAGATGAAGCATGGATGGAACGGGTAGCTCATCAACTGACTGATCCGGTTTACATTACCATTGACCTCGATGGATTGGATCCATCCATCATGCCATCGACCGGCACACCTGAACCGGGTGGGCTGGGGTGGTATCCATTGCTGAAATTAATGAAGCAAGTTATTTCTGCACGAAATGTAGTGGGTTTTGATGTGGTGGAACTTTGTCCCGATGAACGGAATAAAGCCCCGGATTTTCTTGCCGCTAAACTGATCTATAAAATGTTAAGCTATCAATTTCAACCCTAAGAAACCATGAAGAAAAGAGATTACCTGAACCAGCCCATACAACATATTGACATCAAATCGTTTGATGCCAGTCCCATCATCCATTCCATGAGGGAAATGTCTTTTTCTTCCAGGGAAACAGCCATTGCAGCCGATCTGTATAACCGGATGATCAGGGAGAAAGATGTTACCATTATATTAACCCTTTCCGGCAGCACCAGCGCAGGAGGTTGTATGCAGATCTACATTGATCTGGTTGAAAACAACATGGTCGATGTGATCGTTGCAACCGGAGCATCCATTATCGATATGGACTTCTTTGAAGCCCTGGGATTCAAGCATTACAAAGCGAAAAACGGGATAAAGGACAAGGAGCTGAGACACCATTACATTAATCGGATATATGATACCTATATTGATGAAGATGAGTTGCAGGTCTGTGATTCAACCATTAAGGACATTGCTGATTCCATTAAACCAGGAGTTTACTCATCCCGTGCATTCATCATCGAAATGGGAAAATACCTGGAAAAAAATTCGGTAAAAAAAGAATCGCTGATTGAAACAGCATACAGAAAAGGCATTCCTATTTTTTGTCCGGCCTTCAGCGACAGCAGTGCCGGTTTTGGACTGGTGGTCCATCAGTGGAAAAACCCCAGAAAACATGTATCCATTGATTCTGTAAAGGATTTACGGGAATTGACCCGGATTAAACTGGCTTCTGAAAACACCGGATTGTTTATGATTGGAGGAGGTGTACCGAAGAATTTTGCTCAGGATATCGTCATCTGTGCTGAATTGCTTGGAGAATTCTCACCCATGCACAAATATGCCGTACAAATAACGGTCGCAGATCAACGGGATGGCGGATGTTCTGGTTCTACACTCCAGGAAGCATACTCCTGGGGGAAAGTGGATAATCAGTTTGAGCAGATGGTTTTTGCTGAGGCTACTACGGTGGTCCCATTAATTGCCAGCTATGTTTACCACCAGGGTGATTGGAAGAAACGGAATGAAAAGAGATGGAATTCTATTTTTTGATAATCATTGAAACTTTTATTATTCATGAAAAACAAACGATCTTTCAGAAAATCGAAAAGAAGAGATAGAAACGATGAGTTCCGGGAGAAAAAAATAAAGGATCCCAGGAAAGATAAATCGAACAGGGATTACTCTATCTATGAAGAACTGGAGGAGTTCGATCCAAACGAATTACTTGATGATCTTAATGAAACAGATGAAGAGGAGGATGACCTGTAATATACCGGGAGGTTTTATACATTTCGCTTAAAAACCCTCACTAACATTGGGACAATAATTCATGAAATTGTAGATTCGTGATTCATTCCTAAAATCAAAAAGAAAGGATCCCACTATGAACCGAAGGAATTTTGTCAAAAAAACCGCTGCAACTGCAGCAGCAGTGACCGTGATCCCGCGTCATGTTATGAGCGGGAAGGGATTTATCGCTCCCAATGACCGCATCAATCTGGGTTATATCGGTACCGGAAAACAGAGCTATTCATTGCTTGAATCAATTGGTCAATGCAAAGAGACCATTGTCCTTGCGGCAAGTGATGTGTATGGGCTGAAACTGGAACGATTTATCGAAGAAGCTGAAAAGAATAACTCAAAAAAGTTACAGGCTAACGTTGATGGATATAAATATTACCGTGAGTTGCTGAAGCGGAAAGATATTGATGCTGTAGTCATTGCCTCACCGGATCACTGGCATGCCCAGATGGTGGTCGATGCTGCAAAAGCCGGGAAAGACATCTACTGTGAAAAACCACTGGCATTAACCATTGCCGAAGGACGCGCAATGGTGAATGCAGTGCGGAAGTATGAACGGGTGTTGCAAACCGGCAATATGCAGCGGTCCTGGAGGGATTTTCGTCACGCCTGTGAACTGGTTTTTAATGGATATATAGGCGAAATAAAAGAGATCAATGTTAGTGTTGATGAACCCGTGAAGCAGTGTGATCTGCCAACCGAAGAGGTGCCTGAAACACTGGAGTGGAACGAATGGGTCGGACCTTCGCTGTACAGGGGGTATCATCACATTCTGGCACCATTACCCGATGATGACCGGTGGGCCTGGTGGCGTGGTTACCGGGATTTTGGAGGTGGTTATATTACCGATTGGGGAGCTCATATGTTTGATATCGCTCAATGGGCTCTCGGTATGGATGAATCGGGTCCCGTTGAATTCAATCCACCGAATGTTCCGGCAGATACCGGATTGTCGATGAAATATAAAAATGGCGCTGTAGTCAACCATAAACAGTGGGGAAAACCCAATGCGGTTCAGTTTATCGGGTCAGATGGGATCATTGAGGTAAGCAGGAGTTTCTTAAAGACCACACCCAAACATCTGGCTAAAATGGAACTTACGGATAAAGACAAGCGGTTATACTTTAGTGATAATCATTACCAGAACTGGATCAATGCCATAAAGAATCGGACAAAACCCGTTTCTGATGTGGAGACCGGACACCGGACTGCCTCCGTCTGCAATGCCATTAACATTGCGTATGAATTACAGCGTTCGTTGAAATGGGATCCCGTAAGCGAAAGATTTGATGATGATTATGCCAACATGATGGCCTCAAGACCCTATCGCGGTAAATGGGATTTTACGGATTTCTGATGAGGGGATTTCAATTAAATGAGTCAAGATGCAGGTAGCGACTTGAGTAGTGGTTTCTGCGGCTCTTATTCCACAACAGCAGGCAGCGCCTTCAGTGTTTTTTCCACCCGCAGGGCATAGTCATCGACCTCTTCCGGTTTTTCAAAACCGATGATCATAGTATCCACACTTCCCAGGCTTAAAACATAACGAAGAGACTCATCAATTTTTTCCGGATCATTCCTGAAATTGCCATTGCCAATCAGTTTCATCCCTACAATACCCTTTCCCTGAGCGTGAAGCTGTTTCAGGACACCGGCCACAACTTCCGGGTTCCTGTCATCCATGGCATCACCATAAGCGTTGATCCGGGTGTGGACAAAATCGACCCAGGGATTATCCAGGCAGGCTTTCAGCGCATTGAGGGAATGAATGGAAACACCGTGTGCCCGGATCAGCCCTTTCTTTTTCAGCTTCTCCATTATTTCCATCTGCTTTTCAAATTTCTCAGGCCAGTTTGAATCGGTGAGGCAATGAATCAGGAGCAGGTCGATATAATCTGTCTTGAGTTCTTTCAGGAAACGGTGGAAAACAACATCAGCATCCGGCCGCTCCTTTTCAGGAATACCACCGGAATGAAACCAGATCTTTGAACTCAGGATGTATTTATCCCGGGGTTTCGATTGTAAAACACTGGCAACATAAGGATGGGTTCCATAAGTGTCGGCACAGTCAAAGAAACGGATACCCCATTCGAATTCATAGTGTAACAGTGCTTCGAACTTTTCTTTCCCCTGGCGGGTCTGGTTGGATTGCCGGTTTCCTCCACTATACCCTGTTCCGGAGCTGACCAGGGGAACCGTTATCCCGGTATTCCCCAGTGAAACCAGCTGAAACGGATCCGTCACAGGAGGAGGGATCAGCTTATTTGCCAGCAGGGAAGGATAAAGCGTTAAACCGGTTACACCGGCAATACCGGTATTGATGAATCTGCGCCGTGTGATTTTCATGGGTTTGTAAGGTTAGGCTTGATCATGCATTATTCAAATTCGATGGTGATCACCCTGGGGTGTTGCCCCTCTTTTCTGAGCTCTTGTCTTACAGCACAATCCCAGGGGGAAAGAACATCGGTGATGTTCCGGCCGACCGAATCGCTGTGATCGATCAGATGCTCAAGGACGATATTCAGAAATTCACACACGAACAGGTTCCGGTAGGAATAGATCTTGCCTTCCGGACTCCGCTTGTATTCAGTCAGATAGGGACAGCGACTGTTTCCGGTGGTGGTCCTGCAATCAATATGTGGCATTTTTAACATCATAACTGCTGATGGAGATATCAGTCTCCAATGAAACCGATAAGAACAGTCTTCAGTGTGGTTTGAACCATTAAATTTAACAGAAAAAATTTCAAAAACAAGGAAGAAAGTTATCCATTGGATAGGGGATGATGGAAAATGGATTTTGTATTTTGTCAACTTGTTACAAATAACCATGAACTTTTACAAGAGCACGGTCGGCGAATCAAGCTTGTCCAAAGTCGAACCCCGAGTTTACCATGGGTATCGCTTTGCGAGAAATCGGGGTACGACCAATAACTCAATCAAGATGGGAAAATCTGGGCACGAACGGTAGCCCTTCGTCGCTCGACTACAGTTCGGGCGACGAATCACCATGTTATCTGTCAAGTGCGTGTTTAACTTCCTTTAGCAGTAAGTAGTGGTCATGGTCATACCGGAGCCTTAAATCCCAGGCTTTGTTAAGGATTTCATAGGCTTCCTGAATCCTGCCCTGTTTATAATATCCTAATCCTTTAACATATAAGAAATTTGCATTATCGGGTTCAATTTCAAGTGCCTTGTTAATAAGCTCCATCGCTTCACCAATATCCAGTTCCCTGTCAATGAGAATGAATCCCAGCCTCCATTTACTCAAGGGCTCCCGTGGATTTGCGGCAATCAACTCCCTGAAGATATTCATGGCTTTATCAAACTTTTCAGCATCCAGGTGGATCATTCCAATATCGTAATCGATCCAATAATCCTCCAGATCTTCGGCTTTTTTATTGGATCTGTATTTGGTAATTAAATTTTTGTGGAGCTTGAGACCGGGCAATTACTGCAAGCAACAGAAATGCACCTGCGATCATCACTATTCGTTTTGTTTTCATGGGGATGATTTTGGATTAACAAATGATTTTCATAATCCATACAAGTTACAGTAAAACAAGTAAAAAGTAAAAAGTTGAAAGGAAAAAGGAAGGGAGAATGAGAATTTGATCAATAGGACGGATGTCTTTGTCGGCAGAGAAGCTCAGGGTCTAAAAGACAAATGACTTAAAACGCTGTTAGTAGGTTAAAAGGTAATTAAGTTATTGAGTACATTGGTGTAAAGCAACAGTTTTTCCATTACCCTTAAATACAACAATAGTAAGGCATCTCATTTAGCTGGCAATACTCATCTGGATTCTTTTAGCCGCTTGATCTCATTGAAGTGACTGACAACCAGTTTTTCGTATCGTTCACGGGATGACGTTCGGTATTCATCAAACTCTTCCCTGACTTCATTCAGGTCCTTCCGAATTTGAATGGTGATAGTACGGTTCCTGGTAAAGGTCAGGAACAACAGGACCAAAATAACAATTAGGGCAATGATCACCGACCACATGATGGTATTGTAATAGGTTTTGCTCATTGTGTTACCAAGGAAAGACATCGAGTTTTTATTTTTAATGGCAAGAGCAAGGTCCTCTTTTGTTGTTTGAAGATCCCGGTTGAGGGAATCAATTTCGGCGCTACGTTCAGAGAGCAGAAGATCTAAATTATTGACATTGACCTTTGCATCTGACAGGGAATCCATGGTATTCCTTCTCATCTTTTGGAATATATCCTCTCGGATGGCCCTGTAATTCTCATAAATCCTGGTTCGTTCGTGAATGTAATTTAACTGATCCCCCAGTGTCCCGGTATCCATCACTTCAGGCATGGTTGTCTGACCGGTAACAACAGATATTCCCGAAAAAGCAGAACATATAAAGATGGCCAGGGTTACTTTTATAAGTTGAATCTTATTCATTGATCTGATTATTTATAAACACTCTTTCACCAAGTTATTATTTGAACGGAATAACGCAAATATAATTATTTGAAGATGATAATATATTCACTAAACGACCTGTGTGGTTCTTTGAGGGGAACCCCTGGCCGGCTGCGCCCAGTCTTACCCGGTGAACGTACAGAAATAACCTTGGGATAAACTTCCTGTCCAGCTTTTAGCTAGAATTTCCTCCCCCTTCCTGATATCTGCCGACTGGCGGATCGTCAGGATTTCCCCCTCCCAAGGGGGACATTTACCTATACCTATTAACTTATCAACAATTAACTTATAACAAAGAAAGCCGGCAACTGCCGGCTTTCTTTGCTCCCCAGGTTGGACTCGAACCAACGACCCTCTGATTAACAGTCAGATGCTCTAACCAACTGAGCTACTGAGGAATATTTGTACATTTTTAAAGAACGCTAAGCAGTCAGATGCTCTAATCCCGAAACAGCCGAAATTTTCAATTTCGTATCTGTTTTCAGAGCGTCGCAAAAATAACGGGTTTTCATCAATTAAACAATATATTTGTAATAATTTTTGGGGTGCGCTGCTGGAGGTGAAACCCTTGAATTGGCTTGTATCAGGCGATATAAACAATTTGACCTGTCAGACGACTTTAAGGCGTCTGACAGGTTATGCATACTTAACTGCTTATGACAAAAATCCTCGGAATGGGCAATGCACTGGTGGATATCCTTGTCCGTCTGGAATCAGATCAAACACTGAAACAGTTTGCGCTACCTAAAGGGAGCATGCAGCTGGTGGATGGAGAAAGATCAAGAAAGATACTCGCCGGAATTGCTCATCTTAACACTGCGATCGCATCCGGAGGATCCGCAGCAAACACCATACATGGACTGGCAAAATTAGGAATAGACACCGGTTTTATCGGTACGATCGGACGTGACCGTTGGGGAGACCTTTTCCGGAACGATATGGAAAGTCATCACATTGAGCCGATACTGTTCACCAGCCAATCAGAAACGGGAAGGGCGATTTCACTCATATCCCTGGATTCAGAACGGACCTTTGCAACCTATCTGGGAGCAGCTGTTGAACTGGCTCCCGATCGGATTACAGAAGAACTCTTCCAGGGATTTACCATGTTCTATATGGAAGGATACCTGGTTCAGAACCATGATTTGGTGCGAAAGGCATTTCAACTGGCAAAGCAGGAAAAACTTCACATTGCCCTCGATATGGCAAGCTATAATGTTGTTGAAGAGAACCTTGATTTCCTGAAGGAGATGGCTCAGGAATATGTCGATATCATCTTTGCGAATGAGGAGGAGGCGAGAAGTTTTACCGGGAAACCACCGGAAGAAGCATTGATCGACATGGCCGGAATGTGTGAAATAGCGGTTGTTAAAACCGGCAGAACCGGTTCTTTCATAAAGCGGGGTAGCGAAGTTCATAAAGTTGGCATCGTTGAGGTTGATAGTATGGATACAACCGGTGCAGGAGATCTTTATGCTTCGGGTTTCCTATACGGACTGGTCAATGGATTTTCATTAGAACGGTGTGGAGAAATCGGCGCCCTGTTAGCCGGGAAAGTGATTGAAGTGATCGGTGCAAGAATGGAAGACGCTCAATGGGAGATCATCCGGAATCAGTTATCCTGGGAGTAGCGAGAGTAAAAAGATCCCTATTGGGTAACCGTTAAAACAATCCGTGAATCTCAGCATTGATTTTATCAATTACCTTACTCAGATCTTCTGTATTGTCCGGGAAGTTATGATCATCCGCTTCAATGATCAGCAGTTTGCCAAGATTGTACGTTTCGATCCAGGCTTCGTACCGTTCATTCAGCCTCTTCAGGTAGTCGAGCCGTATGGTCGCTTCATATTTCCTTCCCCGTTTCTGTATCTGGTTTACGAGTGTAGGGACCGTTGCACGAAGGTAGAGCAGCAGATCGGGGGGCTGGATCAGGGAACTCATCAGGTTAAACAGGGTAAAATAATTTTCAAAATCCCGGGTGGACATCAGTCCCATGGAGTGAAGGTTCGGTGCGAAAATGTATGCATCCTCGTAAATGGTCCTGTCCTGAATTACCGTTTTGCCCTTTTTTCGGATTTCCAGGATCTGGTTAAAACGGCTATTCAGAAAATAGATCTGTAAATTAAAGGACCATCGCTGCATATCTTCATAGAAATCATTCAAATATGGATTGTCTTCAACATCTTCATAGTGTGCTTCCCAGCCAAAATGTTTGGCTAACAGACCGGTAAGCGTTGTCTTTCCGGATCCGATATTTCCAGCTATGGCAATGTGCATGGTGAATAATTATTTTGGTTCAAAGGGCAATTAAAAGTAAGAATTATTTTCAATGATTCCACAGGGTTTATGAAAATGTCATTTTATCGTTGATCTTTTTTACCTCATCGACGTATCGGCGGTCATTAGCAAGCCTGGGCACTTTGTTCTGTCCTCCGAGTTTGTTGTTTTCCCTAAACCAATGGTAAAATACTCCCGGTTTCATACTGCAAACTACTGGCTTAGTCAGAGTGATATTCTTATACCGTTTGGCTTCGTAGTCTGAGTTAATGGACATTAATGCCTGATCCAGCTCATTGGTGAACAGCTCCAGATCCGAAGGGGGTGTTTCAAATTCGATAAGCCATTCGTGACTTCCATTCTGATCATCTTTCATGTATATTGGGCCAGCAGTATATTCATTGATTACAGCACCCGTTTTGTTGCAGGCTTTTTGAAGTGCCAGGGTGGCATTATCGATTATGATCTCTTCTCCGAAAGCATTGATGAAATGTTTGGTACGACCGGTAATTTTGATCTTGTGAGGATAAAGGGAATTAAACATAACGGTATCTCCAATCATGTACCTCCACAAGCCACCATTTGTAGAAATCACCATGGCATAGTTCCGGCCCTTTTCGATGTCTGCTATTGGAAGCACCGTGGCATTATCGGTATCAATTTCTTCCAGGGGAATGAATTCATAAAAAACACCATAGTCGAGCATCAACAGCATATCGTCACTTGCCGGATCATCCTGGATACTGAAGAATCCCTCCGAGGCATTATAGACTTCCATGTAATTCATGTTATCCGACGGTATGATTTTTCGAAACTGCTCACGGTAGGGGATAAAACTGACCCCACCGTGTGTGAACAGTTCAAGATTGGGCCAGATCTCAAGGAGGTGCTTTTTCCCTGTCACGTCAAGAATGTGTTTGAGAAGGACCAGGTTCCAGGAGGGGACGCCGGCAATGTTTGTAACATTCTCTTTTACCGTTGCTTTTGTGATTTCATCCAGTTTTTCTTCCCATTCCTCAAGCAGGGCAATTTTCCTGGAGGGTGTTCGAATAAGATCGACCCAGAGGGGGATATTTTCAAGGAGAATCGCAGAGAGATCCCCATAAAATGATTCGTTGCTGAAGTTATTGATCTGTGTACTGCCTCCCAGGGTTAATCCTTTTCCCTGGAAAATTTTTGTGTCCGGGAAATTAGCTGAATAGAGCACAAGCACATCCTTCCCTCCCCTGAAGTGACACTCCTCCAGTGCCTCCCTGGTAACGGGAATGAATTTACTTTTATCGCTTGTTGTTCCTGAGGATTTCGCGAACCACTTTATTTCACCGGGCCAGAGGATGTTTTTTTCTCCGTCACGCAAGCGCTGGATAATGGGCTTGAGATCATCATAACTTTGGATCGGCAGTCGTTTCTGGAAAACGGTAACATTGTTAATTGAGGCGAAATCATGTTTTAGCCCCCACTCAGTATCTTTTGCCCTATCCAGTAATTTCATCAATACCTCCTGCTGTACTTCAAAAGGATAGTTTCGGAACAGATCAATCTGCTGCATCCTCTTGCTGTTCAGCCGGGTTATTATGAAAGGAAGAATAGGCATTGCCTCTTAGCAACTTGATGAAAACAGACGTTTATTTCAAAGGTAAATATAATTAATGAAAGACTTCCTTTAAAATTTGAAGTGAATTCACCTCCCCGAAACCACTGACATGAATCTGATAATACTCGATTATTTTTTCCAGCAAATGATATCGTTTTCCGGATGATATCTTCCACTCATTGAGATTGTTAGAGTTAAGCTGCAATGCATTGTTCAGGTCGTTGCTCATAGCGGGTCTCATATAATCCGGATGAAAGGGAACAGCAGGAATAAATGTTCCGTTCCGGAGGTCAAAAATTGGGTTCCCCTTACTATGGGATTTCTCCGGATAGAATCCCAAATATTTTGTAAGCTGAAGCAGAAACATGATGTGAAAATTGGAAGTACCGCTTTCCGTCATATCCAGAAGCTGGATGGTATGGAACAGGAATTCAAAAAGCTCTTTATTGCTTTCTTCTTCCCGGATCGATTTGTATAATACTTCAGCAATAAACAGGGCAAGCGTACTCTTAACAACCTGGTAAGGGATGGAGTTGAACGCAATCAGGTTTTTCATTTCCTTCACCCGTTGGAGATCGCGGTTTGGTTGATAATATATATCCATATCAAGGATGAAGAGTGGTTGAAGAATATTTGCCTTCTCAGCTGTTCCCCTGCCCCTAACACGGTTTATCATGAAAGATCTCCGCCCGTAGGCTTCCGTGTATATGGTAGCAATGACACTGGATTCGGAGAATTTAATATGATGTAAAACAATTCCTTTAGTTTTTGAAAGCATGCCGGGTGGGAATTCAGTTAACGCAATTTTTAAAACATAACAAATTTATATAAATTAAAGGTGTATTTTTACATCAAACAAGGATGAATATGGATAAAAATAAGGAAAACGAATTGGTAAAACGAATTGCCAAACTGGCAAAACAGACTCAGGATCTGGAAAATCAGGTAAAGGAGCTATTAAAGGAGAATGAAAAACTGACCCAGGATCTGGGAAAAAGGAAGGCGTTACTTGATACACTTACCCCTGAACAACGTGATCTGGAAGGTAAAATTGAAAGCCGACCTTCCTCCATGAAGTTTAAAATGGCAACTGTTCTGTTTGCTGATATTCATGGTTTTAATCGCATATCCAGTGAAATGGATTCAGAAGCCCTGATGGATGAGTTGGATGGGATCTTTTTTCAGTTCGACGCGATTGTAAAAAAATACAACATTGAAAAAATCAAAACCATCGGTGATTCCTATATGTGTGCAGGAGGTATTCCCGTTAAAAATATCACCAACCCCGTTGATGTCGTTATGGCTGCATTGGAAATGCAGGAATACCTCAAGCAGGTCCGAAAGAAAACCAATCCGAATGCCGGCCAGGTTTGGGAACTGAAGTTGGGTGTTCACACAGGCCCGGTGACTGCCGCGGTTGCCGGCAAAAAGAAAATCTCATATGATATCAAGGGGGACACGGTGAATACAGCCACCCGGATCGAATCCACTTCTGAAACCGGTAAGATCATCATTTCCGTAATGACCTACGAGCTGGTGAAAGAATTCTTTGTGTGTGAGTATTATGGCAAAATGCCGGTAAAATATAAAGCCGATCTTGATATGTATTCGGTGAAAGGATTGAAACCGGAATTTTCTGAAGGAGGGGATGGTATTACACCAAACCAAGCCTTCTGGATAAAATTCGGACTGATCCAGTTTACTGATATTCAGGAGATCATATTGGATAAACTGGAAAAGGAATTACCGGCTTACCTTTACTATCACAATGTAAAACACACCGTTGATGTAGTAACAGAAGTTGAACTGATCGGATGGGGTGAAGGTGTTTCGGATGAGGAGATACTGCTGTTAAAAACTGCAGGTTTGTTCCACGATGCCGGTCATACCGTTGATTATGATACGCACGAGTACCAGGGTACATTGCTTGCCAGGGAGATGTTACCCAAATACAACTATACTCCGGAGCACATCGACCGCATCTGCGAAATCATCATGTCAACAAAACTTCCACCGGAACCCCAAACCCTGCTGGAAGCAATCATTTGTGATTCTGACCTTGATTACCTGGGTCGAAGCGATTTTATCCCGGTCTCAAACACCCTCTACCAGGAGCTGAAAGAGCAAAATAAGATCGGGAGCCTTAACGATTGGAATAAATTGCAGGTGAAGTTTATATCCGGGCACCAATATTTTACAAAAACAGCCCGTAGCCTGAGGGAAGTTAACAAGCAGAAACAGATCGAACGAATCTCCAGCCAGATTACGGATTAGTGGAGAAAAAGAAGCTTGGCTATATGGGTTTTTGATCCGTCTTCGTTGGTACAGAGAATGAGGTAAACGCCCGAGTGTACGCGATCTCTGGAAAAATTCCGACCATCCCAAATGGCTTGTCCTCCCAGAGAGGTTGTCTCGAAAACAATATTCCCACTGATATCCGTTATTTTCACATTTACGTTTGATACCAGACCGGTGATGGTAATGGGTCCTGAATAATCCTGCCTCACCGGATTGGGGAATACATACACATTCCTGAAATCACCGGCACCACCAGTAGCAGTGCTTCTGAAGGAGATAACACCTTTCCCGGTACCAAAAAACACTTCGCCGGAAAGGTGGTCAATGGCAATGGAAACGATTTGATTTGACAGCAGCGGAGAGTTTGATTCGTTGAAATGGTGAATTTCCTGGAGCCCGTCTTCTGTCAGCAGGAAAACTCCGGCATCGGCCGTTCCGATCCACTTGCGATTGGCTCCGTCAACAGCAATGGAGGTAATCGTCTCTGTTCCAAGGAGGTAATCTGCCAGACCGCTTCCATCATTTCGTGGAACCTTTATTCGTTGAGCGGTAAGCGTTCCCTCAAGAAATATATTTTCTGGATTATAATATACCAGAGGACCCTGATTGGTGCCAACCCAGATATCGCCCTCCAGATCTTCAGCAATGGAATAGACATCATTCAGGGTATTACCATCCTGATCGATGATCGAAAATTTTCGAAACCGATCGTCATTTTCGTCATCTATTGTCCCGTTGTTATCGAACGCAAACAACCCGAAGCCACGCGGAAGTACCAGCCATTTGTGATCGAGTTGGGTTACGATTATCTCGGTGATGGTTGGAGCATTTATCAAGGCTCCATAGGGAAAGCTCTTCCATGATCCATCCCTCTTTTTTACAGAAACCGTGCTTAAAACCCCCGAATTTGTTATCCAGAGGTTATGATCAGAATCAAATGCCAAACCACCGATGCGGATATAATCATCACCCGGATAAATACTTTGAAGGGTGGAGGGATCCGATTCTTTATAGTGATGCACCAATTCGCGGTTGTAATATTCCATCAGACCATGCCCCCAGGAACCGGCATAAAACCGTTTTGGATCAAGGGGATCGGAAAGTACAGAAAGGATATCCCTGACTGAATAATCAACGATTGATTGCCATGAATCATCGCTAAAAATGAATACTTCCCCGGGATTGAATACACCTGTATTTATTTTCATACCCCCTCCTGCCACATACAGGGATCCATCATTGACAGTCATGTTGAAAACATCATCCGTAAACGGTCCATTGGGTTTGATGCTTTCAAAATACCCGGGAGCTGAACGTTTGATCATGCCTGCATAATAATCAGCGATCCATAAGATCCCATTCTCATCCAGAAGGGCGTCCATAGCTGAGGCAGGTGAAGAGCCATAACTTTCAATTTCCTGCTCTATCTGAAAGGCTTCATCAACGATACGAAGAAGATCGTAACTGGCTATGATGAGTTTATCCTGGTATCTTTTCAGTGAATAGTTCTTAATTCCGGATCGGGTATCAAATGCTTCCCAACTTGATCCGTTGTACATATACAGGGTATCGGTTTCCATTTGATCGTCTGATCGGTTAACAAAAATCCGGTTGTTAAACGAGATAATTTCATTGAACCTGCTTGTTGAACCAGGGATGTCAGAAATCCGGTTCCATGCGTTGAAATAGATAAGATTTGGATTATTGATGTCAGCTTTTAAAATTCCATCCTTTGTTGCTGCGTAAAGAAAATTCCCATCAAGAGCAAGGCTATAAACCTCTGTTTGAGCCCCGTTATCACCAATATAGTAGGTGTCTTTAATCTCTCGTTTTTCAAGATTTACAACGACGATTCCAAATCCACAGGAGAGGTATGCATCCGATCCAATGAAAAGAATGTGATTGATGCCCTTGACTCCTGTAATGTTTTTGCGTCTTATGTCTGAAATGTTGTGGATATAGTTTCCACGAATAATATCAATGTTTGCATTGGAGTATGCAATAAACAACAATTCATTTTCCGGTGAATAGCGGATGGTGCTGATACCAATGTCGGACAGGCCTGTTATTTTAGTCAGTTTTTCAATACTTTGATCACTCTTATTCACCAGGAATAAGGCACCACCCGTTGCGCAATATACTTTTGTAGAAGAAGCCGTGATGCTGGTGGCATGGGAATAGGAGAGATGATCCCGCCATTCACCCACTTTTATCTGTGCTGATAAAGGGGACAACAAGGTCAAAAGAGACAGAAAAGCAAACATGGCGACAATGCGCATCATCTGGGTTAAAGTTTAGCTTGTCGTGATTCCGTGTGAATATTTCAAAAACAGATATTGCAGGGGTTTTAGTATAAAACAGGACATTGATTTTATGCAATGAGCAGGTATTGTATCAGTTTTTGGAATGCAATAGCACGATGTGATACCCTGTTTTTTTCGGTAAGATCCATTTCTGCAAACGTTTTATTGAACCCATGAGGCAGGAATATTGGATCGTAGCCGAATCCCGCACGTCCTCGTTTATGATCCAGAATGGTCCCTTTCACTATTCCTTCAAATCGGGTTTCTGCTCCGCTCATAACCAATGAGATTACAGTCCTGAATTGAGCCTTCCTATTGGTAACAAGTTTCATTTTTTCAAGGACTTTGTTCATGTTTTCTTCCGAATCTTTTCGTTCACTGGCATATCGTGCTGAAAAGACTCCCGGTTCTCCTCCTAAAGCGTTAATTTCCAAACCTGTGTCATCGGCAAAGGTATCATAACCAAACCGGTTAAAAACATACCAGGCTTTGTATGAAGCATTTTCTTCGAGGGTATCGTATTCCTCAGGAATATCTTCAACACAACCAATATCATTCAGCCCCAGAAGATGACATTCTGTTCCCAGTTGTGAGCTTAACAGGTCCCTGATTTCCGATAATTTGTATTCGTTATTTGTAGCAAAAACCAACTTCATGCGGTAATAAAAAAAAGGCTATCTCAGTCGTTTTTGAGTTAGCCCCTGAATGAAAATTTTGGTCTCTTTTCTGAACTGGTCTGATGTTATCCGCTCATGGCTGCAAATCCATAGCTTTTTCTCAAATCGGATCTGGGATTTACACACATAACCGGGAGTTTTGCCTTATTGGCAATAATCTGTTGTTCATTTGCTCCCAGAGCGTAATCTGCCAGTGTAATATCCCGGGTTGTCATAATGAGGATCAGGTCTGCCCCAATCTCTACAGCATAATTAACGGTTTCGGTAGAAAACTTGTTTTTCCCCGGAGCGGTATAGATCTCGAAGTCGATCTCTTTGTTTTGGAAATACTTCTTGGCAAACGTGAGGTTTGACTGAACCCTCTGCCTAAAGGTTTTATCTTTAACTTCCTGTTTAATGATGTAAAATTTTGCTTTATAATATTTGGACAGGTAGTTTACCCAATGGTGTTTCTCTTTGTTTTCCTGTTTAAAATTGACCGGGAAAACAATTTTTTCAAACTTTTTATGTTCAGGAGGAGCCTGAACGATAACGACTGGAACAGGAGAACTAACAATTACCTTCAGTGCCCAACTGCCGGTAAGTTTCTGCATCCCTTTAACGCCATGAGTTCCCATGATCACAAGATTGGCGTTAACTTCCAGTGCAACTTCTCCAATTGCAGTAAAAATACTGCCAACCCGGACTATCACTTTCGGTTCATGATAGTGTTTTTTGAAGGTTCTTTCAGCCACCTCTTTGCATTTTTCAGTGGCACGTTCAACCTCATCTTCCTCCTTAACGATATGTACCAATGTAATATCGTTTTCCATTATTTTTGCTATGACCAGAGCATGCTCCAGAGCATATTCGCCAACCTCAGTAAAATCGTGAGGAACAATAATGGTATGTTTCTTTTTTTCCATAATTTTTTATTGATTATAGTTTTCGATCTATCAATAATTATCCTATTTTTGACTAAGCTTCCTATTGTCAAAGGAATTACAAGTTATGAATTTTATAAAAAAAACGAAGCAATTTTTAATATTTTTTTTCTTGACATTCCTTCTGACTTCATTAAATACTCTTTTTTCATTGCCATTGAAGGGCCCGCTGCAATTGCCAGAAATCAAAAGAATTGTTCTTGGCAGGGACTCGTTGCTTTTTGATTCAAAAGCAGGGATTTCAAATCAATCCGATCAGTGGGGGATGGCACAGGAATCCATGATCTTTCCTCCCAGTTACAGCTCGATTTTATTTGAGTTTAACAATGCTCAGGATGAAATGAAACCGTCTTATTATCAATATTATCTCCTGGGTTTGGACAATGAATGGTCTCTTTGGACCACCCATAATATCAAGGAATATACAAACCTCAATGCGGGGCACTATGAATTTAAAGCAAGGTATAAAGTAATGGATGGACCTGTAACGGATCTTTTTTCTTTCCAGTTCAGGATTTTACCCCCCGTCTATCGTACTCCATATGCTTATGTAACCTATGTTTTTTTCATGGTTATTGTCTTTTGGATGATCATAAGAATCAGGACCTATCAGTTTGCTAAAGAAAGATTCAGGTTAGAAAGAATTATCAATGAACGGACCGAGGAGCTTGTAAAAGAGAAGGATAGATCAGAAAACCTGCTGGCTAATGTATTGCCAAAGGATACTGCAGATGAATTGAAAACAAAAGGGAAGGTGACGAAGAAGAAATACAACATGGTGACTGTTTTGTTTTCAGATATCCAGGGATTTACGAAGATTGCGGAACAGATGAATCCGGAAACGCTTATTGACGAGCTGGACCGCTTTTTTTATCACTTTGATAACGTTGCGGAGCAATACAACATCGAAAAAATTAAAACTATTGGTGATGCATACATGTGTGCGGGAGGCATTCCAGATAAAAACCGGACCAATCCGGTTGAGGTTGTTTTAGCCGCGTTAGAGATGCAGCAGTATATGAAAGACCTTCAATTGCAAGCAAAAGCAGACAACCGGGAATTTTGGGACATTCGGATTGGGATCCATACAGGATCTGTTATTGCAGGAGTTGTCGGTTCAAAGAAATTATCCTATGACATCTGGGGAGATACGGTAAATACAGCCAGCCGGATGGAATCATCGGGAGAGGCAGGAAAGGTCAATATCTCAGGCTCAACCTACGAGCTGGTCAGGGATTTTTTCATCTGTGAATACCGGGGTAAAATGCCGGTAAAATACAAGGGGGAAATCGACATGTACTTTGTAACCGGTATCAGACCTGAACTATCCGTTGACCTGAAAGGATTACCCAATAAAAAATTCATCACACAGTTGCAGATCCTGAGATTGAATGATTTCGAGGAAAGTCTTATAACCCGACTGGAAAGCGAATTACCCGAAAACCTCTCTTACCATAACATCAAACATACCATGAATGTGGCTACGCAGGTGGAATTAATTGGTCGGGCAGAGGGCATTTCAGAAGAGGATATGTTGATCATAAGAACGGCTGCTTTGCTTCATGATACCGGATTTATTAAAGAATATGAGAATCATGAATTGGCTAGTTGTGATATTGCCAAAGAGATATTACCAAAATTCAGCTATTCCGATCAGCAAATTGAAAAAATTTGCAGCCTGATCCTGGCAACCAGGCCTTCCGTGGTTCCGGAAACATTACTCGAGAAAATCATTATTGATGCAAACATGTCTTATTACGGAAGAATCGATTTCATTCCTTCTCTTCAAAACCTCTGCAGGGAATTACAGGCGCGGAACATGATTGATTCTGCTAAACACTGGTATGAAAAGCAGATTGCCCTCCTTTCAGAACATGAATTTTATACAAGAACTGCCCGGCTGTTGCGGGATATTGAAAAAGAGAAACAGATCCAGGAAATTGAAGAATTGATCAATCTTCCATCATGACATCACAATCCGATGATGGGTTGCGAAGAATAGATAAAAGCTATACCTTTAAAATTTGATTCAACGTTAAGATTACAAAAATGGATACAATTGACTGGGGTCACCTGCCCTTTGGTTATCAAAAAACGGATTATAATGTCCGCTGTTATTACCGGAATGGAAAATGGGGGGAGTTGGAAATATCTTCATCTGAATTCGTGAATGTTCATATCGCTGCCACTGGCTTGCATTATGGTCAGGAAGCATTCGAAGGGATGAAAGCATTTTGCGGGAAGGATGGTAAAGTCAGGGTTTTCCGTTGGAAAGAGAATGCTAAGAGATTTCGTTCATCGGCAGCGGGGATACGAATGGCTGAGGTGCCGGATACTATTTTTAAGAATGCCATCTGGAAAGCCATCAAATTAAACCGGAAATACCTTCCACCCTATGGTTCCGGTGCTTCTCTCTATATCCGGCCCTTGCTTTTCGGAGTGGGTGCTGAAGTTGGTGTAAAACCCGCTAAAGAATATCTGTTTCTGGTATTTGTAACACCGGTAGGCCCTTATTTCAAAGAAGGAATAAAGCCGGTTGAGATGATGATATGCAGAGAGAGCGACAGAGCTGCTCCCCTGGGTACAGGGCACATTAAAGTCGGAGGCAACTATGCCGCCAGTCTATCCGCCATTGAAAAAGCACATTCTAACGGGTATGCAAATGTTGTTTTTCTGGATGCAAAAGAGAAAAAATATATAGATGAGTGTGGACCAGCTAATTTCTTTGGAATTAAGGGCAGCACTTATGTCACACCCGATTCACCATCCATATTGCCGTCAATCACCAATAAAAGCCTCATACAAATTGCGGAGGATATGGGGATAAAAGCGGAAAGACGCCCAATCTCCTTGGAAGAACTATCTTCTTTTGAAGAGGTTGGTGCCTGTGGAACAGCTGCTGTAATTAGCCCCATAGCAAAAATCGTGGATATTGAAAAGGGTGACGTGTATTCATTCTGCAAAGACGGGAAACCCGGTCCAATATCAATAAAACTATACCATAAGCTCATTGCAATTCAGACGGGTGATGAACCAGATCCACATGGTTGGGTTGATATTGTTGACTGAAGGTACTATTCAATTTCCATGAAGAAAAAGGAATCCCGGATTACCCGACGAAGACTACGAAGTTCGTATGTTACTTCAATCATAAGCATCTCACTTGTTCTCTTTCTATTGGGTTTGTTAGGATTGTTGCTCCTGAATGCAAAAAAATTATCTGATTACGTGAAGGAGAATATAGGTATCTCAATTATCCTGAAAGAGGGAGTTAAGGAGGTGGATATAAGAAGACTTCAAAAAGATCTGGATGCTGCACCATATGTGAAATCGACAGAGTATATTTCCAGAGAAGAAGCGGCAAAGAAACTGCAGGAGGAACTGGGTGAAGACTTCATTGACTTCCTTGGGTACAACCCGTTACTGGCTTCTATAGATGTTTACCTGTTTGCCGATTATGCCAACGTGGATACCATCGCTGAAATTGAAACCAACATCGGAAGATTTCCAGAGGTAAAAGAGGTTTTTTATCATAAATCACTGGTGCATCTGATTAATGAAAATGTTCGCAAAATCAGCTTCTTTATACTAACATTCAGTGCATTACTTTTTATTATTGCCCTGACTTTAATCAATAATACAATCCGCCTATCTGTCTATTCACGGCGATTTCTGATCAACACCATGCAACTGGTAGGAGCAACAAATGGATTCATTCGCAGGCCATTTCTGATGAAAAGCATCATGCACGGGTTGTATGGTGCCCTGATCGCCATCGGACTCCTGATTGGTGTTATCTATCTTGCGCAGAAAGAATTTTCAGAGATTGTTAGTTTCAAGGATATCGAAATTCTGGGAGTTTTATTTATCTTCGTGCTGTTTTTAGGAATCTTAATTACCTGGATATCCACCTTTTTTGCTGTGAATAAGTTCCTTAGAGCCCAGGAAGACGAACTCTATTATTGATAAACAGTTAACAACATGCCGGAAAAGAAAAGAGAAGAGAATCAAAAACCCGGGTTTGCACTTGGGAAGGAGAATTATATATTACTGATCATCGGGTTTGTAATTATCATTATCGGTTTCCTGCTTATGATTGGTGGCAAAGCAGAAAATCCAAATGAGTTTAATCCTGAAATTTTTAGCTTTAGAAGAATTACCCTGGCACCCATCGTAGTCCTTATTGGGTTTGTTTTTGAAATCTGGGCCATTATGAAGAAACCCAGGGAATAGTATTCCATTTAACATTTCTATGTTTTATTGTTGTATTTGCTATTCCGGACATAACAATGATCCGGAACATTCTTTGTTTTACAAATGAACTGGATCGAATCTTTCGTTTTGGGTGTTTTGCAGGGATTGACTGAGTTCTTGCCGGTCAGCAGCAGCGGACATCTCGAGTTGGGAAAATATTTTTTAGGCATTGAGGGCCAGTATAACCTGACGTTTACAATAGTCGTGCATGGAGCAACTATCTTGAGTATTATTGTTGTATTCTGGAAAGATATTTTGTTCCTGATAAAAGAGCTGATAAAGTTTGAATACAATGACGGCACAAAATTCGTCCTGAAGATCCTGATATCCATGATCCCGGTAATGATCCTGGGACTGTTTTTCAGGGACCAGGTCGAAACTCTTTTTACCGGTCGGGTCAGACTGGTTGGAGCAATGTTACTGGTTACGGCACTCCTGTTAATTGTAGCACAATATTCCAAACAAACCCGCAATACGATTTCCTATGATCATGCACTGTTTATTGGTATAGCGCAGGCATTTGCCGTAATTCCCGGAATTTCAAGATCTGGAGCTACTATTGCCACTGGTTTAATGCTTGGGAACAACAAGGAAGAGGTAGCGAAATTTTCTTTCCTGATGGTTTTAATACCAATTATAGGTGCAAATATTCTTGATCTGACCGGCAGGAATCAATCGTATGGAGATAGTATCGGGACATTACCAATCCTGATTGGATTTTTATCTGCCTTTTTTGTGGGATTGCTGGCATGTAAATGGATGGTCAATCTTGTAAAAAGAGGTAAATTGATTTACTTTGCGCTCTATTGCTTAGTGATTGGTTTGGTTGCACTGATTTTTTGATTGTACGTTAGCATGATAATTGAGGAGAATGATGAGTTCACCCAGGGAAAGGTTCTTCTGTTTGATAAACCCTATTCCTGGAGTTCGTTTCATCTGGTAAAAAAGGTTAAATACCTGATTGAAAAGAACCTTAATACGGGAAAGATAAAAATTGGTCATGCCGGAACGCTGGATCCCCTGGCGACAGGATTAATGATCCTCTGTACCGGAAAGGCCACAAAAAAAATAAGTGAATTTCAGGATCTCGAAAAAGAATACATTGCTACTATTGAACTAGGAAAAACAACTCCATCCTTTGATAATGAAACTGCGGTGGATGTTGTTTTTGGCAGTTCACACATTACGGAAAAACTGTTCACCCAGACCCTGAATCAATTTATTGGTGAGATCAGCCAGGTTCCACCCATTTATTCAGCCAAGAATGTGAAGGGTGAACGTGCCTATAAACTGGCGCGGAAAGGAAGAAGTGTACATCTTGAACCGGTCGAAATTTTTATTCACGGGATCGAGCTATTGGAGTATCGCTTCCCGGTGGTAAAGATCAGAGTTGTCTGTAGCAAAGGAACCTATATTAGAGCACTGGCAAGAGATATTGGTATTGCACTAAAAAGCGGTGCCTATCTTACCGGTTTAGTCCGGACCAGAATAGGAGAATACAGGCTTGAAAATGCACTAACGGTTGAAGATTTTGAAAAAAAAGTAAATAAAACATAACAAAAACGAGTTTATTACGTATAAGGTTACTGCTTCAAAAAAATCATAACTTTTCCAACATGAAATTATCCCAGTATAAATACAACCTGCCGCCTGATTTGATTGCTATGTTTCCCAAAGAAAACAGGGATGAGTCCAGGTTAATGGTATTGGATAGGGAGAGCCGGAATATTGAGCACCGAATATTTAAGGATGTGCTGGATTATTTTCGTGACAACGATGTCATGGTCTTTAACAATACCAAAGTTTTTCCAGCCCGATTGTTCGGGAATAAGGAGAAAACCGGAGCGGAAATTGAGGTATTCCTTCTACGGGAGTTGAATCGGGAGCAGCGATTATGGGATGTCATGGTTGATCCGGCCAGGAAGATCAGGATTGGGAATAAACTCTATTTTGGAGAAAATGATATCCTGGTTGCTGAAGTGATCGATAATACCACCTCGAGGGGCAGAACCCTGAGGTTCTTGTATGACGGCACCTATGAAGAGTTCAAAAAGACATTGTACAGTCTGGGTGAAACTCCGCTGCCTAAATTTATTAAACGAGAAGTTCAGCCGGAAGACAGGGAAAGATACCAAACGGTATATGCAAAGCACGAGGGAGCGGTTGCTGCACCGACTGCAGGCATGCATTTTAGCCGGGAACTATTAAAACGGTTGGAAATTAAAGGCATTGAGTTTGCTGAGATAACCTTGCACGTTGGATTGGGAAATTTCAGGACAGTGGATGTTGAGGATCTTACCAAACACAAAATGGATTCAGAGCAGATACTGATCACGGAAGAGGCAGCCAATATCGTAAATAACGCCAAAGATAGAAGAAATGATGTTTGTGCTGTCGGAACAACGGTTCTTAGAACTCTTGAAAGCTCAGTTTCAACCATGGGTTATCTGAAACCGTTTGATGGCTGGACCAATAAGTTCATTTTTCCACCGTATGAATTCAATGTACCGACCCGGATGATTTCCAATTTTCACCTGCCTTATTCCACCCTTCTGATGATGGTATCGGCATTCGCCGGATATGAATTTCTCTTTGAAGCATACAAAATTGCTATAAAAGAGAAATACCGTTTTGGAACCTATGGGGATGCCATGCTGATCCTGTGATGGTAATGGTTCTCCGTTTTACCTGGTGTTTGTAATACCTAAATATATTTTGAATAGTGTTCCGGGTTGACCAGTTCCCGGTATTTCAGAATGATCTTCTTGAAATCTTCCCAGGTATCTCTTTTCAGGGAGGGGTTTCGTAGGAGTGCTGAAGGATGATATACCGGCATGATCCATCGATTTTCCTGGTGGAGCCAGTTCCCCCTTTCCCTGCTGATCTTCATGTTTTTATCAACCATGTAAGACAGCGCTGATGCTCCAAGCAATATCATTATGGTTGGGTTTATCCATTCGATTTGTTTGTAGAGATAGGGAATGCATTCCGTGACTTCTGCGGGTAGTGGAGTCCGGTTACCGGGGGGCCGGCATTTGATGATGTTACTGATAAACAGGTGTTCATTCCTGTCAAAACCACAAACGTTGAATATTTTATCCAGCAACTCTCCTGAACGACCTACAAAAGGATGTCCGGTAAGATCCTCGTCCCGGCCGGGAGCTTCACCAATGATGAAAATTTTTGCGTTCGGATGGCCTTCACCAAATACGGGTTTGTTGCGTGACTTACCCAGGGGACATCTTTTACATGATGAAACCGCCAGCCTCAGTGCTTCAAGATCAGCGTATGGTTCCATATTATTTGGACTGGAGAGGTTATGAAGTAATGGTACCATTCAAAAAAACATCGTGTAATTTAACTCAAACTGTCATTATTGATAAAATTAATTTTAATTCGTGGAATATTTTAGTGATTTCATCAATAAATCAAAACAAACGGAAGCAATACATCGTAAAATAAACTAAATTTTCAAGGTTTATTTTATCTCTCACCATTAAAATGAGAGGTTGTTTGAAAAATGAACGGTATATCAATAATAAATGGTTTTCAACGAATATTCATATATTAGAATCATCTAAGATTGCATTAAACTAAGAGTGAGTTAAATAATTTATTCATTCAGAGACATTTGGTGCAACCAAAAGGGAAGAAATTTAGTCAGTTAATAAATTATTGTATCAATAGCACAGGTTAATTGTCCGGATCGGTTGATCCGGGAAGAAGTTAACCGGGTTGATATGATTACATCTTGCAGGAAGTAACTTGCACTGTTTGAAGCACAGATCCTGTTATGTTATCGATGAGCATTCAAGGATTTATGGGGATTTTGAGGAGGGGAATAAAACAAATTGCAAGGTTGTTTCCTAAAGGTTTTTTATTGCCATATTGCATATGAATATTGTAAGTCCAGGTAAAATGGTATCAATAGTAACCTCTTACAGGAAGATGAGGTCTTCTACTTGGATAACAGTTTTCGCTTTAATTTATCTCCTATTCTTCAACCTAATCAATACATTTGGACAGTGTGGATTGGGATATGTCCAAATGACCATCAATGGTTCCGCAAGAGTTGTATTTTTTGAAAATGGAGTTGATAATGAATACAATGCTCTTGGAGATCCAGATGCTGCTGGTGCTGAGATTTTCAATAATGGAGATTATATTGAGCTTGATTTTATTTATACTTTATTAGCAGGGGAACAATATACAATAGCTTGGAAGCAAAGACCCGGTGCGAGTGGTACCTCAACAATGACTCTGTTTGAATCGGATGACGGATCTTCCTGGACTGAACATCCATTATCAATTTCTTCAAGTATAACAACTACAAATGAAGCTACCTACGAAAACGTTAATATCAGTGCTAATATAGATACAAGGTATATTAGAATCCGAAAAGATATTTTTCCCGATTTTTTAATTGATGCTGTCACTTTTAATGCTGCTGTATGTCTCATTGACCCAAGTTGTAATCCAGTTTCTACTAAAAATTTAATTTCCGGGTATGGGAGTTCTATTGATGGTCAGAATGGAATTGTTGGGGCAGGAAATTCATTAGGAGCTCCAAATGGGAATGGAGCAGAACTTGACGATTCAGGTGATTGGCTTGAAATTCAATTAGATGATACGATTCCCGCAGGACAAGAATATCATGTAGTTTGGAAAAGACGAAATGGGACCTTCGCTCCAGCAAGATTGTTTTTCGATGAATCGATTGATGGATCAACCTACACCGAGCACTCTCTGTCTGGAACATTAGAAACAGCAGACAATATTTATTATGTTGTTGCATCGATTACTGCTGAAATCAATACATATTACCTGAGATTTAGAAATCCGAGTGGAACTTTTGGGGACTATTGGGTTGATGCTGTAGTCTTTAGCGCGATTGAATGCCTACCAACTGCAAGTATCACACCTGATCCGGCGGAAGTGTGTGAGGGTAATGATATTGTTCTTGACGGCAATCCTTCAGGAGGATCCGGATCCTATACACATGAATGGTCTGGTCCGGGTTCAGGATCTTTATCCGCAACAAATGTCCAGAATCCAACATTCAATAACGCAACACTTGGTTCATATGATTTAACCTATAAAGTGACAGATAGTGATGGATATTCAGGAACAGATGATATTACGGTTGTTGTTTATGATGATACAGATCCTCCTGTCGCTCTCTGTAAAGACATAACAGTTTACCTGGATGGAGCTGGATCAGCGACCATTGTACCCGGAGATGTCGATAATGGATCATATGATCCCTGCAGTGGCATTACGCTTTCTTTAGATATTACATCTTTTGATTGCAGTGATATTGGGGATAATATAGTTACGCTGACTATTGAAGATGATTTAACAAATACATCAACCTGCCAGTCAACAGTTACAGTAGTTGATAATGTGGATCCAACAGCATCTAATCCTGCACCAATAGATGTACAATGCATCGGCGATGTGCCAGCACCGGATATCACGGTTGTAACCGACGAGGCCGACAACTGTCCAATTGCTCCTGTAGTAGCCTGGGTAAGTGATGTAAGTGACGCAGGAAGCTGTCCGGAGGTCATCACCAGGACCTACTCAGTGACCGATGCCTGTGGTAACTCAATCAATGTAACGCAGACTATCACGGTAGATGATGATACCGATCCTACAGCGAGTAATCCATTACCTGTCAGCGTACAGTGCATCGGCGATGTGCCAGCACCGGATATCACGGTTGTAACCGACGAGGCCGACA
>CAYMFM010000010.1:34623-35327 GCA_964389685.1 uncultured Rikenellaceae bacterium
GACCGATGCCTGTGGTAACTCAATCAATGTAACGCAGACTATCACGGTAGATGATACGATACAACCTACATTCACGCAACCACTTGATGTTACAATATGCAGAGATAATAGTTGTGTTTTCGATAAAGATCCCTCTATTACGGGTGATGTAACTGACGAAAACGATAACTGCTCAGTAGGTTTGGATGCAACATATGGTGATGATGAAACAAGTGTTGGTAACTGTTTTAATGCAGGTGTGATTTTAAGAACCTGGCTTCTAAAAGATAATTGTGAAAATTCCACCAATCATGTTCAAACAATTTTTGTTGAGCCGACTCCACAAATTGATGTAACAGCTGACCAGATAATATGCTTTGATGGAGTGGCTTCCTTTGATATAACAAATTTAAATACTGTTGGAGCAGGGAGTACATGGTTATATGATGTTGAAATAACTTATCCGGTTGATGTAAAGGGGACTTTCGGAGGCCCATCAGAGGTTGTAAATCTGACTGATCTTTCAGCAGAAGGAGTGGCTGCATTAGTGGATAATTTGTCAAATTCAGGCGATAATACACAAACAGTTGGATATTTGTTTTCACCTCATATTTTGCCTGGTGATGGAAGTCCCGAATGCACAAACGGTATCGATATTAGCCTAAATGTGGAGATCAACCCGCAGCCGAAGATCGTTGTGGACACGGATGAAGTGTTGTGCTATG
>CAYMFM010000010.1:35427-78753 GCA_964389685.1 uncultured Rikenellaceae bacterium
GCCAGGACGGAGTACCTGTAGTCATCAATGTAGAGATCAACCCGCAGCCGAAGATCGTTGTGGACACGGATGAAGTGTTGTGCTATGACGATGCTGCGGTATTTGATATCACCAATCCACACGTACTGGGCACAGGCAGCTGGCGTTATGATGTATCGGTAGTTTACCCGGCTGGAGTCACGGGAGACTGGGCAGCCGGTTTGTTTGATGAGACATTGACAGGCCTTGGTGCCCAGACGGATAACCTGACCAATACGACGGATGATGTACAGACTGTAGTTTACACGTTCACCCCGCACATCAACCCGAACGATGGAGATCCGGAGTGCCAGGACGGAGTACCTGTAGTCATCAATGTAGAGATCAACCCGCAGCCGAAGATACAGGTAGCTGCAGATGATCAGATCATTTGCTACGATGATGATGCAAGCTTTACTATTACTAGTCCGCATCTTTTGAATACGGGAATATGGAGATATGATGTTGAAATCACCTATCCGGTCGATGTGACGGGCACATTTGGCGGGCCTTCTTCAACAATAATCTTAGCGGATCGCATAACTGAAGGAGTTGCAGCTCTGGTAGATGATCTGACCAATATTGGAGATAGTGTAAGAATAGTAAATTATCTTTTCACGCCTCACATTGATCCAAATGATGGAGGATCAGAGTGTGTTAATGGTATCCCCATTTCGATTGATATAACAATGGATCCACAACCAGATGTGATACCGACAACTGATTCTTTACGAGTTTGTAATGACGGGACTGCAAATATATTATTGACTACCATCACACAATTAACAGCAGGTATTGTTACGTTTGATTATGTTGCTGTTCCTTCCGGACCAGGCATTACAGGCTATACAGCATCTGAAACCGGATTGACTGATGGATATATGATTGACCAGCAACTGACGAACAGCACTGATACTGTTCAATCGGTAACATATACCATTATGCCCCGGGCATTGGCAACAGGTTGTGCTGATGGAATCCCGAAAATTGTTGAGATAAAAGTTCATCCTACTGTCATTCAGGATTTTATTGACACGGATGCGATTTCCTGTTTAAATACGGATGGTACCATTGAACTGGTTCTCGGGAAAGGAATTGATCCATTTAATATTGAATGGAATGGTCCGGAAGGTTATTATAATTTGAATGAGGCGTTTATCGACAGCTTGACACCTGGAAGTTATTCCGTTATGGTCCAGGACAACCTGGGGTGTACAGAGTATAATTCCGGGTTTGTATCTCCACCGACAGAGATACCTGCATTTGCATGGGGTGATCCTATCCCCCCTCTTAATTATAATATCTCCTGTTCTGGTGGTTCCGATGGGGTGATCAACTACTATGTCAATGCAGGGGATTACCCGCCCTATGACTACTGGCTATTTGGTCCCATGGGAGACACCATTGCTACCGGTGTGACTTACAACGATGTTTACCCTTACGAATATATAGATTCTCTACCTGCTGGAGATGATTATGAATTTAAACTTCGAGATACACAGGGTTGTACGGTTACTTTACCTGTAATTTTGTCCGAACCAGATCCAATTGTCATTGAACTCAGTGCATACGTATACCCAAGTTCCTTCAACATCACCTGTCTTGGATACAGCGATGGAAGCATTACTGTTGAGAATGTAACGGGCGGGAATGGAGGATACACCTATTTCTGGACTGCTTCAGGTGGCGGAATAATTTCAGGTGATCCTACCGACATGAATCAGACGAGCCTCACTGCCGGCACGTATTACGTGACTGTGACAGATGTATTGGGTTGCACGGGAATGGACAGCATAACCCTGATTGAACCGGAGGGGATCGAGTTGGTGGACACTACATTCTCCTTATCGAACGATTATAATTATAACCTGAATTGTCATGGAGATGGTGATGGGTTCATTGAACTTGAACTGGGAGGTGGTTCCGGATCGTATACTTATGAATGGACTACCGTGGATGGATCCGGTCTGGTTCCTTCAGATAAGGATCAATATGGTCTGACTGCAGGCACCTACGATGTTACGGTTGGGGATTCCCTGGGAAGCTGTTTCCGGTATTACTCATTCGAGATCAGGGAACCAGACACATTGGGTCTTACCTATATACCCTCTTATTCTGTTGAACTAAGCCATAACCTGAAGTGTTTTGGTGATACGGATGGAGCAATTGATGTAACGGTCACTGGAGGAAGTACAGGCAATTACAGTTATAACTGGACAACCACGGATGGCTCAGGTCTGGTAACAATCGATGAAGATCAAACTGGATTAACAGCGGGTAGTTATTCTGTCTCTATCCTGGATATTAACGGATGTCCTTTTGATAGTACCATTACCCTGACAGAACCTCCGGCATTGCAATCCGACATTGTTGGAACAGATATTACCTGTGAATCGCCGGGATATGATAACGGGTCAGCCGATCTTACAGTAAGCGGAGGAACAGGACCAGGGACATACTCGTTCCTCTGGTCGAATGGTGAGACTACAGAAGATATCAGCAACTTAACAGAAGGCCTTTATATTGTAACAATAACGGATCTCAATGATTGTCGGCATTATGACTCAGTCACCATTCAGTTGCCTCCTCCATTGATCCTGGATGCAACGGTTTCTAACTATAATGGACAAACCATTACCTGTACCGGAACGGCGGATGGATTTATCGATATCACCATGCTAAGTGGAACTGAGCCGTATATATTTTCCTGGACCGGTCCTAATGGATTTACTTCTACAGATAAGGATATATACAACCTGGAACCGGGCACATATACACTGAGTGTCATTGATTTCAAGCAATGTACAGGGGATACGATAATCATCATTTCTGATCCGCCAGAATTGTCTGTGACCGTTAACAAATCCATTTCCCTGGATGGAAATTACAACCTGAATTGTTACGGTGATACTACAGGCTACATTGTACTGGATGTTGCAGGTGGTACCGGAACATACATCTACGATTGGGATGATGGTGAGGAGACATCTGCCAATTATGACCTGGTGGCTGGAGATCGTCTGGTTTCTGTTTACGATGAGAACAATTGTTATATTGATACAGTAATAACATTGATCCAACCGGATGAACTGACTGTAACCGCGATCCTGATACCAGCATATTGTGCCGACCTGCCAAGCGGTGAGATCATTCTTGATGTTCAGGGTGGTGTGGCAATCGGTTCATATATCTATGAATGGTCGAACCAGGCAACAACGAGTCATATTACTGATTTGAAAGCAGATGAATACTCTGTGCTGATACTGGATGATAACCTGTGTGAATTACGGGATACATTTGACCTGCCCAGCGAACGGGGTATATGTATTGAGATACCGACGGGATTCTCACCAAATGGAGATAACATCAACGATACATGGAGGATTGGATTGATTGAGTTGTATCCGGATGCAGTAGTTGAGATATTCAATCGCTGGGGTACTCTGGTTTTCAAATCAAAGAGGGGATACCCGGATCCATGGGATGGTTCATACAAGGGCAGAATCTTACCGATGGATTCCTATCACTTTGTGGTTAATTTACATAATGGAACTAAGCCTGTTACAGGCAATGTTACTATAGTAAGATAATGCTCCTGGCAATGATGAGCAGGATAATTTGTATATTCAATTCTATGAAGCGGTTCATGCTCTTCGGCATAATTGGATTCGTTGTTGTATTTACAGCGAAAACTCAGCAATTGCCATTATATAGTCAATATATGATGAATGGTTTTTTGTTGAATCCTGCCGTTGCGGGGAGTGATGGATATACTTCATTTAATCTGACTGCCAGAGAGCAATGGCTTGGCTTTAAAAATGCCCCTTCAACCTATTCCTTCAGTTTCCAAACGAGGATTCTAAAGAAAAGCTATATACTGAAATCCATAACTGCCAGGAAGAAAATTTACCGACCCAGCACCAAAGGCAGGGTTGGATTGGGAGGGTATATTTTTAATGATAAGAATGGCCTGGTAACACGCACGGGTTTACAGTTTACTTATGCCTACCATATCTGGTTTGATCAAACGCAGCTATCATTTGGACTTTCGGGTTCATTATTCCAGTTCAGGGTGGACGATGAAGCCCTTACTTTTTACGATGAAAGGGAACCACTGGTTGTAAGCGGTGATTTACGGAAAGCAATTTATGTTCCGGATGCAAATTTCGGGGTCTATTTGTTAAACCCAAATTTCTATGCGGGATTTTCTGTCGCCCAGCTATTCCAGTCTTACCTGAAACTGGGGAATGTGACCCTGGATGATTACCGGATGTTGAGGCATTACTATGTAACTGGTGGATACAACTTTCAGCTTCACCATGGTTTTGAGATTGAACCATCCCTTTTGTTTAAAACTACAGAGAGATGGTTACCCCAGTTGGATCTGAACCTCAAGGTTTATTATAAAGAAGATTATTGGGCTGGTGTGTCCTACCGGACAGATGGAGCACTGGTTATTCTGGGCGGGGTACGTGTAAGCCAGTTCTATTTTGGATACGCATTTGATTATACACTCAGCAGCATTCAAAAATACAGCATTGGTTCCCATGAGATCATGATTGCTGTAAAACTGGGGGACAATACCAGACGGTACAGGTGGATTGACAGGTATTGATCTGCTGATCGCTCAGTTTACCTGAGTTACAGAGGATGGCAGGATCAATTACAGGTTATTCATAAACCACGTTCATACCAACACTTTTTTTATTTCAATACCCAGCACTCCCAGGATCACAAGGACAAATAGTAAGGAACTGGCTAACGCTATTTTACGGCTAATGCCATAGGAAGAGGGTTCAAAGGTAAACAGGATCTGATGGGTTCCTCCGGGTACAATCATCCCTCTTAGTAAGTAATTAACCCTGAAGTGTGGGTGCTGCTTGCCATCGATGTTAGCATTCCATCCTTTCTCATAATAAATATCTGAAAAAACAACCATCATATCCCGTGAAGAATGGTAGCTGTAAGTAATCTGGTTTGGTTTATATTCACTCAATACAATGTTAGCAGTGGTATCGGTTTGGGGTCGAAAATCACCCACCAGTTTTTCAAATCGCACATCTATTATTGCCTCTTCTTCGGGAAAGAAGTTATTTAGCGCTTCGATTTCCTCATCAGCATTCGATACCCAGCGTATTTGATTGGCAAACCAGGCATTTCCAAGTGCATCCGGGTTTCGCTGGGCCGTTGGGGGTGAATCCTGAGAAGGCAAAATAATATATTTGGTATTGAGCATATTAAAAACATCCATGTTGTTTTGACTCAGGTGGTAATCGATCAGTTCCTGGTATCGTTTCAATTTTGCTCCGTGATATCCACCAATTGATTTATGAAAATAGGATGCCCTGGAGCTTTTGAAAGGATCCGCAGTCAGATCCAGAACCCGGAAATAGAGATCATCATCAGCCATGATTTGAAGATCAGCCTGATAGGGCTGAAAAGCTTCGGATCTTTGTCTTTTTGACACAAAATCATCGTTGTTCAAATATCGCTTGGCAACCGGCCACATGTCAAGCAGGATCAACAGGGATAAAATGGCATAAAACCACGTGGTCCTGATTTTTTTAATGTACAGGGCATATATCAGGGATGCAGTAAGGAGAATGAACACGAGCGATCTCAGAGAGTCATTGCGAAGGAGCATCTTTCGATCCGCTACCCAGGCATCGACAAGTACCTGAAGCCCCTGGTTTGAGTAGGTCTGATCTGACTGGGATGAAAAGTCATAAAACAAACCGGGGAACAAGGCAAAGAAAAGCGTAATTCCTCCAACAATGTATAATGAAATTTTACCGTATTTCAGCAAATCATCTTTATTAATCTCTCCGTCAATCAGTTTTTGAATGACCAGTATTGCTGCCAGTGGAAAAGTAAATTGAACGATAACCAGGATCATAGTAACGTCCCTGAATTTATTATACCCTGGGAAATGGTTGATGAACAGATTCGAAAAAGCCATGAAGTTATGACCCCAGGAGAGCAGAATTGTCAGGACTGTAGTGATGAGTAGCCACCATTTAACTGGTCCTTTTAAAAGAAACATTCCCAGAACAAACAAAAAGAATACAATTGCACCGACATAGACTGGTCCACCGGTAAATGGTTGTCCTCCCCAATAGAGCGGTTGAGCTTGAATAGCCTGCCGGGCATTTTTCTCTCCCTGGGCTCTTTTAAACAACTCAAAGGTTTCCGAATTTTTAGTTAGCTCACCATGAGATGATCCACCTTTGAAGTTGGGAATGAGCAGAGTCAGCGTTTCATCAATACCATAACTCCAGGCTGTAATGTAATCTTTATCAAGTCCGGATGTTTTGTTCTCAAGGTTGCCGGAAAGTTCAGACTTGCTTCGTGTTGAGTCTTTGGAGTACTCATAGGTGAGCCAGAAATTCGTCATATTTGAGCCGATAGCAAGAATAACGGCCACAATTAAAACTCCTGTTGTTTTGGCCAGCGATATAACTTTTTTCTGCTGAATGGAGTAAACCAGTTCAACGATTCCGAAGATGAGGATGATGATCAGGGTATAATAGGTCATCTGCAGGTGATTAACCAGAAGTTGCAAGGTGAGGAATACACCCGTTATTAAAGCACCCAACAGGAACTTTCTGCGAAAAGCAAGGTATACACCTCCTATAATGGGAGACATATAACCGATTGCCTGAACCTTGGTTAGATGACCCGCTTCGATAAGTGTAAACGAATTGGTTGAGAAAGCGAAAGCAAGGGCACCGGCTATCGCAAGCCAGGGATTTACACCGAAGGCAAGGAGTGCAATATAAAAACCAATCAGAAAAAGAAATATATAGCATACCGGTTTTGTCTGATGTAATGTGAAAATCAGATGAATATACTTAAGCAGGTTTAATGAAGGTGGTGATATAATGAGATAGGTAGGCATACCTCCGAACATGGCATTTGTCCATAATGTAAATTCACCCGTTTCTGATTGATAGTCTCTAAGCTCTTTCGACATTCCTTCCCACCAGCGGATATCCGATTGCTGAAGGATTTTCCCCTCCAGATGTTCCGGGAAATAAGCGAAAGAAATTACCAGAAAAACCAGGATAGCAATAGCGTGGGGAAGGAATGTTTTCAGAGAAATCTTATTCATAGTAAACAAAATAATATATCTTTAATATGGTTAATCGGGTACACGAATATAAACAATTTGAAGCATTTAAACATTTCGGGACGGAATTATCAAATGTAGAGAAGTTATCTTTACTGCCATAACAAGTGCAGGAATGGGAATCATACAACGGCAGGCAATAAAAGGATCAGTCTATTCTTATCTGGGTATCGTTATTGGATTTATCAATGCGATTATCCTGGCACCAAGAATACTGACAACAGCAGAGATTGGATTAACCAGTATCCTTGTTGCTTTTTCATTGCCCTTTGTACAGCTTTCCACGCTCGGATTTAATGGTGTCATTAACCGCTTGTTTCCGTACTTCCGCGACGAAAAAACCAATCATCACGGATTCCTATCTCTTACCCTTATTGTTACGCTTGGTGGATTCCTTCTGTCGGTGCTCATTTTCTTTGTTCTGCAGCCTCTCTTTATTCGTGATAATATCGATCAATCGCCCCTGTTTGTGGAATACATGTACTACCTTGTTCCATTGATCTTCTTTTCCCTTTTATTCACGGTGCTGGATGCATATAATCGGGTTCTGTTTGATGCAGTTCTTGGGGCATTTCTGAAAGATTTTTTCTTCAAAGTAACCTACTGTATTACACTTATTCTTTATCTGTTAAAGTGGATTACTTTCCCTCAATTTGTTTTTGCTTTCATTGTAGTACAAAGTTTACCGGGAGTGATACTTACTGTTGTATTGATTATCCGGAAACAGTTCAGTTTGCAGCTCCATCGAGGATTTATTTCCAAAAGGATGGCAAAATTGATGATCAATGTCAGCTTGTTTAGTATTTTGGCTGGGTTAAGTGGGATAGCTATCTCTATGGTTGACCGGATTATGATTAACTCCCTGCTTGATCTTGGAGCAACGGGAATTTATACGGTAGCCTTTTACTTCAGCGTCCTGTTGGTTATACCGACAAAATCAGTCCGTAATATTTCAATACCGGTTATTGCTGAACTGATGAAAAGAAAAAGTTATGGAGAAATAAATTCCATCTATTTGAAGAGTTCAATCAATCAACTGGTTATCGGATTTCTCCTTTTTGTTGGCATTTGGGCCAACATTCATAATGTGTTTGAAATATTACCTGAAGAATATGAAGCAGGGAAATATGTTATTTTCGCTATGATGTTAGCCAAGTTATTCGAAATGTCAACAGGAGTTTCCAATCTTATTATTTCCACCTCAAGGTATTATCGGTATCAAACCTATTTTATGTCTATTCTGGTGATTTTTGTTATCGTAACAAATTTAATCCTTATTCCACTGTATGGAATTGTAGGGGCTGCAATAGCATCTGCAATCTGTTCTTTTCTTTACAATTTTTTCCGTGTAATATTTATCAGAATTCGGTTTAAGATGCAACCATTCAATAAAAGAACGGTTATTCTACTATTGATCAGCATCGCTTCCTATTTCATTAGTTTACTTATTCCCACAGCTTCAAACTTCATCGTTGATATTATTATTAGGAGCTCATGCATTACCCTCTTTTTTGGTTCATTGGTTATAATCTTTCATATCTCTGAAGAAGTTAACAGCACGGTTCGTTCGATTGTACTTAGATTAAAAATGCGGAAATAGTATTCAGCGAAGATCGATTTAACCCGCATTATTCATGCAAAAACGTAGTACATTGCATGAACCGGAGCGAAGAGGAGCTCGACGCAGTCAATGTGTGATGGGTAGAGGGAAGCAATGCGGGAACCGAACTCGCCTTGAGCGAGTGAGCTCACCGAAGGTAAACCCCCGTCCGACCATGTCATCCGGGCGGGCCGACAAGAAAATACCCAAATTTGAGGATTGGAATGAACTCAAATTTGTGGTATTGCTTCGTCGGAAGGATTATTTATGAATAATCCGGGTTAATTCCGGAGAGTAGCATCCCTTTCCAAATGCCCTATTGACTCTTTTTTACAGGTCAGTGTGATAGTGTTTTTGGGAGAAGATCTGAAGCAGGCTAACGTATGATATTCTCTTTGATAAGCTTTTGACTTTGCAGGATGTTTTGTTTAATAAACAAGGGAAAAATGAAACCAAGGATTTAAGGTTGAAAAGGGGTGGTTTTATCCTTCATTAAGCTTTTCAGTTATGTATTTTTGATAATCCTTCAAGGTTAACAATCCGGCTACATCTTCATCATTCACCTTGATGTTATAGTGTTCTTCAATATTGAGGTAGAAATCGAGAAGGTCAAGTGAATCAACACCTTCTTCCCTGAGTGAATCATTTGCATCCAGGAGCTTTGCATTATTCCCGAAGGAAGTGTTAGCCAGAATCTCTTTTAAATCGTTAATTGTAACTTCCATAGTAGTATTAGTCTGTACGGTATAAAATGTTGCTTGCCCAGGAAAGTCCTACCCCGAATCCACAAATATAGATGCACTTATTCGATTTTCTGTTCATCTCTTTTTCAAGGATAATCGGGATTGAAGAAGAGACCGTATTTCCATATTCAGCAATGTCAAAAACAACCTTACTGGGATCAAGATCCATTCTTTTTGTAAGTGTGTCAATTATATATTTACTTCCCTGGTGAAAAATGAATTTATCTATGCTTTCCTTCAGGCAATTGTTTATTTCAAGAATATGTTTGAAATCAACTGGAATATACTTTACAGCAAAATTAAACACCCCCCTTCCATCCATATGCAACTTGTTATTTTTGCATATGAGAGTCTCACACTCTTTTCCAATGGTGCCAAAAGTGAATTTTCCAAGATCATATTTTGGGGTATCGGTCAGATAGGTTACGGTTGCAGCATCCCCAAAAAGCATAGATGTATTTTTGTCTTCATGATCTATTATATCTGAGTAGGGATCGGATGTAAACAGCAAACCATGCTTAAAGCCATTGTTCTCCATAAAAGACTTTGCAATAGATAAACCATAAACATATCCGGAACAACCCAATGATACATCAAAGCATGCACATGATTCCGGAAGGTTAAGTTCGGCATGAACCAATGCTGAAGAATGTGGAATATTGGAATCAGGATTTTGTGTAATTAGAATAATAACCTCTATTTTTTTTCTGTCAATTGAATTCTTCTTCTCAAGTTCTTCAAAGGCTTTGACTGCCATTGATGCAGTCCCCTCCTCAGTTTTCTTTACCGAAACATTTACTATTCCGACTTTGTTATGAATAAAATTATCATCCGTTTCAAACTGAGTTTTTCGTTCAATATTTGAAATCCTACCCTTTGGGATGTACGATCCAATATGCGTAATACCTATCATTTTATGACTCTACCTGTGAAAATTAAGGGACAGTAAATCAAAGTGTTAGAAATTTTACCAAATTTCTAAGTGGGTCAAATCTAACTTTAAATTTAATCAATTTTTTCCAGCTAATATACTGATTTCAACTTTTGAAATTATTAAGTATTCATATCCATGAGGTTTAAAGGTTTCATCAAGTTCCTGAGCAGAATAGACAAGTCTGAGAAAAAACCTTCCTTCTTCAAACTGCTGATACTCTAAAGATGGTATTAAAGCCGAGCTGGTCAGATCATGTTTAAATACAATCTTTTTTTCTTGATCTCCGATAATAACAATACCTTTTGTAGCTCCTAATCCATGTTCGGATGAAATAAGCGGAGAAAGAATATTATGATGTTGTAGAGTTGAATTAAACAGATTGAAATACTCCAGTTCCTCCCCACCATTGTTTGTTGCATAATACAGGGTTTCAACATCAAATGACTCCGGATGAAATGTGAAATGAAAGGGTCTGATTATTTCAGGCATTCTTTCAGGGAGTGAGATTTCCTTTTCAATAACCAGGAGAGAAGGGGTCATAGAGATTTTTGTTTTAAAAGAGATATTTTCTGAAAGGATATAAGAAGAAATAAGCATACAATCATTATAATGACTTATTTTGATTTCAGGAGTGCTGAGATCTGTAATTTTGTGTTTTCCAAGCCTCTCAACAATGGCATGTCCTGAAAAAAAATCAGCCCCCAATGAAATATTTTCAAAGTATCCATGTTCGAGAGTGCCAAAAACAGGATTATTCGTTATCCCTTGCGGGAAGTAGCTTTCAATAGCGATTCCTTTTTTCTTATTGAGAATAAGGGTGCTTTTATCATTCTTGATTTGCAAAAAATGTTCATTTTCACTTACCTGGATATTGTTGCCTGAATAAGGTAAATTTTCGATATGTGTTATTGGCTTGGCTTTTGCTTTCGAGCACAATGGCGAAAATTGGTCATAGAATGCTTGTAATCTTGCTTCAAATTCTTCCCATCGCCTGTTTGTAATATGAGTTCTAAAGTCACTTGACCAAAGGTAGCAAAGTTCCTTCCACTGCTCCTTAGAGACCTTTTCTCTTTTATTAAAAGTAGTAAAAATTCCGAAACATTGAGTGTTTATTTTAAGGTCGTTTCGACCTGATAGAGTCCAACGATTTATATTATATTTTCTTTGCTTCTTCACTGGAATTGGTTGTTCCGGTGATTCCAGGGATATACATTCGTGGTCAGTCAGTGAACCAGCTGTATCGATAACTTGAGAAGGGAATACTAATGAAAAGTTTTCATGTTCCCGGAGAAATTTATATAGACCAGAAATTCTCTGCCATTCATTTTCACCTGAAAGCTGAGCTTCAGACTTGTATCTTCCTGGTCTAAAGTTGAAGATTTCAACATCGTTTGCGTAAAGCGGAAAATACCTGGGAGAGTAGGCAAGAAATGTATTTAAATACTTCTCATAATCGGCAAGACTTATTTCTGCATGGACATATCGTTGAAATTTTTGAAATGCTATTGAATCGGCCCATATAACAGGCATGGCATTTTGGTTATTTCCTTTAGCCGTCTGGGGGAAATACCTCCATTCGTTGTTCCATTCAGGGTGGTATTTTCGAGGATTATTCCATTCCATCATAAACGCTTTGTAGCCACTATTCAGGAAGTGTTCAATGATCCCGGATGAGAATGCCATCTCATTTACAAGCGCAATCTGAGGTTTAGTATTCAGCAACGTCCGGTAGGTGTCGATTCCGATACGCTGGTTCCAGCTGTTCACTTCATATGGTACCAGGGGGCCGATTAGCTGGGAATAGCCACTACCAATAAATTCGGTTTTCCCGGAAGCGATTAATTGCTTAAGCGAGACAATCCAGGTTTTATCGATTTCATTAATCGCTTCGAGTGTATAACCTGACGACTCGATTCCGGTTCGAATGCCGGATTCTCCAATTAATTGTAATAATGGCCAGTAGCATTTTTCAATAACTATTTTTCTTTCCTCCGTTTCAATGGAGGAGTACATTAAATTCAGATGGAAAACAGAATATAGTTTAAGCATTAGTTATTATCTTCACCTTTTTAACAACGTAGTTTGCCATTTCTACTGCTTCTTCTCTTGTTACTGCCGATGTTAAAACTGATCCCACTCTTTCTCCATGTGAAGTGGGTTTTGTAATTACAGTACCAATACCAATCTTTTGATTTTCCCAGTATGGTTCCCACGAAACAAATTTTACGCCCGGTAAAGTTCTTGCTTCTTCAAAACCGTTTATTTCAACTATTTTTCCCAGTTTAGGCCAGAAGTAGCGTAATGCAACGCCTCTATTATATTTCCATGTCAGATAATTGATATTGACATTATCACCGGCAGCCTGTTGTATAACCGCGCTAATCAGATCCGTACCATTATTTAAAGGAGCTGTATATGCTGCAAAATAATCGCCGGAAACCCTTGTTGCCATTTCAAGCATTTTGGGTTCTCCAAACTCATTAATTATAATATCGCCTTTTGCCGGACCTACATTGATTTCAAGTGCTTTGATAGCAGCATTGACGGCCTCCAATGTCCTCTCGTACGTCTTTTTATTCAATAGAGTCGGAGTTGTGTCTCCATTCTCCAGTAAATGCGGAGGGTAAAGAAATTTTGTGTCGTAATTTCTGTCGGTGAATCCTGTGGTATAGATTGTGCCATTGTCAACCAGGGATTCGGATGAATGTTCCGTTCCTTCAATGTATTCTTCGATCAGGATTTCCGATTTCTTTTTTGAGAATGTATATTCAAACCATTCATCCACGTGTTTTTCATTTTTAATAATTACAACTCCTTGTGCTCCGGCAAGATCCACCGGTTTGAAAACAACCGGATAGCCAATTTTACCTGCAATACTTTTTGCATCTTCTATGTTTTGGGCAATACCAAATTCCGGACAAGGGACTCCTGCTTTTTTCCAACATTTTAATCGCTTAATTTTATTCCTGGTTCTTTCAGCAATTTCGCATGGGATAGCAACTAGGCCAAACTTTTCAGCAACCCTGGCAACCGTATGAGATGCTTCAACTCCAACTGCAACGATTCCTGAAACAGCAAGATTTTTTCTTTTTAATTCTATTAGTTTTCCAATAACAATCTCAGGATCATGTGTGCTGATATTGGGTAAGGGATACTCAACCATATCAAGTCCGGGTGCTTCCGGATTTAAATCCGGTGATATAACATGAAATCCCAAATAATGCGCTCTGGAAATTGCAGGAATTTGTTGTTGTCCCGCTCCTAAAACAATGATGGATTTTTTTTTCATATTGCTGATTTGTACCTACTTTTATTTTAACCCATTATTCCGGTGGATTCAGGATCGTACAATTTTATAATCTCAATATTGTATCCTTTCAAATATTTAATGGATTCGAAGATATCATCCTGAAAGGCTCTGCTCGCAATAACCACCGCATCTGGTTGTATTCTAGAAATTTCTTCCGGCGGGAATACTTTTAGATTGAAAAGATCTTTGTTCCATTTATCGTGGTTAGAATCTGAAAGTCCGATAATATTTGCCTTTGATAAAGAGGTATGCTCCAGAAGAAATTCGGAATGTTTACCTGCTCCATACAAGATGACTGACTTTTTACGCGGATACCATAAATGTTCAAGTTTAGCATTGATTGAATTCCTCTGTTTTTGTAAATAGTTATTGTACCAATTTAAATGATCTTTAATTTCGCTATATAAACCGGGGACCAGTTCAAATTCAAGACCTTCTAACGCATTGGTCACCTTATGTGCCAGGCTTATAATATGCCTGGGCCATTTTTCGTGGGTTATTTCATGAATTTCTTTAAAACCGGCTTTTTGGTAAAACATCCGAAGGGCATCCGGTGAAAACATATTCGGATGTTCATTTGTAAAAATTGATCCGACTGAATCTAAAATCAGGTTTGCCACGTTAGGTACACGGATAAACAGATAACCGTCAGATTTTAAAACTTGATTTATTCGTAAAAGGATTGGCAGGGGATCTGGTATGTGTTCAAGTACTGCCCCCATCACAATCAAATCGAATTTATTCTCCTCATGTTCGGGTATATCGAATTCTTCAAAAAAGCAATTTTCTACAGGTAGACCATACTTCTCTCTGGCAATGGTTGCAACAGTTGTAGTTGGTTCAACACCGTAGACATCCCATCCATATTTCTTAAATTCAAGCAACATATATCCCATATAGCAACCAATCTCCAGGAGCTTTTTACCCCTCACATTTTTAAAGTGGCTATTGACCCATTTTACATCAAGATTATAAAGATGCAACATTGCAGAGGATGGTTTTGCGTCACCAAAATCTTCCCGATAATAATTAATGTAATATTCCTCAATTTCTTGCTGATCCAAGCGGGGATTGCTGAACACGTGGCCACAATTTTTACAAATTACTGTAACTACCGGATATTTTTTGGTGCCGACTCTTGTAATAATGGATTGATTCTCTATTTGCGCTATATCAAATGAATTCTTATTACATAAAGGGCAGAAGGTAACTTCCATATTTCATTTTTTTGGTTTTACCGGAAAACAGGCAAGTACGATATTTAGCAATAAACAGATTTGTACCACTCAGTATAATTCCGAATTCCATCTTTCAGGTCATATTGGGGTATATAGCCAAGATCTTGCTTAGTCCGTTCCATACTCAAAGGATAATTCCAACCGCCTTTACTGCAATTAATAAGTTCAACACGATTATCAGGAAATAGTTCATCGATTGCCTTTTTCCAGTCATAGATACCTATGGCTTTTTCATAGGATGCATTATACTCAATGTTCGGAATAGAATCGATTGTTAAAAGTTTAACTGCGATTTCAGCGACATCAATTACATATACCCAATCTAACCTGTGCTCAGGGTGGTTTATTAATTGGTAAGTTTTTCCCTCAATAGCAGCATCTAAAATTTCTTTCCAGTAAATCGGCTCATGATTTTCTCTATTAATTACTGGTCCGTATATTTCTCCTGGTCTTAATATATTTGCATTGATCTTTCTATCAGTGACCAGTTCTTTCAAAAGATATTCTGCTACTGCTTTAGAATTACCATATGAATTATGTTCAGTAAGTCCGGTTGGAAAATCTGGAGGTACAGGAGCATTTACTTTATTGGTTTTAAATTGATAAACGCCGTTTGTACTTGTCATTATAAACCGGTCCACAGCTGCATCAACAGCACTAAATAACAGGTTAGCAGTTCCCCAGGTGTTAACTTTGTAAAAATCAGGGTGGGCATTATGTCCAACACGCATTGGTAAAACTGCTGCTAGATGAAGAATCCTGGTGATATGGTTTTCTTTTAAAATTTTTATTATAAGGTCTTTATCAAGAATATCTCCCTGTATAAACACAGCTTTATCGATATCAAATATTAGTTTTAAATATTCTTCATCAAAATGGACATCTAATAGGTATGGTTTAATCTGGTATTCGTTGATTAATATTTTTGCTACCTGAGCTCCTACCATTCCAATCCCGGTAATAAGTACATTTTCCATTATGAATTCATAATTTCATTGATTGTTAATACTATTTTCCTATAATTTTCAATATTACCTATAATCCGGTTCTTTAAAATTATATTCTCATGAAATTTTCTATCCAATAGGAAACGTTCGATTTTTGCCTTTAATTCTTTGTAATTAAGCTGATCTATATATCCTGCATATTTTGCCAGAGAGAACTTTTTTACATATATTTCAGCAGCCTCTTCATTTAAAGAGTTTGGGGCTATGATTAAACAGGGGAGTTTCAGAGCGGCCATCTCATAAGTAGTCAGACCAAGTGTACTAAAACCAACATCTGCATTCCAAATTCTTTCCGGCATATTATTAACATTATAAGATAAATGAGCGTTTAAAGGAAGACGTTCAATCATTTTTTCAACCTCTGAAATGTGTTCTGATACCGGACCTAGTACTACGTCTATATATGCATCACATCGAATATCAGCAAGAATTTTCAATATTAAGGAGGTGATATTTTTATGGTCTGACCCTCCAAGTGCGATTAATATTTGCTCAATCTCCCCTTTATTTTTTCTCTTTCGGTTTTGGTATTTTAAAACTTCATCGTCAAAGAGCAAATAATCCAGTCCATCAAAACAATGCTTATGCTTATTCGGATAATAACCAGGGTATTTCGGGTGTGGTAAAGCATTGATTACCATATCTCCGAACAGGAACGATGGCATAGGATTGTCTTGAAAAATGATACGAAATCCCTGCTCCTTTAGTTGTAAAAATTTATCTCCCCATAACTTTAGCTCATCAGCATTTAAGTTAAACGATACTGTTCTGGCAGTAAATTTCTCTGATAAGTTATTAATTTCATTTATCTGAGCTTCGATATCTGCTTCATGGGGGATAACCGAATGCTGAATATTATTCAAATTCAAATACTCGATGACTTTTTCATTTTTCTTAACCAGGAATATCGGGCATATTGATAATTCTTTTTCCAGGAGATTTGCCAACCGAATCGAACCAATAACATGTCCCATACCTGTTTTAGAGTCGCCATTACAATGAAATACAATGTGTCTTCCGGTCATTAAAGATCAGTTGAATTTTACCAATAAATGAGACTATAATATTTTAGCCATGCAAAAATGATCAACTCCCCACCAATGCTTTGGATGAGTTCCTTCATGTGAATAGCCAATTCTTTCGTAGAATTTCTTTCCTGAAGCAGTTTCTGTATAAAGTACTATTTTATGTGCATTTTTTTTCTGGTACTCTTTTTCTGCTTTTTCGCATAACAATTTTCCAACACCTGTTCCTCTGTATTCTGAAGAAACGGCAATCCAAATGATATTTCCAACACCTCCGTTTAATCCTGACCCAAACAGTAATCCCACAATTTCATTATCCATTTTGGCAATGATCATTACTTTTTCTTTATCATCGATTGCATTTTTTATATTTTTTTCTTGCCAGTCCTGTTTATACTTATCAATTGCTATTTGCGGGAATGTAGTTATAAACGTATCATCAAGGATATTATCGAATAATTTCTTTGTTTTCCGAATATCTTTTCCGGTAAGGTTTTCTACAATTGTTTTACTCATTTGATTTGTTCTCTTATTGCATTTGCGATTACTTCTATTCCTTCTCTGACAGCTTCTTCGGTAATTACAAGCGGGGGGCAAATCTTTACCGTAGCTTCTCCGGGTCCGACAGGTGCAAACAATAGTAAACCATTTTGCATACAGTTCCAGACAATTTTATGGGCTAATTCACCATCCGGATCATCTCCATTTTGCTTTTTAATATGTATTCCGGCGACAAGACCTTTTCCCTGTATTGTTCGAATATTGTTTGGAGCAATACCTATCAGATTTTCCAATTCACCCAAAAGTATTTTGCCCATTTTTTCTGAATTTTCAACTAATTTTTTATGTTGAATGACTTCAATAGCTGCAGTGGCTGCTGCACAACAGACCGGATTTCCGCCATAGGTTGTTGTCATGGAACCCGGCTTGTACTGTTGCATTATTTCCTCTTTCCCGATCACAGCAGAAATTGGCATACCACCCCCGATTCCTTTTCCGGCAGCTATAAGATCGGGAATCACGTCATAATGTTCAAATCCCCACCATCTTCCACATCTGCCAAAACCGGCCTGTATTTCATCAAACATGAGAAGAACATCGTTTTCATCGCACCACGTCCTCAAATTTTGAATATATATTTTTGGAGCAAATGCCACAATTCCTCCCTGATAAGTTTCCACCATAACTCCGGCAACATCCTGAGGGGAAATATTTTGCTTTTCTAAAGAATTCAGGAATACATCAAATGACAGATCTTTACAATATACATTATCAGGAAAAGGAACTTGAACAAAGCCCGGATCCAGGTTTATAATCCACTCTTTTGCAAATGGATTACCGCTAATTTGCTGCGCTCCCATTGTTCTGCCATGGAAGCTGTTAACAAATGAGATGATAATGTGTTTCTTTTTCCCCCCGTTTTTTAAACCCCACGTTCTTGCCAACTTAATACATGTTTCTGTAGTTTCTGCACCGGTTGAAAGCAGATAATACTTATTTAACTCCGCGGGTGAAATCTCTTTCAGTTTATTCAATAATCTTTCCCTTGATTCATTATGAAAGCAATAACTAAAGATTAGCTCTCTTTCTAATTCAGCCTTAATGGCTTTAATTACTTCTGGATGAGAATGTCCGCAATTGGCTACTAAAACACCGGAAGAAAAATCGAGAAAAACATTTCCATATTTATCAAATACCTGAAAGCCTTTTGCACGATCCCAAATTACAGGTGGTTGGCCATGGGTAGAACGGACTTCTTTTTCGCGAATACTTTTTATCAATCCTAATGAATCCGGATGAGGTAATTCGCTTATGATCTTTCTGAATTTTGTTTCAATACCAATCCCCATTTTTTAATCCTAATTAATAGTTAAAGATTGAGTGTGATTTTTCCAGTTTTCTTTATATTAATCCACTTTTCCCTTATCTTCTTAAGTTTAATGTTTAATTCCTTATGGGCCACCCCTTTATTAATAGATAGTATTTGTTCATTATCTTTAAGCCAGTAAATTACGTCTAAAAGTTCTGGTTCTTTATATTCTTGAAATAAAGCATCAAATATTTCAATGAATAACAAATAATCTTTTTCCTCGTCAATTGTCAACCTGAAATCATTATTAATGAAAATATCAGGTAATTCTATTTCAACGATTCTGAATTCATCCGGATGTTTGGACAAATATATAATACCCACGTGTTCCTGATCATCAGGATGTGAAGATTTATCAGCTATATAAAACAAAGATTGAGTAGATCGAACTCCCTGCCCCTCAAGCAAAGTGCTTTCTTTTTTACTCCAGATGATATCTGCATTATATTCTGCAAGTACTTCTATTTGTGCATCAATAAATGGAGGGTGAATCAAGGGACAATCTCCTGTAATTCTCACAAAATAGGGGTAATCATACTTAGTTAATATTTCAATAAACCGACTTAACACATTATTCAGACTTCCCCGGTAAACATTTAGTTCATTTAATTCACAATACCTTGCCAATAGATCATCGGTTTTATCCGTTGAGGTAGCAACGATGATTTTATCGACCAATTTACATTTCTCAGCCCGTTTGTAAATATGCCATATGATAGGTTTGCCTGCAAGGGGCTTCATTACTTTGCCGGGTAGCCTGGAAGATGACATCCTTGCTTGAATAATAGCTATAGCTGGTTTATGCATCGTTAATGCTTGTCTCTAATCTTTCTTAACGGCCTTAATCCATCCGTTGGATCAGTACGCCAATCCCGGTCGCTCATTTCCGAAGGAGCAGGAGATTTTTCACCGGATCCGTCGGCTATATAACCTTCATTTACAGTTGCAATTACATTTGATATATCACCGGGGAGCCAGCAATGTCCTGATTTGTACTCTTCACCCTTGCCGTCAAGGTCAAGATGGAATTCTACCATATTTGCATTCCATTTGTGAATAGCCCGGTATATGACAGCAGGACAAACGCTATGATCTGACCACCCAACTTTGCAACCAAACATATCTTTCAGGGTTTTAATGGCTTTCAGATTCGCTTCTTCAGCAGGAGTCGGGTATCCGGAAATACAATGAAGCAGTGTCAACTGTTTATTACCTGTTTTCAAAATGGTCTCAACCGCTTTGCTGATCTCATTGAGTGTAGCCATCCCTGTGGACAATACAACGGGTTTATTTTTCAATGCGGTTTTAGTCAACAGATCCGACCAGAGAAGTTCATAACTTGCGATTTTATAAAAATCGACAAAGGGTTCAAGCTCATCAACGGCATCCAGATAAAAGGGTGTACATGCAAATTCAAGGTTAAGTTTGTGGGCATGATCCGCCAGGTGAGGTATGTATTCAGTAGGAAGTTCCCAATCTTTTCTTTTCCTGGCATTTTCGTCATGAGCCAGAATTTCAGGAGCAAACAGTTCATCAACACGAAAGAGTTGGAATTTAACGGCATGACATCCTATGTCCGCAGCTACCCTGATGAATTCTTTACTTCTATCCAGATCCTTATTGTGATTGGATGAGACTTCAGCTATAAACTTAACACTCATTGATGATTTTATTAATGAGATTAATAACATACACCTGATCTTCGGCCTTTAAACCTGGATAGACAGGCAAACTGATCTCACGTTCATAAAAATCTTCAGCAACAGGACATAATCCCTTTCGGTATCCTAACTTTCTATAATAGGGTTGCAGATAAACGGGGATATAATGTACCTGAACCTTGATATTGCTTTCATGCAGTTTCTCAAAAAAAATCCTTCTCTTGCTTTTATCTTTCAACCTGACAGGATAAAGATGGTAGGATGAAAGTGCATAATCTCTTTCAGGAGGAATATGAAAGAAAGGATGGTTACGGAATACGTTGCCATATTCTGCTGCAATCTCTCTTCTTCTATTGATATTCGATTCCAGGCGGGAGAGTTGGGAAATCCCCAGGGCTGCCTGGAAATCTGTCATTCTGTAATTGTGACCCAGCAAATGCATCTCATAGTACCAGTCTCCCTCCTTATTATTGATCATATTTTCTTTAGTAATTCCATGAGAACGGAACATTTGTAATCGACGGTAATATGCTTTACTATTGGTTAAAACAGCTCCACCCTCTCCGGTAGTAATATGTTTTACAGGATGAAAACTAAAGGTTACCATTTCGGAATATTTACAATCTCCGATGGTTAAATCCTTGTATTGTGCACCGGCAGCATGACTGGCATCTTCGATGATCTTAAGACCGTATTTTTTAGCTAATGATGAAATGGCTTCCAGATCAGCAGGATGGCCACCATAATGAACAGGGACAATAAATTTCGTATTGGTCGTGATCTTATCTTCTATTAGTGCGGCATTGATATTTCCGGTATCTTTCTCAATATCTGAAAAAACCGGTCTAAGCCCCAGGAATAAACCAGCATTTCCGGTAGCTATAAATGTATTGGGTGAAGTGATGAACTCTGAACCCTTTTCATTATCCAGGGCGAAATAAGCTCCATGCAAAGCAGATGTACCTGAATTGAAAAGAACTGCGTATTTTGCTCCAAATCTATCGGCCAGTTCCTCTTCAAACTTTCTACTGATCGGTCCGGTGGTAATGTAATCAGCATACAGAACCTTGTTAACTGCCTCAATGTCCTTCTTTGTGATATGTTGCCTGCCGTATGGAATGCGTTTCATTTCTTAACTTCAAAGGTTGGATCAACATGTTGTTTGATTAGTTTTCGAAGATCTTCGACACTTAACCATACATTATTTAATCCTGAATTATATCTGAATTCCGGCTTCACCTTTTTCCCGTTCCCCTTTTTGATTATATCTTCAAACCGGTGTTGACCTGTACGGGGTAAAACAATATAATAATCGTCGAATTCAATCGTAAAGGAAGCATCATTTTCGGTGATCATATCTTCATGCAACTTCTCACCGGGGCGGATACCCACTGTTTTGAACGGCACCGCTGGTGCAATTGCCTCTGCCAGGTCGAGAATTTTATACGAGGGAAGTTTTGGTACAAAAATCTCACCTCCCACGGAATGCTCTATGGCGTAAAGGACCAGATTAACCCCCTCCTCTAATGAGATATTAAACCTTGTCATGTCAGGATGTGTTACCGGAATGGTTCCTGAATTGCGGAGGTTCAGAAAAAAGGGAATTACAGATCCACGGGATCCCATAACATTTCCATACCGGACAACGGAGAATGCAATATCCCGGAGGCCTTTCATGTTGTTCGCTGCTACAAATAATTTATCAGCACACAATTTTGTTGCACCATACAGATTAACCGGGGCAGCAGCTTTGTCGGTAGACAGTGCGATAACACGTTTCACCCCATTATCAAGAGCTGCTTCAATGACATTTTCAGCACCCAGTATATTTGTTTTAATGCATTCAATCGGGTTGTATTCTGCTGCAGGTATCTGTTTTAATGCTGCAGCATGGATTACTATATCGATTCCCTCAAAAGCTCTTTTCAGGCGGTTTAAATCCCTTACATCACCGATAAAAAATCGGATGGCATCATACGTAGATTTTGGGTATAACTGAGCCATTTCAAATTGTTTCAGTTCATCTCTTGAAAAAACGACGAGTTTCTTAATCTTTGGGAACCGTGAAAGAACGGTTTTGACAAATTCCTTACCAAATGAACCGGTACCACCAGTTATCAATAAAGATTTCTGGCTCAGATTTAAATTGTTCTCAATCATTTTATTGAGGATATAAAAATTCTACAGTAGATAACCCTCCCTGTACCGCTCAAACGCATCGATATAAGATCCTGGAGTGGCGTTAATGATTTTTACGTTACGGCTTTGGGCATATTTTTCCAGGATGAAGTATCCCTCAAAAGCGTACACAAATTTAATTAAAACTTCATGTAGTTTGCGTTTATCCTGGCCTTTTTTTAGCATCGGCCTGGGGACAGAATTATCATGATCGTAAAAATGCTTCTGGCGAATCAGTACATCATTGTTTTCGTTGACGTATATTTCTCTCAACCAGGAATGATCAACTCCCAGCAAATAGATCCTGAAGAAGGACAGGTTGATTGCCATAAATATGGACGGTATTAATACATTATGAGGACGTGGCATCCCGAGATTAAGCCTGAAGAGGAACAAGCAAAAGCCCCAAAAACCCTCCACAGGTGTGTTATTAAAAAAGCATACCTTAATGTTATGATTCCGGGATAGCTGTTTCATGATGTTGCTTTTGAAAAAGTCACTCTTTCTTACCGAAAAGGGAAGATAGAGCCATACAGGCCACTCGGTTTTCTGACTGATCGTAAGGAATAGATCAGCATATTTTTCAAGTAGGGCATTATCTGCCTTTTTCATTCCTATTTCAGGTGCAGCGATAACATAAATGCTGGGTTTGAGTTGCTCGTAAAGCTGACTGACTGCAAAAAAATTGACGCAAAAAAGCCTACGCTGATTTATGAATTCGGGATGGTCCTTCAAGGACTGAGTAAGGGATGGCCCGTTTCCAAGAAGAACACATTCCCCAAATTTCTTATCAACGTGTAACTTTTGTGGAATTTTCGATAAAAGGGTAATCCTGATCAGGGTCAGGATTGTCTTATTTAGCTGATTCAGAAATGTTTGAATGGATGAAATCATGTTATGAAGTTGAGAAGATTTTTCAGGTCGACTTTTTGATTTATGATCTGCTGCAAATTGGGGATATGAACCCGTTCCTGTTCCATTGAGTCCCTGTAACGGATTGTTACTGTTTCATCCTCTGTTGTTTGGTGATCAATAGTGATACAGAACGGAGTTCCTATGGCATCCTGTCTCCTATACCGTCTTCCAATGGAATCTTTTTCTTCATACTGGCAATTAAAGCTGAATTTCAGATCATCCATGATCTTTCTGGCGATTTCGGGTAAGCCATCCTTTCTTACCAGCGGCAGTACTGCCAGCTTAACGGGGGCAAGAGAAGGATGAATTTTCAAGACTACTCGTTCGTCATCAACCCCGTTATTTTTAGGCAGCGACTCTATGGTAAATGCGCTTGAAAGTACCGATAAAAACGTCCTGTCCAGTCCAATAGAGGTTTCAACAACGTATGGGATATAGCTTTCGTTCCTTTCAACATCAAAGTATTGCATTTTTTTATTGGAATATTTCTGATGTTGGGAAAGGTCATAGTCGGTTCGGGAATGAATGCCTTCCAACTCTTTGAAACCGATTGGAAAGTGATATTCGATATCCGTTGCAGCATTTGCGTAATGAGCCAGTTTTTTATGCTCATGAAACCGGTATTTATCATCACCCAGCCCCATGGCCTTATGCCATTTCATCCTTAGCTCCTTCCAGTATTCAAACCATTTCATCTCCTCTCCCGGTTGTATGAAATATTGCATCTCCATTTGTTCAAATTCGCGCATTCTGAAAATAAATTGCCTTGCAACAATTTCATTTCTGAATACCTTACCGATCTGGGCAATCCCAAAAGGGAGCTTCATCCGGGCAGTCTTCTGTACATTCAGGAAATTTGTAAAAATTCCCTGGGCCGTTTCCGGTCGCAGATATATTGTTGATGCTTCCTCACTTATCGATCCCAGTTTGGTACTGAACATCAGGTTAAACTGCCGTACATCCGTCCAGTTTTTTGAACCGGTTTCAGGATCAGCAATTTCACAATCGACAATAATCTGTTTTAATCCTTGCAGGTCCTCCTTCTCAAGAGCGGCATCTAATCGATCCTGAATATCGTTGTACTTCTTTCGATTCTCAATGACCCGGGGATTGGTTGATACAAATTGTTCTTCATCAAACGCATCTCCAAAACGCTCCTTTGCCTTTTGGATCTCCTTGCTTATTTTCCCTTCAATTTTTTGCAGGTATTCCTCAACCAAAATATCTGCACGATATCTCTTTTTCGAATCTTTATTGTCAATGAGCGGATCATGGAATGCCTTTAAATGGCCAGAGGCTTTCCAAACGGTTGGATGCATGAAGATTGCAGAATCGATGCCAACGATGTTTTCATGCAGCTTAACCATTGAATCCCACCAGTATTGCTTTATATTGTTTTTTAACTCTGTGCCATACTGTCCATAGTCATATACGGCTCCCAGTCCATCATATATTTCGCTGGAGGGGAAAATAAAACCATATTCCTTCGCATGACTAATGATTTTTTTGAAAAGGTCATCCTGAGCCATAAGGCAACTGTTTGGTTTGAAAATTATCCGACAAAAGTAAAGTAAAATATTTTGTTTTCATAGTGTTACCATTTCTTGATACAGGTTGGAAAGCAGGCTTTCAATGCTCATTTTTCCCCAATTCATTTGAAAAGGTTACTTTTGCACAGGAAATGGATACGTCATCATGGATTATATTTACCTGCAGTATACACCAAAATTGAAACGATGAAAAAGATTTACATTGCCGGGTGTGGGGGTATGTTGGGAGAGGCTTTCTATGTGCAGTTCAGGAATGAATTCCAGCTTAAGTGCAGCGATATTGATGTTAATGAGCCATGGCTTTCCTACCTGGACTTCAGGGATTATAATGCATATTGGAAGGATGTTTCAGATTATAATCCTGATTATTTATTTCACCTGGGCGCGTATACCGATCTTGAATATTGCGAAAAGCACGTTGATGATACCTATGAAACGAATACACTTTCGGTAGAGAATGCAGTATATATCGCCAATCAGCTACATATTCCAATTTTATATATCAGTACAGCCGGGATATTTGATGGATTGAAAGAGTATTATGATGATTGGGATCAACCCAATCCTGCAGGAGTATACGCACGAACAAAATACCTGGGAGAACGATTTGTGGTTGAAAATGCACACCGGTATCTTGTATGCAGAGCTGGATGGATGATGGGTGCAGGTCCCGGGAAGGATAAAAAATTTGTACAGAAAATCATGAAGCAACTCAAAGATGGGGTGAAAACGCTTCATGTAGTGGACGATAAGGATGGCACACCCACCTATACTCATGATTTTTGCCGGAATGTTAAACTTTTGTTGGAGAAGGAGTACTGGGGATTGTACAATATGGTGTGTGGAGGTCAGACCAACCGGTTGGAAGTAACCCATGAGATGATCAACCTCCTCGGGTTATCAGAGGAAATTAGCATCAAGGCAGTTTCTTCTGATTTCTTTGCTAAGGAATACTTTGCTAACCGTCCACCCTCCGAAAGATTGATTAATAAAAAGCTTGATTTGAGGAAAATAAATATTATGAGGGATTGGAAAACAGCCCTGAAGGAATATTTAGAGTCTTATTATAAAGGCTATCTGGGTTAATTTGAGTTGCATCCCGGGCTACCTGTTTGTTCGCATAAAACCAACCAGGCTGAACCACATAATCTTAATGATTTTTATTTTTGCCGGTTCACCCTTCAGTATAAAACCAAGACTGAGGATGACGGAAGCGCCAATTTTGAAGGTGTAGTCAAAAAATTTCAACAATGTAAAAATAGCGGGTTGGCTTTGGAGATAAACCCGGTGAGAGGATCCTAAATCCAGGGACAATTTCCTGATGCCTGAAGCATCGATCCTTTCCGGAGGGATATGGTGATATACCACAACATCCGGGGCATACAAGGCCACTTTTTGCATTGCTTTTAGTTTCCCGAATATATAGAGATCATCGCATCGGTGGGCTAGTTTTGTATCAAACAATCCGATGGTCTCAAAAACCACTTTACGAAAAGCCATATTGCAGCCCGCCGGAACTTTTTTCTTAAATGGAACAGGATGATCCCCTTTGTCCACTTTTGCTACAACACCCCAAATATACTTTGAGAGCCATGCCGGCTCCTTTTTTTCAGGGAAGATTGGGATTACTTTTCCCCCGATAGCATCATAATTACTATAATCCTGAAAAATGCGGATCAGGTTCATCGCATAATCGCTTCGGGCTTCAGCATCATCATCAATAAAGGAAATGATTCTTCCGGATGATTCTTTAATTCCTCTGTTTCTGGCAAAAGCCAAACCCTGGTTCTTTTCCAGGAAGTACCTTAGGTTTATATCCGGACGGTGTTCGATAAACTCCTGACAAAGTGATGCAGTCCTGTCCGTGCTGTTATTATCAACTACCAATACTTCATATCGGTGTTTATCCAGGGATTGCAAAGAAAGACTTTGCAAGGTAAGAGGCAGAAAATCTTCGCGGTTATAAGTACAAATTATGATCGATAATTCAGGTTGCATTAAACTATAAATAACCCAATGAGATATAGACTTGATGCAACAAATGTAAATTAAAATCTCCGGTTTTCATAGTGCCCGATGCCAGGCGATCATGCTGCATGCGCCGTTGAGTCTGATATCCTGTAAATGTTCTAAAGTAGATAACCCGATTCTGTGAAAATCTCCTGCAATGTTTATCTTTGCTGATTGGTGTCATACAGGAACAGATTTCCTCTGCATGCTGTTATACTGATGCCAATAATGATGATATGGTAAGAAAAGTTGATTTTCTGGTGATCGGCTCAGGAATCGCAGGGTTGAGTTACGCGTTGAAAGCTGCATCGCATGGTAGGGTATGTGTCATTACCAAGAACAGCATTGAGGAAACCAATACCCGGTATGCACAGGGGGGCATTGCCTCCGTCATGTATCCACCGGATTCTTTCGAAAAGCATATACAGGATACCATACGGTGTGGAGATGGTTATTGCAACAAGAAGGTTGTTGAGATGGTGGTAAAAGAAGCTCCGGATAGGATAAACGATTTACTGAAATGGGGGGTTGAATTTGATAAAAGAGAAAATGGGAAGTTTGATCTTGCAAAAGAGGGTGGACATTCTTCCCATCGGATCTTACATCATAAAGATTATACCGGATTGACGATTCACTCAACACTGATCAAACAGGTAAAAAGCACAAAAAACATTGAGATTCTTGAAGACTATTTTGCGATTGATTTAATAACACAGCACCAGATGGGTGATCCGGTTGTCAGAGGACAGAAAGATATCCAGTGTTACGGTGCTTATGTCCTTGATCTCCATACCAGAGTGGTAGATACGATCCTTTCAAAAGTAACCATCATTGCTACCGGAGGCACTGGGAACCTCTATCATACCACAACCAATCCTCCCATTGCAACGGGTGATGGAATTGCCATGGTTTACCGGGCGAAAGGGATCATAGAGAACATGGAGTTTGTTCAGTTCCATCCCACTTCTCTCTATCATCCAGGTGAAAGACCTTCCTTCCTGATTACAGAAGCCATCAGGGGCTTTGGGGGAACATTAAAATCCATTGACGGGGAGGAATTTATGGCGAAGTATGATTCCAGGGGCTCTCTTGCACCCAGGGATATCGTTGCACGAGCCATCGATAATGAGATGAAAATTCACGGGGATGATTTTGTATATCTTGATTGCACTCATCTGGATGCAGAGGCATTGCAGGAAAATTTCCCGAATGTATATCAGAAATGCCTTAGCATTGGGATTGATATTACAAAAGATATGATCCCGGTCGTTCCCGCAGCACATTATTTATGTGGTGGAATTAAGGTGAATGAATATGGGCAGAGCAGTGTAGAGAGACTGTATGCCATTGGTGAAGCTGCTTCAACCGGGTTACACGGAGCAAACCGGCTTGCTTCTAATTCGTTAATAGAGGCTATTGTTTTTTCGCACCGGGCAGTGGCTGATGTAAAGAATCAGTTATCCGGGATCACCTTTAATGAAAAGGTCCCGGGATGGGATTACGGGGGTACAACTCATCCGGAAGAGATGATCCTTATAACACAGAGTTATAAGGAGATGCAACAGATCATGAGCAATTATGTCGGGATCGTACGATCGGACCTGCGCTTGCAACGAGCGTTGGCACGACTTGATATCATTTACAGGGAGACAGAGGAGCTCTATAAAAAATCAACCCTATCACGAAAACTGTGTGAATTACGGAACCTGATTAATGTCGGTCACCTGACCATCAGAATGGCACAAGACCTTCGTGAGAGCCGAGGGTTACACTATACGATTGATTATCCTAAAAAGAGGACCGGATCTGAATTTTAATGACCGGTTTACAGGACTCTCCCGGCAAAGATCATTTTAACTGTTCTTCAAACAGGTTGAAAATACGCCTGTATTCATCTGTCCAGCTACTCGGTTCTGTGAAACTATGTCGTTCAACAGGATAAACGGCAAATTCCCAATTCTCTTTTCCAAGTTCGATTAATCGCTGGGCCAGTCTAACCACATCCTGAAAATGGACATTATCATCGATCATACCATGACAGATCAGTAACGCTCCCTTTAATCCTTCGGCATAATAGATGGGTGAACTTCTTACATAAGCAAGGCTGTCTTCAACGGGTGTGTTTAAAATATTGGCTGTATAACCATGGTTATAATGTGCCCAATCGGTTACTGCCCGCAAAGCTGCCCCGGCAGCAAAAACATCCGGTTGGGTAAACATTGCCATGAGTGTGATAAATCCGCCATATGATCCTCCGTAGATACCGATCTTCTGCGGGTCTACCTGATACTCTTCAACCAGGAATTTTGCCCCATCCACCTGATCAGAAAGGTCTTTTCCCCCCATGTGCCGGTAAATGGCAGTTCTCCAGTCCCTTCCATAGCCAGCACTTCCGCGGTAATCGATGTCCAGGACAGTGTAACCATTGTCGGCAAGGAGATTATGAAACATGTATTCCCTGAAATAACTGCTCCACCATTTGTGAGCATTCTGAAGATAACCGGCACCATGCACAAAGATAACAGCAGGGCCCTGTTCAATTGGATTTTCAGGCCTGTAGAGCCTGGCATACACCTCCGAACCGTCACTTGCTTTGAAGGTGATAACCTCCGGTTTCCTCCATGGGTATTCAGTAAACTCTTCTGTTACGGAATGGGTTATCTGAATCGGTGCTGCACCCTCTTTATTCTCCAGGAGATACAATTCTTCCGGATGGTTTGATGTGGAATGAATGAGGGCAAACCACTTCTCATCCGGAGCGATGGTTACATCACACCTTCCCGGAAGATGGGTAATTTGCTCCCGTTTGCCTCCCTCCAGGGGCATCCGGTAAAAATGACGCTCACCAGGATGAATTTCATTCGAAACGAAATACCAATATTTTTTGTCCAGTGAGATGGAAGGATTATAAATTTCGAATGATCCCTGGGTTAATGCTTTTTTCTTGCCCGTCCGGATATGTAATGTATACAGGTGAGAATAGCCCGATTCCTCCGATTGAAACCAGATGCTTTTGTTGTCAGGCATCCATCCGACAGAGGATCCATACCATCCCATACCGGGTCCTCCAATCCATGCTTCATCTCTTTGCCGATCAAGAAGCTTTATCTTTCCAGTCTCAATATCAAGGTGCATGATCCACCGATCTTTGTTATCCATGGATGAAATGGTCAGAACAGCATTCTTTCCGTCGTCTGACCAGACCGGTGCTCCCATGATCACTTTTCGGGGTTTGTCAGTGTTCCACTTCTTATCGGGATAGTCTTTGATATAATCCGGTGGATCGCAAATCCCCGGAATTTCATCAGTCATTACCTGGTAGATGGTATCGCCGACAATATCATAAATGTACATTTCCGTTGAGGCGAAGTATGGTGTTCCAACCTTTGACCTGACACTGCGGGTCTCTGTGTAACCGGATTCTGTAATATAATTCGGTATTTCTGTTTCTTTTGCATCCGATACATTTTTGTAGAAAAGGTATATAATATACTTTTCATCGGGACTTAATTCAATAGAGGACGGTCTCTCTTTTCCTGTGTAAATTGCTCTCAGTTTTTCCGGAGCATACAATTCCCGTTCTTTTTCTGATCGTTCCCGATCCTCTTTTTTCTCCCTCAATACTTCAAACAGCCTGAACTGGTCATAATATAACCATTCTTCTTGATCATTTGAGTATGGCTTTTTTTCAGGTCTTTCCTGTCCCATGACAAAGTTGGTTATTTGGGTGGTTTGACCGGACTGGATATCCCAGGCAAACAGATTGTTGTCACAGGTGAAAATGATCTTTGTCTCATCCTGACTGAAGGAAGGGGATCTCTCATATCCAACGGTATTTGTGATCTGGACAATATCCCCCGTTGACAGGGTTAACAGAAAAATATCCCCGTTTTTTTCATAGATCATTTGTGTGCGTGCTTTGTTGTAATCACCATGGGTTGCCGGCATCTCTTTTCTCTCTTCAGGAGTTACCTTTACAGGAGTTGTTTCCGGGGCCTTGATTTTATACATTGAAGCACTCTCTTCACCATCAGGATTCCAGTTAAAAAAGAGCAGGTTGCCGTCGGGAGACCAATTCAACCTGCTGGGAGAAATCCCGATCCAATTTGGATCCTGCATGATTTTTTCAATGGATAGTTGAGGATGATCCGGATTGGTTTTCTGGCACAGTGCCAGAAGGTGACTGAATGCAAAAAAAAGAAATAACAGATACTTGATTTTCATGACAATAAGATTCAATTTGTTTATAAAATGTGGGGTGATGTGCTGAAATTACCAAAAAGAATTGAAAAAGAGATGGAAAGCATGGCTTTATTTGGAAAGCGGAATCAGAATTTCTCCAGGTACAGATACTTCGCTTCAATCTCATCCAGGATTTCGACGATCTCCTCTTCAGCGGTTGAGGTCAATAAGCGCAAGCGGATTTCCCGAAAATCCGGGAGTCCTTTAAAATAACTGGAAAAATGTCTTCTCATTTCAAAAATACCACGCGGTATTCCTTTTGATTCAATTGATTTTTGGAAATGAAGTTTTGCGGTCCCAACCTTCTCTTTGATGGTTGGAAGGGGTATGATTTCCCCGGTTTCAAGGTAGTGTTTCACCTCTTTAAATATCCAGGGCCTTCCAATCGTTGCCCTGCCAATCATGATCCCATCGACACCATATTTTTCAAACATTGATTTAGCCACTTCAGGGCCGGTGATATCTCCATTGCCAAAAACAGGAATGCTTATTCTGGGATTATTCCTTACTTCACCGACCAGGGTCCAATCGGCTTTTCCTTTATACAATTGAACACCCGTACGTGCATGGATTGTAATGGCCTGTATCCCAGCATCCTGAAGACGCTCGGTAATTTCAACTATATTTTTCGTATCCTCATCCCATCCAAGCCGCGTTTTAACGGTTACCGGGAGATGTGTGGTCTTCACAATTGCCGAGGTCATTTTTACCATACCATCGATATCTTTCAACATTCCGGCTCCGGCTCCCCGCCTGGCAATTTTTCGCACAGGACAGCCGAAATTAAGATCGATAAATTCGGGAGATGATTGCTCTGCAATTTTTGCCGCCTCAACCATCGATTCAATGATATGACCATAAAGCTGAATAACGATGGGTCGTTCATGATCAAAAATTTCAAGCTTTTTCAGACTTTTTCGCCCACTACGGATCAATCCGTCAGAAGAGATGAATTCGGTGTAGAGCAGATCGGCACCAAACTGTTTACACAAATGGCGAAAGGAGGGATCGGTTACATTTTCCATTGGAGCAAGGGAGAGAGGATAATCCCCTAATTGAATATTTCCAATAACAACCAATACAAAAAATATTAAGTACTTTTAACCGCTAAATTATTAAAATTAGAGGAATGGCTGAGGGAATACTGAAAAATACCTCCCACTTTACCCAGCTTATATTTTCAACTCTGGTCATCGTTGGATCATTTCTGCTTTTTTTATTCCTTGCTGCACTTTTCGCATTTCCCATTTTTGGACTGGAAACAGAGGAGCTGATATCGATTATTGAGAACCTTAGCGATACGACCCACGTTGGGATCATGAAATATTTTCAAATTTGGCTATCCATCGGGACATTTGTTTTCCCTGCATTCCTCATCGCTTATTTCATCAGTGGGAACAGCATCGGTTATTTAAAGCTTAACCGTCATCTCAATACACTTTCTGCATTTCATGTTGTTCTGGTTATGCTGATTGCCCTGCCCATTATTAATCTATTGGCTCAATGGAATGCTGAAATGAATCTTCCGGATTTCCTGGATGGGCTTGAGGGGAGGATGAAGGAGATGGAAGAACGAGCAGGAAAACTAACCGAGACCTTCCTGGATTCAGACTCAATAATCCAATTCACCATCAATCTGATCATGATAGCAATCATCCCGGCTATTGGTGAGGAGTTGTTGTTCCGTGGAGTTATACAACGAATATTCTGTGAGTGGACCAGAAATAATCACATCGGGATCATCATTGCAGCAATAATTTTTAGTGCTTTTCATCTCCAGTTTTATGGATTCTTACCACGGTTAGCCATGGGGATATTTTTCGGATACCTTTTTCTTTGGAGCAGGACTATCTGGCTTCCTATCCTTGCCCATTTTGTAAACAATGGCCTTGCAGTTACCATCTATTATATTTTTGGTGAGGAATTTGTGACAAGGGATGTTGATTCTTTGGGCACTAGCAGAGGAGGATTTTTGCTGATTGTGGTCACAGCAGCTTTTGTCGGTTTGCTAACATGGTATATTTACCGTACTGAGCAGGGTATTCGCAAACCGTCATGAGTAAACAGAGGGGATGGAGGAGTTATTGCAGTGCCAGGATAAAGGAGACTAACCTATTCCTTTATGCTGATCATCGACGAAAGTGATGTTCCTCATTTCATTTTTCCTGAAGACATATGCCAGACCATATTCCTTTGCCTTCTCACGCTTCATGTTTTCGGGCAGATCACTGTAGTATTCTTCAACTTCATTCCAGGTTTGTAATATAATCTGGTTGGCTTTTTCACGTAGGACTGACAGTTTTTGATGATTAAAACCATTTTTTTTCTGCAGGGTTTTCTGAAAATTGTATGCATCGAGAAATTGCTCATACCTTACTTTGACCACTGCTATGGTAGGATTCGTAATGGGTGATAATCCTTTCAGGATCCGTTTGACTTCTCCATTGATAAGGTTTTGTCCCCATTCAATGATCTCTGCTTCCGTTTGAAGAGAAGGGAGGTTTTTGTCCGTTTCTTTTAACCCATAAAAGCTACGGGTAGTGGAGGAAATCTCTCCGCGTGCAATGGACATATTCATGACCTGAATGAAGTGGGAGATATATAACCTGACTTTCCTGATCGTCTTTTGATACACTTTATTGTGCTCGACCTGCTTGATGTAATCTTGCTTTTTCAGGATTAACACTTGTTCAAATCCGGTAAGAAATGCCTGAATTTTCTGAAGACTTGACTGACTGAATGCCAATTTAAACGGAGGTAAATCTTTCCCTTTTGCCAGGGCAGTATGAAGGGCCTTTAATCGGGAACTGTCTGTGTTGGGCAATCTTCGGTAGGGCATATTGTGAATTACATTGTTAAGGAATTGTTAATATCTTATCACTAATCAGCGAAGATAATAAAATTATATAAATAAACAAGTATATTCGCATTTTATAATGCAGCTCATTAAATAGCTGATAATCAGTATTTAGCATTATTATTCTGTGGAATTGAAAGGAGAGTAAGAGCAAGCTTGTACTCAGGAGAGGCAGCGATCCCTTTTATTTGTCATTTTCCAATTAGATATTAACTTTAATGCCTCGATTAAATGAAACTCACTTAACAGAAAAAGAAATGTTCAAACCTGAGATTTACACATCAAGAAGAGACAGGCTCAGAGAGAAACTGCAATCAGGATTGGTGCTTATTCCTGGCAATACGGAAGCCTCCATGAATTATACTGCAAATACATACCCTTTTAGACAGGATAGTGATTTTTTATATTTTTTCGGATTGGACTATCCCGATTTAGCCGGGGTAATGGATATTGACTCCGGAGAGGATTATATTTTTGGGAATGATGTTGATATGGATGACATCATCTGGATGGGACCACAGTCGACGATAAAAGAGAGGGTGCTAAAGGCAGGTATAAATAACAGCTCTCCTTTTAAGAATTTGAAAGGCATGCTTGAGGATGCCCAGACCAGGGGGAAGAAGATACACCTGTTACCACCTTATCGGGGGAAGAATATAATTCTATTGGAGAGCCTTTTTGGAAAGAAGCCGGATGATATACGCAAGATGGTATCAGAGGATTTGATCCGGGGAGTTATTGAATTGAGATCTGTAAAGAAGGATGTTGAGGTTGAGGAAATAGAAAAAGCCATGGAAACGGCTTATGAGATGCATACTACCGCCATGAAGATGGCAATGCCGGGAGTTGTTGAACGGGAAATTTCAGGAGTTATTGAGGGAATTGCCTTAACCCGGGGAGCAGGTGTTTCGTTTCCAATCATATTAAGCATCAACGGAGAGACACTGCATAATCACTATCATGGGAATACGCTCGTGAAAGGACGAATGATGGTTACGGATGCCGGTGCTGAATCGTTATTGCATTATGCCAGTGATATAACCCGGACAGTGCCTGTTGGTGGAAAATTTGACCAGCGGCAGAAAGAGATTTATGAAATCGTATTGAAAGCAAATGTGGATGCTATCCGGGCAATCAAACCCGGATTAACCTACAAGGAAATACACCTCTCTGCAGCACAGATCATAGCAGAAGGTTTAAAAGTGCTTGGATTGATGAAGGGAGATATCTCCGAAGCGGTTCATCAGGGTGCACACGCTCTCTTTTTCCCGCATGGACTGGGCCATATGATGGGCCTGGATGTTCACGATATGGAAGGATTGGGTGAGAATTATGTTGGGTACGATGATGAGGTTAAAAGAAGCGACCAGTTTGGACTTGCCTTCCTGCGCCTGGGAAAACGATTGAAGAAGGGATTTGTGTTTACGGTTGAACCCGGTATATATTTTATCCCTGCTTTGATTGATCAATGGAGAAGTGAAAACAAATTTACCGATTTCATCGATTATAAGAGGGTAGAAACCTATAAAAATTTTGGTGGTATCCGTATTGAAGATGATATTCTGGTCACAGGAAAAGGATACCGTGTTTTGGGAAGAACAATACCCAAAACGGTAACTGAGATTGAGAGCACAATGGCCTCATAGAAGAAAACTTTTTATTTGATACGGTTGTTGTTCAGGTAGTTTCTCAGCACACTTTTGAAGAATAGAATTCACGGTTCATCCGTGCAATATTCACAAGAGTAATTTCTTTCGGGCATTCTGCCTCACAGGCTCCTGTGTTTGAACAATTGCCAAACCCGAGGGCATCCATTTTTTCAACCAGATGTTGTACCCTTTCTTTGGCTTCTACCTGTCCTTGTGGCAATAGCGCCAGCTGGGAAATCTTTGCCGATACGAACAACATGGCGGAAGCATTTTTGCAGGCAGCAACACAGGATCCACACCCTATACAGATACCGGCATCAAATGCCCTGTCTGATTTCTCTTTGCTGACCGGAATCGAGTTTGCTTCCGGTGCTGCGCCTGTATTGACAGAAATGTATCCACCCGCTTGTATTAATTCATCAAAGGCGGTGCGGTCAATAACCAGGTCTTTGATTACAGGAAAAGCTTTGGACCGCCATGGTTCTACAATGATTTTATCTCCATCCTTGAAAGCACTCATGCTTAGCTGGCAGGTGGTTACACCTTTCTGTGGACCATTGGGGCGACCATTAATATACAAACCACAGCTCCCGCAGATACCTTCCCGGCAATCACTGTCAAAAGCAATGGGCTTGCCGCCCTCCTTAATAAGCTTCTCGTTCAGATAATCTAACATCTCGAGAAAGGTCATCTCTTTAGAAACATCATCCAATTCGTACGTAACAAATTTTCCTTTGGTTTGGCGATTTTCCTGGCGCCAGATTTTCAGTGTTACTTTCATAACAAGATTGCTTTATTATTAATACTCGGTCTCTGGTTTAGATGGAGTATATCGTGGTTTTATTTATAACTTCTTTGGGTTACTTCAACGTACTCAAATGTTAGTTCTTCCTTGTGTAATTCAGGGGCTGAATCTTTACCGGTATATTCCCAGGCAGCCACATAAGAATAATTTTCGTCATCCCTTTTGGGTTCTCCCTCTTCGGTTTGAAATTCTTCACGGAAATGGGCTCCGCAGGATTCCTTTCGGTTCAATGCATCCAAAATAATCAAGTGTGCCAGTTCAAAGAAATCAGCAACCCGGCCTGCTTTTTCCAGTTCCTGGTTGAATTCATTCATTTCCCCGGGAACTTTAACATCCTTCCAGAATTCATCCTTCAGCTCTTTTACCATATTCAGGGCTTTATTGAGCCCCTCTTCGTTCCTTTTCATCCCTGAATAGGTCCATAAGATGAGTCCAAGCTTTTTATGGAATGTTTTCACCGTTTGCGAACCGTTTACCGATACAAGTTTTTGTAGTTTTTCTTTCACTTCCATTTCCGCTTTTTCAAATTCAGGAGTATCGGTCGGAATTTTCGGGGTTTTAATATCATCTGCCAGATAATCACCAATGGTTGCCGGTAAGATAAAGTATCCGTCACCGGAGCATTGCATAAGAGAACTGGCACCCAATCGGTTAGCACCATGGTCACTGAAGTTTGCCTCACCGATGGCATACAATCCGGGAATGGTGGTCATCAGGTTGTAATCCACCCATAAACCACCCATTGTATAGTGGGAAGCGGGATAGATTCGCATGGGCTCATCATAAGGATTGATTCCAGTCACTTTACGATAGAGATCAAACAGGTTTCCATATTTTCCTGCAATGGCGTCTTTTCCCTGGTTCTGGATTGCATCTCTGAAATCCAGGTAAACCGCCAATCCTGTTTCTCCAACACCAAATCCGGCATCACACCGTTCTTTTGCAGCTCTGGATGCCACATCCCTTGGGACAAGGTTGCCAAATGCAGGATACATGCGTTCGAGATAATAGTCCCTCTCCTCTTCAGGCACTTCGTTGGCCGGACGTTTCTCATCCTTGTTCTTCGGGACCCACACCCTTCCATCGTTTCGCAGAGATTCAGACATCAGGGTGAGCTTTGACTGGTATTCATTCAATACTGGGACACTGGTGGGATGAATTTGTGCCATGCTCGGATTAGCCATAAAGGCTCCCTTTTTATAGGCTGCCAGTGCAGCCGAACAGTTCGAATTGATAGCCAGGGTTGACAGGTAGTAAACCGTTCCAAATCCACCCGTTGCAAAAACAACGGCATGGGCAGAATGCCGTTCAATCTCACCGGTCAGCAGGTTTTTTGTGATGATCCCTCTGGCTTTCCCATCAACAACCACCAGGTTGAGCACATCTCTTCGGGGATACAATGTTGCCTTCCCTGCTTTGATCTGCCTGCTCAACGCCTGATAGGCTGCCAGCGTACATTGCTGTCCGGTTTGCCCCTGAGCATAAAATGTTCTGGAAACCTGAACTCCTCCAAACGAGCGGTTGGCTAAATAACCGCTGTATTCCCTGGCAAAGGGGACGCCTTGAGCCACGTATTGGTCGATGATGTTGTTGGAGATTTCTGCTGCACGGTATACATTGGCTTCTCGTGCCCTGAAATCGCCTCCTTTGATCATATCAAAGAACAACCGGTAGTCACTGTCAGCATCATTTTTATAATTTTTGGTTGCATTGATCCCTCCCTGCGAAGCAATGGAATGCGCTCTGCGGGGTGAATCATGATATACAAAAACCTTTACATTGTATCCCAGTTCTCCCAGTGTTGCAGCAGCGGAAGCACCGGATGCACCGGCACCGACTACAATAATATCTAATTTCTTTTTGTTTGCCGGACTGACAATTCTAATGGAGGCTTTGTGCCTGGTCCATTTCTCAGCCAGGGAACCTTCGGGTATTTTGGCATTTAATTTCGTCATAACCTGATGCTTACTTGATTATTTAAAAAAGTATATAATCACTGGAATGATTGCAAATCCTAATGGTACAATGATCGAATAAATTGTTCCGATGAATTTAATGGCAGGAGTATATTTTGGGTGGTTCCATCCAATGGTTTGGAAAGCGGACTGGAAAGCATGATTTAGATGGAACGCCAGGAAAAGAAAGCATAAAAGATAAATAATTGTATAAACCGGTATTTTGAATAACTCATATGCCATACCATAAAAGTTTTCCGAATCCCCTTCAACCCAACCCAGTTTCACGAAATAAAAATTTAGAAAATGGATGATCAGAAAAATCAAAACTATTCCCCCGAGATAGATCATGTATTTCGAGAAGAATGATGTTTGAGATGAATAATGCCTGATATAATGCTTGGGTCGGGCAAGCCAGTTCTGGATTTGAAGAATAATACCCCAGATAATATGGATGACAAATACCAGGAACAGAATGACTTCAAAAATCTTAATGATTTTATTCGAAGCCATAAAATGTGCAGCTTTGTTGAATTTTACAGGATCGTCTGATAACAAAAGTAGGTTGATCGAAAGATGAACGATCAGGAAAAGTATGAGAAACAGACCTGCCAGCGCCATTACCAACTTTTTTGTCAGTGATGAACCAAAAAAACTACTCATGGGATTGTTTTTTACGGATATTAAATAACTTAAAGCATTAGGATATCGTTCCCTTCCTAATGTGATCAAATGTATTTTTTTACGTATATTTTTACAATGTTACTCAGCATACGGATTATAATTTATACTAATTCTATACAATAAAAATAAGGTGATGAAAAAAGAGATATTTTACAATGATATAAAGGTAGTATTCAGGGATGAGGGGCAGGGCATTCCAGTCGTTTTTCTGCATGGTTATCTCGAATCATCGGAGATTTGGCGTTCATTTACCAACGGATTGGCCGGGCAGGGACGAATGATCTCTATCGATCTTCCGGGGCATGGTGAATCAGGAGTTGCAGGAGAGGTACATACCATGGAATTCATGGCTGATGTGGTCAAACACGTTTTGGATCGATTGGTGGTTGAGCAATGCATCCTGGTTGGCCATTCCATGGGAGGCTATGTAGCCCTTGCATTTCTTGCAAAGTATTCCGACAGGCTAAAGGCGCTCTCTCTTTTTCATTCCCATCCCCTGGCTGACACTTCTGAAACAAAGGTAAACCGGGAACGGGAAATCGGTTTGGTCCGGGAGGGTAAGAAGGAATTGATTTACAGCGTAAACATTCCAAAAGCCTTTGCTAACGATAATCTGGAAAAATTCCGTGACGACGTTGATTTTTCCAGGGAAATAGCGCGAAGGACTCCCGGTTCCGGGATCATTGCTGTGTTGAACGGAATGATGCAACGTCCCGATTATCGGGAAATCCTTGGAAACTGCCAGGTACCGTTTTTATGGATTCTTGGGAAAAAAGATAACTATATTGCTTATGATGCCCTGATTGAAAGGGTAACACTGCCTGAGAAGGGAACACTTACGCTGCTTGATCATTCCGGTCATATGGGATTTATGGAAGAAAGAGATCGAAGTTTAGGCATAATTCTTGATTTTGTTATATCGAATCAATAAGGATCTTGAAAAACAGCACCTGTTGTGGTTTTAATGGTTAGGTGGAATTAACATTCACTGAAGTGATCAATGGTTAACCCTGACATATATAATTGATAATCAATAGATTTCAATTATGTATCGTCATTATTCATGCTGAATGCATGAATAATTCGTGCTAAACAATACACTCTGGGCAATTACACAGGTTGAATGATCTGCCTCTCTTCCAAACTCCACCTATCCTTTTTCAAGATAAGAGATGGCTTTTTCAAGGGTGTTGTCGATGGCATGAAAAACCGGGAAAAAACCGTCATTGTCGAACAGGTTACGTGAAATATATGCAAGGATCTGTGTGTGAATGATCTCTCCCGATTCCCTCAGGTCTTCACTGTTGGGAGGGATCCCTTTTTCTTCGGCATAATCGATGAACTGCTTGAGCAGGTTTTGACTTTCCAGATAGGTAATCAATTCCCGGTAGTGGTTAAAATGATCAATTTTATTCCTGTTTATATCGGTATATTCAAATGAAAACCGGTAGATCAGTCCACGGTTTCGTACTTTGATAAAATAATCGGAAACTCCTGCCGTATCGAGGGGCACAAAGATATCAGGCATGATTCCACCACCGCCGTAAACATATTTCCCTCCCGGAGTGACATACCTGAGTGAATCGGGGAAAACCGTGCTGTCGATTCGTTCAAACTCTCCATTCACATACCGCTGATGCAGATCGCTATAATACTCTTCAGTCCCATTGATGTATGGTTTCTGAATGCACCGGCCTGTGGGTGTGTAATATCTGGCAATGGTTAAACGCAAAGCAGAGCCGTCGGAAAGCATCAGCGGTTCCTGAACAAGACCTTTGCCAAATGACCTTCGTCCCATAATGGTTCCCCGGTCATTATCCTGGATAGCACCAGCCAGAATTTCACTTGCCGAAGCAGACATTTCATCGATCAGAACCAGAATATCCCCCTGTGTAAAGGACTCTCTTTCGGTGGAGAAAAATTCATCCCTGGCTCTTGCTTTGCCTTCGGTATAGACAATCATTTTTCCTTTTTCAAGCAGTTCATCGGCAATGTTGGTTGCTGCATCCATGTATCCTCCGCCATTGCCCCGAAGGTCAAGGATCAATTTTTTTAATCCAAGGGCTTTCAGTTTTTCTGTCCCTTCAAGAAATTCCTGATAGGTGGTCCTTGAGAATTTGCTGATTTTGATATAACCGATCTCATCGGTAATCATATAAGCCACATCGACACTAATAAGCGGGATCTTGTCCCTGATAATCGTGAAGTCGAGCAACTCCGGCTCATCTTTCCGCTGGATTCCAACATTCACGGCTGTTCCTCTGGGGCCTTTAAGGCGGCTTATGATCTCTTCATCCCTCATGTTTACACCGGCTACAAGGGTATCATCGATGGTGATGATCCTGTCACCCGGAAGAATGCCCAGTTGTTCGGAGGGTCCGCCGGATACGGTTGTCATGATGACCACGGTATCATTTGGCATATTAAAGGTAACTCCAATTCCTTCGAAATTGCCCTCCAACGGCTCATTCATTCGTTGGACATCTTTTGCCGGGATGTACACTGAATGTGGGTCAAGACTTTTCAGGATTGCGGGTATTGCTACTTCAACCATATCATGCCTGGAAACGGTATCGACATATTCTGATTCGATGTAATTGATAACACCATTCAGTTTATCCGCCTTGGGATAAATAGCAAAGTTCTGGTTGTTGTCGGCTTTTTGCAGTTGCAATCCGATCAAAATTCCTCCTACAATGGCAACGGCTAACAGTATGGGGAGATATATGGTTGAACGCCTGTTTTCGTATTTCATCTGTTCATCTCTTATAATTCAATATATACCAGTTCGATATTGGCCCTTTCAAGTAATTTCAACCCATCCTGGATTCGATATTTTTCGGAGAATACGACCCGTTTTATGCCGGATTGAATGATCAGTTTAGCACACTCCATGCAGGGTGAGTTTGTAACGTATAAGGTTGCATTTTCGCTCGAGTTATTTGACTTGGCGACTTTTGTAATCGCATTGGCTTCGGCATGTAAGACATAAGGTTTGGTAACGGTATTCTCATCTTCGCACACATTTTCAAATCCTGAAGGGGTTCCGTTGTAACCGTCGGAAATGATCATTTTATCCCTGACAATCAATGCTCCCACTTTTTTTCGTTTACAGTATGAATTTTCACCCCAGATCCGGGCCATTTCAAGATACCGTCTGTCAAATTCAGCCTGTTTTTCCCCATAGGGTCTGATCAAGTCTTCTTTATTCATGCGATTCTACGAGTATTCAGGTGGAATAGGCTGTATCAACAGCCCATTGAAAACTGGTACCCAGGGCCGGGGTCGAACCGGCACGGTATTGCTACCACTGGTGTTTGAGACCAGCGCGTCTACCAATTCCGCCACCTGGGCATTTCTTCATAAAGTTTATGTTTTGTTTTCTATTTTGTATTCTGTTAAAAGTTTATTCTATTACGGGTGGCGGAATTGGGCCGCCCTGCCATCGGGCCCCTCCCTAAAATTGTCCACCGGACAATTTTTTAACGGTCGGTCCTGCCACCTGGGCATTTCTTCATAAAGTATATGTTTTGTTTTCTATTTTGTACTCTGTTAAAAGTTTATTCTATTACGGGTGGCGGAATTGGGCCGCCCTGCCATCGGGCCCCTCCCTAAAATTGTCCACCGGACAATTTTTTAACGGTCGGTCCTGCCACCTGGGCATTTCTTCATAAAGTATATGTTTTGTTTTCTATTTTGTACTCTGTTAAAAGTTTATTCTATTACGGGTGGCGGAATTGGGCCGCCCTGCAATCGGGCCCCTCCCTGTTTAACGATGCCACCACCGCTACCTGGCTCTGCCCTAAAATTGTCTACCAGACAATTTATTTACGGGCAGCCCTCACCTGGGCATTTCTTCATAAAGTATATGTTTTGTTTTCTATTTTGTATTCTGTTAAAAGTTTATTCTATTACGGGTGGCGGAATTGGGCCGCCCTGCAATCGG
>CAYMFM010000011.1:0-78326 GCA_964389685.1 uncultured Rikenellaceae bacterium
TACAATTATGTATCGTCATTATTCATGCTGAATGCATGAATAATTCGGGTTAAATCAAACCTGACAGGTCATGAAAACCCTGTCAGGTTTGGTTTGTTTGGTGGGATAGGTTTCCCAATGGGTTTCATTCGTCAGACGACTGAAGCTCGTCTGACGAATAGATACATCGAACCTCATAGAGCCCGGGGCTAAAGCCACCGGGCTATAAACATATCGCCACTACGTGGCTTAAAAATACATATCTGATCATGTATCGGAAGGTATCCAATGAAAAAGTAATAAGCGAGGACGCTTATGGATTAACTACTTTTTCTTCCCTCTGCTCTATGCTCTTTGCTCTATGCAATTTCCCCTCGCACAGTCTCATAGTCTCATCGTCTCCCCTTACAGGTCTATGGTTTTACTCACATCTTTCGCTTTCCGGGAGGTAAAATCGAGCTGCACTTTTCCTTTGCCCGAAATAAGGAACTGGTATTCGATCTTCCCAAAGCCAGGCACCTGGCAAAACTGAATTTCCGGTTTTTGCTCTTTGTAGGTAACCCGATCACTGTACACATCGGTCAGTCTACCACCGCTTACTACTTTCACTCCGTTACCGGAGACTCTCAGCATATCCTGGGGGTAGAATTTTTTCCGAACCGCACTATAGGTCATTGAGGGAATGGCTTTGCTGTTTACCAGCCGTACCCTCACCCTGTAGAGATCTTTTCCCACTTTGGTTTTTTCAAAGATCTCCATGGTGATTTCCGGTGTTTGTTCAGCCGAGAACATCACGGCAGAAGCATTCCGGTGCACCAGATCCTGGAGCATAAACGGATGGGGCAGGCGTGAGCTCATTTTTACCCAGCCTCCTATTTCGATATCGCCATAGGTAGGGTGTTTATAGGGCTTCCAATCGACGTAGAGTTCTCCCTGTGCAACATGATCGTTGAACTTCATGCGCTCCCTGGACCTGGCTCTGTTTTCACGGAAGAAATCCTCCTCCTCAGTAGCCTTGGTTGTGCCGGGCGGACTGTATGTTTCAGCACTTGATTGGTACAATTCTCCCACAAAGCTATAGGATCCGATGATGTTATCGGTAAAATCCGTAAAATCGCCATAGGTGGCATAAAGATCCTTCCAGCTGATCAGGTAGCGGTAACCCGGGACAATCATTTCATTGTTTTTCCCAAGATAATCGTAAACCTCGATATCGTTGGACAGCAGTTCTCCCTGATCTTTGGTACTGGGTCCTCTCAGGTACATCCCGCCCGAATTATGAAAAGCATACACCATGATGATGTTGGGTCGCTGGCACAAATAGTTTGCAATGGCTTTAATTCCGACGCCTGAAAAGGGGTAATCGCCGGCTCCGCTCTGCACGTAAGGGGGTGCCCAGTTGTAACCCCAGTTTCGGTTGCCATCTACATATCCTTCCGAATCTTCATTTACCCTGCCATCCCCATCATTATCAATTCCTTCCTGTCCCAACATGATCCATTCTCCTTTCTCCCCCGGTTCAACAGGTACCATTAACCTGGGATCTTCCGGATCGGTCTTTAACCTTCCAAAGGGATCTTTTTTCCTCATCTGCGTGATGTTACCATCTCCGTCAAGGTCATCCATGAAATCTTCATCGAACAGACCATCCCGGTCATCATCTTTTGGCCTTCTCAACCCCCTGTTCGAGGAGGAGGTGTTTGGATCGGTAAAGAAATGATACCTGCCATCGACGTTTACAGTCGGTAAAACGTAGTAGGCATTTTTATCGACCATACGGGTAATTCTCTCGTTCTCACCGTACTTTGTAAGTAACTGGTTAAGGAAGTAGAGACACACTTCACTTGCCTGGATCTCATTGCCATGAATATTTCCATCGACATAGACTCCCGGTTTGCTCAAGTGATCACCGGTTTTCGGATTGTTTACCGTTAAGGCATAGATCTCCCGGTTCTCCTCGCTTTTACCAACAAGGTCAAGGGTGGTCAACTCCGGGTATGCTTTATTCAAAGCTTTCAGTGCTTCAACAACCTGTTCATAGGAATAATAAAAATCAAACCGCAGAGGTACGGTAATTTTCTCTGACTGTCCGTAGCCATTTGTAGCTGACAGCAACAGGAACATGGAAACAGCGAATATGATGGTTAACTTTTTCATTTTACACCTCCTATATTAATTTGTTTCTGATCACCCCAGACATTTTTTGATTCAATGGTAAGGGTGATATCTACAGGGCGCTCTGCCTGGATAATCCAGGAGAGTTTAATGCTCTTATTCCCTTCTAAATTACCGATGGTTGTTCGTGGCTTTCCTGAGAGGAATGTAACATCACCTTTCACAACCAGGATTGCCGGGGCAGGTTGTTGATTCCTGCCTCCCATGGCTGTTGGGAAGGGCAAGTAAGAACTGTTCTGGATCCAGGCAGTCAATTCATGGACACCGGACCCGGCTGATTTGGTTTCCGTTTTCACGATCTTCAGTTCCGGCAGCTTCTTCACCAGGGTAAATACCCAGGGAACCTGAAGGGTCAGCAGGGAATCGATCATTGATTCGGGGGGTGTATTGTCGACATAGGGCACTGCGCCGCCGATCTCAACTTTCCCGAGGGTTGGATGATCAAACTCCTTCCAATCGATAAAACCTTTTCCATTAAGGGATTCATCACTGAAAGCCAGCAAGGTCTTCTCTTTCGGATCAGCACCTTCGGTGTCTTTCTCAGCGGCACCTCCCCCCATCTGTTTCATCATTCCTGCCATCTGTTTGGTGCTCAGTTGTCCGCTTTTCACCATATTGATTACCATGGCTCCATTGTATTGTGGCGGGGCTCCTGATTCTTTCAGGAAGGCGGTGATCTTCTCTTCTCCGAGTGCTACAAAATCATTATTGCTCATGCTCTCGAGTTTTTCAATGGTCAACTCTGAATCGTCTGTTTTCTCTTTTTTTACTTCCGGCAGTGTCCAGAGATCCATGCTAAACGATGGGACACCCAGATTGTAATAAGACCAGAGTTCGAACGAGCCGTCTTTCGCCGACTGAGGGGCAAGGCGTTTTGGCTCAGCATCCTTCTCTTTGAGGAACTCCTTGTATTTTTCAGTTAGTTCATTATAAAAAGCCAGGTCTTCCCGGAGTGGATTAACCACTGCTCCCAGTCCCAGGAAACTGGCGATCATGCTCTCCGACACTTCCATTCCGGCCGGCATCATCGGTCTCACCATCTCCATGATCTCCTCCATTGAATAGGATTTATCCGGATCGGCATTGAACATGGCAGCATATCGTTCCGGGATTTTTATGTTGTCCATATCTGCAGTTCCACTTCTTCCACCCCTGGGTGCAACCATGCAGAAGTTGGTGGATCCAAAGGCAAAGGTCATGGCAATTTCAGGATGTTCATAGACGAATTTCATCATCTCGAATGTCTCCTTCTCGGATCCGGGCCATACACCTCCTGTGGGTGTATTGGGCTTGTACAGGTGTGGAAACGTGATTCCGATATTTACACCTCCCGGGCCATCTTCATTGTATTTGCCATCGCTATCGTCATCCACTCCTTCGGTGTACAATTTGTAGATCCCGCGTTCACCCTTATTCCCATCGGCTCTTTTCATCAATCTCGGTTCTCCGGGAATGGGTATCCATTCGCCCAGGGGATCGACAACCCTCATTTGCGTAATGATACCATTGCCGTCGAGATCATTGAACCCATCCTCATCCACACGGTCGTCCATATCGTCATTGTGTGGTTTTGCGTTCCGTGTATCCCTTTGCAGCGGTTTGTTAAAATAGTGCAAGACTGCATCAGGATTCAACATCGGAACGATATACCAGGTCATATCGGTACGGACATCCGCTCCATTCAGGATAAGGTCTGCCAGGAACAGGGTTGCCTCACCAGAAATGGGAACATCCCCTTCCGGATTACCTACCACAAGAATTGCCGGCACGGTTCTGGCGGATTTGCCTGCATCCGGTCCTATCTCGAGCATCATTACCTTATTGCCGGCAGGTGTAACGGCTAACTGGGTTAACGATGTCCTGCCCGGAAAATCCTTGTTTAACTTTCCCAGCAAGGAATTGATCTCATCCGGCGTATGATACCGGTTGTATTCGTTCGATGGATTCTGTGCTGAGATCCAATTCAGGCATAGAAGCATCGAAAATCCCAGAATTAACGGGATTTTAATGAATCTAAACAATTTTTTCATCATAAAGCTATCGATTAATGGATAAAACAAAATGTATTATTTGGTAATGCAGATTTCAACAGGTTCAGGGAAAATCACAACGAATTTTCGAAGATAGAAAATCTTTTAAAGAGATGTTGCTGTAATGTGTAGTTTTTACACCTGGTTTCCCGCTTCTCCAGTTTTTCTGTTTTTCTCAAACCTCTTCAAGGTAAACCGGATCAGAAAATAACTTACCACGATAAGCAGCGGCCAGGTTAGGTACATTAGAAGTTCGCCGATATACATTTGCGTAAAGAATTTTAGGTTAACATTGTTCAGCAATCGAACTCATCATTAATAAGCATGTGATTCTTCCTGCATTTCCTCTTCCGTGATCTTCTTCCTGTTTATCGATCTCCATGCATACCAGATGTATGCAATGACAAAAGGGACCAGCAGCGAGACATAGCTCATAGCAGTCAGGGTATATTTGCTGGAGGATGCATTCTGAATGGTCAATGAACTCTGAAGGTCGAAGGTTGAAGGATAGAAGGCTGTATTATTGAATCCTGCCAGAAGAAACAGAGAAAACACGGTAAGGACCGTACCGCTTCCTGCGAACCATATTCCCCTGGTATTGCCCTGCAACAGTGAAGAGAGGATCCCCCACAGTACCAGCAGAACCCCGGCGAGAAAGAGTATCAGCACCAGCGGCATCTGCAGGAAATTATGCAGGTATTTGTTTGGTTCCATGTAGACTTCTCCGGTTGACGGATCAACGGCAAAGCCTTCAATAAAAAGCAGGCGGATAGCAAAGAAGAGGAAAAAGACCACAAAGGCAATGGCATTATACCATACCTGTTTCCTCGCACGCATGAGCACCTGTTCGTTTTCCACAGTATTGATCAGATAGAGCAATCCAAGAACCCTGGCAAGGAAGAGAACAGCCAGTCCCAGGGAGATATTCTGGATATTTAGCACCGCTTCCAGTCCATGAAACGGGGTTTTCCACTGAGATAAGTTGAATTCATTCACATAAAACTCAGACCCTGTAAAAAAGGTTCCTACTGCTGTTCCGATCAGCAATGTTCCCAGCACTCCATTGATAAAAAGAAATACTTCATAGGTTTTCTGCCCGAGGAAATTATTGGGTTTTGTTCGGAATTCATAAGCCACAGCCTGGATGATGAAACAGAAAAGAATGGCGATCCACACCCAGTAGGCCCCTCCGAAGCTGGTGGCATAAAACAGGGGGAAGGAGGCAAAAAAGGCACCGCCAAAGGTAACCAGTGTGGTAAAAGTAAATTCCCACTTTCGACCCAGTGCATTAACAATCATTTTGCGTTCTATCTCCTTCCTTCCGAGCAGATAAATAACGGTTTGTCCGCCCTGTACAAACATGAGGAATACCAGTAATCCAGCTAACAGCGAGATGATTACCCACCAGTATTGCTGCAACGCAAGATGAGACAGGTTTTCAAACATTTTATTTTCCTCCTTCTTTAGGTCCGATTTTAATTTGCTTTGTCATTATCTTTATCTCCGCGATCAGCAGTGCCGTAAAGGTCACCGCGAAGAGAAAGAACGTGATCTGAACCGATGTTGTATTGATATGAGAAACAGCCGCAACGGTGGGTAACAGATCCTGGATGACCCAGGGCTGCCGCCCCAGTTCAGAAACAATCCAGCCGGACTGGCTTGCAATATATGCCAGCGGAATGGTCCATAGTGCAATATAGAGGAGCCATCGTTTACCTTCCAGTCGATCCCTGATCCCAAGGAAGAGCACCAGGACAAACAGAAGAAAAAAGTAAAATCCAAGGATAACCATGATGTGAAATGAGTAGAATGAGATGGGCACATTGGGTATCAACTCCTGGGTATCCCTGCCTTTATAATAACCATATCCAAAATAGCGAAAATAATTATCGATCCACTCCTTGTCTTCGAATTTCGCTCTCAGTTCAATATATCTTTCAGGATCATTCTTCTTTGCTTCCTTTAGTTCTCGCAGTGTGCTGATGGCTATATCACCACGCTCAATTTTTTCACTAACAGAGATGATATTCTCTTTCTCATTTCCTAATACCAGATCCTTAATCCCCGGAACAAATCCTTTGGATGAACGATGCACCATAAAGGATAATGCACTGGGTATTTCGATCTTAAAAATGAAATTCTCACGCATGAGCCCCTGATCTTCTGTAGGTGAAGATAATGCGCCTATAGCAACAAGGGGTGCATTGGTTCTCCCATCATAAAGGGCTTCCATTGCAGCAAATTTTACCGGTTGGTCGCTTGCTATATCCCTGGCTGAACTATCTCCAGTACCAATCAAGAAAATAGCGGATAATACCCCGAAAGTAGAGGCAACAATCATGCTGCGTTTCGCAAACAACACCTCTCTCTTCTTTAACAGAAACCAGGCACTGATCCCGATTACAACCAGCGCTGCAAGCACAAATCCCGAAGAGATGGTGTGCAAAAACTTATTGACCGCACTGGAGGAAAACAGGACCTCCCAGAAATTTTGCATTTCGTTCCTTGCTGTATCGGGATTAAAATGCATGCCCACTGGATTCTGCATCCAGGCATTCGCTACCAGGATCCATAAGGCAGATAGGTTGGCACCAATGGCGGTGAGCCATGTCGATGCAAGATGAAACTTTTTGCTTACCTTATTCCACCCGAAAAACATCACGGCTATGAAGGTGGATTCCATGAAAAATGCCATAATCCCTTCAATGGCGAGAGGAGCGCCAAAAATATCACCCACGAACCAGGAATAGTTGGACCAGTTCGTACCAAATTCGAATTCAAGGATAATCCCGGTTGCCACACCAATCGCGAAGTTAACTCCAAAGATGGTCATCCAGAATTTTGTCGTCTTTTTCCAGAAAGAATCTCCGGTCTTAACATAAATGGTTTCCATGATCGCAACCAGAAAAGACAATCCAAGGGTCAATGGTACAAAAAGCCAGTGAAACATGGCTGTCAATGCAAATTGTCCCCTCGACCAGTCAACCAAAGACAAATCGATTTGTTCAATCATCGTTCAGTTTTTTAGTTGTGGTTAATTGCTCAATAACATACTCACTTCTCTCATCATCAGAAGTAAAATTTGATTCAAGAAAGTCATGGAAGAAGAATATCCTCAGGATAGCAAACAGGATAAACAGTTTGATCAGGATGATGATCCAGAGCTTCTTGCCAACGGTCATACTCCTGAAACCATCCGAGTAAAAATAGAAAATTTTTGAAAAAATAGTGTTCCCCCTCATCAACGATAGAAATCCTTTAAAAATATTAAAATATTTAAATCCATATCAAGGATATTCCCTTATCAGGTGAACAAATCCCGATTTCTCAATTTCCCCAGATGTGTCTCCAGATCTAATAACATAGTAATAGACACCGGGATGAACATATTCGCCTGATGGTGTTTTGCCATCCCAAACCGGTGTTACCGAGGTAGAGTGATGAACCATTGTGCCCGAACGGCTGTAAATGGTGAGGGTGTATCTGGTTAAACCATCTGTATGAATAACAAACAGATCATTGAATCCGTCATTGTTGGGGGTAAACACATTGGTCACATCAAAAAGAGCCTGCAATTTGATCTCCCTGGACAGGAATTCCACGCTGATTCCATCCGTAACGGTAAGGGAAACCAGATACTCTCCCTGCTTCGAATAGGTGTGTTCCACACTGGGACCGGATGCCGATGTCCCATCGCCGAAATCCCACAGGTATGAACAGGAAACCGTATCCCTGATTATGGGTTCAAATAAAAGGGCCAGGTTCGATTTCGCTGAAACAATGGATCTAAAATCAGCTGATATCTGACCGTTTAAAACGGATGACAATATCAGAAAAACAAAAATAAGTAACCAATTCTTTTTCATAAAAACGGATTCAGATGTTCTCAGTCAGTTTCTTTATGAGCTTATATTGATTAAAAAACTCTTTTGCAATGACACGCAATACGGTGTAGAAAGGGATTGCCAGGAACATTCCGACGACACCTGCCAGATAACCGGCTGCCAGTATTACGATAAAGATCTCCAGGGGGTGCGCCATAACAGAAGTCCCATAAATTAATGGCTGAAAAAGCACGTTGTCAATGACCTGAACTGTTATGAAAACAATCATCATATACCCCAGCATCGGAAGAAGCTGGGAATAAAACTCCATCCCCAGGTTATTGGCTATACCAAGCAAAATACCCAAAAATGCACCGATATACGGTCCAAGGTAAGGAATTACATTGAATAGCCCGACAATCAGTCCGATAATCAAAGCCTTGTCAAAACCCAATCCCACAATGGTTAGCCCGATGGTCACCAGAATGATAATACAGGTGATCTGAAGGAAAATCCCGATAAAATAGCGCATTAACAATCGCTTAATGGAAGACATGGCGTGATGGGTCCCCTCCTCATGTTTAATGGGAACCAATAAGATGACCCCATTAACGAAAAGCCGCTCATCTTTCAGGAAAAAGAAGGTGATGAAGGAGATGGAAAAGAGTGCGACCAGGATGTTCCCAACAAAGCTTGCAGCGGACCCAAGGATTTTCGAAACCACCGAGAAACTTAGCAGAGTGACCAACTTTGAGGTAATGTAATCTTCCAGGGTCGCACCCTCTTCCAGCCCTATGTTGTATCCCCTTAAAAATTCTTCAATGCGCCGGATCGGTTCTTCAAGGCTCGTCATAATCATTTTCCTGTCGATGGTTGACAGTTCCTCCATCTGGTTAATGATCAAGGGTACAAAAACCCTGAAAAAGGTGATGAAAAGTCCCCAGAGAACGACCAGGGTGATTAATGCAGCTAATGCCCTGGGAAAATGAAACCGACGAATCCTGATCCGCTCAAGCAGATCAACCAGTGGACGGCCAATGAGGGAAAAAACAGCCGAAATGAGAATGTAGGCAACAATGTTTTTGAAATACCAAACAACTACCAGGAGAATAATCAACCCGATCCCAGCGATTATGTATTTTCCAGTGCTCTTCATTAAAACCCTGGTGTTTGTTTAAATATACTACTTTTTCAATAGCATTGGGAAGATATGTACAAAAATACACAAATGAACCAAATATTTTATTCCGGTCTGGTTTGGAAATCAAATAATTATCAACCATGTATTGATAAGATACCTGTAAATCCGAACCAGTCGTAGTATCACTGAATAATGTAAGTTGACTGCCTGCGTGACCCGCTCCTGAGTCGATCCGTAGTCAATCAATCTTATATGTCATTTTGGCATTTCCCCAATAATAAGTCTGCCATATTTGCAGTTTTATTGGATTGGTATTCGATTTGACCGGTAGATATCAAAATGAATCAATGTTTAATTTTTTAAATTGGAGGTTAAAATCATGTTACCAATAATCAGAAAACGGGCAATATGGCCTGACTTGACAAGAGATTTTTTCAACGACGATTTTTTCTATCCCGTCGTTAAGCGGAACAACTATTTTTCGAATAATCCGGCTGTAAACATTTCAGAAGATGACGAGCAGTTTACGATTGAGCTGGCTGCTCCCGGGCTTGATAAGAAGGATCTTCACATTAACCTGAATGATGATCTGCTGACCATTTCTGCAGAGTGTAAGGAGGAGAATAATGAAGAGCAAGAAGGTAAATGGACCCGGCAGGAGTTTAATTACCGGTCGTTTTGCAGATCATTCAGCTTACCCGAAACGGTTGACAATGATAAGATCAAGGCGGTTCATAAAAATGGCATCCTGACGATTCAAATTCCAAAAATGGAAGAGAACAAAACGACGTTGTCAAGGGATATAAAGATCGGATAGTTCGGAAATCAGGCACAACGTAGAGACGCCATGCATGGCGTCTCTACGGTATCGATCGAATATAACCGGAAATCCTGTCTGCATAAAATTATAAACGAATCGGAAAACCGGTCATTCTGCAGCTTCGCTCTGGTTCAACACTTTCTCCGCAAAATTTTTCCCGAATTGTTTTAACTCATCGACTGTCTCTCCATGGGGATAAAACTTAACACTCACCGGATCCTGGGCTATTACAAGCTTCAAATTCCGGAGGGTATCTTCAATCAGTTTTACTGCTTCACCACTCCATCCAAACGAGCCGAACGCAGCAGCTAATTTCCGCTTGTCCCTCATGGGATTGATCAAACCAAACAGTTTGTATACAGGAATCAGTGTATTCTGGTTGATGGTTGGTGAGCCAACCAGGAGGGCATCACTCTTAATGATTTTCTCTTCCAGCTCTCCCGGAGACATGTTTTCAATATCCGCCAGGTCCACTTCAACTTTTCCGGATGTTGTAATGCCTTCTGCGATCAGTTTTGCCATAATCCCGGTATATCCATAGGCAGAAACATAGGCAATGAGCACCCTTTTACCACCATTCTCTTTGATTTTCAAATATTCCAGCGAATATCTTTCAGAAAGATCAACATATTTTTTCCAGTTTTCTCGTAGTATAGGCCCATGTCCAGGACATATTGCCTGTATCTCCAGCGGTTTGATTTTTTCAATCGCCTTCAACATAAATTTGCTAAAAGGTTTCAGAATAACATCAAAATAATATTTGAATGCATCGTCAAAATCACCAATCCGGTCATCGAACATACCCGGGTCACAATAATGGCAGCCAAACGAATCGCATGTAAATAAAAGCTGATCTTCTTCGAGGTAGGTATATATGCTATCGGGCCAGTGCAAGTTAGGGGCTCCGATGAACCGCAGGGTTCTGTCTCCCAGATCAAGCAGGTCTCCATCCTTTACCTGATGCGACCTAAAATTCTCCCCCATAATCTCCTTAAGGTACTTTATAGCATTTCCACTGCCAAGCACAGTGGCATTCGGGGCAAGGTTTAACAGGTTTTTCAAGTTACCAGAATGATCCGGCTCGGTATGGTTCAAAATAATGTATTCGATTTCCGAAGGGTTAACAACGGACCGGACCTTTTCAAGGTAGGTATCCCAGAATTTCTCTTTACTCGTTTCAATGATGGTTTTCTTCTGAGCATTTATGAAATAAGAATTGTAGGTTGTCCCATATTGGGTCTCCATTACGATATCAAAGGTGACAATATCGTAATCCAGTATTCCAATCCAACTGACATCAGGAGTAATTTGCAAAACGTGAGGATCTTTCATGTCCAAAGGTTTAAATCTCCGCAATAACGGTTTTATTGCCTCTCACGGACTGGTGAAGGTTTATTTTTATGTTTAGGTCGACCGGCAACAGCAGGTCTACTCTGGATCCGAATTTGATAAAGCCGAGCTGGTCTCCCTGATTAACCGTTTCATTCATGCTGGCATAACTGACAATTCTTCTCGCCATTATGCCAGCAATCTGCCGGATCATCAATTCACAGCCATTACCATTATCAATCACCACGGTAGACCGTTCGTTATCGGTTGAAGATTTCGGATGATAGGCGATCAGGTTTTTACCGGGTTTATAATGCAGGTATTTGACCACACCCCCTATGGAATAGTGGTTTACATGGACATTGAAGGCCGACATAAAGATGGATACCTGTATCCTGGTATCCTTAAAATATTCCGGTTCTTCGACTTCCTCGATGGCTACAATTTTCCCATCAGCCGGAGCATAGATCAGATCTTCATTTGGTACAATAGCACGAACCGGTTGACGGAAGAAAAAGAGGACAAAGAGAAAGAGGATTATTGTGCCAACCAGAAAAATCGTCTTATAGAGAAGAACTGGTGACAGGACATGAAAAACGATTAAATTCAGGATTACCAGTATAAGAAACAGGTTAAAAAGCAACCGATAGCCCTCTTTATGAATTACCATAAGCATAATCAAAGTGGCAAAGTTACATTTTTTTCAACTAATAAGTTTCAGATAGGTGAAAACAACGGGGGAAGAGAGCAATATGCCATCAAACCGGTCGAGCAATCCTCCGTGCCCCGGGAAGAGCTTTCCGGAATCTTTCACACCGATACTTCGTTTAAAGAGCGATTCGGTCAGGTCACCGAATGTCCCGATGGTAACGATAATAAAGGTAATTGCCAACCAGTCAACCAATCTGATGTGATTAAAAAACAGGGAAAGGAGATAGGAAGCGATGAAGGCGATTATGGCTCCTCCGAAGAATCCCTCCCAGCTTTTTTTTGGTGAGATGCGTTTAAACAACCGGTGTTTCCCAAACGGGATACCCACAAGATAGGCTCCTGTATCGTTAGCCCAGAAGAGTATGAAAAAACCCAGTAGTATTTGTGGTGAATAGATGATGGATTCGGGTGGCTGGAAAATGAAGTTGACAGCATCGAGCTTCTCTTCCGGGTTACTAAGTGTAAATAGTTCACCATTCGGACTAAATACAAAATAATTAAAAAGTGATATGGGTACGGCGATATAGATTAACCCGAGGAACGTATAGGCAATGTTGGTAAAGGGCCGATTATGTTTCTTATAGAGTTCATTGATAAAAACAAGGATAATGAGGGGGATAAAGACGAAGAAAAACTTCTGATTCAAAAATTCAATGGCATACAAAAAGTTGAGAACGAAAAAGAGGATCCCGATCAATATTCCAAAATAGGTTTGTGGTCTTACTTTTGCCATATGAGACAGGGAGTAAAACTCATACAAACCGGCAGCAAGAGCGAGCAGAAAGAGGAAGAAAAATGATATGCTGCTAAAGGTAATTCCCGTTATGATAAGGAAAACAATTAGAATACCGGTAATGGTTCTTTTGACAAGGTTGCTCAACGTTCAAATTCTTTAATGAGTAATAGTGCTTTGATCATATTATCCCTGTTTACATATACCTCAATGTCGCCAAATGTATTATAGGTAGAATCCCGTTTATTAACGACAACTGCTTCTATTCCATTATCATGAAGCATTTGTTTTGCTAATTCGGCGATGTACAATTGATCGGTAGAATATATGGTAGTCCAATTCTTATCCATCCGGATTTCATTTGCCGTTTGATTTTGCCGGTGTTTTTTTTCTGGGTATTTCAACCTTTCCTTTCACCGATGTGGGACTTGCATTTTTTCGTGCGGTGGATTTCTTTTTTTCAGTTGTTTTCTTGCGAGCCTGCACTGTTTGTTCTAATTCACGGGTAGGTATTCCCCATTTTCTTTTTCCAAAGATTTTCTCCAGATCTTCGCTGAATATCACCTCTTTTTCAAGCAACTGTTCAGCCAGGGTAGTCAATCCTTTCTTGTTCTTTATGAGGATATCTTTAGCCCTCTTGTAGTCCTGTTCAATAATTCTATTCACCTCTTCATCGATTGCTTCGGCTGTTTTCTCACTATAGGGTTTGTTAAACGCATACTCATTTTGTCCCGATGAGTCATAAAAGCTAATGTTCCCGATTTTTTCACTCATCCCGAAGTAGGTTACCATGGCATAGGCTTGTTTGGTCACTTTTTCGAGGTCATTCAGTGCACCGGTAGAGATCTTTCCAAAGGTCAGTTCTTCGGATGCTCTACCGCCCAGGGCTGCTGAGAGTTCGTCGTGCATCTGTTCGGTGGTGGTCAATTGCCTTTCTTCGGGCAGATACCATGCGGCTCCCAGTGCTCTTCCCCGCGGAATAATGGTAACTTTCACCAGCGGATTGGCATGTTCCAGCAGCCAGCTAACGGTTGCATGTCCGGCTTCATGAAATGCAATGGTCCTTTTCTCCTGTGGAGATATGATCTTATTTTTCCGTTCCAGGCCTCCAACGATTCTGTCAACGGCATCGAGGAAATCCTGTCTTTCAACCTCTTTTTTATTTTTCCTGGCTGCAATAAGGGCTGCCTCATTACATACATTGGCAATATCCGCACCCGAAAATCCCGGGGTTTGTTTGGAAAGGAAATCGATATCGAAATTTTTGGCAAGTTTCAGGGGTCTGAGGTGGACTTTAAAAATCTCTTTCCGTTCATTCAGATCGGGCAATTCCACATGGATCTGGCGGTCGAATCGTCCGGCTCTCAGCAGGGCTCTATCCAGCACATCTGCCCTGTTGGTAGCTGCAAGGATAATCACCCCCACGTTGGTTCCAAACCCATCCATTTCAGTAAGCAGCTGATTCAGTGTATTTTCACGTTCATCATTAGCGCCAAAGTTTGGATTTCTTCCTCTTGCCCGGCCAACGGCATCAATCTCATCGATAAACACGATACAGGGAGCTTTCTCTTTTGCCTGTTTGAACAGATCACGGACACGGGAGGCTCCGACACCGACGAACATCTCCACAAAATCGGATCCTGAAATGGAGAAGAAGGGAACATTGGCTTCTCCGGCAACGGCTTTTGCCAGCAGTGTTTTTCCGGTTCCCGGAGGCCCTACCAGCAGGGCTCCTTTGGGTATTTTACCTCCCAGTTCGGTATATTTCTTCGGCTTTTTCAGGAAATCAACAATTTCCCTCACTTCCATTTTTGCCTCTTCCAGGCCGGCAACATCTTTAAAATCGATCATAATGTTCGACTCCTTGTCAAAAATCTTTGCTTTTGATTTGCCCACACTGAATATACCGCCTGCTCCTCCCCCTCCTGCTCCACCGCTCATCCTGCGAAAAATGAACATCCAGACTACTACAAGAAGGGCTAATGGGATTAGCCATCCCAGGAGGTCCCCGAGGATGTTTTTCCTGTTCTCATAACTTACATTGATCCGCTCATTATCTGCGTAACCGTACTTTGCTTCTGCTTCTTCCAACCGGTCTTCCAGGTAATCTCCCGATGGGATGGTCAACACGTAATGGGGACCAGAAGCCGGCAAACCACCAAATCCTTTGGATTTAATATCCGGATAACGTTCGGAGGTAACCGCTTCAGGGGTCAGGTAGATCTCTGCACTCTCCTTATTGATCACCACAATTTTTGCGATATCTTTGTTCTGGATCAATTGCTGCTCCAACTTGAGCATGTCGATCTTTTTAGCTCCTGACCCGCTATAAATCAGCTGTATGGCTAAAATTGCAACTGCAATCCCTCCATAAATCCAATAGGCATTGAATTTTGGTTTCCCGGGTTTTCCGGATTTTCCGGATTTATTGTTTGAATCCGACCCGGGATTTCCATTGAATTTTTTTTCTGCCATTTCTATTTCCCTCCTAAACCATTCTCTTCAACGTGCGCTATGTTCGCATCCGCCCATAACTCTTCAAGGTTATAAAAATCCCTGAATTCTTTTTGAAAAATGTGTACCACAACATCACCATAATCAAGCAGTACCCATTGTGCATTTTCCATACCTTCCCGGTGCCACACCTTTTCCCCAAGATCTTCTCTCACCCTCTCTTCAACTGATTCAGCAATAGCACTTACCTGGATATTTGAATTTCCATGGCAAATAACAAAAAACTGACAAAATGAGTTCTCCAATACGGTTAAATCCACTGTAACGATATCGCTTCCCTTCTTGTTCTGAATTCCCTGTACAATTGTTTCTATTAGACGTTCAGTATCAACAATTTCAGTTTTTTGCATCGAGAAAAAATATGCACAAAGGTAATCAATTTTTAATTATTCAGCCCGAAAATGGATTATCTCAGGCATTTAATGGTACCCTTCATCTACGGTACAATTTGAGTGCCAGCAAATCCATTTTACCTGAATTTTTTACTTTTTTTTAGCCGGAAGTTGTAATATTGAATATGCATTTACGGATCAGGAATTTATTATACCATTAAAACAGGACGCATTGATCATGATTGGAATGAACATCGTAAGGAAAAACAGGGTTATCTCCACCAATACCCTTGCCCTTGAGTTGCTTAAAAAAGAGGTGTTGCCTGAAGGGACGATCATCTGGGCTGATGAACAAACGAAAGGCCGCGGACATGCAGGCAATTCCTGGGAAAGTGAAGCCGGGAAAAACCTTACCTTTTCCGTCGTATTATACCCCCATTTCCTGAATATTGAAGCACAATTCATGCTGTCAAAAGTGACTTCACTCGCCATTGTTGACTTCTTATCTGAAAACATTGACCATAGCACCATAAAATGGCCAAACGATATCTATGTGGGAAATGACAAAATTGCAGGCATTCTCATTGAGAATTCAATCATCGGATCTGAATTCGACCATTTCATTATCGGCATCGGGCTGAATGTAAATCAGACACATTTCCTAAGTGATGCACCCAATCCTATCTCTATGCGGCTAATTACCGGAACCACATTTGATCTTGAAGAGACCTTGCACTCCCTCTGTGAAAAGTTGGAAAAGCGATACACACAATTAATTAGCAACCAAGTGGACGAAATAGATCAGGAGTATTTATCTAACCTGTTCAGGTACAATGCGTTCTATTCTTATCGGCACGGAAAGGATATTTTTTCTGCCAGAATTACCGGTATCGATTCGTTCGGAGTATTGATACTTGAGACGGAAACGGGAAAGATACGGAAATTTAGATTCCAGGAGATAGATTATATTCTATAGAAAATAAAGAATAGTATTCGCCCTGTTATTTTTCCTGTCCACTCCTGAGGTTTGTGTGAGTTACTTTCTGTATAAACCAATCCCTCAGAATTGATGCTGCTCCAATTTATCCACCAGGATATTTACAAACTCCTGCAACGGTTTCTTTGCCAGGGTATTCAGCATCGGATTCAGTTCAGCTTTAAAAGTAATTCTGATACGTGTATCCCTGTCATCAACCCGTTTTAGCTGGATCCAGAGATGGAAGTCTACCGTTGCCAGGTTATCGCCCGAATATTTAATCACCTTATGTGGTTCTTTATCTACAATTTTCAATCCAACCTCTCCGATTCCGGAAATGGTAAACCGGCAACTATCCTCGGCTGCCTCCCAGCCACTGATCTTATCCTGCGGAACCAGGTTTTCAAAATTCCTGAAATTGGAAAGAAATTGAAAGACTGTTTCTTCCTTCTCCTCAATTTTTCCTATTCTACTTTCGATGGTGGTCATATTTTTGAATTTCGAATTTCGAATATTGAATTTCGAATTGTGAATTTGAGAATCTTAAGGCATTTTAGACATTCTGCCAAAGGCCCCATAGGGATGCCTGCCCGTCCAGCAGGCGGGCCTTTGGCACATTCCTATGGAAGAGGCAATTAAGGCATTAACTACATTTTCCCGTCTCCCCCTCTCTTCAATCAACTTACTGCCTACTGCTGACTGCGGACTCTTTTAACCCGGTTTTCGCATTACATCTTTTTGGAACAACTTGAAACCATCTGGAACAATCTGAAACAAAATACTCCACTCATAACTCACTCTTCTTCTCTCCGTCTCTCAGTCACTCCATCTCTCCCTCTCACTACTCATCACTCACCTCTAATTTTAAGTCAAACTGAATCCAAAACCCTTCATCATTTACTTTTATCTTTTTACTTTTATCTTTTATCTTGAACACCCCATTCCCCCGGATTTTTCCTCCATTTTTTCAGGGTCAGGATATCTTCCTTTTGAATATACCCTTTTTCAAGAGCCTGGTCAATTAAAACAGGATAATTACCAAGCGTATACAATGTACATTCGGCCCGTTTAAAATTTTCTTCGGCTACCGGGAAGCCATAGGTAAAGATAGCCACCATTCCTTCCACCTCCAGCCCTGCCTTTCTCAGGGCTTCAACTGCTTTCAGGCTGCTGCCTCCGGTTGAAATCAGGTCTTCCACAACCACCACTTTTTCACAGGGCTTGGTCACCCCTTCAATTAAATTCTCAAGCCCGTGTTGTTTGGGATTGGACCGGACATAAACAAATGGTAAATTCAGTTTATGGGCGACCAGCGCACCCTGTGCAATGGCACCGGTTGCAACACCGGCAATGACCTGGGTTCCCGGAAATTTTTCGTTAATGATCCGGACAAACTCATTCGTAATAAAATCACGGATAACAGGGTAAGACAGCGTTTTCCGGTTATCGCAATAAATGGGTGACTTCCACCCGGACGCCCAGGTAAACGGGTTTGCTGGTTTTAATTTAATTGCGTTTATTTGCATCAAATACTCGCTGATTTTTTTCCCGGTATTTTCCATGATCAAAGAATACAAAATATACTTTAATAACCGATTTGTTGTTCTCAGCAATTCTGTTCCTGAGAATCCGGAACAAAAATACGGCTTATTCTATAAATACAATGGAAGGAAACAACTTTATAAGATCATTCATGAATTTGAGAAAAATGAAAACATCCCCTCACTGCTCCTGGTTCATTCAGACCTGAAGAAACTATGGAAGAAGTTTAAGGGATATTTCAAATACATCAAAGCAGGGGGAGGATTTGTTCAAAACGAATTGGGAGAGTTTTTAGCCATCAGGAGAAGGGGCGTTTGGGATTTGCCAAAAGGGAAAATGAGTAAAAAAGAATCGATAAAGCAGGCTGCTCTCCGGGAAGTATCGGAGGAGTCTGGCATTCAATCATTAGAGATCGTCTCCCACCTTCACACCACTTATCATACATATATGCTAAAGGGCAGGACTGCCCTGAAAAAAACTAAATGGTATGTTATGAGAACCTCGTCCGAAGAAAAACTCATCCCGGAAAAGAGAGAAAAAATTACCAAAATCAAATGGGTTTCTCCGGAGGAAGCGGACACGATAATAAAGGATACTTTCCCCTCTGTGGCAGATGTGATAACGGCAGGATTAGAAATCTAAATCCCCTCTCTTTTTAGCGATCCCAATAAAAATTTGTTCAAAACCGTTGTCCGGACCAGGAGCAGGTGACAAAAGCAGTCCTCCCTGGGGATCAAGCAAATAATAAGTTGGGAAAGCCCTGACATCATAATCTTCAATGATTTGTGATTGAAATTGGGAATAGAGGAATTTCCAGGAGAGGCCCATCTCCTGAATCAGTTCCTTCATGCGGCTAGTATCTTCGTCCACCGAAACAGTGATCACTTCCAATACTTCTCCATATTTCTCCTGTATCGATTGTAGCATACCAAAATGGTTCCTGCACAGATAACTTAACGGTGTGCAGAAGTTCATGTATATGTATTTCCCTTTCAGATCATTCAGTGTAATGGTGTTGTTGTCGAATGTTGGTAATTTGAAATCGGGTGGAATACAACCAATCCGCAAGCGGACTAACCGCTGTTTTATCTTCTTCACCATCATTACATGATCCTCACAGCACGTGGCTTCAATCAATGAATCCAGCATTTCAAGAATTGCCATATCATTAAACTCATCCGAGAAATACTCATCATAGAGTCCTTTCATAATGATCATTTCTGCTATGGTATCATTTGGAAACGCTTCGGTTTCCTTTATCAGCTCCAGAAGCATCCGGTAACTTCGTTTCACATCAATGATCTCATGAAGCGGGTATTGAACCGGATCCAACCGGTTCAGGTATTGAAAATAGGTATGGTAAACCTGTTGAAACCAATCATGAAAAGCCGGATTATGATAAAGAATTGCAGTTGAATAATGACCGGAAGGAATGGCTTTGTATGTTCTATTCCCCGATGACATCTCCTTTAGTAGTGCACTCTTGTACTGAACATAACACCGGAAATAGGCGCTGGGGTCATTACCGAATGATTCATTTACGACCTGCAGGGTGGAATCCAGATCTTCGAACTGGTTCTCAATGTAAGCCCCGAAAGCATATTTCCGGAACAGGGGTATAAAGACGGCATCAAAACGTTGAATTTTACCATTCAACTCTTCCGGTTCATGATTGATTATACCCAGGTGAACTACCTCCTGTCTGAAATAGGGATTTAACTGATCGGCCATTGTTTTATCCGCTCTCGGAGGAAGTTTGACGTGATACTCCCTTCCGGGTTCGGTGAAAAGATAAACCGTGTACATTCCGAGATCAGCAAAAACCTGGAGTGTATAACCGGAATGGAAGCGAATCAGAAAATCACCCTGTTCATCAACAATGCAGCTTCCCAGTTCCAGTCTGGTGTAAGCAATCCGCTCAGCAAACCGGTAAAAGGTGATCTCTGTGCCGGCGTATTGCGGTTCGTTACCCCTTATGGTGATCTCCTGGGAAAGTAAGGTCCCTGCACAGACGAATTGTAAAAAAAGAAGTGTTAATCCCCTGTTCACACTATTCATGATCTGTAAGGTCTTCGATCCTGAACTTTTTTAAATCCGGACTATTTGGTAAGAATTTCGAAGCATCTCCACCAAGACGAATGATATCTCTCACCAGGGAGGATGTTACCGGTGTGTATTCAGGGTAGGTCAGAAGAAATACCGAATCGATCTCAGGCATCATCTGCTTATTTACCTGGGCTATTGCCCGTTCATATTCAAAATCAGCAGATGTCCGTATTCCCCTAAGGATAAACCGGGCATTCACCTCTCTACAAAAATCAATAGTCAAGCCACTATAATAATCCACGGTTACCTTCGATTCTCCCTCAAACACCTCTCTTATCCATAACAGCCTTTTTTCTAACGGGAAAAATCCCTTTTTATTGGCATTATAACCGACGGCAATAATGATCTTATCGAACAGGGATAAGGCTCGCATAACAATGGACTCATGCCCGATGGTGAAGGGATCAAAAGAACCAGGGAATACTGCTATCTTTTCCATAATCTGTTCATTGGGTTAAAGCGTAGGTTTCAATCTGATTTGTCAGCATCGGTTTTCATCTCGAACGCACTAAAAATGACATCTGATTTCAGGAGGAGATGATCTGTTCCGGATTGATATGCCCGGGACGTATAGGACAACTCCCCAAAAACGGTTTCATTGTCCCCGGAAAGTCTTACACCGGCAAAGACTGCATCGCCTGAAATCTTCAGAGGCAAATCTGCCTTTACTTTTACAACTGTTGAGCCGAAAATAGTGTTGATCCTGATGGTTTTAGGAAGGCTCGAAGAATCAATGTCTGTCAGGTCGAACAGTGCTTTTCCAAAGATCACGTTATATTCCGATGCGGAAAGATTCTTGCCATGAATGGTGGTCTCTCTGAAAATGATATCGTGCTCATGAGGGCTGAACCTAAAGTCCCACCGGTTTCTGATCAGCAATTGTATTCCGAACAGGATCAGGAACAGAGCCAGGGCAATACGCAGAACGGGTATGTCCAGGTCAAATACGAACTTAAGGATCAGGGCCAGCCCGACCAGGATAAAGAACAAACCCCAAAACAATCCATGTCCCATAATGCAATGATTTAATTAAACGGTTTGGTTAGGTAATACTACTTTTTTTGTTAACGCCTGTTTTTCGTCGTTCTCTCACTTTTTGCTTAAGCAAGGCATACTTCAGAACTTCCATGATCTCATCGACAAAATGAAATTTCAATCCACTAAGATAGATATCTTTTATCTGACTAATATCTTTTTTATTGTCGGATGAGAGGATGATCTCTTTAATGTTTGCCCGTTTGGCGGCAAGGATTTTCTCCTTAATACCCCCTACTGGCAGGATTTTACCTCGCAGGGTAATCTCACCGGTCATGGCAACGTGTTTCCTTACTTTTCGTTGAGACAGCACAGAAGCCAGGGAAGTGGCCATGGTTATACCGGCTGAGGGGCCATCTTTCGGGATCGCACCTTCCGGGACATGGATATGAAAGTTATGCTTCTCGGCAATATCGGCAGGCAGGTCAAGGTCTTCGGCATGAGATTTCAGGTACTCCAGGGCAATGATGGCGGACTCTTTCATAACATCGCCAAGACTTCCCGTCAGTGCCAGTTTCCCCTCGCCCTTGCTTATACTGCTTTCAACAAAAAGGATCTGCCCTCCGATGGCTGTCCAGGCAAGTCCAGTTACCACACCGGCAAACTCATTACCCTGGTAGATATCTTTCAGGTATTCGGGAGGCCCGAGGATTTCAAAAACATCCTCATGGCTGAGCTTTTTGTTATACTCAAGGTTAAAGGCAATTTTCTTTGCGATTGTCCGTGTTATTTTTGCGATCTTCTTATCCAGTTCCCTGACTCCCGATTCCCTTGTATAGTTTTCTATGACGTTTTCAAGGATTGGTTTTGAAAAGAGCAGTTGATCCTTTTTCACTCCATGGGCTTCAAGCTGTTTCGGGACGAGGTGTCGTTTTGCTATTTCAATTTTTTCTTCAACGATATATCCGCTGATATCAATCATCTCCATACGGTCTCTCAAAGCAGGGCGTATGGTGTTCACGGTATTCGCCGTTGCAATGAACATCACGTTGGAAAGGTCATATTCCAGTTCAAGGTAATTATCATGAAATGTATTATTCTGCTCCGGATCCAGGACCTCAAGCAGAGCAGAAGCCGGATCACCCCTGAAATCGGTTCCCACTTTATCCACTTCATCGAGGACAAAAACCGGGTTTGATGATTTGGCCTTTTTAATGTTTTGAATTATTCTGCCAGGCATTGCCCCGATGTAGGTTTTCCTGTGTCCCCTGATCTCTGCCTCATCATGCAATCCTCCCAATGACATCCTGACGTACTTTCTGTTCAGGGCTTTGGCAATGGATTTTCCAAGGGACGTTTTCCCGACACCGGGAGGCCCGTAAAGGCATAAGATGGGCGATTTAAGATCTCCTTTCAGTTTCAGCACGGCAAGGTGCTCAAGGATTCGATCCTTCACCTTTTCAAGGCCGTAGTGATCCTCATCCAATATTTTCTGTGCCCTTTCCAGGTCGAAATTATCCTCCGTATATTCCCCCCATGGAAGATCCAGCAGTACCTGTATATAGTTCAACTGAACCGCATATTCTCCGGCCGCAGGATTGAGGCGCTGCAATTTATTCAATTCCTTATCAAAGGTTTTTGCTACTTCTTTGCCCCATTTCTTTTCCTGAGCCTGTTTCTTAAACTCCTCCATCTCCTGTTCCAGTGGACTTCCTCCAAGTTCATCCTGTATGGTTTTCATCTGTTGATGCAACAGGAATTCACGTTGTTGCTGATCCAGATCCGTTTTGACCTTGGTTTGAATATCATTTTTAAGCTCAAGCATCTGCACTTCACGGGTGAGGTACTCCAGAAGAAGGATCCCTCGTTCCTTCAAGTCATCCGTCTCCAGTAATTTTTGTTTCTCCTGGACATTAACATCCGTATTGGAACCAATGAAGTTGATCAAAAAGGTTGTGTTTTCGATATTCTTGATGGCAAAGGAAGCTTCCTGTGGTATGTTGGGAGATAACTTGATGATCCTCAGTGCCAAATCTTTTAATGAACCGATGATGGCATTGAATTCCCGGGTACGTTCAATGGGTTTTTGATCCTCTATTGGAGAGACACGAGCAATAAAATAGGGCTCTTTTGTAACCAGCTCTTCCACCTTAAATCTCCGCTTCCCCTGAATGATAACCGATATTGATCCATCGGGCATCTCCAGGATCTTGACAATCTGTGCAAGCGTACCGATAATGTTCAGATCCTCGAACCTTGGGTCATCGATCTTCGCATCCTTTTGTGCTACAGCTCCAATGACCCGATCCTTTTTATAGATCTCCTTCACCAGGGTTAGGGATTTGTCTCTCCCAACCGTAATGGGGATTACCACTCCAGGAAACAGGACTGTATTTTTTAATGGAAGGATGGGAAGAAGTTCAGGTATCTTCACTTTTTTCAACTCATCTTCCTCTTCATCCGAAATTAACGGAATAAAATCAGCTTCCTCCTCCAAGGATTCCGGGGTCAGCATGTTTCTAAACTTTATATCTATCTTCCCGTTCATTCTCTGCTCTTTCTAAACAAATAATAATGGATTACTGGACAATATGTCATTAGTGGGTGTTTTGAAAACACCCTATCTCCATTTGTCAATCGCCGTGCCAAAAGTTGCTACAAAGGTACACTTTGCCTGATCAAAAAAAAAGGGGAATATGATCGGCACCCATTAACCCGAATTATTCATGCATTCAGTATGAATAATGACGATACATAATTGTAATCTATTGATTATCAATTATATATGTCAGGGTTAACCCTGATAAAAGTCAAATTCAATACCCTCAAGTTTGGGTATGAAATTTTCATCAGTTTTGAAGATAACTGTTGAGTGAAACAGTTGACATACTTGAATTTGACTTTTCGTCAGCCATAAATGGCGAAAAATTCAAAGAATTTTTCGGGTTAACTTTTCCCGAAGTCCCAAAGGGATCTGCCATAGGCCCATAGCTTCGAAGGAGTCTGCTATAGCCCCATAGCTCCGAAGGAGTCTGCCATAGGCATGGCTATGCCACCTATGGGAGGATCCCTTTGGGAACATGGCTATGCCACCTATGGGAGGATGCCTGCCTGCCGGCAGGCAGGGGGTTGAATACTAATGCCTTACATTTGAATATTCAACCCCTGTAGGGTTGTTATCTCCTCGTACATCTTAACCACCGGTTACGACCGGTGGCTATTCATTATTCTACCCCTGCCGGGGTAATTTTAGATGGTTAATAAACAATTCAGTAGAAAGACTTGCGATATAATCTACATCCCGATGATTATTTGATTTTGTTACCGAAATTGTGAAGTGTTACACGGCAGGCAGGCCTATGGCATAACTTATCACATAGGGATGCCTTTGGCATAACCTATAACTAAGAAAGGCTGCCCCTTTTGAGACAGCCTTTCATATTCAGGAAAAGTTTCACTTCTTCTTTTTATCCATATGTGATTTATACCTGCTCATGTACTTATCGACACGTCCTGCGCTGTCGACAAGTTTCATTTTGCCGGTAAAAAAGGGATGTGAGGTACTGGATATCTCCAGTTTAATCAATGGATACTCCTTCCCATCCTCCCATTTGATCGTCTCTTTGGAAGCTACAGTCGACTTGGTTAAAAATGAAAACCCATTCGACATATCCTTAAAAACAACAAGTCTGTAATTTTCCGGATGCATTCCTTTTTTCATTTCACTTTTCTTTAAAAATCTTTCTTTCAGCAAGTCTGGATGATTTCGGAGTGCAAAAATACATATTGTTTTATAATATCCAAAATGATTTTTTTATTCTTATCGGGATATCTGCAACCGGGAGCATTTACAATTGACCCCTCACCTCTATAATTTCATCCACATACCGCTTAAACGGAACCTTAGGATCCAGCATATAGCGGTAGGTAATGTGTCTTTTCGCCGGTTTACCGCCGATGGCTTCATAGATTGCCCGCATCTTGGGATTAAAATCGCCCACCCAGGAAAGTTCAACTTCTTTGTAATAAGGTTTTTTCTGAAAAACCTCGAAGAGGCGTTTAAAGATCACTGACTCCAATCCGCGGTTCTGGTATTTTGGAAGGACACCGGCCACCATGGCTCTCATGCGGTTTATTTCATGTTTTCTTGTATAGTACATGAATTTAAGGATGTTCCAGGGGGTCATTTTACCGTTTAGGTGTTTCAGGATCTGGTTCAGGTCAGGAAGAATGATAAAAAATGCTACGGGTTTGTTATGATGGTAAGCAAACCAGATCAACTCCTCATCCATAAAGGGTTTTGTTTTTCTAAGCGATTCTCTCCAGTCATCCGGATCCAGGGGGATATAATCTTCCTTAAAGGATGCCCAGGTTGTATTGTATGCATCCACCACATCGTTTACAAACCGGTCTGCCTCTTTGAACGTAAAATGCCTGAATTCATATTCCCCTTTCCTGGAAACCCATTCCACGATCTTCTCAAGTCGTTCCGGGAATTCTTTCACTACCGAGATGTCGATGTGGTAGCTCAACTGATCAAAATAGTCGCGAAAGCCATAGGTTTCGAACAGTTTCTGAAAATAGGGTTTGTTAAACGGCATTCCAAATCCCGGGTGTGTAAAACCTTCAACCAGCAATCCCCAGAAGCTGTCGTTGGTGCCAAAGTTTACCGGTCCATCCACCACTATAATGCCGCATTCCCTGAGCCAGTTGTTCGCAGTATCGAAGAGCAGGTTTGCTGCATCCTGGTTGTTAAGGCATTCAAAGAAACCGACACCGCCCGTAGGTTGCTTGTTTATTCCCATCCGGTCGCGGTTGTAAAATCCGGCAATCCGGCCGATCAATTCACCGTCATCATCCTTCAGAACCCACCGTCTGGCATCACCATTTTTAAAGGAGGAATTTTTTTCGGGGTCGAATATGCTTTCAATCTGTGAATCCAGGGGACACACCCAGACGGTATCATCACGATAAAGCTGTCTGGCAACATCGAAGAATTGCTGTTTCCCTTTTTTGCTCCTTACTTCACAAATTTCCATAGCCGTTTATTATAGATAGCAAATTATTCCAATGAAAACCATTCTTTGATTTCGTCCTTTATCTCTCCACGGTAGTTTTGATGCACAAATTCGTTGGTTTTGCTATTGTAAATATACTCCTTTTTCCACTCTCCGATATGTTGAACGATCTGTTTGAGGGCTCCGATGAAGCATTTCACTTCTTCATCCCTTGTTGTAGGATGCAGAGACCACCTGACCCATCCTGGTTTTTCCGAAAGGTCACCATGCATTATCTTTTCGGTTATTTCCATTGACTTGTTATAGCTCACCTCCAGCAGGTAGTGGCCATAGGTTCCGGCACATACACATCCCCCCCTCACCTGTATTCCAAACCGGTCATTCAGGATTTTAACAATCAGGTTATAGTGTATATCAGGATGGTAAAATGAAATAACACCCAACCGCTCTTCCACATTATCAGCCAGGATGCGAATGGAGGGGATCTCCTTCAGCCCTTTAAAGGCAAGTTTTACCAGTTCTTCTTCCCGCTTCCGGATCTTGTCGGTGCCCATCTGTTTTTTCAGGTTAATGGTGAGTGCAGTCCGGATTGCCTGTAGAAACCCGGGGGTACCTCCATCTTCCCTTACCTCAATATCATCGATATACTTGTACTTTCCCCAGGGGGTTGTCCATTCCACCGTCCCTCCACCCGGGTTATCCGGAACGGTCGATTGATACAGGCTGGAATCGAATACCAGCACCCCGGAGGTTCCCGGTCCTCCAAGAAACTTGTGGGGTGAGAAGTAGATGGCATCCAGTTTTTGCAATGGATCATCAGGATGCATATCAATATCTACGTAAGGTGCGGATGCTGCAAAATCGACAAAACAGATACCCCCATGTTCATGCATGATTTTCGCCATCTCGTGGTACGGTGTAATGATCCCGGTAACGTTTGAACAGGCTGTAAATGTGCCAATCTTAAATTTACGATCCTTGTATTTCTCCAGCATTTTCCTCAGGTTGTTCAGGTCAACCTGCAGGTCCCTGGTTGGCTTCAGAATGACCACATCGGCAATGGTTTCATACCACGAGGTGTGGTTGGAATGGTGCTCCATGTGCGTTAAAAATACAATGGGCCGTTTCTTCTTCGGAATGGATTTTTTCTTTACCAGTTTTTCCGGTCCCTTCATTCCCAGTATTCGCTGCAGCTTGCAAACCACAGAGGTCATTCCCGATCCAGCGGTAATGATCACATCATTCGGGCCTGCATTGACATGCTCCTTGATCAACTTATGTGCCCGGTGGTAACTGAGTGTCATTCGTGTACCGGTTTCCGATGCTTCGGTATGTGTATTGGCTACATACGGTCCGAATGTTTCACAGATCTTCTTCTCAATCGGCATGTACAACCGTCCGCTGGCGATCCAGTCATTGTAAATGATCCGTTTCTTCCCATACGGCGAGTCAAACTCCTGGTCAATGCCAATGATGTTTTTCCTGAACTGTTCGAAATATGTCTCTAAATCATCTTTTTCCATGAGAATTCCAAAGAAATTTAAGTATTACTCAGCACAATTCGTTTAAGCAAGTTAATAGGTCCCGAGAATCCTCGAAAATTTACGCTAATCAAAGATTAGCTAATTTTCAGGATTAGTAGTTAGTGGGTTATGCCATAGGCATCCCTTCGGGGTTGAGTGCATAATTGTTAAACTTATGGCTTTATTGGTATTTGCTTAAGCTATTTCCATTAAGTCATAACTATACCCATTATTCTCAAATCATAACGTAAGACACCTTAATAACCCACTAACCCAATAACTTATTAACTTATTTCTCAAAGCTCTTAAATCCGAAATTTCCTGATCCTCCTTCACTTTCTACTCGCTAACTTCGTCAGCAACCTCAAAATCTCTATATACAACCAGATCAGTGTAATCATCAATCCAAACGCAGCATACCATTCCATGTATTTTGGAGCTCCTGCTTTTGCTCCCTCTTCAATAAAATCGAAATCGAGGACCAGGTTCAATGCTGCGATCACCACAACAAACAGGCTGATACCGATGGACAGCAGGCTATTCCCGTAGATAAACGACAGCCGTACTCCGAAAAGACTGACAACAAACGAAATCAGGTAGACCAGGGCGATTCCGCCGGTCGCTGCCACCACACCCAGCCTGAAGTTCCGGGTAACCTTGATCCAGCCGGATTTGTAGGCAAACAGCAGGGCAAAGAGGGTACCGAATGTTAAAGCAACTGCCTGCATCACCAGTGCTTTACCTTCAAACTGCACTTCCACCAGTGCCGACAAGCCGCCCAGGAACAGTCCTTCAAGCACACCATAGAGCGGTGCCGTATATTGTGCCCAGGTTTTCTTGAAAATCGTGATCAGGGCAACTACAAAACCCCCGACCCCACCTCCGATCATCCAAGGTATAATTTTCGAAATGCCAGCCTGGGAATCGATGGCATTAAAAAAAAGGTTCCATGTATATATTGCACCGAGCAAAACCAGGATCAGCAGGATCAGTGATTTATTAACGGTACCCTGGATGGTCATTGCCCGCTCATCGGCTGTGCGGTACATCGCCTGCACAAAGCTATTTTTTGTCAGCGCAGGATTTGAAGATCTTCCAATTTTCATGGTACGAAATTTTTCAGACTTCAAATATAGGGTACTTTTTTGAACTATAAATGGATATCGATAATCCGATGGTCGATCAGGACAAACAGAATAGCCGTCAGGAAGGAGTAGATCAGGTGTGTTGTCACTGGGATGTATTCATTGGGTTTGATATGGAGCTTGAAATAATTATAGGCAATTAAAAATCCCTTTTCAATGATGTAAACGACGACGGTTGCCAGGGCAATTCCCACAAGACCGTAAAGCTGGACCATGTAGAGACTGAGGAATATGTTCAGTACAATCTCGATAAACGATGCGATTAATATGATCCTGGTTTTTTTCAGTCCGATCAATATGGTCTGTGGAAAGACCAGCCTGGGGATGATCAGGAGGAGGTAGATCAGGAAAATATCGGCACTCCGGATGAAGTTCTCGTTAAACAGTACCGGGTAGAGTACCCGGGTAAACAGCATGAATACCATGGTTATGGGAAACAGGTAGTGCATCAGTCTTCTCGACTTATGCCTCAGGACTTTCAGGGAACTGATCAGTTTTTCCTTCGATCCGAATTCCGAGAGCATGGCATTGCTCAATCCGTTCGCCAGTAGAAGCACAAGGGGTAACTCCTTCGCTCCAAAGCGGAATTTGGCAAATGCTTCTGCATCGTATTTACTGGTCACGATGATCCCATCGACGTATTGAGCTGAACCACTCAGCAGTGCACTAATGATCAGTGGCAGTCCGAGCGAGATGTGTTCTTTTATAAAATCCCATGAAAACCGGAATTCAGCATATCGTGTTAGCAGAACGAACAGCCATATGAACCGTAGGATGGAGATGATGATCAGTCCCCAGATGGCATATACAATTTCGTATCCCGTGAAAATGGGGACGGTAACGATAACCAGTTGTATCGAGAAAGATATGGAGCCATACCCCAGGATGTGGTGGGCTTTATTGTTCAGCAGGTAGATGTATTCGATAAGGAAGGTCGGACTGCTCAGGAAGATATACGCAAGCAACAGGTTGATAAAGGGAACGTCTCCTCTGATCCCGAAAACCGAAAAGTGACCCCTCAGGCTCAATCCCAGGAGGAGGATAAGAAGGCTGAAGAAGGTGATTAAGAGAAATGCATTGAAAATCTCGGGAGATTTACCCTTCACCTCTCCTCCAGTCTTATTGAAGCTTCTGTTGTTGTTATACAGTGGTAGAAGTGACTGAATGATGCCGGTTACCCAGAAAAAACTGATGATGCTGGCGATAAAGAGAAACACCTCATACATTCCTATATCGGCGGTTGAGAGGTGGCTTTTGGTAAAAAGGATACTGATCAACAGAAATGTACTGAACCTCAGCAGCTGGTAGATCTGGAGGCTGGAGATGTTGTTGATGAAATTCTCAGACTTCAATGGACCGGTTTGTTTCGTATTTTGAATGAGTTAATTGATTTGTTTCTCAATGCATTAGTAAAAAACCGGGTAAAGATAAACCGAAACCCGAAAGATTAAAAACAATTTTGATTTTTCTTTTGTAAAGAATGGCAATTAATAATTACCTTTGCAATCCTTATTTATGGTGGATGTAGCTCAGCAGGTTAGAGCACTGGATTGTGGTTCCAGGGGTCGTGGGTTCGAGTCCCATCTTCCACCCACTGTTTAATACCGGGTTCTGAAAGGAAGCCGGTTTTCTTTTTGCAGCCATTGGCTGCTTGCAGACATAAGGCTATAAAAGAAAAGAGGCTTGATGACGAGGTCATCAACCGGTTTTAAACAGTGGTGATTCCCCCTTCAGGGATCATGAATCCACCAGTTGGCGGATGAATAATCCCATCTTCCACCCAAATCGACCTTATCTATCTGATAATCAGATAGGTAATTTTGAAAAGTGGCGCAAAACACCCTACTTTTACAAGCTTTGCGTCAGTTTAAGATTGGTAGCCTTGGAGTACTTAACATATCAAACATTACAGGCGAGATAAAGGTCCACCACTACATAATTAACAACTCAACAATAACCTTAATTATCAGTGATTCTGAAGTTGAATATAAATTTTGGATTAATCAAGATATTTTGCGGTTGAGATATGTTGTAGGGGAAACAAATACTTGTAATTATTACTTTGAACGAATAAAATAATCCCAATTTTGAATAATAGAACGTGCTACAACAAAAAGCTAAACCACATCCGCCAGTTGGCGGACGCAGTTTAGCTGTAACGTTCAGTGCCATTCTGCTACTAAGCAACTTTTATTAAAGTAAATACATCCTACTAGATGAAACATGAAACGCTTAATTCTCATAACAGTATTAATCGTCCTGATTTCTGGTTGCGAGAAATTCTTATCACCTCCAGGTAAGTCACTCGATTTTTATATAATCAAGGACTTTGAAAGAATAGGAACTACTTACAAGATTGATAACAGTTCAGTAAAACTTAGTGACTCAATTATCATTAGCTACGATGAAATAATTTCATACAATTCTAAAACTTATACATTTACAGTTACTGGGCCTTGTGCTGACAGGCTAACTGACTTTGAAAATAATCATATCCATGGGATGCCTTTTGCTGTTACCATTGACAAGGAAATTATTTATACAGGATATTTTTGGTGTGGTTTCTCCTCAGCAATGGTTGACTGGATTACTATCGATCCTTTGAATTACTCTGGCACCAATATTTTGAAAGTACGTCTAGGGTATCCCGGAATAGTCATTGGTGATTATATACCTGATGATCGAAATGATAAGCGAATCCTGAAAACTTTAAGAAGGGATAATAAACTTATAGATTAAAGACTCCTGTGCTCGACCTGCAAATTCCGGTGTTACTGAGCACCCATTACCGGTTTATTGTGAGCAGTTCGTTTATAGTAAATTGTATCTACCGTTCTGCATTGATAATGTGATAGATATGTTCCGGTTACAGGTGTTCACCTTGGTCCGGAATGGGGTGCTCAATTTACCCCGGTTTGAGGTGCTCACTTGCACCGGTTTTTCCACTAAACTAGCTTAATTATTCCGTTCTAATATAATTACATAGCTCAACATGAATAGTTATCTTTATTGAGGAAGGGTAGCTCAGTTTTAACCGGAAAAGGCGGCTCACTTTGACTTGAATTTCAACTTATTCCACGCATACCACCAATTTCTTTCGTTTTTCTGATTGTCCAAATAAAACTCCCCCAAACAATTCAAAATACCTACCTCCCCTGCAATTGAAAACAAATAAAGGGACATTATTTCGTATCAAGTAAAATACCTGTCCACATTTTGATGTACCGGAAATCCTGGAAAAAGGAGCTGTAGCTGAAGGATATATAGGATTATTTTAGTAATCTTAAGTCGGGATCTTTCTTTAGAACTGACATAATATAATAATTTAACCATCCAGGAGGGGAATTAAAGCTCACTTTACTTGACTTTCACCTGTTGTGAGTTGTACCTTTATATATACAATCCGGGACACTTAACCTTCGTGTCAAGAAGAAATCATTGAAAATGATATTTTGTTAACTAACTTTATATAAAATGAATTAGACTCACTATCATATGAAAAAAGTTTCATTCATTATTCTCCTTGTATCCATTTTATTAGTTACTAAATCACAAAATCTCGATTGGTCCTGGACTATAGTATCTGAAGGATCAGGAGAAGCTTATGCCACCAATATATGTATTGATTCAGATAAGAATGTGTTTGTATTGGGATTATTTGAAGGTGAATTGATTTTGGCTACTGATACTTTTACATCGGCTGTAGGGGATGATATTTTTCTCGCCAAATTTGATTCTTCAGGTCATTACCATTGGGCGACTACTATAAACAGCTCCCATTTTAAAGATAGAGGAGACTTGACTGTTGATTCTCAGGGTAATGTTTATATTACATTTTCATTTTCGAACTCTATTACAATAAATGATATTACACTGAATTCCGATAAGATAAAAGAGGGGTTTTATGCTAAATATAACTCATCAGGTAAATTGTTATGGGTTAAGAAAATTCATTCTGGAAGGACTTTAACAGATGTAAAATTGAAATCAGATAGGAATAATAACATTTACATTGGAGGTAATTTCACACAATCTGTTACGATTGGAGAGGTCAGTGTTTCAACACTTGGAGATGAGTATACCCAAATGATGTTTTATTCTAAACTTGACAGTGCAGGCAATTGTCTATGGTTAAAAAGAGCTCTTATGACACCAGGATGGGATGCGTTCGGATTTAAAGACATGGATGTTGGTCCCCAGGGAAACGGATATGTTTCCGGAACATTAATGACAACTTCGGATTTTGGTGATGGTGTAATATTGGAATGTCCCGGAGAGGTACCTTTTATAGTAAAGTATGATTCTTCAGGAAAATGTTTATGGGGGTTCACAGCTGCTAGTACTTTAGATAAATCAGGATTTTTCCAGGGATTTGGTGAAACATTTGATATATGTGCAACAGATTCAGGAAAACTATATATAACCGGTATGTACGTTGGTGGAATAATATTCGATGATGATACCTTATGGACATTTTACGAAAAAATGGAAGAAATTTTTCTTGCAGAATTGGACACTACTGGGAATTACTTACAATCAGTTTCTTTTGGAAGTTTAGGGGATGGTGGTGATTTTGGTTTGGGCATTGAGTTTGGAGGTACGGGTGAAGGATACTTGTTAGGTTTATATGGAGATACATTAATTATGAACCAGGATACACTAATTGCAATTGAGGATACAACCTCCACTTGTGTATCATCAAATGTTTTTATTTCAAGTTTAGATGAAAATTTAAATCCAATATGGGCTAAATCGGCAGGTCTTCAAGGTGACAGGCAATTTGGTGAAATTGTATTAGGATTTGAAAATGATATTTTTCTTGCTGGTTATAAAACCACTGTCGTATCGAAAAAAGGGGTATCAGCGATTCAGAAAAAAATATTTGTTGGGATGAAAGGCTCTGGAATAACTCCTTCGATCCCTCTTTTTTCATGGTCAGAATTAAAGCCGCCTCTTTATATAGCTAATATTACATGTCCCGGGGGCTCTGATGGTGTGATAACGTATTATATAAATGAAGGGACCTATCCACCGTATAATTACTGGTTAATTAGACTGTCAGAGGACACTATTGCTTCAGGTGTTACGGGGAATAATGTTTGTCCTTATGAATATATCGATTCTTTATCACAGGGAATATATGAGTTTAAAATCCAGGATAGCCAGGGCAATATTTTATCTCGATTTGTATCTGTAATTGAACCACCTCCCATAATAACTGGTAGTATCTCCGGACCACTAGATGTTTTAGAATCATCCACAGATTTGTATACCGTAAATCCACCGTCAGGTTTCTATTTTGAATGGAATGTTAACGGGGGAACTATTATTGAAGGCCAGGGAACAGATTCAGTTACTATTCAGTGGGGAGCAGTTGGATCAGGTATAATTTCAGTCCTAAAAATCGATCAATCTGGATGTACGGGAGACACAGCTACTCTTGAAGTTTCAATAGGTTCAACAGATATAACAGATGCATCTACACAAGTTTTACAAATTTACCCTAATCCGTTTTATGATGAACTGATAATTAACTTGCCTAATAGCTTTAAATATTATGAAGTTAAAATCACTGATATAACAGGTAGAGTCCAATTCTTAAAACATTATTCAATTGAACCAAGAATCAAAATACCAACCAACACTCTTAAACAAGGGATTTATATTTTAAAATTAACCGGTTCAGAAATCCATCAACAATTAATTATTAAGCAATAAGCATGTGGTTATATCATAGGTATTGCAATTACTTATCCGAGCATTAAATTTCTAATGATTGTAAGTATTCAAAACAATACGGACTAAATGGGTTGCATATTAAGAGACTGTGTTGTGAAAAATCATCCGTTTGTTTGAATATTATATTTAACAATCTAACAGGCCTATCTCTCATTAAGTTTTGTCCAAACAAAGGGACGGTTATTTAATCGAATTTATGAAAATATTATTTCGGAATCCTCCTGTCAAAGCTAATAGAACAATATTAACTGACTAAATACAAAATCAAAGGAGTATTTCGGTGGGAATTTTGTCACTTCATAATATCCTTAACGCAACCACAGAATCGCACATAAATAATCAAATAAAGAATGGACTTTCCAACAGGATTAACACATACTAAATTCATCAAAAGATAATAGGTTTAGGCAACTAAAGCTAAATTACATGATCCCATCAAAACCAATTGTTCATTGTTGCACTGTGGACATTCTTCGGAATGCAGTCCTTCTAATACATCAAATGAGAATAATATATTTTTCATGATTTGTAATTTCTATCTTGATGTCTTATTCTTTTTTAATTCCGGTTAATTCTCTCGGAATTTCACCTATAAATCACCAGGTCAGGTTTATTTTATACAATTTATCGCGATATATTGCTATATATTGTCATATGAAATAAATGTATCCTAATAATAAGTCGATATAAAGTAATCCATTTGATTTTATCCCAATATATCGCGATAAATCAGTGTCAAAATCAAGCTGAATTTCGCATTATTCCTCAAATACGGACAAATTCCAAGCGAGGAATTAATAGATTCTTAAATTCATAATTCCATATCTTCAAGTAGATTTCACTCTCTGAGTGGGCTTAGGAGGAAACATTTTAACCAGGATTATTGTACAACCAATTAGTGCAATCCCAAATAGCGTTTCCTGCCAGGGGAAAGACTTCATTATTCTGTTGAGGATTCCACCGCCTGAATTCTTTAATGACTCTTTTACAATAGATTCAGCTTCCAGGTTCATGTCCGGAGCGGATGAAATAGGGTCAAAACCAGGAGTAATTTGAATGTTAGGTTTCCCCAGTTTATACAATTCGTAGGCTTTCATATCAGTAATTTTTCAATTTTAAATCTTTCATTTTTAAAGGTCAATCGATACTCGTATATTCTAATAACAGATGTTTTAGTATCAAAATCCATATCTTCAACTTTTGTGTAGTAGTTAGCATCAAATCCATGCGATTCCAGAGTTTCAATAGATACATTTACTAATCCCTTTTTGTAAAACTCTGTGACAATTTTATAATTATGATGAAGTTTCCGGTTAATTTCATTTTTCTCTTTTTGATCTTTAGCATTTCGTCTATTTCGAAAGTCCCAACCACACTTCGGGCAGCAGAAAATCGCATCGGATCGTCTGGATTCAGGGATTGGATTACCACAATTTTTACAAGTGCTTTGTCCCATGATTTTTCTACTTTACGAGATTGAATTTTTTTATAATAGCATACCTGTTCGGTTTTAGAATCTTCTTTGGTGTCTTCTGCTTGGGTTTGTAATTCAGTAACTCTTCGACCCTACAACCAAAAAATTCAGCCAGGATAATCAACTCTTCAACTGGGATCGATACATCATCATCAACCTTAGCACTTAAATACCTTTGGAAGGATGCCTGTGAAATCTCCAGCATTTCAGGCAGGATATCCACTGCGCCCATGTATTCCCGGTAAGGCAATGATTCCAGTTTGTTTTTTATCCGATATTTCAATTCCAGGTTTCCCACGAAAAATTTTTTATAATCAAAAAAATACCTGATATTGTATCTATAATTCAGGTCAAAGGTAATATATTTACACTATTATGTCAAGTTTTTTACCCTTTTATTATGAAAATAGGAAAACGCATTAAGAATATCGCCCGGTCAAAGGGATTTACTGCCCAACAACTGGGCGATAAAGTCGGTAGAACACGCCAGTCCATCCAGGATATGTACAGCGGAAGGATCAAAGTAAGTCTGAATCAGTTAAAGGACGTTGCTAGTGCACTCGGAGTACCGTTAGCCCTTCTGATGGTTGATTCGGAAGATGAACTGTATGATATGATCCCTTTCATTATTCCCATGAAGGAGATTCATAAATTGATGGAAAACATCCATGAGATGGCCAAGAAAGGAAGTGCTCTGGTCAATCTTTCCATCACAGAGTCAACGGAAGGGATGTTCCTATTTGACTATGAGTTTCGACCCCTAGAGAGTAAGTTGAGTGAAGAAGAGATAGAAAAATTTCAAAACCGGCTGAATGTCAGCTTTAAGATCACTCCTCCCCTGTTCCCCAAAGAGTAACATAATGGCAAGGAAAAGTCCGTTTTGCGTCACTGGAATGCGTCAGGTAAAAAAGTGTATAAAGATTCCGGGGGGGATGTATGGTGGGAAGTTTAGAAGAATGGAAGGCGTCGGGTGTGTAAAAGCGCTTGATAACCCGTCTTAAATTCGTATCTTGTTTCATAAAGGTATGTACAGATGACACTCTTACCAGAACCATGATTTATTCAGATCCATTTTGACAGACAGAAAAGAAAATAGCGACCGGGAATTAATCCAAAGCTTAAGGGATGGAGATCTTAAATCCTTCGATCGCCTGTTTATGAAATACAGTGAAAAGATCTTTCTCTTTGCCATGGGTTATTTGAAGAACCAGCAGGATGCTGAAGAACTAGTTCAGGACGTGTTTATTAAGGTGTGGGATAAACGCTTTGAACTAAAAGAGGAGCTCTCCTTTAAATCCTACCTGTTCACGATTGCCTACCATGCCATTATCGATTGCTTCAGGAAATGGGCAAAAGAAGAAGATTGCCTGAAACATTTCCAGGGGACCATGCCCTTATCAGAAAATGAAACCGGTGAGGAGGTTGAATATTCCGACCTGGAAAGGCTCGCCCAGGAGTCGATCGAAAAGTTGCCTCCAAAAAGTAAACTTGTTTACACGTTGAGCCGTGAAAAAGGATTATCAAACAAGGAGATCGCAGAACGCCTGAATGTGTCCATTAAAACGGTTGAGTACCATATAACTCAATCGGTTAAATTCCTAAAAAAGCATTTGGGGAAGGAGTTTTTACCATCCCTTCTGTTCTTCTACCTGTTCCTTATGTAATCCATACACTGCTACATTTTTTGATCTCGGGCAAACAACTTGATCATGGATAACGATCCCACCAGGCTCTTCCGCGTGAATCACTGATGGACATTTTGATGGGACACTTATATAGAAAACAATTGATCTCAGCTTCTTAGGAAGCTTGTTTTACACATTAATAATAGCCGCTATACAATTTTTACATTACATTGTTAGGGTAATCTTCATTTTCACCGTATAACAAGAAACAGTAAAATTTATTTTAAGAAACAAGGATCACACCTCCTTAATTAAAGTATAGATGAAAAGTAAGAAAATCAGCTTTGAAATCCTGGACAGGTTTTTTCATAACAAATATTCCGAGGAGGAAGTACGATTGATAATAACCTGGTTTCGTGATCCGGCAAACCATGATGAAATAGAAAATTGCACCAAAAAGCATTGGGAAGAAGTAATAGAATCAGGCAAAAGAACTACCATCGATTATGAACGCCTGCTGGACAAAGTGCATCACCGGCTTAACTTAAAAGGGAATGACACCCTTTTGGCCGATGGCATTGAGAGGAAGAAACCGGATTCGTTTCTTCTTAAACTATATCAAAATTATTCAAAAGTTGCAGCGGTTATTCTGATCCCACTCCTCCTGATAAGCCTCTGGTATTTTCTTCATGCTGACAGAAAACTTCCTGAAAGAGAAAAAGTCATCTATTCCGAGATATTTACTCCTTATGGTTCAAAAACAAAGCTGGACCTTCCCGACGGATCCACGGTTTGGCTGAACGATGGAAGTACATTGAAATTTCCACAACAATTCACCGCAAAAACACGAACGGTTTACCTGACCGGTGAAGCCTATTTTAATATCCAGAAGGATTATAAGAAACCTTTTGTTGTTTGCACACATGAAATAAATATCAGAGTGCTGGGGACCAAGTTCAATGTAATGGCATATTCAGATGAAAGTACTGTTGAAACAACCGTTGAAACCGGTAAAGTCTTAATCGAAAAGGCCACAGTGCAAGGGGAAGTAACAGCAATTACAGAGATAGGCCCAAACCAGCGATCCGTGTTCAATATAAGCAGCGGGGAAATATTTACTGACAAAGTCAATACTGAAGAATTTACTTCCTGGAAAGATGGAAAATTAATTCTTCGGAATGATCCCATGACTGAAACAGTTCAAAAATTAGAACGATGGTATAACGTGGATATTGAACTGATCGATCCTGAACTGGATCATTATACTTACTCAGCAACAATTATTGACGAATCAATAACAACACTGCTGGATTATTTTAAGATCATCACACCAATTGACTATACTATTCTAAAAAGGGAAAAAAGAACAGATGGCTCATTGGGCAAACAAAAAATAGAAATCAAGATCAACCCGGATTTTAAGAAAAATCAGTAACAGAAAATTATAACATTCAACTAAATAACAAAATCTTCTATTAAAACCTTAAAAGTTATTTGCCCATGAAAAAAACAAAATAAAAAAAACAGGAAAGTGCAGCCACACTTTCCTGTAAAATTAGCAGTCTAACATTCTTCGTTGGCTTCTTGATCATAAAGAAATCCAAATAAGTTAAACCACTAACATATCAAATTTATGAAAAAAATATGCTTTTATCCAGGCATAATAAAAAATAAATATTATGCTTCAAAAACATTCCGTATAATGAGACTAACTGTATTTCTTATTCTAATCAGTGTTTCACAAGTTTTCGGGGGTAAATCTTATTCGCAGATAACAGAATTGTCTTTAAACCTGAAAAATGTCACAGTCCAGCAGGTTCTTGATGAGATTGAAGAACAGAGTGAATTTTATTTTCTATACAGCAGTAAGCTGATCGATGTTACAAGAAAAGTAGATGTTGATGTAGAGAACCGTAAAATAGATGAAATCCTGGACCAAGTTTTTACCGGGACAGGGGTGAATTATGCAGTAATGGACAGACAGATCCTGCTGTCATCCTTAGAAATAAATCCTCCAGCCAGTCAATTAATTGTTAACGGTAAAGTGACAGGAACTGATGGTGTTGGATTACCTGGTGTCAATATCTCTATAAAAGGAACATCTACAGGTACAATTACTGATATAGAGGGTAATTACACTATCCAGGTTGATAACGCAGAGATAATCCTGGTCTTTTCTTATGTCGGATATTTAACCCAGGAGATCCGGGTTGGCACACAACAGACTATTGATGTACAATTAGTTGTCGATATTACAGGTCTTGATGAAATCGTTGTTATTGGATATGGAACACAGAAAAAGGTAAACCTAACCGGTGCTGTGTCTGATGTAGATTTTGTAGACCTTGCCAATAAGCCCGGTTCAAACCTTTTGCAATCACTGCAAGGTGAGGTAGCAGGTATTTTCGTTACTTCTCCTGGTGGACAACCTGGTGTAGATAGGGGTAATATACGAATAAGGGGTATTGGAACCTTTGATAATCCTGATCCATTGGTTATTATAGATGGAATAACTGTCGATCTAACAGATCTGTCAGCATTGAATCCAAATGATGTAAAAAGCATCAGTGTATTAAAGGATGCCGCTTCAGCAGCAATATATGGTTCCCGGGCAGCCAACGGAGTTATTCTGGTTACTACAAAAGAAGGGAAGAAAGGAACAACCTCCATTCGTTATGACGGGTATTTCGGTTCGCAGCAAGCTACAATCCTTCCAAATCTATTAAATGCGGAAGATTATGCCATGCTTGCTAATGAAGCAAGAATCAATAGCGGCAATGCTCCTTACTTCAGCAGTGACCAAATTGCTCTTATGATGAATGATGATCCCTATGATGGTTTTGATAATGTTGACTGGGTCGATAAAACATTTAACACGGCTCCAATCAGCAGTCATACACTCAGCTTCAATGGAGGGACTGAGCGATTAAGCACCCAGTTATCAGTAGGGTATTTAAGCCAGGATGGTATTATGATCGGGTCAGGATCTGAACGGTATACTTTTCGTGGCCGCATTGATTTTGATATCAATAATTGGTTTTCTGTGGGCATGAATGTAACCGGATACCTTACTGACACTAAGAATCTGGCTGAAGGTGTGGGCGGACAGGATAATTCAATCATGAGAAGATTAGCGAGAACTCCACCTTCTGCTCCGGTAAAGTATGAAAATGGAAACTATTTTGTTGAATTTGAGGATGTGCCAGGATATAGTACGATCCTCAGTCCATTACGTCTTGCCTCCAGGGGTTATATGAATAATGAAGCTAATCGTTTAATATCCAGTATTTATGGTGATTTTAATATCCTTGAGGGATTGAAGCTGAAAACACAGTTGTCATACAATTTCAGGAATATCGATGTAGAACGATGGGTAGATCATGAAGTTATTGAAAATGATGATGGAATTGTTTTGGCAGATAATGGCTTTAACCGGTTGACCAATACTCAAGTTGACAATGAGCAATATCAGTTTGAAGCTTTTCTGACCTACACAAAACTGCTTGCAGAGAATCATGATTTCAATATGATCGTTGGCTATAGCTTTTATCATGATGAAGGCCAGAGCATTCAGGCTTATGGAGAAGCCTTGCCAAATAATGAGATCCATGTTCTTGATGCTGCAACAGCCAATTATGGTGTTTCGGGAAGTGCTTTTGAATCTGCACTAAATTCTGTATTTGGAAGAATCAATTATTCATTTAGATCAAAATACCTGGTTGAAGGGAATATCCGGTATGATGGGTCATCCCGTTTTAATAAAGAGAACCGTTGGGGTCTTTTCCCTTCTGTCTCATTTGGATGGCGTATTTCAGAAGAATCGTTTATGAGTTCTTTGGAGTTCATTGATAATTTGAAGCTTAGAGGAAGTTGGGGGAGATTGGGGAACCAGAATATAAACAATTATTACCCCTATACTCCAACATATGATGTTGGCCAAAATTATCTATTTGGTAATGTGGGTAATCCTACTCTGACCAGTGGTGTTGCAGTGACTACAATAGCAAATGATGAAATCACCTGGGAAACAACTGAATCAATTGACTTTGGAATTGATGCAACCTTTTTCAAAGGGCTTGATTTTAGTTTTGATTATTTTGTAAAGACAACCACTGATGTCCTGTTACAATTACCTATTCCTGCGACTTTAGGGGATGTGAATGCACCTTTTCAAAACGCTGGGGAGATCCAGAACAAGGGATGGGAAAGTATAGTGAACTATCGTAACCACGTTGGGCAATTATTCTTTACTGTTGGATTTAATTTATCGAATGTTGAAAATAAAATTATTGATCTAAAGGGTCAAGAATTCTATCCAACCAACAGAATTCATACGGAGGGTGAACCATTTGGAGCCTGGTACGGATACAACACAATTGGAATATTTCAAAGTCAGGAAGAAATTGATGATGCTCCTTTTCAACACGCTCAAACTGCACCCGGTGATATACAATATGCAGACCTGAGTGGACCTGACGGAACACCTGATAATGTGATTAATAGTTACGACAGGACCGTTATAGGAAATAATTTCCCGGAGTATGTGTATGGTTTTAATGCGGGTCTGGACTTTAAAGGATTTGATCTAAAAATTTTCTTCCAGGGCGTCAAGAATGTAGATGTATATTCTTCACAAACGGGAGAACATACTGGTAACAGTTCATATGTCAATTGGACTAAAGAATGGCTGAACCGGTGGACCGCTGAAAACCCAAGTGCAGATTATCCCAGGTTAAGGAACAACTGGGACCAGAATGAACTGGTTTCCGACTTTTGGTTACATGATGGTTCTTATTTAAGATTGAAGAACCTTGAATTAGGTTATACCCTGCCTAAACCAATAACAAACCGTGTGGGAATAGATATGGTGAGAATTTATATCGGAGGGCAAAATTTGTTGACCTGGACAAAGGTGAAGAATTATGATCCTGAGCGTATAGATAGTGAAATTCGAAATGAGTTTTACCCCCAGCTAAAAATTTATCAAGTAGGAATTAATTGTCAATTTTAAACAATCTACCATTATGAAAACTAAAATATCAATATATCTCATTGGAATTATTGCCCTGTTGGGATGCGAGAAAGAATTGGATACAGTCAATCCAAATGAAATTTCCCAAGCTTCTTTCTGGTCTTCCCCCAACGATGCAGAATTAGCTTTGGCTGGTGTATATGATGGCATTCAAGACATCTCTATTTTTGGCAACCGCTTCCGCGAATTTGATGGTTACGGGGGGATTGGATATTATAACTGGAATGGAGATGCTCTTACCATTACAGAAGGAGGTTCAACCCCTGAAAATAATGAATATTTACTGATCTGGCAAGGACATTATACAGTTGTGAACCGCGCCAATACAGTGATTTATAATGCGGATAATGTTGAAGGATTGAGTGAAACACGCTCTTCACAAATCATAGCTGAGGCTCGCTTTTTAAGAGCCTTGGCATATCTGGATCTAACCTATTTATACCAAGACGTGCCCCTAATCTTACAGGACCTGAAATTCAGTGAACGATTCGTAAGTAAAAATTCGCAGGAAGAGATCAAAACAGCCATCCTGGCTGATGCAGATTTTGCTGCAGAAAATCTTCCCGATGAATGGTCAGGGGTTGATCAGGGAAGAGTGGACAAATGGGGTGCTCTGGCATTAAAAGCGCGGGCAAATCTATATTTTGGGAATTGGGCTGAAGCAGCAGAAGCAGCACTGGAAATTATTGAGAGTGGTAAATTCGGTTTGTATGATGATTTTTCTGAACTGTTTCTTGAGGCAGGACAGGGAAGTGAGGAGTCTGTATTTGCTGTTCGTTTTGAAACAGGTCTTGGAGAAGGAGAAAGATTCTCAGGTACTTACAAAAGAGTGACTCAGGGAACTTTGCGTGTGCTACCTGAATATATTAACAGCTTTTTTTGTATTGATGGGCTTCCCATCGATCAATCTCCTTTGTATGATCCTGCGGACTCTTTAAATAATAGAGATCCTCGTCTTGAAGCAACAATTCTCCATAGCGGAGAATTATGGATCAACGGGAACGAGGTCTACAATACAAATTCGATGACAGGATTTGATATCCAAAAATATCAAAGAAATGTTTTGGGTTACTATTATGACGGGCCTCAGGACTTCATGGTTTTTCGCTATGCAGATGTATTACTGATGCGGGCTGAAGCGTTGATCGAAATGAATCAGCTAACCCAGGAAGTTTATTATTTAATAAATGAAGTCCGCCAGCGTCTAAGCGTAAATATGCCGGTAATAGAAGATGTTGAGGGGACAGGACTTACACAAAATCAGCTTCGTGAAATTGTACGACAAGAAAGATTAGCAGAATTTGGATTTGAGGGTCTTCGCTTCTTTGATATAAAAAGATGGGGTATTGTTCAGGAAGTATACGAATCAATTTTATTCCATAACCGCCCATATTATTCCGGGAAAACAGAAGTTTGGCCGATTCCGCAAAGCGAGGTTGATAACAATCCAAACCTGGAACAACATCCTGAATGGTTGTAACTTCTAGTTGATATAAGTTCCATCTCTGATTTTACAGGGGTGGAACTTATATACAATTTAAATCATTTCACCTCTCTGAATAAAAATATTAACTTAAATAAACCTTTAAAAGTAGTTGTAATGAAAATAACCCATGTTTCTCTTATCATTGGCTTGATTTTCGGATTATTAAACCATTCATGTCAAATCAAAGAACCTGAAAAGGGTAGTTTACCAAATATCATCATAATTTTTGCAGATGATATGGGATACGGAGATTTAGGTGTTTATGGTCATCCAACCATTAAAACTCCTAATATTGATCAATTGGCTTTTGAGGGACTAAAATGGACTAATTTTTATGCTTCATCTAGCGTTTGTACACCCAGTCGTGCTGGACTTCTTACCGGTCGTTTGCCCATCCGCAGTGGTATGTGTAATAATGATCGCCGGGTCCTTTTCCCAGATTCAGAAGGGGGTTTACCCCAAAGTGAAATTACTATTTCTGAAGCGTTGAAGAGAAAAAATTACAAAACAGCATGCATTGGCAAATGGCACTTAGGACACCTGGTACAATACCTGCCAATAAACCATGGATTTGATTATTATTTGGGGATTCCTTACAGTAATGACATGGACCGGCTTGAGGGAATTGATCATTATGGGGCCTGTATAAATCCTGAAGTTGAATATTTTAATGTCCCATTAATGCAGGATACAATAGTCATAGAGCGTCCTGCCAATCAACATACCATTACCAAAAGATATACAGAAGAAGTCATAAATTTTATTTCGAAAAATAAAGACCATCCATTCTTTATATACATGGCGCATTCGATGCCACATGTGCCATTATTTGTTTCAGAAGATTTTAAAGGAACCAGCATTCGTGGTTTGTATGGTGATGTGATCCAGGAAATCGATTGGAGTGTTGGTAGAATAATTCAAGCCCTGAAAGAAAATGAGCTTGACCATAATACGTTAGTCATATTTACATCCGATAATGGTCCATGGCTATATTTTAAGGAATATGGTGGTTCAGCGGGTATTTTACGGGATGGTAAAGGCACCTCCTACGATGGTGGTATGCGTGAACCTGCAATTTTTTGGTGGCCTGAAAAAATTAAACCGGGTGTAATAACCGATGTCGGATCCACACTTGATTTGTTTCCCACGATAAATAGCATCGCTGGTATGGAAATTCCGGCTGACAGGATTTATGATGGTTACGATCTTTCACCAGTTCTATTTGAGCATAAAGAAAGTCCGCGAAATACCATTTTTTATTATGACGGGACGCGTTTGTTTAGCGTAAGGGAAGGTGCCTATAAAGCCCATTTTTTTACTCGTGAAAATGTTTATGAAGAGAATATGAAAATTGTCCAGCATGATCCACCCTTGTTGTTTAACCTTGAAATAGATCCCGGAGAAAAATATGATATTTCAAATAAACATCCTGAGGTGATTGATCACCTTAAACAACTGATCGAGTCACATAAAAAAACGATCATACCAGTTGAAAACCAACTTTCCAAACTCATTGATTCAACCGAAGTGGGATACGAAAAGAAAAGTCTATAAAATCATTTTATGCCAATTATTTACTGAACTTGTGTGACAGAATTAAATCGGTTGAGTCTTTATTTTTCACATTATTAAACTTAATAGAATATGATCGTAAAACATAATATCTCAGTGGTAGCAATATCTTTTGCTCTATTAGTAAGCAGTAGTCCACGAAATAATTCGTCATTCCTAATATCCTCAATGCAGAATGATTTTTCATTAAAAACCAAAAGTTTAATAGCCTCAGATACCAGCAAATGGGAGCTTGTATGGTCAGACGAATTTTATGATTTGAATGAAAAGTATTGGACCATTGAAGATTCATTCTGGAAAAAGAATCCTGACTGCTTATATAAGCCAGAACAGGTTGAAGCTAAAAACGGGGAATTAATTATTTCTGTTAAGAGAGTTGGTTCATTATACCATACAGCTAAACTGCATTCAAAAGGTAAGGTGTCCTTCAAATATGGCAAAATAGAAGCATTAATAAATGCACCGTCTGGCAAAGGATTAAAGACGGCGTATTGGATGTTGGGGAACAATTTTGATCAAATTGGTTGGCCTCAATGTGGTGAGATTGATATAATGGAGCAACGTGGTTTTGAACCAAAACATACACATCATAATGTTCACTGGTTCAATGAAGATAAAAATTCAATAGAACATTCATCATATGGTCTGTTTTATTATAAAAAGAATATTACTGAAGCCTACCATAAGTATGCTATTATTTGGGATGAAACACAGATTGCTTATTATTTTGATGATGAGCTTATTCGAACAGTGGATATTACTCCTGGCCATAAATCAGAATTTCACCAACCTTTTTATTTTATTTTACAGCTTGATGTAGGGAATCAGAATACCTGGCCTGGTCCTGTTGATCCCGATATGAAATGGCCAAAAAAATTATATGTTGATTATATTAGGGTATATAGCAAAAAATAATCTAATGAATCGCACTACTATTCCCTTTTTGTCTGTTTAACTTTTATTTCAATAGCGAATAAATGAAAAAGAAAATATACCAAAATTCTGAAAAACGACCATATGATGGGCTACGACCGCATATTTGGATCAGCATCCTGCTCATTTCATTCTTAACCTTTGGTCAATTTTGTGCTTCCGGTCAGGAGAGAAAACCTAATGTTGTTCTAATCATAAGCGATCAGCATCAATATAAGGCAATAGGTTGTAATGGAGCTATTATCAAGGATGTTCACGGGAACTCGCCAACACCTCACATTGATGCTCTGGCTGCCACTGGTATATGGTTTACCAATGCCTATACGACTTCTCCTTTATGCGCACCATCCCGGGCATCACTCATGACGGGCGTATATCCACATCAGCATACGGCTTTGCATCATAAATACAACAATACTGAGCCCGGACATACGCGATTCCCCGGCATCTTACCATCGCTTCCCACAATTGGTCAGGTATTTAGAGAACAAGGTTACAAGACTGCTGCCATAGGGAAAATGCATGTGCATGGTGAAATGAAAGACGAAAACGATTTAGGCTTTGATGTCATCGACATGCGGTTTTATACCTGGTATCCGGGGGCACATTACAGCGATAGGGCAAACGGGGATTGGTATAAACGCTATCGTGAATTACCCCCTTATGATCAAATGAGCTATTATGCCATTGATTCGGTAAAGTTTTCAGATGTCCCGAAGAATTTAACTGTGAAAGAGAATAGTTCTCAGAATAAACACCACATTGAAACGATTGTAGAAAAAGAGGCCCAAATAATGGATTTTATTACAGCGGATTCATCAATCGCCTTTATTCAGTCATGTGCTGCTCAAGATCAACCATTTTTTATTCATATAGGATTTGAAAAACCTCACGAGCCTTATAATGCCCCAAAGCGGTTTATGGATTTGTTTAATCCGGAGGAGATGATTTTACCTGAAAGCTGGCATGAGGTAGATGAAAGGGGGCCTTACCCATATATTATGAATTGGTTAGTAAGCTATGAGCCTGAAGAAAAAACAGCAAGGAATATCATGGCTTCGTATTATGCTGCCGCATCCGAAATGGATGAGCAGATTGGACGGGTGATACAAGCGTGCAAAGATGCCGGTATTTATGAAAATACAATTTTTATTTACACCAGTGATCATGGCGAAAATATGTATAATCATTCACTGCTTCAGAAGCATTGCATGTTCGAAACAGCAGTTAAAATTCCTTTGATCTTATCCTATTCAAAAGAGTTACCTCAAAAACAAGCATGTCATTCCTTGGTGAGCTCGCTGGATATTTTACCTACAATCATTGAATTGGCTCATCTTGAGCAACCATCCACCTTTATCGGAACCAGTTTGGTAAAAGCTATTTCAGGATCCAATGATGCTGAAAGATGTGTTTTTGCAGAGTTTCATGAGGGGAATGGAAATTATAAAATGTTTCCACAGGCTAGTACCATACCTATGAGGATGTGCAGGTATAAAAACTATAAATACGTTTATACGCATGGTTTTATAGAGCAATTATATGATCTTGATTCGGACCCGGGTGAATTAAATAACCTTGCCCTCAGCAATTCTGAACAATTTGAGGCTATAATTCAAAAGCTGAGAGCAGAAACATTAAATGGCTGGACCGTTGATAGTTTTCCATTATTAAATGCCAAAGCGGTTGTGTTGGACAATCAGGTGCAGTTAAAATGGGATACTACAATGTGTATTAATGAGTATTTGGTTTACAAGGGAATAAATGAAAATTTAAAAAATGCAAAGCTCATTGGCCGAACGTCCAATCCAAGTTTTATTGATTATTCCACATCAAACGGAAAAACAAATTATTATTGGATTATAGGCAAATTAAGGGTAACCAGAGTAATGGAGGACAGTAACTATTACAAACATGTACCTGTAGCAACAGATGTTTTACCAAACCATCTTCCTGCCACGATGATGATGACAGTGCCACCTATAGCAGGTCGAAGTTTTGAGTTCATCTATACGAATAGGGGCGTTTATAAATAAAAAGAGAAATAAATTCTTGTTATAAATTATACCAAAACAGTTTTATTGGGATAATTTTACTACCGGTACGATCTTGAAGGGCAATCCGAAATATTTACCCAGCCAGAAAAGTTATAAATGGGTGATCACTCGATCTCTGTCAGGAGAATCACACCCATATCAGTAAATATAAGATTAAGACCTTGATCTAGATTTACATTACTCAATTCCTGCTGCGGAATTGGAAACCCTAATGAATCTTTTGGCATTTCACCTTTAAAATAAACATACTTATTAAATGTTCTGCTTGTATTATCTTCCTTTACCTTTAAAGCAACATTCTTAAAATCAGGATTCTGATTAACAATAATAATCGAATATTTGCCATTGATCATACCGGCTGCTGAATAAATGCCAGTTTTATCAGGAACGGATACCTTTAAAATTTGCAATCCGGTAGGGAAGTATTTGCAAAGAAGTGTCCATGCATATGCCCATGGTCTGACCCTTTCCAACTCAGGTTCATTGCTGTATTCTTCACCCATGATATCCCAGAATCCCCACCTTTTGAGTTGAATACCTTCATCATCCTGTGTATGCATGGCATCATCCACATCCCAGGCTATGACCCCGAGGATCCCGGCATTCATAGCCTGTACAGTAACATTGGCCATATATACTCCATTCTCCCATTGAAAGACCACTTTGGAATGATCCTGACCTGTATTTGGGACAGTTTCATTCAGACCCTGGATCTTAAAGTTACATTCTCCAAGGAAAAATCCATCGAAATCCGGATCATTCTCCTTAAGCTCATTGATCTGCTCATGCACATCTTTGGCATAATCTGTATATGGCTCGGGTATTGATTCCATATAGTGATGTTCATCATAGATATCAGCAAATTCCGCAATCCTTCTTATCTGCTCCGGATTTATATCTCTTACATTCTCAAAATGTCCCCAGCTGCAATCCAACTTTATTTCATCACGTAATCCTCTTCTAACCAACTCATTGTTTAGCAGCTCAAAACCATGAATATACTTATCAAAATCTCCTTCTGAGAAAGAATCTTTAAGGTATGCTTCATTTTCAATATCATAATATTTTATACAGTTATAATTTTTAATCCTCAAGAGATAATGAAGGTGGTCGGCAATCATTTTTGCCCATGTTTCATTATAGTTATCCCATATATTTATCCATTTTCCACCACTCTTACCGTCTGTTTTATGCGATCTAGGTACCCACTCCCCGAATAGCACTGTAATATCGTTATCCTGGCAAAAATCAAGGATCCGGTAAAGCCACTTCTGTTCTTCATTTTCAAAATCCAAAATTGGTTCTCCATTCTTATCCAATCCGTTGAAATATCGCCAACCTGTATGGATCATAATTCTCATAAATTGGGGATGCATGGCAAGTAGTCTTTTCTCAACCAAGTGGTAATCTTCTTCAGAAATAGGACCATATGTAAAACCCTTTGCTTCGTTTTTAGTATCGCAATGCGGATACGCTGCCCATTGAGCTCCATTGCCAATAAAACGGTCGGTTATTGTACTATCCGGATTAACTATAATCTCAACTGACTGCGAATTTACTCTCGATAATGAAAAAATCAGGATCAGGTACAAAGGGATACTGTATTTATTCATGGTAATTCATTTAAATAATAGGCTGGTACTTATATGCTGGGACTGCCTTTTAGGTTCCGAGACATCGTATGAGAAAATCTCAATAGTCACATTAGTATGAAAGGCGTGGGACATTAATAATTCAGTTAAAACAGTTATGAGTAAAAGTAGCAAAAAAAGTAAACGGATTGAGACATTCGTAATAGTACATGAGGATGCAGCAGGTATTGATGTATCTGACAAGTTCTATTGGTCATTGGCCTCCCGTGGATGGAGTTCTAAGGTTCTAAACAATGTAATTGGGGTGGAGCCGCTTGATCATACCAGCAACTCTTTCAAAGGCCTTTCTTCGGCTTTTTCCCAAAACTCCGTAAAATTTGAATCCAGTGAATGCACAACCGACTCGTTGTATGTCTGAAAGGCCATCAACGATTTACCATCCTTTTTCACCATCTGTCTAATATAAAAGATTGCAATTTCACGACCACTCAATTCCAAAAGATAGTACGAAAGCGAAGGGAATGTTGTTTTTCTAACCACACGGACCTTGACCTTGCCATCCAGAGGGGTTCCTTCGTTTTTCATGTATTGCAGAAATTCCTTTAGCCGCAAAAAACGTTTGTTAAATTCCTCCCTGTCTTCCTTGCAATTGCCTTCAAACAGGAGAAATTCATAGGTGACATCATGCTTCTTTATATTCTGCATGTTCATTTCACCCAGTTCCCGTATTGCTAATCCATAGGGTGCGTTATACCATTTGAATACAAAACCATGACCCTTTCCCCAGGCTTTTGGATCTTTTGGCTCGATTTCAAAAAGCGCTTTTTTCGGCATTCTGCGCTCTTTGAACTCTTTGGTAAAGCCGAAAGTTACAATCAGTAAGACCAACAACAGGAAGGTGCCAACCAGTGCAAATAGCCACCAACTTTCGTTTTGTGATTCGATGAGTTTCGCAAGTAATTTATAGGCAAAGAAAACCAGTATCGTGCTGACTCCAATGGCACCGTATTCCAGGAATTTTAAAATGGTATCGAGTTTCATGTCGGTTATATCTTATGTTGTGTGTGCATTTTCAGGAAACATCCTGGTATCAACCATAAAATTTTTATTCTGTAATAAATAATCATAAAGATTAACTAAAAATATCATTTCACATCAAATGATAAAATCAAACAGGAGGATCGAGGGTTCCGGTTAGAAACTGCTGCCCGTTTTAGCGATGCCCTCTTAGTACCTCCTTGTGATCCGGCAGAATATTGTCACTCATGGAGAAATTTGAAGCAATCCAGCGCTTAAAATTAGGATGATTTGGGGGATTGCACCTCGGAGAAAAAATGAGCATGCCTCAGCGCATCGGGTGCAGCTATTCCTTTCGCCCTAATACCGTTGCATACTCCACATCCTTTGCATTTTGAATCCGCAAGGTGGTTGCCCGGTTTTATTCGAATAACCCGGTTTATTCGATCTGCAATTTTCAATGAACGTCTTGACTGAAATGATCTTAATTTACCACAAGAATTGCTCTTTATTCACCTAGGATGGCTTTTAAAAATTGATGGTCAGCGCCATGTTTTCGATCAGGGAACAAAGGGCAAGAATAATCCGCCGTGGAAAACAAAAGAAATGGCTACAGCATACCACCTGTCGAGATGAATCATGCAAAAAGTTCAATCCCGGTATCAATCCCAGGGAAAGAAGCGTACTGATTATACCTATCCTCTGTATCCGTTTCTGCGGGCATTTTCAACATACGCAGCCCGGGAGGAATAACCTTCTGTGGAAGCTCCTACAATCCTGCCATTTGGAGCTATTCTTCTCCATCGCCACTGGTCTGCTGCATCCTTATAGAACTCCCATTTGTCACTTTGTTTTGCACTCATAACGGTTTTGTCTTAAATGGCATGAAAACATTCTTATTAACGATAAACCCAACTCAATATAAAATCAAGCATTCCGGAGTCCTGTTTTGTTCTCGTCTTATCCTCTTGCTTTTAATAAAACCACAGCTATCATTGAAACCGACACTAGAAAAAACAGGACAATCGTAATTATGCGACCCACTGTGATCCACTTCCATGCATAGGAAAGAAGTCGTTTATCATCTTTTTCTTCAGATAGGGTCTTATCCGTCTCAAGGATTCGCAGGGCTATCCTGTTGCACGATATAACACCACCAATAAATAACAGGTGAATTGCAGTAATCGTTACATAAACTGGGATACATACCTTTGGAATGATCTCTCTAAAGGTGGTGTCTCGGAAAGCAAAAACAAAAGCAATCCCCTGAAGTGCGGCAAAACCGGTTATCCCATTGGCTAAATCCCAAACTTTCCACACCATCTGAACAGTATTTTTCATTTCAGATCAAATTAGTTAATTTTTCAGGCCTATCCTGGGTGCTGAGGCGATTACTCATCCACCGACCAGCTGTAGACCAGATCTGCATCCCCGGTAAATTGTTTCTCCCGGTCAATTTCCGTTTGCTCTTCAAACTCATCTCCAAAACGTTCAAACGCACTTAAAAACCCGAAGTCCTTATCCGGTATTTTTTCCAGTATCTTACCAATCAACGGGACTGCTTTTCTGGCAATAATCAACCAGGGAGTTGTCCCTGTTCCAACAATATCGGTAACCAATCCAAATACTTCACCACCGATACCCTTTTCGATATCCTTAAGAATTTCTCCTACTTCCCGGGTAGATTTCTTGGTATGTCTTAAATAAACATGAACATTAAGTTCCCGGTCTTCTGGTATTTCCCTGCTTAAAATAAACAGACCCTCTGAACCTTTCTGTTCAGTATCAAAAAAGTACTGGTTATTATGCCGGCTACTTAGTTTGAAGTAGGGAGTGGGCAGCGAGGTTACAATCATTTTCTCAGGTTCATCAGGATGCTCTGCCACAATTACAAAATAGAGCTTCCATGTTTTTTTGGACGGTGGATTTTAACTCCGTCAATTTCCAATCTAACTTTTGTCATTTTCTTATTTTTTATTTGTTTTTCCAAATTGAACTCAAAGGATAGATCACAACATACTTATCCTGGTTATCTTGTATGAAATCCCAAATATCATCCGGTTGAGCTGCCCCGGGTTCTACCCCGAAATGCTTATCCGCCTTTGAAAAGGCATGGGCAACCAACCACGAACAGATGGGATACTTGTTGTTTCTAAAAAGTCTGCGGAAGAAATAAACACCAAATAAGGACCAATCCAACAAATGTGCAAGGATCTTAAAATACCCATATGTTTTACCTACCTGTTCCAGTGCCTCATTAACAATGATATTGATTTCTTCCTCCGTGAGGTTAACCGGCCGGTATATGGCAACCGAACTCCGACTTGGAGGTCCGTATTGTTTCCATAATTTGTGATAGCAGACTTTCTTTAACGCTTCGACTATACAGCAGGTTGTCAGTGAGCCTTCTTTAACCACAACTCCAACATGATTTACCTTGGTTCTCTTTTCTCCTACTCTCCGTGTAAAAAACCGTATGGCTGAAGCTAGGAAGCCTTTTCCGCGTGTAAGGACGACATCTCCCGGTTTTATTTCAACAGGTTCCATTTTCTCTCAATGTTGTTAGTTCGCCTACCAGATCCGATCTTCAAATTCCGGATGATCAATGAAGGGATTCCTGTTGCCCTGGTACTTGGAATAGATCAAATCATTCCTTCTTCGCTCCCAGTTGTCAACGGGATCTTGCTGATGCCATCTTAACAAGGAGCTCAATTTGCTCCGGGATGAGGTACTCACCTTCACAAGAATTTGCATAGTGAAAACTACAGATTGAATTTCTCCGGGATCTGAAACCTCAAGTCAAAATTGACGAATAAATCGCTTGAATTTGATTTATTAAATAAATTATTATAATCATAACCAGCATTAAGGTTAATCCATAATCCATCCATGAGATTAATTTCAGCCCCTAAATTTATTAATGCATTGTTAGTACTATTTGAATCCTGATAGTAATATTGTCCTTCTATGAATCCCTTTATTCTATTTGTTCCACAATAAAACCTTGAAGCAATTGTTAGTTTATTTAAAGAAAAGGATTTGGTCGTACCTAAATCAACTATAAGGCTATCAAAACTCGAATAATGATAATTAAATCCGATAAGGATCTGTCCCCATTTTTTAACAGGTAACGCATATGTTCCCCATAGCCCAAATGAATTGAACTTTATGTTTTTAGCAAGACTATCTGGCGATTCATTTAAGATTGCTACTGCTATATCTAGTTTTTGTTTATTCCAATTTTCATTCTTATAATCTTCTTTTAATTTCTTTAATCGTTTATCATATAGTAGATCTTGATACTTTTCTAAGTTCTCAAGAATATACATTTCTGTATTTCTCGCTACCACAGTATCCGTGGCATAGTCGTAGATACTTTTCCCAATAGAGTTTAAATATTCTATTTTTAATATGTTTTCTAATTCAGTCTTTTCAGCTGTAAGTTTAATTACTTCATTTATAAAATTTCTGTCAGATTTTTGATCTCCATTATCTATTAAAGTGATACGTGCACCTAGAGCCAACTTATTATTTGTGGTTGTGTCATCACTTATGGTTTGACTTCCTAATGATAACCTTAGACTATGCCAGATCTTTTTCTTTTCATATTCATCCAATGTAATGCTGTTTGATTTTGCTAGTAATATCGGTGCTACTTCCAATGCAAATGATTGAGGCAGTACAATAGATTTACCCTTAATAAAATTTGATGTTACAACCGATAAATCGGTTACAGTTGATGGCCTAAGAATATCACTTGGATTTATACCAAGTATTTTAAACGCAGGTTGATCAGGGACTGCAAAATCTAATCTATAGTATTTAGCTAAAGTTGCATTATCACTTGTTCCCTGTGAAATACTCTTGATAACAAAAAGGGCAAATGCAACCAAGGTGAATACTAATCTTTTCATCATAAATATTTATTTTTCTATGATTAGAAAGAGCTGAGAAACTTGGGTCTCACCAGTTATTTTTCCGGCATCAATTACCTCGTCTAATTTCTGATCACCCTGGTATAATTCAACTCTAATTTCAAAGTTTTTATAGTTTTCTGGATCAAGCCCAACAAAATTGATCCTTACATCAATTAATCTACCAATATTTGAATTAACAGGCATTGGTAATGGATAACTATCATCATAAGGATTTTGGTTATTACCCTTGTGACGTTCTAAAACTTGATTACTTTGTGCTTCGAAGAGTAAATATTCATAAGAAGCGACAATTAATCCATTAAAAACAATATCAATCTTTAATCTAGGACCATTCGGATCGATTTTAACTTTTTTCGCTTTCATATTATTTGATTTGACTTATCATATCTACATATTGGCCTATTGCAAATTCATGTCATATTATACACCCTATTCCGGTTTATTGTGAGCAGTCTGATTGTAATTAAATTTCATAATCGTTTTGAACTTATATGGTGATGCTTAGTTTCCGGTTTTAGGTGCTCATTTATTTCCTGAATAATGTGCTCATTTTTCTCAGGGAATATTTGCTCAGTTTGTTCGGATTTTGCATTTTGGCTTATAATCATACGTTAGCAGAAAACTTCCCTTCAATAAAAGGATCGCAAGCTAATCAGTCTCTGCTACTTCACTTCCGGGTGGTTCAGGTCTTCCTGGGCTTTCTTCTTTGTATATTGAGCCAGATTTTCCACCTTGACAATATATGCTTCGTTAAGATCTACATCCAGAGGATTTGTGGCTGCTGGATTCTTAAAGGTGTCAGCCCTGACCTTATTGGCCCATGTAGCGCATGCCTCAGAACAGTAGAGTCTTTTTTCAGCCCGTTTCCCTTTAGGCCCGATCCATCGGCCCGATAGGACCAAAATGATCTGATAGAAAAAATTCATAATATCATACCGGGTCGGAACAAGGGCAGAGGCTATGGCAGTTTTGGAGATCAGCTCTTTTTCGGTTTTATCATACGCATCCGCTGGTGAAAGAATCTTGATCCTTCCATGATCTTTTACCGAATAAGCCTTTTCAAAGGGCTGAATGGTAATCCCCTCCCTCAAGGCCTCTGCCACATACGGGTTGCCCCAGATATCAATGAAGGTAAACGCATGGGTATAGATATCATCTGCCGGATATCCTTTCCGTTTATTGTATTTCCTCATAAAATACCGGATACCCGAAGAGATCCAGGTCATGGGTTCCCACAGTTTAAACCTCTTACCTTTGATTAAACCAATATCGCCAGGCACGGGCCAGAGCGAATCATACGTAATCTCCCTTTTCATTGGTTTTTCATCCTTTATTTCCTTACTTGCCTTCATGACCTATTTCCTTATTATGTAAAGAAATCCCAATGATTAAAAACTGAAGGATGAGCAAAACGATAACAAGACATACTAACAAAATCAATGAAATGTATGTAAACAGAACCTTCAATAGTACGCCCGTGGCAAAACCATTTACCAGGCAAATCACGATTAACAAAATGATATGGGAACTGCTCAGGGAAAGAAACTTGGGTTCGTTTGGATCGGTATAGTAACGGGTGTCATCCGTGATATCATCCTTGATATCATCCTTGATTTCATCCTGGTAATTTTTTCGGATTTGATTGATAAAACGAGCGGTCTTGACATAGTAGAACCTTATCTCAACTACATACCATTCAAAAAACAAACCCAGGATGATGGATACCGAAAGGATGAAAATTACAAGCGGTAACAAATTGGTATGATTCGGTATTTTCAGTATGGTGATCGACGATCCCAGAATGGTAGTGTAAATCGTAATCATGAATTTGAACATACTCTGAATCTGGATATCATAATGCCGGATCTGATTATTACCCTGGGCAAAATCGGTGTTAAGAAATTGTATCGCATCCATGGCCTTTTGCCATTTTAGTTGCTAAATTCTATTTAAAACTTTTCATCAGAATGCAAGTTTGACCCATATAATCCTGTGATCGGAAACAAAATATGTGGAATAGTCCTTTGCATCGTACAGGGTTTTCTGACGGGTAATACTCAAGACATCATCGTTTGAAACCTCCCCTACTCTTTCAAGAAGATCCAGGTAAGTTTTCAGGGCTTTATTCCTTTCGCCGTTTAAATAATCGGCCGTCTTTTTCATAAAGCCGCTTCTCAGGTCAAAGGCAAATATGCCGCAGTCCTCCAAAAATTCGCCTCCATCTGCCAGGTTGTCCGACAGATCGGGGGAAAGAAGAATTTGGTCGTAGAAATATCCGTTATTCCTGAATCCCATATTCGTCCTAAGCTCATCATCACCTGCGGATCCCAAATAGGACAGATCCCGGAATACCTGGAAAACTGATCCGGAATCATGAAGAGCTGTGATCCTTTCCTCTCCCAGGTAGTTATTCACACCACTGGTCCGCCGGTATCCCCAGTTGAAATCCCCAACAACAATCAGATTCGTGTTATTCTGAATGAACCAGTTTGCTAGTTCAATTATCTCCTGTCCCCTGTACGGATCATCCGGTTTCAGGTGAACGGATCCAAGGTGAAAGGTATGGGTTTGATTATTTGTGTTCAGGTTTACATCAAAGAGAGCAAGGTCTCTCCTTAGCCCTAAATCCTCATAGCCATTCCAAAAAACCTGACAAATGAAATCATTACAGATTTCCCGATAAGCTACCAGGTTTATTTCTCTGCCATTTCCAACACCACTTGGCTGCGGTGGAATACATAGCGCCCATCCATCACCAAAGGCAATTCTAAGCTGTGCGACAATGGCTTTAAACTGTGGAATATTCATCTCCTCGACATCCTCCCCATCAAATAGTCCCAGTCCCACCTCCTGGAAAACCACGATATCGGCCTCATTCACAAGATCGATCAATTCCAGATAATCTTTGAAACTTCGCTTCCGGTCTCCGAGATTTCGGATATTGAAACTGACAATAGTAATTTCACCCTGGATGGATTCATCCATATACCTGGCCAATCTCCGGTCACCAGGGTTGACATCGCCTCTTGAAATAACCGGAAATTGTGGGAAGCATGTAATGGTAAGTAAAAATATTATAACCAGTAAACTTAACTTTTTCATTTCATCTTTCATTTTTCTTTTTATCACTTTTCTTTTCGGGTAACCCTCCCGAATTACGGATCTTGATTGCCTTATTTAACAGATCAAACCAGAAATTAGCCCCTAAGCTGATCGCAAAAGCCGTAATTATAAATCCTACGAGTTTCTTCAACGTCCACGCAAATAGTTGTCCGGACTCCCTGGTTTCTTCTATTTCCTTTCTTGCTTCTTTCCAGCTCATCCCCATTATTTTGTTTGTTGCAGAAAGCTGTTCATCAAGCAGGTTGTGGATATTATCATTGAGTTCTTCAATTCTTTCAACGGCCGGGTCGATCTCCTCATCATGGGCGATTTCCAGTTCTCCTTCCACTTCTTCCCAATCCGACTCACGATACATTTCCTGGATTACCAGATAATCCGAAGACTGTAATTGTGCGGATTGTTTGATGCTCAGTTCCACCAGGCTTTTTCTTGCTTTTGAATCCGTTGATAGCTTATTTATTATACTGAGTGTATCGGCATTAAATATTCCAGCAATAATAAAACCTATAACAAGTAGAGCGATTTGAGTGTTTCTTTTATACCAGCCACTGGCACGGCATTGTACCTCCTCAAACCAGTCCTCAATCTTCCCCCTGAATGCAGTAATATCTCCGGCTGTCTCTATCCAGAAAGACTGCAGGATTTCCTTTGTAGGACCCAGTGGCAATTTTTCCAGGCCACCGGTAATATCTTCCTGTTGGGGAAATTTCCCTTTTTCGGAAAACGATTCCAGAAGAATTTTTGAAAATTTGGATTCCGATAGATACGAGGGATATCTCTTCTTTTTATCTTTTCGAAGTTTTCTGAACATGGGATGCTCGATGAATTTGTAAAACAGCACCTCATTTTTCTCATCGTTCAGCAGGTTAACAAGGCTCTTTTTCAGATTCCTTCCGCGGAGAGAAAGCAGGCCAGAGATCAGTTCATTTACGGTTGTACCCAAAAGACTCAGTAACAGGTAAATAAATACTAAACCAATGACGATTTCAAGAATTTCTGATGCGAACATGGCATTTGAATTTTAGTGGATAAATTTTAAATGAAGTTCAGATTTACAATAGGCTAAAAGTTTATTCCAGAAACACGTATTTCACTGCCTGTTACCTAAGACTTTTTGACAAACGAATGTCAATTTAGAATGATTTTAAGGATTGATTAAATCCGATCAGAATCTAATCCCGGCTCCTTATTGTTTTAGGATGAATCGGGTTGAATTCAAATAAATAATAAACACTTATAACAGATATGCAGTACGGACCGTGATCAGGGATTTGTAGACTAGCTGGACTTGTCAGAAAGAATTTTCATTATTCAAGTACTGGAAATACCTCTCTGAATAAACGAGAAATTCTTGACCTAATAAGAAACCTAAATGGAAAAAGTAACAGAAAAACATTCATTGACCCTGGTCACGAAGAACTTTATTATTCATGACAGCATTAACCTAGATCATAAAAGGAATTATTCTTCTTTGAAAATGAATGCAACAATTGGATTTATTTTGGATCTGGATCAATTTCTAAAATATTTCAACAGATAACTGAAGCGATCGATTTGTTTCAAATCTTAAAAACTAAACCTACCAGCAACTGATTCTGCTAGTAGGTTCAGTAAAACTCAGACCTATTAAGTTATTGGTTCCTCGTATTCTTCCTCACCATGAGGAGGCGGTGGTGGTGGAGGGGGGTCATCCCCACCTCTGATTTTACCTAACTCATTAAGATCTAAGGTGAAAGAATGAAATTTCTCACAGAATTCATCCGGAGTTGAAATTAACGTTTCCATGATTGCACTGGTTTAATATTTTCCTACTCTGTTTAAGCTTTTCGGAATCCGCTGAAAAACACTTTGTTAGTATATTCCTGATTCAATAAGAAATAGCCCTTTACCTGCCTTCGAGATGAACGTTTGTAATAGTATTCTTTAATCCTGGTGCTTTTCATTGGCCGTTTCAGGTATTGTCAATACTCGAAGTGTTCAGTATTTTGTACCTTTATACTAAACATTTGAGTTTTTACTTACAGACAGCTGGTAACCAATTTCTATTGCAGATGAGAATCATTAAAATTATTTTGATGCTCACCATCTGCTTCCATTATAATCTGGGAGTTATTTCCTATTCACAAGAATCTGGGATTGCAAATCCGGATTCTTCCCAATCAGATAGATATTACCAGCTCGGTGAATCATCCATTATGAAAGCGGAATACGATAGTGCAATCTGTTATTTTGAGGAAGCAGGAGCGATTTTTAGAAGTGCAAACGATTGGGATGGTTACACGATGTGTTTACTTAAAACCAGTGAAGTGTATTTAATTAAAAGGGAATTCCAGACCTGCGAAGTATTCATAAAAGTAGCAGAAGATGTAATTGAAACACATTCAACAAATGATTTCAGGACATCTGTTGAGCTCTTAAAAAACAAGGGCAAGTTTCTGTTATATAAAAATGATTATCATGAATCAATACAAGAACTCGATAAAGCTATTGAATTAGCGTCCGAACATTCAGAAATACAGGATATTTCATTAATCCCCGTCTTTAACATAATTGGGATTAATTATGCTTATTTACGCAATTTTGAAAAAGCCATTGAAAATTACAAGAAAGCTTTAGAGATTGGTATATACAATAACCTTAAAAATGATAAAGAAATAGCCAAAGTATACAATAACTTAGGTATTGCTCACAAGCAACTTGGTGATTTTAATAGTGCATTACATTTTTATCTTAGGAACTTAGCAATTTGTGAATTACTGCTTTCGAAGGATAATCCTGAGCTGGCAAAATCATACATCAACATTGGAGTGTTATATAAAAATCTGGGGAGATATGAAGAAGCAATGAAGTATTACAACCTGGCTGAAGATATATTGAACAAGATCTTCAATGAGGACTATGTTCTTCTTGGAAGTGTTTATTCAAAAAAAGCCGCGCTATACAAGAATAACGGAGAATATGAAAAAGCTCTTTTATTTTTTAACAGAGCTCTAAATATATATAAGGGAGACTTGAAGGTAAATTATTGGAGATTAATTACTGATTCCCATAATATAGGATTGGTTTATTACCTAATTGGTGAATATGAAAAGGCCATTGAACAGCTTGATCAGGTTATTCGGATTGCAACGAAATTTCAATATCCGTATTTGTCAAATACGTATTCTCTTTATGCGAAATGTTTTGAGAGTCTCAATGAATATCAAAAAGCAGAGCAATATTACCGGTTAGCCATCGAAAAAAGGAAGGAGAATTATGGTGCTAATCATCCGGAATTGGCAAATCATTACTTGGATCTTGGCAAGCTCTATATTCTGCTTGACAGAGATCAGCAAGGGCTGGAACTTTATGAAAAAGCACTGGATATCTATTTAAGTAACTACGGATTAAGGCATCCATATACGGCAAATGCTTTTGCCTCGATCGGAGATTGCTACTTAAAATGGGACAAGACTTTTGAAGCTCTGGAATATTATCAGAAGGCACTGATCTCAGTTACAGAAGATTTCAATGATCCGGATATTGGTTCAAACCCGGAATCCATAAAGTGCCTTTCAGAGATACAGCTCCTGAAGATATTAAAGAAAAAAGCAGTTGCCCTTAATCAAATTACTGTGGAGAATTGTGGTGATGAAGACCTTTATGAATTCTCCAGGTTGTGTTTTTCAACCTATGAAAACATAATCCACCTAATTGAATATCTGAGAACTCAATATAATACCAGGGATAGCAAACTGTTCCTTTCCAAAGTAGAGAACTCAACAATAATTGAAGCCATAGAATCGGCTTTCAGGTTGTATCAATTGACCGGAGAAGATTATTATAAAGAAAAATGTTTTGAATACACAGAAAAGAATAAGGTGTCCAGTCTTCTTTCGAATTTAAGAAACATGGAAGCGTTGAGATTCAGTAAAGTCCCTGATTCATTACAAATCCTGGAAAGAGCACTCTGTAAAGATATTTTCTTTTATAAAAACCAAATTCTATTGGAAAAAGAAAAAGATGAGCCTGATCACAATCTAATTGAAGCCTGGGATAATAACCTGTTCGGATTGTATCATGAAAGGGATGAAATTCGAACTACTTTGAAATCAAAATATCCTGAATACTATAATCTATTGTTTAATCATTCTGTGATAGATATAGCAACCTTGCAATCAAAACTCAAAAAACACGATGTGCTGATTGAATATAGCATTTCAAAGAATTCGCTCATTTCGTCACTGATTACCAAAGAGAATAATGAAATCACAATTAATCAACTTGATAGCCTTTTTTGGGAAGATTTAGGTTTGGTATATAATTTCATAAGTACAAGTAGATATGGAGGGATTTCATTAGAAGAGTACCGGCTGTTCCAGCACTCATCTTTCAATCTGTATAAAGTACTTCTAAGTCCTTATGAATCGATTATAACAGAGAAGAATATCATTATTGTTCCCGATGGAGAATTGGCATTCCTCCCATTTGAGGTTTTACTGACCGAACCTTCGGATGATTCCAATTTTCAGTATAAGGATCTTCCATATCTTATCAAGAATCACTGTGTAAACTATGCATATTCAGCTACTTTACTCTTTGAAGAATTTGGTAACAGAAACCATTCTAATAGAGAAATACTGGCATTTGCTCCTTCTTATGAAAATGGCACCGAAAGAAATGCATACGGTGAGCTAACATCAGGTGTTGAAAATATTCGTGAGGTTCTATCGCCAATTGTTATGAATAAGCAAGAAGTAGAGAATATCTCAAAGTTTACGAAAAGCAAGTTATTCCTGGACGATATGGCTACGAAAGCCAATTTCAACTCTTCTTATCAGGATGGTTATATCCTTCATTTTGCCTTACATACAATTATAGACGCAGAGAATCCATTAAACTCACAAATGGTTTTTGCACAGGATAAGACAAGGAACGATGATGGAATACTAAAGACTTATGAGCTCTTTAATTTAAGTGCCAATGCTGAAATGGCCGTATTAAGTGCCTGTAAGACCGGTTTTGGTAAGGTTCAAAAGGGTGAGGGCATTATGAGCCTGGCCCAGGGATTTAAATATGCAGGAGTTCCAAGTGTCGTCATGACTTTGTGGTCTGTCGGGGATGCTTCGAGTGCTTATTTGATGACTGACTTTTACAAAAGCCTTTCAAAAGGTAAGGGCAAGGATAAATCGCTTCGACTTGCTAAGCTAAACTACCTGAATCAATCCTCACAAATTAAGTCTCATCCTTACTATTGGGCCGGTTATATTTGTGTTGGCAATGCCAATCCAATTCTTAAGAATCAAAGAGGATTATACTATTTTGGAAGTGTTGTTTTGTTGCTTATTATCGTATTTACAGGAATCTTTAAGATACGGAAGAAATTCGTATGACATCTGGAGCCTGGTGAGGATTAATTCAAGCAAAGTCATCCAAGTGAAATAGCCACCTTCTTATTTTGTGTTCATTTATTTTGCCGGTGTTCGGATTAATCATCAGTGGGCTAATTTTTTTAAAATTTTCTTTGACGGTTTATTATAGATGCTATTACTATTAATAATTTTCCTGAAACAGGATTGTGCCATATCATTCTCATTTAACTTCATATAGCACAATCCCAGATACCAGTTGCAACCATTTATTAATTCATTTGGTTCATGATCAAGAATTGATCTGAATGACAAAATAGCATCTGAGTACCTCTTCTTCTCCATATGTATGATACCGGAATAAAACCTGGCAGGAAGGTAATTTTTATCATCTTCGGAAATTTGATCAAATACTGTTAAAGCTTCCTCATACTCCTGTGCAACGTAATTCCGTAAAGCCCGTATAAATGAATCTTCTTTATCGACAGTAATGATCCGGGTATATATATCTTCCGTATAGGGCATATAATATTTGTTAAACAGCTTCTCATTATCAACATGTAAAACTTTAAAATGAGATACCAAAACAGTGGTGGTAATAAACATAACTATGACAGCCGCTGCAAGAAGCCAGAAGTGAGGATGCTTCTTATATGGGGATTTGGATTCATAAAGTTCATGAGCAATTTCAAGTTTATTCCTTAATGATTCTATCTTTTCCTCATCAATTTCCCCATTGTAATCTTCGAGATTGTTTATAATCTCATCCAGCTTTTCTCTTTCTCCAACGGTTCTTTCTTTTCCGGGAGCAGATTTTTCATATTCCCGCTTAACAAACTCCGATAATTTTCGGTATTTGTTTACCCTCTTGGCTAGTTCCGGATTAGTCAATAACTTATTTTCAAATTCTGATAATTCATTACCTGCTAATTCACCATCCAGGTATTTGTCTATTTTGTTAGAATATTTCATCGGTTATTTCATTAAATCGTGGATCATTTTGAATCCGTTTATACAGGCTTTTTTTGCATCTGTATTTTCTATCCATGGTGTGTTGCTTACTATTATATCCCATTTCTTTCATTATCTCAGCTATGGAGGATCCAGAAAAGTGAAGCTTCAGAATTTTTTGACAGGCCTTACTCAATTTATTAAAATGATATTCAAATAGATCATGCTTCTTAAGCTCTAATTCCATATTTATTTCAGAATCCTTTAAATATTCATCCAATAAATCTGAGTCCACAATAATTTTTTTGTTATCTCTAAGATACTTCAACCACATTTTCTCACATACTGCATAAAGAAAGGTGGTAAACATGCATTCGAGCTTTAAGCCATCGGTTATTACCTTTCTGTATATAACGATAAGGGCTTCATGGAAAATATCCTTTGCATCCTCCCGGCAACCGTGATTCCTTAGAATGTGACTTTCAATTATAAGGAAACTCCTCTTATATATATAATTAATTACTCCCTGATCCTGATTCTTTAAACCATCTAGAATTTCTGTATTGGACAAAGGATCCATCAAGATATGTTAAAATGAAAAGCTGATACAGGTACTTCCAACAATTATAAAGATAAGAGTAATAAGAAAATATTCATAAATGAATAGGAAAGATTGGGTTATTCGGGATCTGCTACCATATATAATATACCAGGTCATTTATTTTCAATATTACCTTAAAGGTTTTGAATTACTAATATCAAATGGTTTCAGGATCCCCAAAAACATGATTTTTTAAGGGCTATTTATTTGCCATTTTGGAATATATATTATTAGATGCTTATTCATTGAACCACATGGTTGTACTATTAAAGATTGATTAATAATACTTCGAATACGAAAAAAGTTAATTATGAATCTAATACGAAACAAGTTATGGCAAAAATCCTTGTAGTTGATGACGATAAGATGCAATGTACCCTGGTTAAGTGGATATTGCAGAAAGAAGGTCACATAGTTTATACTGCTACTTGTGGAAATGAAGGATTCCAAATAGCAGATTCTAAAAAAATTGATTTGGTTTTTACAGATATTGCAATGCCTGAAATGGACGGGATTGAACTTATCAGGAAATTACTATCGACAAATAAGGATTTACCTGTTGTTGTAATTTCCGGTAATGATCTGGGAAAGACATATTTCCCCAATGCTTATGAATTAGGTGTTAAGGCTTGCCTCGAAAAGCCAGTTAGCAAAAGAGATATTCTTGAGTTGGTTGAGCAATTGTTGTTTGCGGTAAAAAGGGAAACACTAAAATTCCGAATATGAATCACAACTCTTAAAACTCAATAATATGACAGCACAAACTTTCAATATTAACATTGATGGATACTGGAGAGACCAAAATAAGTCAGGTATACCAAATCATTCAGGAGTCTATTTTGTATATGATGCAAGTTATGACAGCAATAAAGATACTGTTACTTTGCACAAGATAATTTACATTGGTGAAGCAGGGAAGGTTCGTGAAAGGATTTATGGGCATGAAAAGTTCGACGATTGGCTAAAACACGTTCGCTCAGGCAATGAGTTATGTTTCTCGACAGGTTATGTTGAAGCTACTTATAGAGAACGTGTTGAGGCTGCTTATATATTCGAACACAAACCGCCTGAAAATGACGAATATAAGGACAGTTTTCCATTCGACACTACGACTGTTGTTTCGTCTGGAAAAACTGTCTTAATAAACACAAAACTCACTGTATACCGGACTTAAATTCACCACTCTACCGTCAATACGAATTCCTGAAAAATAAAACCATGTTCTCCGGTTAAGATTGGGCCAATAATAATCAACGAAAAGATCAATTTGTATTTGATTATCCATTTTTCTTGAGAGTGATGGATAGGTTATTACAGACTTGAAGATAGTGCTCATTTTAAACCGGAATTGATTGGTCAGTATTACCGAAATTTCCAATATTCATAGGATAATGATAAATTACATTCAATAAGGGCTATTTTTTAAGATTTGTGGAATATAATTATATATAGTTTGAAATGTAATTAGGAAAATATCAGTTGATTAATATTAAGACACAAATGTAAATATGATATATCTCTAGGTTGGTCAACACTTTTGAAGTTCATAATAATATTAGTAGTTACGGAAATTATACTGATACTTTTTTATCAATATATTAATTAAAAAATTTAGTACTATGGCTATAAGAAGATTTAAGATTACTAGTTATTCTATGAAAATTGGCGATAAATTATCGGCCTCTTTTGGTGGAACCAACATCGAAATCAGAGGAGTAATATCCTGTATGGGTTCTGATAATCAGCGTATTGTGGCTTATTTTTTAACTGATAACAGTCCAGTACCAAATCCCACTACAACAATTGGTGGGAAATGGGGACCTGTTTTCTTACCAAAAGAACTAATGGGTAATTGGATTGACATGCTCCGGAATGAAAAGCCCATTTATGGATATATAAATACAGACCATCCTGAATGGACAAATGTTTCAACAAGCTCTGAGCCTGTTGGTGAAGAAGAAAGCTAACTTATCATATGCGAATTACAATCTCTCAAGAAATGGTCAACCAGATTTCCATTCTGTAAAAAGGGATTGAATGAGGGAAAACTTCATCACTTTACCCTACTGGACAGGTTAGATTATAGTTAAACTTATTGGTTCCTTTCTTAAATGAAGTTTCCAGTTATGCTGAGCTATCTTTTCCAGAGTAATAGAGCACCCTCAATTGATATTAAAAAATTATCCAGTCTAAACTTTTTAAAATTTAAGAAGGAGGATGAAAAATGAATGAATTATACAAAAATGTAGAGATTCATGAATCCGGGGAGGTGGTTGGTACAGGTTGGTTGCCTCCTCTCCCTGATTTACGGGATTATACTCCCGAACGACCAGAAATAACTAAGATGTCTAAATTACTTGGGATTTCTCCGAATATCAAGGCCATACCTACTCTTCCAGATAAAGTGGATCATAGAAAGTATTGTTCCCAAATCGAAAATCAAGGTGCACTCGGCTCATGTACTGCACACGCTGCAATGGGAGTTGTGGAGTATTATGAACGAAGAACCTTCGGTAAACATATCAATGGTTCTCGCTTATTTGTATATAAAACTACCCGCAATTTAATGGGTGTTACGGGAGATACAGGTGCCTGGTTGCGAACTACAATGGGTGCTTTGGCCTTATGTGGATCCCCACCCGAGAAGTACTGGGAGTATACAGATAGGAAACCAGATTTTGACAATGAACCAACGTCTTTTGTTTACTCAGTTGCCGATAATTATGAAGCGTTAAAATATTTCTGTCATGATCCTATAAGTATGAACAGGTCTCCCGAAGCTGTATTGAATTCGGTTAAATGGTATCTTGCAATTGGCATCCCCTCCATGTTTGGTTTTTTTGGTTTTTCGAGCTTTAATCATTCTGATATCCCGGGTGGAATCCCATTCCCCTGTTCCGGGGAACATGCACAATGGGGACATGCTATTGTCGCAATCGGTTATGACGACAATAAAAAAATCACCAATCTCCAGTGTGAAAAATCAACAAAAGGAGCATTATTAATAAGGAATTCTTGGGGAACAAGTTGGGGAGATAACGGATATGGATGGCTCCCCTATGACTATGTGCTTAATAAATATGCTCTCGACTTTTGGTCTCTCCTTAGAATGGATTGGGTTAATAAAATTGAACAGTTCAATTTACTTTAAGAAGATCAAAAGTATAAGGCTACTTTATAGCAAACTGTGAGCAAAATGATCACCCCGAAATAGAACTAAAGGGTTAATCGAAGAGGTGTTTTTTAAATTTAAACGCGATGATCTGAACACCGAGCAGAGTAACCATTAAATCAAAAAAACATTATAATGTATCTATTCTTTGACACAGAAACTACAGGATTACCAAGAAATTGGAGAGCACCTGTGACGGATTTAAACAATTGGCCAAGACTCGTCCAACTTGCGTATTTGTATTATGATAGCAATGGTAAAAAGATATCAGGTGGAGATTTTATTATTAAACCGGAAGGTTTTACAATTCCTCTAGATGCTTCTCGAATCCACGGAATTTCAACTGAAAGAGCCTTGAGAGAAGGACAACCAATTTCTACGGTTTTGCAGCACTTTAATTCCTTAATAGAACAAGCAAGTTACCTTATTGCACACAATATGTCCTATGATGAGAAAATTATGGGTGCAGAGTTTTTACGAAATAAAATGCAGAATCCAATTCCGTTAAAGAACAGAATTTGTACAATGGAGCAGACAACAAATTTTTGTGCAATTGAAGGACCTTACGGATATAAATGGCCAAAACTTTCAGAACTACATTATAAACTCTTCAGGACACATTTTGAAGAAGCACATAATGCAGCAGTTGATATAACTGTAACAGCAAAATGTTTTTGGGAATTAAGACGACTTGGGAAAATCTAAAAAGAAACATCAGCAGCTAACTGCAAAGACAAATCCAACTTGTCTTACGATAAAGTTAGGATGCCTACTCTGTAAAATAGGATCATGACACCAATGCAATGTTTAATTTTAATCTGTTCCAAAAAACAGGATGTCAGACACCAACTCTTATGGAACATGCTTTATCTCCATACCTATCGTATCCCGTACTAGTCATAATCCGATCCTTGAACAAGAAAATTTGGATCCTTTGAAGGGTCCACTAACTGGCAAATTGGAATTGAAGCAAATCAAAGTCGTCCTATCTTAAAAATGTGTTAAAATCATTTTACCGAACAGACAACCTCGTTCATCTGCTTCGTAATGTTAGATCTTAAAGAGTTATTCATTTTGAATTATCGACAAGGAATTGCGTCAGTGGTTTATGGGAGTGTCAACCGGTAAGATCCTTGGTAGTAACACAGTGGAAGAAAGCTGGGTTGAGCGGGGATCTGGAGGCTTATGGTTCGACCCACATTTGTTTTAGGCAGATGGAGTCTTTTCAATATTCGCTCTGATTAATGGGGATTTCTCGTGTAACTCAACGTTTTTTTCCCAAGGTTGATATTTCAATATCTTTTTTGATTTGATGTTTGATTGAAGTAACTTTATCTAATAAACCAACATTGGCATTTTATTTATATAGATGCCATAAAAAACCGTACATATTTACAAAAATAAATTCATATGGCAGTTATGCAGTAGTTGGGGCACATGCAAAACATGACAATGGATACATAGACAATGACGAGTTACTACAAACATATCGTGACACAGACCGACTTACAGACCGGACTGACTCGATCTGATCGACTGTGCAACCGGACAAAGACAGGGACAAATAACCAAAAAGAAAAAATAAAAAGCCTCCGCTTCGCATTTTTGAAAATTTCTGCCAACACACATTTGGTACATTTGCAAAGCCACACAAACCAACCTGCAACCCAAGCTTTACAAAAGAGCCAAATTTTGCCTGTATGCAAAATCGAATCATTAAACTGAAATTATGGCACTAACAATTTTAGCCACAGGAGATATTCATATAGGGAAGAAATCATCCAGTATCAAGCAGGATGTGGAAGAAAGCGCTACGAAGTACAGTTGGAATAGTATAGTCGATTACGCAATTAATAATAAAGTTGATGTATTAGTTCTCACAGGAGATATAGTGGATCAGGACAACCGCTACTTTGAGGCGATTGGACCTTTACAATCAGGCTTTGAGAAGTTAAAGCAATCAGACATTTCAGTTTATATGGTTGCAGGGAATCACGATTTTGATGTGCTACCTCAATTAATAGACTCTGAAAGATACGACAATGTTCATCTATTAGGAGCTAACGGGATATGGGGGATGAAGATATTCTCCAAGAACGGAGAAAAAATACAGTTTGTGGGTTGGTCGTTTCCTAATAGACATATCAGCGAAGATCCTCTTTTGAAATTCAATATGTCTGAAATTGATTCAAATATCACAACGATAGGTCTTGTACATGGAGATGTTGACGTTCCTGATAGTAAATATGCCCCAATAGATTTCAATAATTTTTTGGTCACTCCTGTACACGTGTGGGTTCTTGGACATATTCATAAACCACAGAGATTGAAAAAATCTGAACCGATTGTATACTACCCCGGATCACCACATGCTTTAAGCTCTAAAGAACAAGGCGTACATGGCCCAATCTTACTTACGATACAGTCCCAAGAAGATATACAGATTGAGCAGATCCCTTTATCACCAGTAAGGTACGAAAGCCTCTCGATTGATATTACCGATAAAACTGATGAAGAAAGTATCAGAGATACTGTAACCTCAAAATTGTTTGAAGATGCTCAGTCAAAAATAATGGAATTAGAAACTGTTTCCTTTTTAATATATGACGTAATACTTAAAGGTCATCATAGCAAGATTGTTGATTTGGAAATATGGGTAAGTCCAATTGTTGATGATTATGATCAGGAAATAGACAAAACAGAAACCCGGCTTTTAGTTCGAAAGATACTGATTGATGTCCAGCCGAAAGTGGAAAATATGGAAGAACTGGCTCAGGAATCATCACCAGTAGGTATTTTAGCCAGAACGATCATTGCACTTAATAAAAGGAGAGACTACCGACTTTGTGGATAAGTTGCTTGAGGAATGGAAGTTGGTTCATAATTCCATCAGACAGACGGGAACATATCAACCCTTGCGTACTACAGAAAGGTTTCAGCTTGAACGAAACCCGGAAGCAAAACAATATATCTTAAACGAATGTAATCGTATTCTCACAGAACTAATTGGGCAACAAAAGCAATGAAAAAAATTCCTTACATATTAAAAGATCTTTCCATATACAAAATGCCAGGATTCCCCAGAGGCTTGGAATCTTTGAATGATTTAGCAGCTAACATTAATATTATTGCAGGTGCAAACGCTTCCGGTAAAAGTTCAACTGCCAGTGTTATTCAGCAGCTTATATGGCACGATAACACTAAAGGATTAGAAGTTGAAGGTTCTGTTGTTCTTGACAAAGAAATATGGGAGATAAAGATTGATTCTGAAAAAACACTTGTTCAGAAAAACGGAAATGAAGATGAAATTAGCGGCCTCCCCACAGTAGAAGGACGGCACCGCTATCTATTGGCCTTACATAAATTGGTAGAAGACGAAGAAAATGACTTAGCTAAAGAAATTGCTAAACAATCTATTGGAGGATATGATTTAGATGCTGCTCAAAAACTTCTGGGCTATTTTTCGAGACCCTATAACAAGGGCGTCTCAGAATATAAAACAGTTAAGGAAGCAGAAAAAAAGTACAAGGAGGTTCGGGATCAGCAAAAAGAGCTAAAAAAAGAAGAGGGCAACCTCTCAAACCTGAAGGAAGAAAAGGAAAAGGCTCAATATGCAGCCAAGTTAAGTGAGTTCTATGATAAAGTTGCTGATTTCCTGGAGGCAAAGTTGGAATACACCCGACTTTCTTATCAAATGAAGGAGTTTCCAGATTCGATGGAAAAACTATCTGGTGAAGAATTTGAACGCGTTCAGGATTTTGAAAGTCAGATTGAAGAATGCCACCAAGCCATTGAGCAATTCCAGGATGAAATAGAAAAAAACCAAAAGAAACTTGAAAAGTTCACCATTCCAGAAGAGGGAATTAGCGATAAGACAATATCTGAAATAGAGAAAAGACTTGAGCGACTGAGTGATCTTGAACGCGATATTGGTGACTCAGATAAGCAAATTGCTAAGCTCAAATCCATAGAATCAGAGGTATTAAAAGGTCTTGACGATTCAATTGATCCGACAGAATGGAAGGACTTAAACATTAATGATGTAAGCGGTCTTGACAAGATGCTGAAGGATGCGAACCAGGTTTTAGGAGAGAAGGAAGTTCTGGATTCAGAAATCAAATTCATGGAAGAAGAAGCGCAATATTATACAAATGAAGATCAGAATTCGGAGACAATCGTTCATGCAATAAATGCGCTGGGGGAATGGTTGAAAGAGCCAACAGGTGCAAAGGGGATACCTCTCTGGTTAGTGATTTCAATTTCATTGCTGGGTGTTGCAACCTCAATTGTTACCTTTTTTGTCGGATGGCCTGGTCTTTTAGGACTTGCTTTGATTGCTGCACTTTTTCTATATACCTATTTCACAAACAACAAGAATTCAAATACACTCAATTTAAGAAAAAATGATTTCCTCAAATCCGGTCTTACACCGCCTTCTCAATGGAATACGGAAAATGTAGCTGAGCGAATTGAGGAATTGATTAAAAATTTGAGAGACATTAAAGAAGCTGAAGGAATCCGTCATAGGCTAAAAAATTGCAAAGATAACCTGGAGAAACTGCAGAAACGTCTTGATAAGATAAATGAAAAACGTGAAGAATGGGTAGAAAAGATTCAAACTGCACCCGGTTTTCCTGAAACCAACTCTAATGACTTCAGTAGTTTGTACTGGTTTTTAATACAAGTCAATAAATGGCAAGATGCTCACATCCAAAAAGAATCATTGGAAGCTCAAAAGAGAGAGATGGAAGAAGTATATAAAAATGAAATGAACAAAGTCAATGCCTTGTTTGAAAAATCAAATTTTGATGTGGTTAATGATGTAGCTGAGGGAAAAGCAACTTTCAATGAACTGAAAGAGCAGGAAACCAAACGTAAGGATCAAACTCGTTTAATTGAGCAAAAAAAAGAGCAAATCAAAGAACAAAAAAAGTTGAAGCATAGAGCTACCGAAAAACTTTCAAAAATTTATCAGTCATTAGGTATAGAGGAGAACGACAAAGAAAGTGTACGGGATTTGGTAAAGCAATTAGATGATTACCAGCAAAAATCTAAAGATCATTATGCTGCTGAACAGGCTTTTTCAAAGAAGGAAAGTCTTTTAAAAGAACATTCACTTTACAATGAATATGAAGGAGAAATCAAAGATCTGAGTGTCGATCAGGCGCAAGAATTGGCAAGTAAAAAAAAGCAAATGGCTGAGGAATTAGAAACAATTCAGGAAAAAATTACAACAATTGAAACTCGGATTCGAGATAAAAAGAAGGGACACGAATTAGAAGATGTTCTATCTGAGAAAGAAGAAGCGTTGGACCGTCTTGAACAGTTATATGAAAACAATTTGTCCTCAGCTACCGGAGACCTCATACTCAATCAATTTAAAAAAGAAACGCAAAATCAAAACCGGCCCAAAGTTTTTAAGCGGGCAAATGAAATTCTTAATAATATAACAAATGGCCGATACGAACTCTTGTTGGGTGAAAAAGTAGAGCCGAATTTCAAGGCTTATGACACAGTTCTAAAACTTGGTCAAAACTTATCTGAATTGTCTACCGGAACGCGTGTTCAATTGTTGCTTTCAGTTCGATTGGCATACGTAGAAACTGTAGAATCGTCAATTAAATTGCCGTTATTGGCAGATGAGCTATTGGCCAATAGCGATGACGAACGGGCGAAGGCTATTATTGAATCATTAATCGAAATTAGTCGGGAAGGGCGACAAATATTTTATTTTACTGCTCAGGCTGATGAGGTTAGCAAGTGGCTGGCTTATTTGAAGGAACAAAAAGACCTTGAACATAAAATAGTCGAACTATGTGGCGGCTCAAATGAATCCTACAATTACAGGGAGTTTAAACCTGACCTGAGTAGCTTTACCTTAACTCAACAAATCCCTCCGCCAAATGGAAAAGATCATAAGGAATATGGAGAGATAATCCGCAGACAGCCATTTAACGTATTGACACAAAATTGCAGTGAACTTTCACTTTGGTACTTAATTGAAGATCTTGATTTATTGTATGCCTGCCTTAAAAGAGGAATAAAAAATTGGGGGCAATTAGAAAGTTATAACAGGATTAATGGCCAGATTCAAAATTTTGATGAAGAAATTTTTGATCAGATAAATAATAAGGTTGAGCTTTTAAAAAGATTTCAAGAATTATATCGAAAGGGACGATCTCGTCCAATAGATAGAGATGTTTTAGAAAATTCAGGTGCTATTACTGGTGCTTTTATTGATAAAATTGTGGAGAAATTGAATGAATTAAATGGTGAGCCGAAACAACTTCTTCAAGCATTGAGGGATGGCGATATACCCCGGTTTAGAACGGACAATGCTGATCTACTTGAGCAGTATTTAATGACAGAAGGATACATTTATGATCAAGAGGCTTTGGAAACAGATGAAATAATTATAAATCTGCATGCCTTCATTTCCAATTCAGAAATGGAAATAGAGGAAGTAGAGAATTTTATTAATAGAATCTTGAGGAGCGGTGATGTTACAGAGCAGGATATATCTTAGGCTTGGTTTACCTATCATGCCAAACATTGCTGGCACACACATTGGCTGGCCGGTCAAAGCCACCCACAAGCCAAAGCCAGCCAAAGAATGCGCCTGCCCAGCCCGGAAGAAGAAATTTTCAAAAATACCCCACGCACGACTGAAAAGAAGGACAAAGACAAATAGCACGAACAGACAAATATAGACTTCTTAACCGGTTGATGCTGTGGACAGAAAAATAAAAAGAATAAAATGCACGACGCCCTAACAATGTATAAACGTAATGCGGGGTGAAATGCTAAAAATGAAAGAATTACTTTTTATCAAACATAGGTGTAAACTAAAAGTGATTTGTTTTAAAACCCGCACTACGCTTATACTGAACCGTTAAAAAGAATTGTTTCTTTCTCTAAAGCTCCTGGAAAAAGTTAGTTAAACAAAGTTATCCATGTCAGGTTTACAGGAGCTTTTTTTATGCGGTCCGTTCGCAACCGCAATTGAACATCCGTCTCACTCTTTCTTACCTAATCGTAAAGCGAGAATTAGTATGCAGGTAGGATCAAAAAAATAAATCCAGTTAAGAGAATAAATATCTTTAGAAACTAAAACAATTTTTCAACTCATTATCGAAAATGTTAAATAAAATTTTCTTATTTTTATATAAATAAAAATGAAGTTTGCGTCAGTTTTGGCGATTTTGCGTCAGTTATTTAACATAATATATTGCATATAATACTACTTATCAATGCATTACATATTTAACATAATATGAAAAATTCCAATCCCATCTTCCACCCAAACTTAAAAGGCTGCCACATTTGTGGTGGCCTTTATTTTTGTAAGGGCCGTCAAAAGCTTGCTTTTGTAAGGTCATTATAAATAAAGGCCAGGCTGCCGAAGGCAGCAGCCTTTTAAGTTTGAGTATCTCCTAAAAGGGTCCGCGAGTCCGCCAGCTGGCGGACGAGCAATCCCATCTTCCACCCACTGTTTAATACCGGGTTCTGAAAGGAAGCCGGTTTTCTTTTTGCAGCCATTGGCTGCTTGCAGACATAAGGCTATAAAAGAAAAGAGGCTTGATGACGAGGTCATCAACCGGTTTTAAACAGTGGTGATTCCCCCTTCAGGGATCATGAATCCACCAGTTGGCGGATGAATAATCCCATCTTCCACCCAAATCGACCTTATCTATCTGATAATCAGATAGGTAATTTTGAAAAGTGGCGCAAAACACCCTATTTTTACAAGCTTTGCGTCAGTTTAAGATTGGTAGCCTTGGCTCCCTCCGAAGAAAAATATCCGTTCAAAAAAGCGATCCTGGTTGACTGCAATGGGGACCTCTCAAAACGATGGTATATCAAATTTTATGTCTGGGATGTTCAGCAGGGGAAAATGGTCCGCAAACGCTTATATGAAGTCAACAAATTCGCCACAACCAACCTCCGAAGAAACTACGCCCGAAGGATGATCCGTGAGATCGATGATCTCCTGGAGGAAGGGTACTACATTGATGTAAACCGGGCTGTCGAAACCGAACCCGAGAAGAAGGAAAGATTTACTTTAAAAGAAGCCATCGATTATGCTCTTGAAATCAAGAAAGCAACCATCAGAGGTACCTCCTATCCTTCCTATAAAAGCGCTGTAAAGGTATTTAAGGAGTGGGCCGATGAGAACAAGATTGGCAAAATGGATATAGGCAATTTCGATAAACTCAGAGCCATCTACTTCGATGATTATATGGTAATCGACCGAGGGTATTCTGCCAAAACGATAAATGGGAATATATCCTATCTGAAATCAACCTTCATGGTATTGGTTGAAAGAGAGATCATAAAGGATAATCCATTTGCCAGGATCCGGAAACATAAGGAAGCCGCTTCCCGAAAGAATCTTGCATTCAGTCCTACACAAATTGCAGAAATTAAAAAAATCGTTGAATCTAAAGATCCGCAACTCTGGTTGTTCATTCAGTTCATCTATTATTGTTTTATGAGGCCAAATGAGATCCGCCAAATGAAATTCAGCAACATCCACCTGGAAGAGAAACAGATATTCATTCCCCGTCACATCAGTAAAAACGGACTCGATGGATACGTTACTATTCCTGAAAATCTTTATGACCAGATGAAATCATCAACTGTATACAATCATCCTGGAGAGTATTTGTTTCAAGGTAGAGATGGTAAAAGACCTGTTTCAAAAAATGTTATGGGGAGGAGATTTAAGCTTTTAATTGAAGATCTTAATTTGGGAAGCGATTACACGCTTTATTCCTGGAAACATTCTGGAGTAGTGGCAGCTTATAATGCCGGTGTGGATATCAAAACCATTCAAAGCCAGTGTAGGCATCAAAGTCTGGAGCAGACTGATATCTATTTGAAATCACTTGGCTTGGGAATTAATAAGGCAATAAATAAAATTCCTGAATTATAGATTTACTATGATAAAAAGATTTTGGCTTAAGTTTTTTTTATTGATTTCGGAAAAATCCTCCTCCAAATAATTATTTGATCCTATCATCTTGATTTGTTCATTCATACCCCCTTGTGCAAAAGCCGGAAGACCTGACCACATTTCGCCGGTCAGATTACAATTATCATAAATAACAGAACAACAAGCATTTAACTCCAGCTTATGGTGGTCAATATGATCCGGCTAACTATGGTCAAGGCCACTGGCTTTTCCAGTAATGCCCTTGATAAAATGAAGAAATTTGGTCTGAAAGTATAATATACATTCCAGAGAAAATGTCCTTTCTTATAAAACTGGAATATAATATATGGATTGGAAATACCGGAGTAACTTAGCACCTATTATCGGAATAAAGTGAACACCTAATATCGGAATCAAGTGAGCACCTGAAACCGGAAGGTAAACATCACAATATCAATGCAAAACGATTATAAAATTTAATTACAAACAGACTGCTCACATTAAACCGATATGGAGTGCTCAATATAACCGATTTTTGCAGTTAAGAGGCTAACCTTATTTGAGGAGATTGGCTATGAAATCAGGGAAATGGAAAACATTTGAGAGACTTGTTGCACTTATTGAGAAATCACTTGCTCCACATCACAATGTTGAAGTTAAACATGATATCAGAATAAAAGACAACTCTGGAATATTAAGGCAAGTAGATGTCTTGATAAAATACAATATTGAGCCCAGGTTCGACCTAAAAGTAATTATTGAGTGCAAAGACCACAAAAGAAAAATTAGTCTTGATTACATTGAATGTTAATGATATCTAAAAGTGTACCAGGAAGGATATTCAAAAGTGTACCACTT